>JAZLJH010000029.1:0-105824 GCA_045617785.1 Acutalibacteraceae bacterium
AACCGGGCGGCACGGGGTGCCGCCCCTACAATTTCTCCTGAATAAACGCAATAAAAAGATGCAGAAGCGCCGTTCTTCGACCGACGGTCGTATATGGATACGCCGAGGGAGAAAACGGTGCTTCTGCGCTTTTTTAATCGAGAAAGTCTACTATTGTGCTGAGTAAATCGCGTATATTTATGGGTTTTGCAAGGTGGGCATTCATACCGGCAGCTAATGCGGCGCGCTTATCCTCATCAAAGGCGTTTGCGGTCATTGCGATAATAAGCAGATTCTTAAAACGTTCGTCGGGCAGGCCGCGGATGACCTTTGTGGCTTCATAGCCGTCCATACGCGGCATCTGCACATCCATAAACACCATATCGTAATAATCGGGGCCTTTTTCTTTAAGAACATCAACCGCCATAACGCCGTCAAAAGCTTCCTCGACTATCATACCGTAGTCTTCGAGAATATCCTTGGCGATTTCGCGGTTCATTTCGTTATCTTCAACAAGAAGCATCTTCTTGCCGTCGAGTATGGAGGGATCCGCAGATTCCTTGCCGACATTCTGCTGAAGCTTATCAACGATATTTTCTTTGATTCTGAAATCGAAGCGGGTAACGACAAGCGTGCCCTTGCCGAGCTCGCTCGAAACGGAGATTTCGCCGCCGAGCATATCGGTAAGGCGTTTTGTGATAGCCATACCGAGACCGGTACCCTGAATACCGCTGACTGTTGATGTCTTTTCGCGGGTAAACTCCTCAAAAATATGCTCAACATACTCTCTGCTCATACCGATGCCGTTGTCCTGCACGCTGAAAACATAAGAGCCGTAGCCCTCTTTTTCGCAGGGAGCCTGTTCGAGGGTGAGCGAAACCCTGCCGCCCTCTTTGGTGTATTTTATGGCATTGCCGATAATATTTATAAGCACCTGATTAAGATGCAGCACATCGGCGAAAACATTTTCATCGTGCACCTGATTGACGGTGAGTGTGAAGTCAATCTTTTTATCCTTTGCCGTCTGGCTGATGATGTTGCGAATATTCTCAACACGCTCAACGATGTTGACTTCTTCTTCCTCCACGACGGTTTTGCCGCTTTCGATACGCGCCATATCAAGCACCTCGTTGATGAGGTCGAGCAAATGGTCGCTTGCGACTTTGAGCTTATCGAGACTGTCAACCACCTTTTCCTTATCGTCAATATGCTTTTCGGCAATATTGGCAAAGCCGATAATGGCATTCATAGGTGTGCGGATATCGTGCGACATATTGAACAGGAACGAGGTCTTGGCTTCGCTTGCAGCTTCGGCATCACGCTTTGCTGCGGCAAGCTCATCCTCCCTCTGCTTTTCGCGGCGGATAATATCGTCGCGGTCAACAACGCCGAGCACGAACGCAGTCACGGGCTCATCGTCAGGGTCGACCTTAACGAATTTCATTTCGCAGTAGCGCTGACCGCCGTTCTTGTTGCTCTGGTATGTGAATGTATAGCGTTTTTTACTGCTGAGCTGAGTGCGGATATTATCAATTCCCGCTTCGGCAAGAACCATATCGCAATCACTCTCGACAACACATCTGCTCACATAAAGCCTCAGCGCTTCAGAGTAATTTGAAACGCCCTCAAGCATTTTTGCGAAGCGGTTATCGGTATATTTATCAACAAAGCGCGTTTCAAGATATTCGCTTGCAGCATCAACATAGAACATTGACGAGTAGTCGGATGAAAGAATATTGATTATCTGCTCATCTTTTCTCTGATGCTCTTTCAGCGCAAGCTCTTCGCGCACCTCGGCATCCTTATCGGCAATACCGAGAACTATGGCGGTCGCTTCGCTTTCAAGCGGATCGACCTTAACGATTTTCATTTCGTAATAAGTAAAATCTTTTTCGGTACCGTCGCGGTAAATGCGTGTGTATGTTTTTCTGTGGCGCATAAGGTCCCTAAGAAACTCGGCTGATGCGAATTTTTTAAGCTCCTCACGGTCACTGTTGCGTATCTGCTTTGCAAGCACAAGCTTCAAAGCAAACGAAAAGTTGATTTTCTGGCGCAGGAATGAGCCGATATTATTGAAAACGGTATCGCTGAGCGAAATTATGCTCATTTCACCGGTAGTAAGGTCAACATAATACACAGATGAATACTCACTTGAAAGCACCTGTACAAGCTTTGAAGAATACTCTGTGTCGAACTCATACCGTTTTTCAGATGATGCGGCGGCATTTATAGTATTGTTTTCGGGGGTACCGATGCTTTTTACCGCATCATTATCTTTTTTCTTTTTGCTGAAAAAGCCCATTGAAATCTCCTCTCACCATTAAAACAGCGTACATTAACCTATAATAGATAAATATTAACATTTAATCACATATTTTGTCAACACTTTACTAAAATATTGCAAAAACAGATGAAACACGCAGTATCGTATTTCATCCGTAAAGCCTATATTTATTTTTTATTTTCCGGGAATGTTACATTTTTGAGTGCCTGCACGGCTGTACCGCCCAGGCGCGCGGTGTAGGTCTTTTTAAGGCCTTCAACTGTTTTAACCAATCCGTAACTCGTCAATCGGCACGCTCTCTTTACCGAGAAAGCTCACGGCATTTTCGGTAGCGTGACACGGATAAGCGGCACAAACCATACCTCGATATTTCCCGAGCCGTAAAAACCGTAAACGCCTGTATTGCCAACTCGGTACACCTTATCAAGAGCAGGGCGCCCGGGGGCGCTGAAAGCGGCGTGGTCGCCGAAAAGATTGACCTCGGACTGAGCAATAAGCTTTTCAAGTAAGCTCTGCAAATCCTCCTGCGAAAGCTCCGGAAGCAGCAGCTTTTCGGTGCAAAGGCAAAGCTCTTTGAACTGCTCGTAATAGTTTTCTTTATAGCTGTGATCGTCAAAGGTTATGCGAATTTCATAAATGCCGCTGCGACCGTTATATTCGGTTATAAAAACGGCACAACCCGCAGTAAGCACCGCAACGACGATCACGATGAATATTACGCGCAGCTTGGATTTGTTTTCTGCTTTCGAAATCATCCCGATTCTTCCTTTTCTCCGTTCAATAATCCGTTTCACGCATTGTAATACATATCGTAAACAACATAGCCGCCTCTGTCTTTCAGCGCGCCGTCATACAATTCCATACACATCTGACATCTCGGCTCGGTCATGGGGTATCCGCTGACGGGATAAATGCCGTATTCGGACGAAGTCACAAAGCCGACTGTATTGTAAAAGCGGTAGTTGCCCTCAACGGTAATGCCCTTAAAGCCCATTTCTTTGACTTTTTCAATACCGAGCCGTATCATCGCCGAGCCTACGCCCTGACGGAAATAATCCGCGTGAACCGATACGGGTGCGAGCATAACGATATCGGTATCATTCGCACCGACGTGTTCGCCCTGCGGTGTCTTTGACAGCGGAAAGCGCGAAAACAGAAAATGCCCGACGATTTTTCCGTCAAGCTCCGCAACAAACGAAAGCTCGGGAATATAGTATTCGGAATCTCGGATTTCCTCAATCAGCGCAACGATATCCGTGCCGTCGGAGTAGTCCGTGCCCTCTTTGAAAGAACGCAAGATCAGAGATACGATGCCCTTATAATCTTTATGTTCTTCCGGGCGAATGGTAATGCAGCGGGCAAAAAGCGGACCCTCTTCGCCCGCTTTCCCTGTCGGAATAAACCCGGCTTTTTTCAAAACTTTTTGAGAAGCGATGTTGGCTTCTTCCGTTTCCGCCGTAACGCACGATACGCCGGGTTGCTTCAATGCCCAGTCCGCAATTGAAGATACTGCTTCGGTTGCATATCCGTATCCTTGATAATTTTCGGCAATGCCATAGCCTATTTCGGTAGAGCCGGATTCGTCAATGCCCTTAAAGCACAGCTCACCGATATGAGTGCCGTCTTTAAGCTCAATCATCCATATTGCATACCATTCCCACTGTTCGGGATGTGTCAAAGCACCCTCCAGCATTTCCGAATAAGCCGCTTTCAGTACATCGACCGACTGTGCGGCAATAAACGCTTCCATCTGTTCTTTGGAAGCAGGATATATTTTCAAGCGTTTCGTTTCTATCATATTTCCTCTTTTCACACCGGTGTTCCGACTTCAATCAGATTTCCGTCCGGATCATAAAAGCGCACCACACGCTGCCCCCAACTGTGTGTCATCGGCAAATTTACAAACTCCGTTTCCGGGTATAATGTTTTCAGCTTTTCATAAAAAGCATCAAGGTTTTCTTCCTCAAAATACAGCTCGCAGGCATTGTTTTGCGGAATAATATCTTTGCCGATAAAACCGCGCCAGTATTTTTCCTCCTGCAAAACAAGACCGCCGGACAGAATCATATTGCCGTCATTATCCCGGAGTGTTTCAAGACCGAAAAGATCGTGATAATACTTCTCTGCTTGTTTTATATCTTTCACAACGAGCAAAAATCCGCTTAATTTCATAAAATATATCTTCTTTCCGATTTTTTATTACTGCAATTTTTTATACTTATGATTTCTTTGAATGCGGCAGCCGTTGCGACAATACATACAACCGCCGCCCCGTATTTCACATCTGCAACATGAACCGACAGCGGCAGAAGAAACAGCAAGATCCCCGTAAGCTTATTGCCGAATGAATGCTCAACAGTCAATTTTTTCGCCTTTATGCTTGCAACGGCAATACCCGTAACTTTTATTACCGCAATTATCGCCGCCCATATCCATACCCAAAGCGGAATATTCAGTAAAGGCAGTATTTTTACGGCATAGATAACCGCAAAAATCAAATCCGCCATGCTGTCGAGCCTTGCGCCATTTTCGCTTTCCGTGTGCAGTTTTCGCGCGACAAAGCCGTCCAGCACATCGGTTATGCCGCACAAAAGATAAAGCACAAAAAAAGGATACGAATTCGACTTAAAAGCAAGCAGTAACAGGGAAAATAATATTCGGCTGACTGTGATACTGTCGGCAACCATAGCCTTTATTGCCTCCACCGTTTCAGTGTCGGGAACAGCTTTTCGCAATACTCTTTCATAATCCGGTCATCTTCTTTCATACATCCGTATAAAATGCTCTGTAAACGCTTCGATTTTCTGCATAATCTCAGGCTCTTTGTCGGGCTCGCGGTCGCAAAGCAGCACAAGCGAGGATATGGGGGCGGTGAATGCGAATGCGAGCATATTGGGGTCATCTTTTTTAATTGAGCCGTTCTGCATCATACCCTCAAATATATTTGTAAAAAGCAATTCAAGTCCGGTATTAAAATGCCCGGTTGCAATACCGCGTATGCGGTCATCGCGAAACTGCTCTGTCAAAAGGATTTTACGGGTGAGTATGATTATTTCATCGTGAACGGTGAAATTTACCATTCTCATTACAAGTGCTTTAAATTCCGCGGCGGTTCTCGGTATTTCGGGCATATTTTCCGCAGAGCCGAAGCGCGAATTGTAATACCCCTCCACTTCGTCGATCACGGCATTCCAGATATCCTCTTTACTTTCATAGTGCTTATACAGCGCGGATTTACTCAAACCCATACTTGCGGCAAAATCGCGCAGATTTGTGCCCTTGTAGCCGTTTTCCGCAAAACTGATAAGTGCCGCATCAAGTATTTTTTCTTTAGTTGTGTTCTCCATAGCAACCCCCGAATACAGATAGTGACCGTTTGGACACCTTTATTATAGTGTCCAAACGGTCACTTGTCAAGAGCCGTCGGATAATCTGCAAATAAATATCAAATACTTTAAAAATATGTGTCTTATTATGATACAAGAGCTTTTTGATAAATCATTACCGAAGTTGTCAAATCCTGCGCCGCTATGCCGACCGACTCAAACACTATTATTTCGTCATCGTTTTCCCTGCCGGAAAGCGTGCCGTTTACCACCTCGCCCAAGCCGCCGAAAATATCATTTTCGCTTATAATACCGCGGCTTATGGGGATAAGTATGTCGCCCGATTCGCTGAGCACCGCCTCTTTTGAGTCGCAGTATATTTTATCCGCGCGGGCAATCAGTACCGGGTCAATTTCGTGCTTATGCGGCTCGTAAGTGCCTATACAACTCACCGTAGCTCCGTTTTTGACAAGGCTGCCGTCAAAAACCGGCTTTGAAGCCGTGGTGGCGGTAATAATAAGGTCGGCATCCGTCACACATTCATCTGCACTTTTCGCGCACACGAAATTAACGCCGGACTCCGCAAATTTTGCACTCATTTTTTCGGTAAAAGCCGCGCATTTTTCATAATTGCGGCTGAAAATGCTCACTTCTTTGAGCTCGCGTGCAGTCAGCATTGCATCAAGCTGAGCCTGCGCCTGACCGCCCGTGCCGATAAGCGCACCCTTCTTGCAGCTTTTTTTCGCAAGCAAATCGAAAGCTGCGCAGCTTGCCGCACCTGTTCTGAGCTGCGTTACATAAGTACCGTCGAGCATTGTAAGCACATAGCCGTTTTTTGCATCAATAAGCAAAATTTCGGCAGGAGTGGTCGCAAGTCCGCTATCGGCATTTTCGGGAAAAACATTTACATTTTTAAGCACCGCAAAGCCGAGTTGCGCAGAATATGCGGGCATAAACAACAGCGACCCTTTTTGTGCCGGTATGACTGTTCGCAGAGGTGTAACTATCTGTCCCTTTTCAGCCATGGCGTATGCAAGCTTGACCGCCTCTGCGGCATCGCGCATATCCACGCATTTTTCTATAATTTCTTCGGATAAGTATTGCACAATATTATCCCCCTACAAAATTCAAATGCAGAAAGCACGCCGAAGCGTGCTCAATAAACAATGCACTATTAATCCTGCAAAGCCTGATTGCAGAAAGCAAGCAAGGCGGGTATATCTTCGTTCGCCGTTTTCCAAATCACATCGCGCCCCATTGAGCCGTAGTTATGAGCAAAAAGATTACGCATACCTTTAATTGACGCCCACGGTACAAGGTGAGCGGTTTCAGTCCTGAATTCTTCTGACAGTTTTCCGCTCAACTCACCTATTTGCAATATACTGAACGAAACCGATTTTTGATAATCAAAATCACCCGAAAACACTTCAAATGATTTACCGTATCTTTCGATTGTATTCGCTATTTCAACGCAATAATCTCTGATATGTGAAATTCTCTGTAAATCAGGCGACTGCATACAGATTCATCCTTTCCCTTGCAATATTCTCACGAAAAGCAATTTCACTGTGCCTCATTACAGGCTGCTCGAGTGATGAAACGGTAACAACATCCACCTCTTTACACAATGCCTCGGCTAAATCCATATATAACGCTCCGAGTTTAAAAAGCGTATCAAGATCCGTTCCCGCTGTATCGACAAGCAAATCTATATCGCTGTTTTCGGTTGCGGTGCCGCGAGCATACGAGCCGAAAAGGAATACTGCTTTAAGATTGTATTTGAGCGCAATCGGAGTAATTATTCTTTTGATTTCATCGGTTGTGTATATCATATCGGCACCACCTTTCTCTATTATTATATTCAAAAAGCAGAATAAAATCAAGTATTGTATTTTTTGTTAAACCTATCAAGAATACCGCAAATCATGTTGTATCTTTCCGGCGGCATCCACTTAAACGGTATATTGCTTGTGCAGAACAACCGCTATCATTTGCTTTTAAAAACTTCGACCGCCGCAGCCGCTGCGCTCGCGGCATCGTTGGTGTAAATATCCGCACCGATTTCTTCGGCATATTTTTCGCTTACGGGAGCGCCGCCGACCATAACCGTAACATCATCGCGTATGCCTGCCTCCATAAGCGCATCTATAACGACCTTTTGGTTTACCATAGTGGTGGTGAGCAGCGCCGAAAGGCAGACTACTTTTGCGCCCGTTTCTTTTACGGTTTCCACGATTTTTGCGGCATCAACATCCGTGCCGAGGTCTATGCACTCAATACCCGAGCCCTCGAACATCATCTTGACAAGGTTTTTGCCTATATCGTGCATATCGCCCTGCACAGTGCATATTACGGCTTTGCCTATGGGCTCCACGCCCTCTGCCACAAGGTAGGGCTTTAGCGTTTCGGTGCCCTTGTTCATAGCTCTTGCGGCAATAAGCACCTCGGGAACATAAATCTCATTGTTTTTGAACTTTTCGCCGACAGCGTTCATACCCGCGCAAAGTCCGTTGTTGAGAATATCCTTTGCGGTGATTTTTTCACCGAGAGCTTGCTCGATAAGCGCCTGCACATCTCTTGCCTTACCCTTTTGCACAAGCTCGGAAATATCTGTTAACACTGACATAATATCGCCCCATTCAATTTATTCAAAGCTTTTCATAATATCCTTTTCAAATTCGCTTGCCGACTTATTCCCCGCGCCGCCGTCATAGGCGGAATTTTTCATATATACGGCAACGACTTTGTTTACGGGGTCGACCCAGAAATGCGAGCCGTAAGCGCCGCTCCAGCCGAAGCAACCCACGGGAAGCGTGTTTCCCGGTTTAACTATGACACGAACGCCGAGTCCCCACAGAGTATCATCGGCGCGTTTTTCATCGGGAACGGGAGTTGACATAAGTTTAAGCGTTTCTTCGGAAAGAATCACGGTGCCGTCCTCCGCCCTGCCGCCGTTAAGAAGCATCTGCGCGAATTTCATATAATCAGCCGCCGTTGATGCCAGCGCTGCTCCTGCCGCGTGGTATGTTGCCGGAAATCCTCCGAAAACACAGCCGGGAACGGTTTTTTCATTAAACGCTTTACCGTTGGCAAAATTGTGAATACCCACCATTCTCGAAAACTGCTCCCCGGTCGGCTCAAATGTAGTATCCGTCATACCGAGCTTATCGAAAATATTGACTTTGATGTATTCGGAAAACTCCATTCCGCTTGTTATTTCAATGACCCTTGCCGCAACATCGAATGCGCCTGTGCAATACTGCTGCTGCGAGCCGGGCTCAAATACAAGCGGCTGTGCAGCAAGCCATTCAGCCGCGGTTTTGCAGGTACATTTGTCTTTTCCTATTGCTTTAATGTTGACCTCACCCACTCCGCTTACATGAGAAACAAGCTGATAGAGCTTGATGCCGTTTTCG
Source organism: Acutalibacteraceae bacterium (assembly GCA_045617785.1). Classification (GTDB taxonomy): domain Bacteria; phylum Bacillota; class Clostridia; order Oscillospirales; family Acutalibacteraceae; genus DTU089. Next base: position 9,006 of record JAZLJH010000029.1, read on the forward strand.
GCTTTTTCGCCCTTTTTCATAAGCCCGTTTTCATCTGTTGCGGGGGCACCGTTTTCATCCTTTTGCGAAATATACATCCCGGCAAATTCCGGCATATACTTCGCAAGGTCATCATAAATGCTGAGATTGCCTCTGTCGTGCTCTATAAGAAGCGCAGCGGCGGCTATCGGCTTAGTCATGGAGGCGATTCTGTAAACCGCATTGCCGTCGAGCGCTTTGCCGCCGACCCCGTATAAGCCGAATGTTTTGTTGATTACCTGCCTGCCGTTCTGCAGAACGACGGCGTGCGCACCGGTAAGTGTACCGGCAGCTATGCGGCTGTCTGCCGAAGCGGTTATTGCCGCCTCCGCTTTTTTTGAGTTTATTACATAACTTTTCGGCATAAAGCTCACTCCGACCTGATACTCTTAAAGTTTTGTCTGATTTCTCCGACTGTTCCCGTGGAAGGTTTTTATGCCGTGCAAAACAAAGCTTTTGCCCGTAATATTTTCAACGGAAACCGTTTTAACTGCCTGATTTTTTGCTTTGTTCAAAAAACCGTCGATATAGCTGTAAAAGGTCGCATTTTCGCCCGGCTCGAGGAAAAAATCCACCTCCGCTGTTTCGCCCTTGAATGTTTCAAACACGATATGACCACTGCAATAGCCGTCGGCAGTGTAGTTCACACCGTAGTAATTGAATAAACCGGCATTTTGGTCAATTGCATATTCAATTTTATTCATTCACATCCGTCTCCTTAATATTTTCATACCCGACAACGCATTGCAGCAGAGTCTGCGCATACACACGACTGAAAAAATCATTGGGATGATTGATATTGTTGCCCGTGTAATCGCAGAAGCGCTTATGTTTGAGAACAGAAAGAGAAACAGACCCCATGGGGACAACGGCGCAGGGAGTGCCGTTTTTATTATACTCGTCTGCACCCTCAAGCAGTGTTTTTTCCTGCGCAGGCTGATTACCGTACCAGCCGATACCGTCGGGATTGGGTACCATGGCAGCCATAAGCAGCAGGCTGACACCGGGCGACTGCTTTATAACTCTGTCGAGAATTTCTTTTTCGTTGCCGTAAAATTCTTCGGGAGATTTGCCGCCGTCATTCATACCGAACGCAAGCAGGAACAGGTCGCAGCCGTACCGCTCTATGAACGGCTCAACATAAATATCATATTTATCTTTACCGTCGGTTGATGACCAGCCGCCGACCGACGGATTTATATATGTAATGTTGTGCGCCGCGCCCGTATTATAATCAGCAGGCAGTTGAGCGGTCTTGGGAAGATTTGTATTGATATATCTTATGTTGTACCCGTACAGGTCTGCAAGCGCTTTGGTGAACAGTACCGTGTACGGCATCTGCCCGGGCTGAACGCCCACAACGGCACTTGCGTTTGCGCCGTAGGTTATGGAATCGCCGTAAAATATGACGGTAACATCCTCACCGTTTACAAGTTTATCGAGGAACGGCTTTAAGGTCTGCGCGGCACATTCCGCGGTGTAACCGCTCCACTCATCGCTGTGCGTATATGTAACATTCAGCTGCCACCGCGTCATTGCAGTGCCCTCGCCCCAGTAAAGCGGCACGGTTTTGCCGCCGCGATTTATATTGATTATAGAGTCCTTGCAGTTGTAGAACACTTCGCCCGTAATACACGGAACGGAGCCGCCGTCAAGGCACACGAGCCTGCCGTTTCGCACTTCATAATCTACGCCCTCTGCATAGGAAACAGTACCGTCATAAGATGTAACGGACAGTACCCTATCAATTTTGAACAGTAAATCTTTCGCTTCACCTTTTTCAAGGAACATTACGGTTTCATTTTTTACGGTATCGCCGTAAAAAATATTCTGCATACATTCTTCAAGATTGTTCGATTTGATATTCAAGCTGATATCCCCCGTTTCGCGTTCCTCGGTTTTGGGTCTTATCGTAAACAATGTAATTATACATAATAAAATCCGATTGTGCAAGGTTTTAATCATTTATGACCCGGGGAATGTATGCTTGCGCGTGATGACATAAAAAACGAGTGTTGCATAGCGTTCGGAATATAAAACGCATTATATTTATCAACACCCTTTTATTTTTTTTAATGGTGTGATATACTTAAAATGTATAATTGTATATGCGATTTATTTGCAAAAGCTTTGCGAGGTGTTTTTATGAAAAGAAAATTATTGAGTATTTTACTTGCGGTGATAATGCTCATCGGTGTGATGCCGTTTTCTGCATTCGCCGGTGAACTGCCCGAGGGTGAGCCTGCCGACTTGGCGCCTGTGACTTTTATCGGTCAGGGCGGCACGGCAGAAACTGCCGATGATTATACGCCGATTGACGAAAATTGCTGTCTGTGGCAGAACGGTATCTATGTTGCTGCGGGCGATATTACGCTCAGCGGCAGCGCATCCGTTGTCGGTACTGTCAACCTTATTCTCTGTGACGGGGCAAAGCTGACCGTCACCGGTGAAAATGAAGGCGAAGCGGCAATCTACGTTCCCGAGGGAAGCACCTTGAATATTTACGGGCAAAAGGGTTCTTCCGGCAAGCTCAGTGCTGTCGGCGGCGATTATGCGGCAGGTATCGGCGGATGCGATACCGAGACCCTCCCCGCTCTTTCAAATAATTGCGGTACCGTAAATATTTACGGTGCAAAAGTCAGTGCCGTCGGCTGCTGGGGTGCAGCCGGTATCGGCGGCGGCTATGGCGGCTCTGCTGAAAGTATTTCGGTTTACGGCGGTATTGTTAAAGCCGAATGTGATGAGTATTACGGCTCTGCAATCGGCTCCGGCGAATACGGCGAACACAGCGCGACTGTTCTTTTTGCGGGCGGCTATACCTACGCTGTCGGAAAGATTGCGGTTACCGGCGGCGATGTGACTGTTGCCGACGGGCTGTGCGTTTTTAACTTTGATACGCCCCAGCAGCAGTTTTTCAATTACGGCTGGCGTGTCGGTTATGAAAGCAATCCTGCGACGGATGTTCTTATCGGTCCCTGCACCTATTATGAAAACGGTACCGAAAAGATTTTTCCCGCATATATCGGTTTTTACAACGGCGAAACAACATTAAGCAGCGGTTTTTATTTTGCAATAGATGATTTTGAGCCCGACGGTAAATTGACCGCTTCCGGCGAAGCGCAGCTTGTACTTGCCGACGGTGTTTCGGTCGATGTAACGGAATACGGCAGACAGACCGGAAATAATCTTCATGTTTACACAACATCCCTCGGAAATGCGCACGGGCGCATGCCGGGCGGGCTTGCGTTTAATGAGCAGGGAAAAACCGCAGATGTCAGTATTGTCGATCATCCCGTATATAACGGCGAGACCGCACTTGCCGCAGGAACATATTATGTTACCGAAAGCTGTACACCCGACGATATTCTGACTGTAACCGGAAAAGTTACTTTAATCCTTGAAGACGGTGTGACATTTGATTTAAGAAACGGCGGCAGACGGGTCGGAAGCAATCTTCGAATCTTAACAACATCTTTCGGCGAAACGAAGGGGCGTATGCTGCCGACGCTTATGTATAATGAGCAGGGCGAGGCAGTAACGGTTCCCGATTTTAACATTTATAACGGTGAGACCGAGCTTGCAGCGGGAACATACTATGTCAGCGCAGATTACACGGTTAACGGTACTCTGACAGCGAACGGAAAAGTTGCTTTTCTGCTTGCAGACGGTGTGACGCTGAAAGCCGATATTTTCGCTGTCGAAAGCAACTCCTCATTTGAATTTTACACCGAATCCAACGGCGACGAAAAGGGCGTTATTGAGGGCTTCGGAATGTCCTCGCATAAATACATCGATGAGAACGGTGCACTTTGTGAACTGCCCGACGGTTTCAATTATTATAACGGCGAAACAACACTTGAAAGCGGCTGGTATTTTGTAAGTGACAAGGGCTGTAATGAGCGCGTTACCGTCAACGGAACGGTTCATCTGGTGCTGGCTGACGGTGCCGATGTGCTCTTCAGCCGCGGCATCAATGTGACCGGCGGCAATAAACTCTGTATTTATGCCCAGTCAACGGGCGACCGCATGGGTAAAGTGAAATTTAACGCTCCGTTGGATTATGCCGCTATCGGTTCCGGTTCGGAAGGCACCTGCGGAACCGTAATAATCAACGGCGGCAATATCGCTGCAAACGGCGGTTACGGGGCGGCAGGTATAGGCGGCGGATGGCACGGAAACGGCGGCAGAGTTACGGTAAACGGCGGTATTGTGACCGCAAACGGCGGTTACGAAGCGGCAGGTATAGGCGGCGGCGCAGGTGCAAAAGCATGGAGCGGTTCAATAGCTACAACGCCGGCAGTAAACACAAGCGGCGGCAGCGTTACGATAAACGGCGGTTTTGTAACAGCAAACGGCGGCGAAGATGCAGCGGGTATAGGCGGCGGCAGTTACAGTTCCGGCGCTGATGTGACAATTACCGGCGGCACGGTTTGGGCATACGGCCATGGCAACGCGGTGATCGGTCCGGGCTTCTACGACAGTTCTTCTACCAACATTACAACCGGCAGTTTTTATATGGCTAACGGGTTGGTCGCTTACTGTCGGAATACAGATGAATGGATCTTCGGCCCGAACCGGAACATATCATATTTCAAAGGAAAATCTGCTGCGTTTATTTTTGACGGGCATTACTATGATGCCGAAGGCACACAGCAGATGATGACAGCCGATACTCTTGCCTATAACGGTGAAACCTCGCTTAAAAAGAATCGCACCTATTATGTGCGCGAAAGTTACACAGTAAATGATCCGATATTTGTTCCGGAAGGTGTTACGCTGATTCTCGCCGACGGTATTGAACTGAATGCGGCGAAAGGTCTGCTTGTCACAGGTGACAGCGCACCGACAATACTCACGCAGTCGCTCGGGGCAGACAAAGGCATTTTCACGGGCGAAATCTATTATTGCTATAATAACGAAGGCGAAGGCGGTAAGTTCCCGTCCGGTCTCGGTTTATATAACGGTGAAAAAAGACTTACGCAGGGTTATCTTGTTACCGAAGATGTGACTGCCGAAGCACCGATTCTTTTAGACGGTAATGTTTCGCTGTTTTTGTATGACGGCGTAACTTTTAACGCCGCTGAGGGGTACCTGATGACTGCCGGAAGCACGCTTACGCTTTATACACTCTCGAAGGGCGAAAACAAAGGCACTTTCAGCGGCGAAAGGCTGACAGAAGCCTGCGGAAAGACCTTGCCGGAATATGTTAAATACTATACCGGTCAGACCTCTCCCGCGGCAGGGTGGTATTATGTGCAGGAAAACTTCACCTTGGATGCCGCAATGATACTTCGAAGTGATGTGCACTTCATAATTCCCGACGGCGTAACACTTGATGCGCCTAAGGGAATCTACCTGACCGAAAGCGCAAGCCTCGATATCTGCCCGCTTTCAGTCGGTGAAAATGCAGGTCGGGTGACAGGTCAGATTTTCAGTGAATATACTGACGGCAGCGGCAGCCACGCCATTCCCGACTCTGTTACGGTTTATGCAAAGAATACAACAACCCTGAACAGTTCATATTATCTTGTTCTTGAAAATAACTCGGTCGATGTATTCTCAATTCCGAAAGAGAATGTTACGCTTCTTATTGCCGACGGTGTAACGCTTAAAGGTAATGCCGGTTATTTCGGTTATGAGCCGAATATCGGCACATTCTCAACCGATGAAAATGCAGGCAAATTCGTCGGCGACGCACTTTCTTATCTCGATGAAAACGGCAGCAGCTGCCTTGTTCCGTCGGATGCACATCTTTATAACGGCGAAACCGTTCTGACTGAGGGCGTCTGGTTTGCGGGCAGCAGCAGAACCGCAGCTTCCAGGATAACCGTTTCGGGGGATGTGCTGCTTGTTCTCGGTGACAATGCAACACTCAGGGCAAACAGAGGCATTACCGTGGCAGGCGGTGACACTCTGACCGTCACGGCACAGTCCGAAGGCGATAACAAAGGCAAACTTCTTGCATATACTTTCTTTAACGGCAATCCTGAAGATATTGACGATTGCGACTACGGCGCGGCAATCGGCAGCAATGACGATCCCGAAACGATAATGGGCACCGTGGTTATCTGGAACGGTTATGTTGAAGCGCACGGCTTCTCGGGCGGTGCGGGTATCGGCTGCGAAACTCTTGATGTCGGCGGTACGGTTACTATATACGACGGTACGGTCATTGCATACGGCAATAATGGCGGCATAGGCATAGGCGGTGACGGCACCACCGTGACTATATACGGCGGCAATGTTTTCGCATACGGTGACGATGGAGGCAAGTTCAGCGGCATCGGTTTCGGCGGTGAAGGTTCGGTATTGAATGTACTCGGCGGCAGAGTTTATGCCCGCGCTACAGGCGGTAAATGTGCAGTTAAAGGTGCGTCAGTAAGTTTCGGCGATAAAATGCGCGCCGCAGTCCCCGATACCAATATAGTCTGCGATGATACGCTCTTCAGCAGTGTTCAAAGCAAGACAGAAGAAGTTCTGTTCTTTGATGCTTCGGCTGTTGATGAAAACGGTGATACTGTTTTATTCCCCGAGAGCGGTCGCATTTATAACGGCGATACCGTTCTTGAAGAAGATACATGGTACTATGTTGACGAATCCGCTGAGACAGAAGCTTTGCTTATCTTCCGTGATGGCGCCTGCATGGTGCTTGCAGACGGTGTGACACTTAATGCGGTAAACGGCATTCTTTGCCCGGCATCCGGTGTACCGACGGTTTACGGCACTTCGAACGGCGAGAACAAAGGCGAACTTGCAGGAACGCTTCTGCTGCCTTATCTTGACAGTGAAAACGCGGCGCACGCGCTGCCCGATGATGCATCAATTTATAAAGGGCAGACGGAGCTTGCCGGCGAATGGGTTTATGTTGACGAAAGCTGCACTCTTGCAGAATCCCTCTCCGTGCGCGGAAATGTAAACATCGTTATTGCCGATGGTGCGGTGTTTGATGCTGCAAACGGCATTGCGATTGAAGAAAACGGTCAGCTGAATGTTTATTTCACCTCAAACGGCGAAAATAAAGGCGTTTTCATCGGTGAAGAAAAGGGCTATATTGACGAAAACGGCACACAAAGAGACCTGCCGAATGGCTTTGCAATATATGACGGCGAAACGGTGCTCACTGATAATTGGTATTTTGTGACCGCAGACACCGTGCTTGACAGTCCCGTTGAAATTTCGGGTGATGTCACTCTTGTTATTGCCGACGGTGTAACACTTACGGCAAATAAAGGCATATTGCTTGCAGACAGCAATTCTCTTACCGTTTATGCGCAGTCAAACGGCGAAAACGCAGGCGCACTCGTAACATACGGTGATAAGGGTGCTGCAGGTATCGGCGGTGACTTCTCGGCTTCGGATGCAGGCAGTCTTACCGTCAACGGCGGCAATATAACGGCTGTCGGCGGCACGGGTGCAGCGGGTATAGGCGGCGGCTTGGGCGGCAGCTGTGCAGATGTTGTTATCAATAACGGCGCAGTTACCGTAACGGGCGGCAGCGGCGCAAAGGCAATCGGCGGCGGCACGGGTGCAGACTCTGACGGCACTCTTGCGATAAACGAAAGCCTTGCAGTCGAAGCAGGCGAGAGTGCGCAGAGCATTTCCGCATTTGAATATAACGGTCAGAGCTTTGTGAAGGTGACAAATCACGGCGAAAAATACCTTTGCGGTATTGTCGGCGTTTCTGACAGTATGGCAGAAAATATCACCGTAACTCTTACCGGTACCGAAAATTCTGCGAATGCTTATAACGGCGAAACCGACGGCACGAATGTTTATTATGTAGATAACGCTGCAAACGGTACTTATCTTATGGCGGTAACAGCCGACGGTGCGGTAACGCGCACATATACCGTTACGGTAACAGACGGCAGAGTCGTAAAATCGGCAGAGCTTTACACCAAGGGTGATGTGAACGGCGACGGCGAAATCACCGTTGAAGATTACTCGGCAGCGGTAAATGCGGCACTTGCGAGCGACAGCTCGGTACCCGCGGACCTCACGAAAACCGCCGATTACCAAAAAGCGGTAGCCGACCTCGACGGCGACGGATACGTTGATGTGCTCGATGCGGTGCTTCTTGAAAGAAAGATTTATATTTAACAAATTGTAGGGCAGCGCACCTGCCCGGTTTGCCCGAAATCTGCGATTTCGGGCAAAAGGGAAACGGCGCGGTTTTTCGTAAACCGCACTGTTTTTTATCAAGGCGAAGCCTTGTATATCATCCGTTCGCAGAACGGTATATCATCAATTCCGCGAGGAATTGTATATCATCAAGCCGCAGGAACAAATGATATATCGCTGCGCGATATGATATACGGCAAAGCCGTATGATATATTATCGCTTCGCTCAAATATGAGATAATATCCGTTCCTTAATATGCCGAAGGCATATCTCATCCACCGCAGGTGGATATCATATCGAAGATATATCACCCATTCCGCAAGGAACGGATATCATTGAAAAAAGCACTTGCCGAAGCAAGTGCTTTTTTCATGGTGGAGACGGAGAGGATCGAACTCTTGACCTCATGACTGCCAGTCATGCGCTCTCCCAGCTGAGCTACGCCCCCAAGTGCTTGTAAAGTATATCATTCTATTGCCGATTAGTCAAGTGCTTTTTTCGTTTTTTTGAAGCTCTGCGAGTTTTTTTCTGATTGCGGCAGGTGCTTCTGCAGGATTTTCAATATTCAGAACCGCAGTTTCCATAGGGCAAAAGCCTGTGTTTGTTCTGTTTTTTATTGCATCGGTAAGTGTACCGTATTCGCAGCAAATTCCGTATTTCTCAAGTGTTTCAAGCGCAGGTTTACTTATTACTGCAGCATAAACCTCATTTACATTCAGCAATACATAAAGCATTGCGGCGGCTTTGCCCACGACCTTATCTGCCGCCGAAAAGCCTGCAAGACTTTTTCCGCCGTCTATAAGTGCAAGCAGCGGTTTAACGCCGCGTTCGGTGAATTTCAAAACGGCGCTTTCACTCACCGCGGCAAGCGTAAGATTTTCGGTATTGAGAATACTTACTGCTTTTTCAAGATTATGTGTCATAAATCCCCCGTAAAAATGCCGGTAAAACTGTAAGCCGGGTTCTGTCTTTTAAGGCAATCATCTATCTCGACCGCGCGTTGCCGCACGGCTCAAGCCACCCGTCGGGGCTGCGCCAAAGCGCTGTCCGGCTGACTCCCCTGTCGGTGTTGCATCAAGCAGGGTTTACATGGCAGCGCCGTCTCCGACGCCCCGGTGAGCTCTTACCTCGCCTTTCCACCCTTACCGCAAAAGCGGCGGTATATCTCTGTTGCACTTTCCCTAAGGTTACCCTCGGCGGCCGTTAGCCGTTACTCTGCCGTATGATGCCCGGACTTTCCTCACACATTGCTGTGCGCGACTGCCCATTTTACCGGCAACTCATTTTATAATAAATTATCATTTAAGTCAACAATTAAAGCAATAAAATGAAATATTTTCATTATTATATGGAATTTTTTGCTCTACACTCTTGATACTTTCGGCATTTTCTGCCATAATGTATTTATTATGGATAATTATTTTCGATTGGAGCAGACAATAATGGATAATCACTGCACAGAACTCGCTCAGCTGCTTTTCCCCGATATTACCGCAACTGTGGAAGACCTTGAAAAGCAATACCCCGAAAGAGGGCTCCAAGAGGGCGCACGCGTTACGAGGTTCGCTCCCAGCCCCACTGGTTACCTGCACATAGGCGGCCTTTTCGGCGCACTTGTGGATGTTCTTACGGCAAAGGTGAGCGGCGGCGTTTCGTATTTAAGAATAGAAGATACCGACAAAAAGCGTGAAATTGATGACGGCGTTTCCGCCATTACGGACGGTATGCGCGATTTCGGCGTTGAATTTACCGAGGGCGTTACGGGCTTCGGCACCGAAAAGGGCGCTTACGGTCCTTATACCCAGAGTCAGCGCGCGGCGGTTTACCACACTGTTGCAAAGGCACTTGTTGAAAAAGGACTTGCCTACCCCTGCTTCTGCACGGCGGATGAGCTTACGGCTCTGCGCGAGCAGCAGGAAAAGGACGGCGCACTTATACGCGGTTATTTCGGCAAATACGCAAAGTGCCGCGACCTTTCATTTGATGAAATAAAAGCAACCATAGAAGCAGGCAAGCCCTATGTTCTGCGTTTTCGCTCCGACGGCAGCGACGACAGACGCATCACCTTTGAGGATATGATTCGCGGCAAAATCGAGATGCCCGAAAACACCATTGACGAAGTACTTCTCAAATCCGACGGCATCCCCACCTACCACTTCGCCCATGTGTGCGATGACCACTTTATGAGGACCACGCACGTTATACGCGGCGAAGAATGGATTTCGTCGGTACCCAAGCACATAGCACTTTTCAAGGCGTGCGGCTTCAAGGCGCCCAAATTCGCACACACTCCGCAGGTTATGAAAATAGATGAAGAAACCGGCGACAAGCGCAAGCTTTCAAAACGCAAGGACCCCGAGGCGGCGGTAAGCTACTTTGTGGTGGAGGGCTTCCCGAAAGAGAGCCTTATTGAATACCTGCTTACGCTTATAAGCTCCGGCTTTGAGGACTGGCGCAGAGCGAATCCCGCCGCCGCGGCTATGGACTACCCGTTTAACCTTAAAAAGATGAGCTCGAGCGGCTGCCTTTTTGACCTTATAAAGCTTAACGATGTCAGCAAAAATGTTATTTCGGTTATGAACGCCGACACCGTTTACCAAAGAGTTGCCGAATGGGCTGAAAAATTCGATGAAGATTTCTTCAAGGTATTCACCGCTGACCCCGCCCGTTCACGCGCGATAGTGAACATCGACCGCGAAAACCCCAAGCCCCGCAAGGATATAGCAAAATGGAACGAGGTAAAGGAATATTTCGCGTATATGTTCGATGAATACTACGCCCCCGCATTCGAGCTGCCCGAAAACATTTCCGCTGCAGATGCAAAAGCCATACTTACCGAGTATGTTAAGCTCTATGATGAAAATGACGGCAAGGACGAATGGTTCCAAAAACTCAAGGATATCTGCTACCCCCTCGGCTTTACGCCGAATGTTAAGGAATACAAGCAGGAGCCTGACAAATTCAAGGGTCATGTGGGCGACATTTCCACAGTAGTGCGCCTTGCAGTCACTTCACGCAGGAACACACCGGACCTTTGCTCAATAATGAACATTCTCGGCAAGGATGCCGTTACCGAAAGAATCAATGCGGTAATTGCCGAGCTGTAAAAGGAGATACACACAATGGATGAAATAAAAACAGAAGGTATTTCAAACTTCATTCACGACATAATTGATGAAGAACTCAAGGAGGGCGTAAACACGAGAGTGCAGACACGTTTTCCCCCGGAGCCGAACGGCTACCTGCATATAGGTCACGCAAAGGCTATCTGCATAGACTTTACCACCGCCATGAAATACGGCGGCGTTTGCAATCTCAGGCTTGACGATACCAACCCCGCCAAAGAGGATATTGAGTATGTCGAGTCAATTAAGGAAGATATTGAATGGCTCGGCTTTAAGTGGGACAAGTGCCTTTACGCTTCAAGCTATTTTGATTTTCTTTATGAATGCGCAATAAAGCTCATAAAAGACGGCAAGGCGTATGTTGATGACCTCACCGCAGAGCAGATGCGCGAATACCGCGGCACTCTTACAGAGCCGGGCAAAAACAGCCCCTACCGCGACAGAAGCGTTGAAGAAAACCTCGATTTATTCGAGAGAATGAAAAACGGCGAATTTGCTGACGGCGAAAAGGTGCTGCGCGCAAAAATCGATATGGCTTCGCCCAATATCAATATGCGCGACCCCGCCATTTACAGAATACTGCACACCTCACATCACCAGACGGGCGACAAGTGGTGCATCTACCCCATTTACGACTTTGCACATCCGCTTTCGGATGCAAAAGAGGGTGTTACATATTCGCTCTGCTCGCTTGAATTTGAAAATCACAGACCGCTTTACAATTGGTTCGTGGAGCAGATAGGCTTTAAGGAGCCACCGCGTCAGATAGAATTTGCGCGCCTCAACCTCAACTACTGCATCACAAGCAAGCGCAGAAATATCCGCCTCGTTACCGACCGCCTCGTAAGCGGCTGGGACGACCCCCGTATGGCTACGATATGCGGTATGCGCCGCAGAGGCTACCCCGCCGCCGCTATCCGCAATTTCATTGAAAAAGTCGGCGTTTCAAAGGCTTACAGCGTGGTTGATTACGGTCTGCTTGAAAGCTGCGTAAGGGATGAGCTCAACGCTTCCGCTCCCAGAGCCATGGCGGTGCTCGACCCGGTTAAAGTGGTTATTGACAACTACCCCGAGGGCAAAACCGAGAAAATCACCGTGGAGGTACACCCCGACAAGCCCGAGCTCGGTACCAAGGCCGTTACATTCGGCAGGGAAATATTTGTTGAGCGCACCGACTTTATGGCTGAGCCCGTTAAAAAATATTTCAGACTGTACCCCGGCAACGAGGTCAGGCTCAAGGGTGCTTACTTCATCACCTGCACATCCTGTGAGACCGATGAAAACGGTGAGGTTTCCGTTATTCACTGCACATACGACCCCGAAACAAAGGGCGGCAACGCTCCCGACGGCAGAAAGGTCAAGGGTACTATTCACTGGGCAGGTCCAAAGGCGTTCAAGGCAGAAGTCAGACTTTACGACAGACTCTTTAATGTTGAAGACCCCGCAGGCGTTCCCGATGAGGAATTTGTTTCGGTAATCAATCCCGATTCGCTCGTTGTGCTCAAGGACTGCCTTATTGAAGAAAGTCTTATTGATGCAAAACCGCTCGATGCGTTCCAGTTTATGAGAAGCGGCTACTTCTGTGTGGATAAGGACAGCACAAAGGATGCTCCCGTTTTCAACCGCACGGTTCAGCTCAATTCATCGTGGAAATAATTTAAGAAAGGAAGATAAAAATGAAATATATTTATAAGGCGGTTGCAGCTATCGGCTCGCTTATAGTAATACCCGCGCTGACATTTTTATCTACGATCTACTACAAGTTCTCATCGCCCTCTATGGCTCTGCTTATTCAGGCACTCGCAGGCAAGGGCTACGAATCAGCACAGAAGGTGCTTGCCGAAAACGGCGGCGTTTCTCCGCAGTATATTGAGGACAGCACCTCGCTTTACGAGCTCGGCAATATTGTGAAAAGCTTCGGAGAGTCCGCAAGCGGCAATTCCGCGCTCGATGTGCTGAAAACCTCGGCGATCACACTCGTTATAATTGCAATACTTATTGCGGTTATAGCAGTAGTTACCGCGGTCATCGCATTCGTTGCCAAGGATAACCGCAAAGTCTACTATTCATCGCTCGCAGGCATAGGCGCTTCGGTTATGTTCAAATTTGCGTTTGAATCGCTCGCCGCCCCGCTTGTTGACGGCACGGTTTCCGTTGCGGACCTTCTGCAAAGCTCCATTGGTGCATTTATTGCAAAAGCCGAGGTCATAGAGCTTTCAACGGCGTTTTACGCTATCCCCGCGCTTTTCCTGTGCGTTATGGTGTGGACTGCTATTTACAACTACACACTGCCCGCCAACGAAAAAGCCGAAAGAAAAAAATATATTGAAGAGGTCGACAACAAATGATTCTTGATACCGTTGAAAATATGAGCCTGTATTTTGACAGACTCCCCGGCTTTGAAAGAGTGGAAAAAGCGTATAAGGAATACGCCGCAAATCCGTTTGAGCACGGCAAAATCACCGTGGAAGAAGATGTTTTGTGGTGCAATGTTTCCACCTATGAAACAAAAAAAGATTCACCGCTGAAATACGAATCACACCGCAAATATGCCGATGTGCAGCTTATGTTTGAGGGCGAGGAAATGATAGGCTGGGCACCCTTTAAGGAGTGCAGCATTACCGAAGATTTCACACCCGACGGCGATATTGCATTTATGACACACGAAAGCAATTTGCCCGTAGTGCTTAAAAAAGGATATTTCGCGGTATTCTTCCCCGAGGATGCACACGCCCCCTGCCAGCAGAGCGGCGACTGCAAAAAGGTTACAAAGCTTGTATTCAAAGTGAAGCTGTAAAATCAAAAACAGGTTGTGACAAAACGATTTGTCACAACCTTCTTATTTTATGCTGTTAATCTTTTTTGTGTTTCTCTTATATAAAACTATTGACCCGATAAATCCCGCAGCGATCGGTATTGCCATAGCGGCAATAACTATTACCGTTGTTATTGTATCGTAGCTTTTCAAGCCGAAATTATCAAGGCTTTCATACATACCCTCGGCAACACTTAACGGCAATGCTGCCGGCAAGCCGAGAAAAACAAGCGGCGAAGCAAAAGAGCCGGTGATAAATTCTCCGATTAATTGAATTACCCACAAAAGCAAGCCGAATCCTGCCGGAGAAGCAAAAGAAATGAGCGCGGATTTGAAATAATACGGCTTGTTCCTTTTGCCGGCATAAATGCCGACTGCAATCAGGACTGCACAGAAAAACAACGGATAAACAAACGGCAGTATTCCCGTATCCGCAAAGTCAAGCAAATCACCGAATACGAACACTCCTGCAAAAAGCGGAGCAATACCCCATACAAATACGGCAGTAAGGACGCCTGCAAAAATCTGTAAAAATTTTGATTTTCTCATTATATCTTCCCACTCTTTTTGAACGGTGCGATAAGCAGCAACACCGTCAGTGCCGCGTAAATTGCATATATGGCGTAAGTTACCCCGTTATTGAACGGCATTGACATTTCGGGGTGCGTAAGCGCGATAATCACAAATATCACGGCAGCCGCAAGCATTATTATGCCTATGATTCTCGATACTTTTTTGCTCATATTAAAACCTCCTTAACACTTATAAGCGGCACGCTTTCGCCGTCAACATTCAGGGCGGTAATAGTCAGCTCGCCGTCATAAAGCAGGGCTTCCGCGTAAACGGTATGTGTAACGCCGTTTACGGTTACGGTGTTGTCAAGGTTCACATTCACCCACCACCAAAAATCTTCATCGGTATAGTTGCATAGATTGAAAGTCTTGCTTTTCTCTATATCGAAATAACTGTCAACACCGTATTTGCGGACATTTATATAATCGCCGTCGGGCTTATTCTCAGAGGGGGTGAACACCGCAAAGCCTTCCGAATCGACATCGACATCAAGAAACGGCTCGTCATATATATAGTAGTATTCATCCTGTGTATTGAAACGAAGTATAAGATCTATACTGCCGTATATATTGTCTTCTTCTATAACGCCTTCACTCGTCGGGGTTTCACTTATGCTGTATTCACTTATGCGAATTTTTATCGGCTTTGAATAAAGCTCACGCTCATTTTCGCGCCGAATATCGCGCCCGGTAAGGAACAGCGGGAATGCAAGCTGGACTAAAACAAGTATTATTGCAGCTGCTTTACGCATCGTCACGCACCTCGCTTTCGCCGCCGGCAACACTTAACTGTTCTTTTGTCTTTTTCATCTTTTTAATTGTAACCGCATTCACCGTAAGCAGAGCCGCGCCCGATGCAACGAATACGATACCGATTGTGATTACGGACAGGTCGATAGACCACAGCACGCAAACCACCGCGGCACAAATCGTTAAAAGACCGACATTCACCTTGAACAAATCCACCTCGCCCAATGCCTCTGTAAGCAGCGTAATGCCGTATGCAAGTGCCAGAAGAATATAGATGTAAATAAACTCATCGTAACCGCTTAATACGAAGAAAGTGAATAACATTCCCAAAACGAACATACAGCGCAGCAGGCGGAGTTTGTTCTTTTTGAAATTCTTTGCAGCCGCTGCCGTGCCGAGTGCCGCAAGGGCTACAACACTTATAATCTGTATGGCTGTATAAATCTTTGAGAATAAATCAAGCTCGTAGGCGAAACTGTACACGGTAAAATCCCATGACAGATATACACAGATCACCATAGCAAAAGCGAGTGCGGCGTCGGATATTCTTGAAAGCACTTTTGAATAGCCGGCGGTGCAGTTTATAAGTAATAGCGCCGCAAGCGCACCGACAATACCGATTTCCGCAAAGTCACCGAACACGGTAAATATTACATAATTGACCGCAGCAGCTAAAATAAACAGAGTTTGTGTGTACTGCTTTTGCTGCTTATGGGTTTTGAATGCAAACACGCCCAAAACCGCAAGCAGCACAAATGAAATTATGTTGCAGAGAACAAGTGAAGTATTTACCGACAGTGAATTGAAGCCGTCAACACCTATAATATGCCACCAGCTCACCATAACCATACTTACGGTAAACGGAGCTGCGGCATCAAGCAGAAATACCGCAGGCAAGGTAAGCAGCACATCGGCAAGGAACAGATTGCCGAAGCCGAAATCCACCAAATAAATTGAGTTTACAAGCGCGTTGGTTGCGATTACGCCCGCCATCCACACAATGCCCGCGCTTTCTCGCAGCAGCATACTTTTCTTTTTGGAGAATGCCGCAAACAGACCGAAGCCCGCGCCCGCGGCAAGCGGCAGGAATGCAAGTATATTTTTGAGAAGCTCCGCCACCCTCTGCCAGAAGTCAAAGAATATTATTATAACGCCCGCCGTCAGCAGCAGCGTACCGATTACCGAAAGAATTACGGTCAGCATCTTTTTACTGCGCTGTTTGCCGTCATCCTCAAGCCCCACATTGCGCTTTTTGCCGTATATGAGCGCCTCAATATCGGTATTGAGCGCAGCGGAGAGCGCTTCAAGCATATCGATATCGGGCTGCGTTCTGCCGTTCTCCCAGCTTGAAATAGTCTGGCGCGTAACGCTGAGTTTTTCGGCAAGCGCATCCTGAGTCATATTATTTTCGGTGCGAAAAGTCTTGATGTTTTTTGCGATTTTCGCCATAAGCACACCGTCCTTTCAATTCGATTATAACAGAATCAAGCGAAAAGTCACGCTATGAACTGTTGCATTGCGTATTTTCAATAAAAAATTTATTTTTCCTGCGCTTTGCAATTAAATTATAGCAAAAATCTCTGTTTTATGCAAAGAATGTAATATTCGGGCACATTTTTGTAATTTTCGGAATAAAAAATGCAGATGTACCGTTTTTACCCCCCGGCGGTCGAGGGCGAAAACGGTGCATCCGCGCTTTTTTCACAGATTATTTATGTGCTTCAAGACGGTTGATGGGTGTCCCCATAGATGAAAAACGACGTTCATATTCCGTCATAACATTTCCCTCGTTATATTCGGAATTGTGCAGGTCATAAGTAACCTTTTCAACAGTCCAGCCCGTTTCGCGAAACTCATCGAGCGAAAAATCAAAAAGTCCGCGGTTATCGGTTTTGAAATATATCTGCCCGCCGTCAACGAGAATTTTCTCGTAAATCGCAAGAAAATCCCGGTATGTAAGGCGGCGCTTATAGTGGCGCGCCTTTGGCCACGGGTCAGAAAAATTAAGGTAGATGCGGTCGACGGTATGCTCACCGAAAAGCTCCGCAAGGTTTTTTGCATCGGCGCAGCAGACCTTGACATTGGCAAGCCCCGCATCGCGCACCTTTTCGGCGGCGGTAACAAGTACATCGCTCACGCGCTCTATTGCGAGAAAATTCACATTCGGCTCTTTTGCAGCGGTACCGACTATAAAATCGCCCTTACCGCAGCCTATTTCTATTCTTACCGGTGCATCGCTCGCAAAAAGATTTGCGGGGTTGCCCTTTGCGGCGGCAATATCTTCAACCACAATTTCGGCGCAGGCTTCAAGCCGTTCGGCGCCGTGTTTTTTCCTTTTAACTCTCATAAAATCACCCCGGATATGACAGTATTATAAATTCGCGAGCGAATTTTGTCAACGCGTTTTATTTGCATATTGAAATATATATTATAAATGGTATCCTGAATTTGCCGTAAACAAGCTGCACGACCGCGGCTCGCTTTCGGTTACGGGAATAGCAACGAACATACAGGACTTTCTCGTAAACCTTGAAAGAAATCCCGATTAACGCTTATAAAAATTCAAGGGGCTGTAAAAAACATCCGTTTTTTTACAGCCCCGTTATTATTTTATCTTCGTAAGAATACAGAAATAACTATCAGTCATCGGAATCGTCAAAAACATTCGGGTCAAATTCATTTTCCGTCGGCTGTTCTTCTTTTACCTTCTGCCCGTTTTTGAAGCCATCCTCAACAACGGCGGTTTCATCGTGCCACTCGGGCAGCTCTTCATCTTCCATAGATTTGAAAATCTTTTTACGCCTTATGAGCACCGCAGCGCTTACAATTACAAGTATAACTATTGCGCTGAGCGAAACATAAAACATTTTGGAATAATCTTTTTCCGCCTCGGTAACTACGGGTATATCCTCAAACACGCCCTGCACGGTTACATCCTTTGCGGGCATTGTGAAGTTAAGCACCTTAGTGGATTCGCCGTTAACGGTAACACTGCCGAATACAAGACGCTTGCCGTCTTCGGGATCTGCGGTAATGATAACGGTTTCGCCTGCGCGCGCCTTTGCGGGATGCACCTCAAGTTTGCCGCCTGCGGTCTGCACGACGGTTACGGCATACTCAACGGTGTTTTCAGCGGCAATCCATTTTGCATAAATGACCGTGCCCTCATACGCAGTATCGGTAAAGAAATTCCACTGAGTTGTAAATTCCTCATCGGCATACCAACCGTCGAATATATAGCCCTCTCTTACGGGATCTTCCGGCTCGGGCACAAGTCCCGGCTCTTTGAGTATATGCTTCAGGCGCGGCTCGGAATTGTTGAGTTCAAGGTAAACATAAAATGCACCGTCCTCAAGCTCGGGCTCAGTCTCCTCCTCATACTCCTGCTCCTGCGGAGGTCTTATGGTGGGTATATAAATATAACTCTGCTTTGTGGTGGGCGGGTCGGTGGGCTTGCTTTCGGTCTGCGGCACTGTTCCCGGCTCCTCATGTGGCTTTTCGGGTGTTTCCGTGGGTTTTTCCGTCGGCTTTTCGGTAGGAGCTTCGGTTGGCTTGCTCGTTTCCGACGGTTCCGTCACATTTGAACTGCTCGGCTCCGTGGGAGGCTCCGTCGGCAACTCCGTGGGAGGCTCCGTCGGCGGCTCAGTGGGAGTTGCCGTTGTCGGTTCTTCGGTGGTTTCGTCAAAATCCACTATTATTATTTCGCGCTCTGCCGAAACGCACACGGCAAGCGAAAACACAAGCACAAGTGCGAGCGGCAGCGCAAAAAGCTTACGGTATTTTTCAAAAAGTTTATTCATCTGTATTCTCCGAACTAAAAAATTATCAGTATGTGGACTTCATATCCTCGTTGATTTGCTCCTTGACTTCCTTTTTGAAAGTGGAGTTTTTGATTTTCTGCTGAAGCATATCGTAGTAAAGGTCTTCATCCACGGGAAGCTCAACCGCCTTGCCGAGCCAGCTTGAAAGGAATGCGGCATTGGATATCATAAGGCCGTTTATGCCCTCCTGCCCTTTCGCTACAAGCGGCTCACCGCGAAGAATTGCGGCGGCAAATTTATTTACGACCTCAACATGCTGCTCATTTCTGCCGTCAAGCTCTGCTTCGTATTTTTCATAATCGATACTTGCAAAGCCCTTGTCGGAATTTGCGGTAAACTCCGAAGTGGGAGTATTAAGTTCATAAACGGTAAGCTTGCCGTCCTCACATATAAGCTTTGCCTTATCAAGAGTAATTTCAAGTCTGTTAGTGCCGGGGAAATCGCCCGTGGTGGTGATGAATGTACCCGTGGCACCGTTGGGGTATTCGGCATAAATCATAACATCATCTTCAACTTCGATATTATGCCATTTGCCCTCGTGGCAAACTGCGGTGATCTTTGAGGGCATACCGCATATCCACTGCCAGAGGTCAAGCTGGTGGGGGCACTGGTTAAGAAGCACGCCGCCGCCTTCGCCTGCCCATGTGGCACGCCATCCGCCTGAATTGTAATAAGCCTGAGTTCTGTACCAGTCGGTGATTATCCATGTAACGCGCTTCATTTCACCGAATTTGCCGCTGTGAACAAGCTCGTGAGCCTTTCTGTAAAGGCAATTAGTTCTCTGATTGAACATAATGGCGAAAATCTTATCGCTCTTATCGGCAACGGCATTAAGCTCGCGCACCTGCTTTGTGTAAACGCCTGCGGGCTTTTCACTCATAACATGCAGACCCTTTTCAAGTGCCTCTATTGCATAAGGCGGATGGAAATAGTGAGGTGTTGCAATAAGCACCGCATCGACCTCGCCGGAATCCATAAGGTCGGCTTCGTTAGAGAAAGTCTTAACATCGGGGAGCTTTTCTTTCGCCCATTCAAGTCTTTCGGGATTAAGGTCGGCAACCGCGGTAATTTCGATTTCGGGAAGTCTGCCTTCAAGGTAGTTGTTGATATGGCCCGAGCCCATATTACCGACACCGATAATACCCAAGCGTACTTTTTCCATTAAATCATTTCCTTTCAAAACCCGTATTTCACGGGATTTCAATACTTATGCTGTTTTTGAAACGTGTCTGAGAAGTCTGCGGGCATCATCTGTGGTGATAACGCCGTTGCGGTCAAAGTCGCAGAGCTTCAAAGCGGTTTCGGTCGTTTCGGTTATGCCTGCCGCCATTTTGAGCGCCGCATCCACATCGCGCAGGTCGCAGGAGCCGTCGCCGTTTGCATCACCGAGCGTGCCGTCCTTATGAAGTGCAAAGGAGTCAATTTTTTCGGCTTCGCCGTCAGTGAGCGTATATGCATCGTAAAAGAGCGTGTTGCCGTCTACCCTTACACCCGCAAACACGGGCGTTGCGCAGTTCACTATTTTATCTGCACGCGGGAAGAGCGCATCGGTTTCGGCATTGCTCTTGGCGGTATAATTCTTGCAGCCCGAAGCACCGGTGATTGCATAAACGGTGCCGTTCACATCGTTCATTGTTTCGTAGACCGTTGATTTATATGTGGTTTCGGTCGTTTCAATGTCAACGATTTCGTTGCCGTTCATAGCGCCCGTTCTGAGATAAACGTGGTCATGCCCCTGCAGCACCATATCGATGCCGAGCTTCGGCATAAGCGATGCGAACTGCTCTCTCATACCGACAACATCTTTATCATCAAAATGCGAGCCGTTTGAATATGTTGCCTTATGGAGCACCACGATTTTCCACCTTGCAGCAGTTCTCTTGGCATCGCGCTTGAGCCATTTAAGCTGTGCTTCGGAAAGCCCGTTGTCATCGGTGTCGTTCGTATTGAGCATCATAAAATGGATATTGTTGTAATCGAACGAATAATAAACGCCGAGTGTTTCATCCTGCTCGGGATGATCGGGAAGCAGGAAATTGTCGGTGAGAGCAAAGTCGCCTTTTGCTTCGTGATTGCCTGCTGCGGGCATTATGGGCGCGCTTTGCATATTCTCGGTGGAATTGAAGAAATAGCGCCAGTAGTTGACATTACTGCCGTAATCGACCATATCGCCGCTGTGTACCACAAGGTCGGTATCGGGGTAAAGCTCATAAGCCTTGTCAAGCGCTTCTGCGAAAATCGCATAATCATTTTCGTTCTGCCCCTGACTGTCGGTTATGTGCAGGAATGTTGTTTCGTCGGAGCCGTCGGCGGTTTTTATTACGCCCGTATCGCTCCACCAGCCGCGCTTTGCGCTGCCCACTCTGTAAAGATATGTTTTGCCGCTTTCAAGCCCGCTCAATTTCACGGTATGGCGCTGAAGCTCGAGATCGTAAGGAAGAATGCCTATGATACCGAAATCGACACCGGGAAATTCCCTGTGTATTTCGGCATTTGCTTTTTCAGCCTTAACGCCCTTGGGAAGAGCGCTTTTGCCTGTGAATACCGGATTTTCGGAGTACGGTATTACTTCGATATCGGTTTCGGGAAGCGAATACTTTGAGTACCAGCTTATATTCATTTCGGAGCAGGTATTGTTGCCGAGCGTTGCGGCAACTATCTGCGGCTTTCTGTAATTTTTATCGGTAACGGGAACATCGACCTTGCCGTTACAGTAAAGAGTTCCGTTGCCGTCGCAGGGCTCGGGGTCGTTGCAGAAATCCGCTATAACATAAGCGAATGTGTGCCCCCACGCCTTATACTGACTTTCGGTAAGGTATTCGTCCATTACGGCACCGAGTGCGCCGTCTATGGAGCCACCCGCAAGCACTCCGGTTTTGTCGAGCACCACGAGCACCGCATTTGCGAGCTCAAGGTAAGTCATACCGCTTTTTACAGCAGGGGCTTTTGCCGCCGCCTTTGCGGCAGAGCCGCTTGAAGCACCGATAACTGCCGCCGCAAGCTGAATTATCGCCTGCACGCCTGCGCCGGTGTAATTAAGACCGTCTTCCGCAAAAATCGTATCAAGATTTACATAGAGGTTTGAAAGTATTTCATCCGCAACAAGCTGATGAACGAGAACATCGTAAAGGAAATCAAAAACCTTTTTGCCTAAATCGCCGTTTTCAAACTGATCTATGACATCAAGCATAAAGGGGTCGGTAAGCACCTCATCGCCCGCGCCCATATACGCAAGCACCACAAGTGCCGCATCACCGAAGGTACCGTAATCGTAACGGGGATTTTCGTAGCCGTATTCATCGTAAAGCTGCCTGCACGGCAAATCGGATACTTTAAGATCACAAAGCTGATCTATGACATCGTCAACTATTGAAAGCGTATATTCGGGATTTTTAATATACCTTTCGTCTATCTGCGCACCGAGATCGTTTATAAACGCCATGGCGTTGGGAGTAAGCGCGCCTATGTAGCCGAAAATAAGGTCTTCGAGGTCAAGCTTTTCGTTAAGGTACGCCACGAGACCGCCCGTTTCGGTAATCTCGGCAAAGAGATTTGCAAGAAGCGGGTCGGCAAGACCTTTTGCATATTCCGCCACATCGCCGCGGTAGCAGTAATTGAATGAAACAGTCTGCCTGTAAGGCTTTTCGTAAGGCACGCCGTTTTTCATAACGGGCAGTACCTCATCCACCTCGTGAAGCACGTAGTCGAGCTTGACTTTTTCGCCGCCCTGTCTTGTGAAGCAGGCAGTTCTTATGTAATGCGGGAACTCAATAAGCGAGTTTGTCTGAATATCGTAAAGAATTTCGCCGTTGTCGTTGATATGCTGTGAAACATCGTTTGAATGGGAGTGACCCGTAAACATAAAGTGAAGTCCGGCATCGGCAAAAGCCTCGTCAATGCGCATCCAGTTATCGAGCACAAAGCCCTGAAGAATATAATCCTGGCTTTCGTAGTGGGGTGCAAGGCTCCAATGGTCAACGCCTATCGGGATCTGACCTTTTTTCTTTGCTTCGGCTATCTGACCGAGTGCCCACTCGAACACGCCTTCGGAATAATTACCTGCGGTTTCGTGAGAATCAAGACCTTTTTCTGTATTGTCCGTACTGTATCTGCCGCCGTCGATGAATATGAGACGGTAACCGCCCATTTCAACGGCATAGGAAAGCATACCTGCCTTTTCGCCCTTGGGGGGTGTGTAGGTGGCGCACGCCATATCGTAGCCGAGGTTTTTGTAAATCTCGCGGAACTCCTCGGGCTTGGTGCACCTTGCGGGAACTGCCGAAACGCCGTTTGCGAACGAAGCTGCATCGTGATTGTTTATATCGTGGTTGCCGTTGATGACGAGCACGGGTATACCCGTGCGTTTCTCAAACGCTTCCATCTTTGCGGCAAATTCAACATGGCCCTGATATTCACCGTTGCGGGTAAGGTCGCCGGGTATAATGATGAAATCGACCTCGCCGGATTTTGCCTTTTCCTCGTAGAATGCCATCATGGAGTTGAGAATACCCTCCTGATTGACATACTGCTTATTGCCGGAAAGTGCAAATACTTCAAATTCGGGAGTATCTGCCGAATACGCCTTGGGGTAATAGTGGATATCCGAAATCACGCCGAATTTAAGCTGTTCGCCCGCCGCCGCGCTTGCCACGGGAACAATGCCGAGCATAAGCGCCGCCGCAATTATGAGCGAGAGCACCTTAACATAAAGCTTACCTGTGTTTTTCATAAAAACCCTCCGTTCTGTATTATACGGAATGATTACATAGACTTTATCATATCGGGAACCTTGGTAAGTGCTTCGGGGATATTTTTACCGATTTTCGCAAGACTTGCGCCGAGCGGCTTATCGTTGAGCAGATCGCAAATGCCCTCACACATCTCCTCATTCACAACGCCGCCGCTCATTGTCATAAAGCAGCGAATCGGAATCTGGAACGCGGTATTTTTCATCATTTCGCTGTTGATGCCGCCTCCGCCGATTTTTTCAACGACTGCGGTAATGAGTGAAATGACCTTGTCGCCGCGCTTGCTGCCCGCCGCAAGCTCCAGAGAGCCGCTCGGGTCTATGGGCAGAGTCATATCTCTGTCGCCGTCGGGAATACCGAAGCCGAGAAGTGCTTCAAATTCGCCGTCGCTTACATCGGCGGGGTCGCCGTTGTAGTAAACGGGAGCGGTTGCGGTGTAATCGGGCACATCGGCTGCCACGGCGGATTCAACGCCGACTGTTTCGCGGAGCCTGATATCCCTTGACGAAGCGCCGACAAGAATTTCATACTCGCCGCTTTCAACGTGCCAATCGTTAATATTTATATTGTAATATGCAAAACTGCGCTTGGAGAGGGTAAGTGAAATTTCCTCTTCCTCGCCGGGCTCAAGGTAAACCTTTTTGAAGCCTTTAAGCTCCTTTACCGCCTTGAAAATTTTGCTTTCGGGGGCGGCAACATAAAGCTGGGCAATTTCCGCACCGGCTCTGTCGCCCGTGTTTTTGATTTTGAATGAAACGGTAAGCTCATCGGTATCCTTAATGTTCTTTGAGGAAAGAGCAATATCGGAATATTCGAAATCGGTATATGAAAGTCCGTAGCCGAACGGGAACAGCACATCCTTATTGACCTTATCGTAATATCTGTAACCTATGAAAATGCTTTCGCGGTATTCGACCGTAAGCTGCTTACCCGGGAAGTTTTTATAAGCGGGTGTATCCTCGAGACAAAGCGGATAAGTTTCCGCAAGCTTTCCGGAAGGGTTGACATCGCCGATTATTATATCCGCCGTTGCGCTGCCGCCCGCCTGACCGAGCAAAAGACCGTTTATTACGCCCTTGACTTTCCCCAGCCACGGCATTGTGACCGCAGCACCGCCGGAAAGAACAACAACGGTATTTTCATTTACCGCAGCGACCGCCTCAACAAGCTCGTTGTGTGCAGGCGGAAGCTCGATATGGCGTCTGTCGAAGCCCTCGCTTTCGTAGACCTCGGTAAGTCCTATGAATACAACGGCAACATCGGCTTTTTTTGCAAGCTCGACCGCTGCATCAATAAGCTTGCTGTCGGGAACATCCGTCGCCTTGTCGTAGCCCCTTGAATACGCTACACGGCAGCCTTTTTTAAGAAGCTCGGTGTAGGCATCGTCGACCTGCGTGGGATTTATGAGCGAGCTGCCCGCGCCCTGATAACGCGGCGATTTTGCCATTTCGCCGATAACGGCGATTTTTTTGTTTTTCGCAACGGGGAGAATCTTATCTTCGTTTTTAAGAAGAACTATCGAATCAGCCGCGATCTTTCTTGCGAGGGCGTGGTGCGCTTTCATATCGCACTCGAAATTTTCGCAAAGGCTGTTTTTGCTGTTGAAAATGAGGGTGAGAATTTTATCGACCGCATTGTCGAGCACCGCTTCATCGAGGTCGCCCGCTTCAACGGCTTTGATTATTTTCTTCGGGCCGTAGCCGCCGGAGCCCGGCATTTCGAGCGTATTGCCGGCTTTAAGACCGTCTGCAATTTCATTTTCTGCGCCCCAGTCGGTAACAACCACGCCGTCAAAGCCCCATTCTTTGCGGAGCACGCCGTTGAGAAGCCACTCGTTTTCGGCGCAGTATGTGCCGTTGATTCTGTTATAGGCATTCATAACAGTCCACGGCTTCGCATTCTTTACCGCTATTTCAAATGCCGTAAGGTATATCTCACGCAGAGTTCTCTCATCGGCAACGGTGCTTATGGTCATTCTGCGGCACTCCTGATTATTGGCGGCAAAATGCTTGAGCGAAGTGCCTACGCCGCGCGACTGAACGCCGTTGATGAACGCTGCCGCCGCATTGCCCGCAAGGAACGGGTCTTCTGCGAAATATTCGAAATTTCTGCCGCAAAGCGGTGAACGCTTCATATTTACGCCGGGGCCGAGAAGCACGGAAACCTGCTCCTTTAAGCATTCCTCACCGAGTGCCTTGCCCATTTCGTTTATAAGCTCGGTATTCCACGAGCTTGCGGTTGCCGCCGCAGGAGGAAAGCAGGTTGCCGGAACGCTGTTGCCGAGAATATCGCCCGCGGCGGTCTTTTGCTGATTCTGCTTGCGAAGTCCGTGAGGGCCGTCCGTTACCATAATTGAGGGTATGCCGAGCCTTTCGACATCAACGAGATGCCAGAAATCCTTACCGGAGCAAAGAGCTGCTTTTTCTTCCAGAGTAAGCACCGAAATAATATCCGAATATTTCAAACGAAAGCCTCCTTAGCGACTGACGCCGCGCGATTTAATGCTTTATGAATTTAACTGCCGCAAGTGAAACTGCGGTGAAAATTGCCTGCGTGAGCACAAGCTGAACACAGCCGAGCTGCTGCAAACCGGAAACGAATGCGAGCACTGCAACTATCGCCACACCGATACCCGCCGCACCTGCCTGGAAAATGTGTGAAGCATGGCGAGCCGAGCCGAGCGAAAGCGCGCCGCACACCGCTGCTATGAACGATGCCGCCTTGCCGTCGTGCATAAGTCCGGCATCTGCCGCGGTTGTAACCGTGCCGCAGTATGTTTTATAAACCTCGCCGGAAACTGCCGACAAAACCTTAATATAGCTCTGCGGCAAATCAAGTCCCGATGCCACAAGCTCATCGGTGATGTTGGCATCATCCGACCTTACGAGCAGCGAAAGTCCGTTTCTTTCAAGGCTGCGAAACTGCTTTCTGTTTACTTCGCTTATATCGTATGATACGATAAACACTGCCGCCGCCTTGCCGTCTATGGCGAGGTAAAGCGGGTAACGCCCCTCTTTTATGTGTTTGTCAACATAGTGCTTATCGGGAATTTCAACATTGTGATTTCTGAGAAGGTCTGCACTGCCGACAAGCACACGGCGGTTGAATATCCACGCGGAAAGCCCGAGCTTATCCTCATAAGCGAGTGTATCCACCGGCGGCAGAAGCTCGGTTTTGCCGAGCACCACGCGCTTAAAGAGATTGCCGAGCGGTCCGCCCGAAGCAACCGTGAGCGCCGCCGTATCGATAATGGCGTCATCGACCTTCATATCGTAAAAAATATGTATGCCGTAAATGTTGCCGCCCTCTGCATCGAAAATATCGGAGGAATCAACGGCAACTGCATTTGCGCCGGCACATTCGCCGAAAGCATCCCAGCCGGCTATATACGCGCCCTTTTTACCGAGTTTATTTGAAAGTGCGGAAATCGAAAGCACATCGGCAAGGTATGAGAAATACGGCACACCGACACAAACCGCCGCCGTGAATGCCGAAACCGCCGAAATAAGACTGCGGCTGACAAGCGCGGTAACCGCAGCAATAAGAACAGCCGCGGCAAAAGTTATGGGAACAAGTTTTTTATTAACATCATCCGACGGGTAGAACTTTCTTGAAAGCTCGAGAAAACGCCGCGGGAATTTTGTTTTTTGCGAGCAGATAACACCCGGCTCGTCAAGCAGCAAGCCCCTGCCGATTTCAAAAGCCGTTTCGGGATGCTCGATTTTGCCAATGGAATAAAGCTCCTTTGAGATGATATTTTCAAAATTCAGCTCAATTCGTTTCTGCTCGGTATATTCGGCAAACATATTCAGCGCAAGCGGGATTACCGCAGCCGCCGTAAAAAGAGTTACGCCGCCGGCAAACGGATCTTTTGCGATGCAGAACACAACAAGCTGAATTACCGCCGCGAACACTGCCGCAAGGCAGCCCGTATCTCTGTTGAATTTTAAGCCGATAATGTTTTTTGCCGCATTGACTATGGCGGTGTAAGAGATGCCGCAGGCGGCTGCAAGCAGCGCAAAACTGATAAGCATCGCAAGCTTTGATGCCGAATCGGCTGAAGCGGTATATACGGAAATCGCAAGAAGAAGTGCAAAAATAACCGCATCGGCTATGGCGGCTATAAGCGCCGATTTTTTCTTTTTCCTTATGAAATAGGAGACCTTGAATTTGTCATCCTCTTTCATATACTCCTCGGAACCGAATTTTACCGTTCTGTCGACGGGTTCCTCGGTTTCACCGGTAACGACCACAAAATTATCCACCTTGTGTTTGCGGTTTTTTATAAGATTTTCCTCGACCTCACGCTCATCGACCTTTTCGACGGGCTCATCAAAGCTGAAGCCCTCAAGCGAAAGCTGGGCATCGTCCTCTTCGTCGGGTAAAGGCTCCTCGTGCGCATTGCCGTCGGTCTGTGCGAATTTGCGAAGCACCACGGTTTTGGTATGACCGTCATCCTGCTCCGGCTCCTGCTTTTCTTCCTCAAGAATATCCGCCGAAACAAGATTCGGTATCGGCTCAAAATCAGCAGTACCCTCAAAATCGCTTTTGCGCTTTACAAAGCCCGCGCGTTCGTACTTTTCTTCGGAAACTGCCTGATGCTCGCAGGTCTTTTCAATGTTCTGCACGGGACGGTTAAAAAAGCGGTCGCGGTACTTATCACTGGTGAAGGCACCGTAAACCTGCGGCTTTTCGCCGCTGTCGGAGCGTTCAACATCCGGTGATTTGATTTTATGCTCCACATTTTCGCTGTGGGTAGGGCGCGGATCAACGGCTTCCGCCTTTTGCGGCGGCTCCGGCTCCGTTTCGGGAATATCGCGCGAAACTATGCCGCTGTCTTCAAGCAGCGCGTCGATTTCTTCAAGCGACCATACTCTCGGTTCTCTGTTTTCATCTGCCATTTTTCATCACCGGTAAACTGAAATTTATTTTCCGTCTCTCTGACGGGAGATTTCGTACATAAGTATGCCTGCCGCAACGGAGGCATTGAGTGAATTGATTTTGCCTTTCATCGGCATGGAAAGCACAACATCGCATTTTTCTTTCACGAGCCTGCCCACACCCTTGCCCTCGGAGCCTATAACGAGTGCCACGGCACCGTCAAGCTTTGCGGAGTAAAACGGCTCGCCGTCCATATCGGCACAGTAGACCCACACGCCGCGCTCTTTCAATTCTTCAAGAGTCTGCGGAATGTTCGTTACGCGGGCAATGTGCATAAATTCCACGGCACCAGCGCTTGTTTTGGAAACCGTATAGCTTAAGGGGGCGCTCCTGCGCTTGGGAACTATTACACCGTGGGCTCCGGAGGCTTCCGCCGTTCTGATTATCGCACCGAGATTGTGCGGATCTTCGATTTCGTCGCACACAATTATGAAAGGCTGCTCGCCGCGCTCGCGCGCCGTCTCGAAAATATCGTCAACGGTCGAATACTCTTTGACCGCGCCGACGGCGATAACGCCCTGATGATTGGCGTTGCCGCACATATAATCGAGCTTTTTCCTGTCGACCTCTTTAACGGGTATGCCTGCCTCGGAGGCAAGCGCGATTATATGCGGCACGGAGCCGCCGCGCTCGCCGCGGGCTACAAGCACACTGTCAAGCGGTCTGCCGCTTTTGAGCGCTTCGGCAACGGGATTCCTGCCGAAAATCAGGTCTTTTTTATTTTCATTCTCCGCTTCGGGAGCTCTGTCAAAATCTTTTCTCACGCTGACCCCTCAAATTATTTATTGGTGGGAATGAGCTTTTCCTTGCCGCCCATATAAGGTCTGAGTACCTCGGGAATGCTTACGGTGCCGTCTGCATTGAGGTTGTTTTCAAGGAAAGCTATGAGCATTCTGGGAGGAGCAACAACGGTGTTGTTGAGGGTGTGGGGAAGATATTTGCCGTCCTTGCCGTTTACGCGGATTTTAAGGCGTCTTGCCTGTGCATCGGAAAGGTTGGAGCAGCTGCCCACTTCAAAGTATTTCTGCTGACGGGGGCTCCACGCCTCAACGTCAACGGATTTGATTTTAAGGTCCGCAAGGTCGCCGGAGCAGCACTCAAGCGTTCTTACGGGGATATCGAGTGAACGGAAAAGGTCAACGGTGTTCTGCCAGAGCTTGTCAAACCACATCGGGCTTTCCTCGGGCTTGCAGACAACTATCATTTCCTGCTTTTCGAACTGATGGATGCGGTAAACGCCGCGTTCTTCAAGACCGTGTGCGCCCTTTTCCTTGCGGAAGCAGGGAGAATAGCTTGTGAGTGTGTAGGGAAGCTTTTCTTCGGGAAGGATCTGGTCGATGAACTTGCCGATCATGGAATGTTCGCTCGTGCCGATAAGGTAGAGGTCCTCGCCCTCGATTTTATACATCATGGCATCCATTTCGGCAAAGCTCATAACGCCGGTAACAACGCTGCTTCTTATCATAAACGGAGGGATATAGTAGGTAAAGCCGCGGTCGATCATAAAGTCACGTGCATAGGTAATAACTGCGGAATGAAGTCTTGCAATATCGCCGGAAAGGTAGTAGAAGCCGTTGCCTGCAACGCGTGCGGCACTGTCAAGGTCGATACCGTCGAAGCTTTCCATAATTTCTCTGTGATAGGGAATTTCAAAATCGGGAACTACGGGCTCACCGAAACGCTCGACCTCAACATTTTCGCTGTCATCCTTACCGATGGGAACCGACGGGTCGATGATGTTGGGAATTACCATCATAATTTCGGTAACCTTTTCGAAAAGCTCGGCTTCCTTTGCTTCAAGCTCTTGAAGTCTTGCGGCATCGGCGTTGACTTTCTTTTTCATTTCCTCGGCTTCTTCTTTTTTGCCCTGCGCCATAAGTGCGCCTATCATTTTGCTGTTTTTGTTGCGGGCTGCGCGGAGCTCGTCCGCTTCGCTCTTTGCGGCTCTGCTTTCGGAATCGAGAGCAATTACCTTATCAACAAGCTCAAGCTTGCTGTCCTGAAATTTATTTTTAATGTTCTGCTTAACTATTTCGGGGTTTTCTCTTAAAAATTTAATGTCGATCATGATGTTTCACCTTTCGTTTATTCGTTATCAAAAATTTTTATAAGCTTTTTAAGATCTTCGTCATCAAAGAATTCAATTTCTATGGTGCCGTTCTTGCTCGATTTCGTAACGCGCACCTTTCTTGCAAGCACATTGCTCAAAGCAAGCTCCACCTCGTCGTAATACGGGTTGCGCTTTTTCTTGTGCTTGCCCTTGGGCTCGGTCTTAACGGCGCCCCTTGCGAGCCTTTCCGCCTCGCGTACCGAAAGCCCGTCTTTTATTATGAGCGCGGCAAGCGAAAGTTTAAGGGAGTCATCCTCCACCGTGAGCAGTGCCTTTGCGTGCCCCGGCGAAAGCTCGCCGTTTTCAATGAACGAAATGATTTCGGCGGGAAGCGTCAGAAGCCGCAGCGCATTCGCTATTGCCGGGCGTGAACTGCCTACGAGGTTTGAGATTTCCTCCTGCGTGTAATCGTATTTGTCGGCAAGCTCTTTGTAACCGAGAGCTTCTTCAATGGGGTTTAAGTCTTCACGCTGAAGATTTTCAACAAGTGCAAGCTCGGCGACCTGCGCGTCGGTAAGCTCCCTTACGACTGCGGGAACCTCGGTAAGCCCCGCAAGGCGCGAAGCACGCCAGCGCCTTTCACCCGCCACGAGCTGATAACCGCCGTCTGCCATAGGTCTTACAAGCAGCGGCTGCAAAACGCCGTGGAGCTTTATGCTTTCCGCAAGCTCGTTAAGAGCTTCTTCATCAAAATTTTTGCGGGGCTGGTCGCGGTTGGGCTCAATATCCATAAGCTTTATTTTCACCGCGCACGCCGTGCTCGATATCTCTTCAACGGAATTGTCGGCAAATATGGCATCGAAGCCTCTGCCTAATCCTTTTTTTTTTGCTGCCATATATTATCTCCTTACTTCTGAAATGAGAGAAATTCCTCTGCAAGCGCGTTATAGCTTTCGGCGCCCTTTGAGCCGCGGTCATAATAGAGAGCCGGCTCACCGAATGACGGTGCCTCGGAAAGTCTGACATTTCGGGGTATCACTGTAGCGTACACTTTTTTCGGGAAAAAGTTTTTCACCTCGTTAACAACCTGCTGAGTGAGATTGAGCCTGCCGTCATACATAGTGAGGAGCACGCCTTCAAGCTCAATAAGCGGATTGTAAAGGCGCTTTACCGTACGCACCGTAGCCATAAGCTGCGAAAGTCCTTCAAGCGCGTAGTATTCGCACTGAATGGGAACTATGAAGCTGTCTGACGCGGTGAGCGCATTGAGCGTTATAAGCCCCAGCGACGGCGGGCAGTCGAAAAATATGAAATCGTAATTTTCCTGCACGGTGGCAAGCGCGTTTTTGAGAAGTGCCTCGCGCTTTTCCATAACCGCAAGTTCAAGCTCCGCACCCGCAAGATTCATATTCGACGGGATTATGTCAACACCCTCGAACTTGGTTTTTATGACCGCCTCACCTGCCGTGGCTGAGCCTATGAGTATTTCATAAGAAGTGGCGGTAAGATTTTTGCGCGATATGCCGTAGCCTGAGGTGGTGTTGCCCTGCGGGTCAATATCGACAAGCAGGACCTTTTTGCCGAGAGCACCGAGCGCAGCCGCAAGGTTTACGGCGCTTGTAGTCTTGCCCACGCCGCCCTTCTGGTTGACTATGGAAACGAGTTTCGCCATTTGGATTCCTTTCACGGAAAGCGGAAAAACGCCCACTTCCCTAATATAGAATATAATTACAATATACTATACCATATATATCAAAAAAATGGAATACCAACTTTGCAAAAATTTGTAAAATATTATGTAATAAATCCGCACATTTTGACGAATAATGACGGTTTGGTATTTTCAGTAAAAGAAAAACCCCGGAAGCGTGCTTCGGGGGGCAAAATAAAGCCCGCCGAAAATCAGCGGGTGATTTTTTATTCCGTAAACCTATATTCAGCGGTGAATATACATTCTTGACATTTCGGGCTCGCCGTCGCCCTGAACCATGCACAGAAACTCCCAGCCGTACCGCTCATAAAAGCCCGTATGGTCAGTAAGAAGATAAAGCGGCGAAACACCTTTTTGCCTGCAGTCCTCTACCGTCATATCAAGTAACCGCCCGGCAATTCCGCGGCAGCGATAATCCTGCTCGGTATATACGGCGCAAACATTGGGTGTCAGGTCTTTTCTGTTATGAAAATCGTTTTCGATAACGCCCATACCCGCAACAATTCTGTCACCGTCAAGGCACAGATACCAACCGTAATCCGTGTCGCCGTTCAAATATGCCTGCATACACTCAAGGTATGCCTGTTTCGGAGCTTTCCACTTACTGTGAAACCATTCCGCGGCTTTATCCGTAATTGACGGCATTTCCTTAAGACTGATGAATTTACAATTACTCATTTTCAATATCTCCAAAGACGGAATTTTCGAACGACGGCGTATGAAGATACGCCGAGCGAGAAAAAACGGCTTCTTCTCAAAATTTACAACTTCAGACTTTGTGTTATCGCGGCTTGCTGATTTGGATGCAGAAGACGGAATTTTCGAACGACGGCGTATGAAGATACGCCGAGTGAGAAAAAACGGCTTATGC
This sequence comes from Acutalibacteraceae bacterium, assembly GCA_045617785.1. GTDB lineage: Bacteria > Bacillota > Clostridia > Oscillospirales > Acutalibacteraceae > DTU089. The sequence continues at coordinate 42,550 of JAZLJH010000029.1, forward strand.
GCCAAATCACGCGCCGCGATAAGTATCTTTTTGGGAGCAGCCGGCTCTGCCTCCCCCCGCACACGCACACGCACAGGCGCAAGCGCAGGAATGACCTCCGCCGCCACCGCTTGAAGAGCTGTGTGCGGCACGGTATGCCCTGGCAGCCGCGCTGTAACGCGGATTTACTCTGCCGAAGGTGTGCATATGGTGACCGTAGCGCACTATAAAGCCCCTGCCGCGATTGTAGGAAACAATACCGTCGACAATGATGAGTTCAATAACAAAAGCACCTATTATTATCACCGCACAAAGAATAACGACCGCTTCTTTATCTTCTGCGGTACTGTCGTAAGCGTTATTGGTCTTAAACGGCAGATAATCGACGGTTTTCGGTTCAACAAAAACCGACGAATCATAATTCACGTGCATGGTTACATAATCGCCGCATTTCATTTCGCCTTTCCAAAGATACCATTCACCGTCATTTTCGGGTGCATTTGAGGATACCACGCCTGCGGTCTTTTTCCAACGGAATGTGTACTGCTTTACCGGGGTGGAATTGAACCAGCCGGGCACGAATTCATAGAACAGAGCGCCGCCCTGATCACAGAGCATTTGGCGCTGACGGATTTTGAACGAAAAACGGAAGGTTGCGCCCGCCTTGTGCGGCTCTTTGAAATCCACGCGGATATAATGCCCGCCCTCGTTATAAAAATAAGCATCCTCTATGTTATCTGTGAATGAATTTTTATAAACGGTTAAATTCGGATTCGCCACGCCGATTTCAACCCAAGTCAGATCCTCATACTTGTCAACAGGAGTCCACACGAACGAGTAGCGGATATCAACGGTACCGTCCTTAAACGGCTCAACACTTACGGTGTAGCTGTCTATGACATCCTGAACGGGCGGCTCGTAAACAATCATAAAAACAAGCACAATCACCTGCAATACGGCAAGAACGATCAGAATAATCGCGTTTGTTTTCGGGAAGGTCCGTTTCTTTTCTATTTCCTCCGGAGTGTATTCTTCGTCAGCCACAATGCTCACTCCCCTTTCTGAACGGGCAGCAAAGCGCCTCGTCATCGCTCATTTTGCGAAGTGAAACGCATTTTTTATTCTGCCAGATACTCTTGAAATCATCTGTGAGTATGTTGCCGAGCGCAGAGCCGCTTTTAAGCCAGCTCTGGCAGGGTATTACGGCGCCGTCGGGTGCGATCGCCATATTGCTGAGCGCCGCGCCGCATGAGGGAACATTCATACCGAGAGATTCGAGTTTTTCTTTGGCAATAAGACCCGGTGAAGTGAAATCAATCTCCATACCGCGTTCATCGCAGAACGCCTTCGCCGCCTTTACGGATTCAAAAAGTCCTTCTTCGTCAAGGTCATATTTTTCGTGATTTATTTCGGCGGTGCCGGTGCAGATAAGTCCGCTTACGGTAACATAGCGCACCCCGAGCGAATTTATAAATTCAAGAGTGTTTACATAGTCGGAATTGAGCCTGCACAGCGGTGTGTTCACGCTGACATCAAGCCCGCAGGCGACGGCATTTTTTATGCCGCGGACGGTATCGCAGAAATGTTCGCTCCCCGTAAGCTCGTTATGGATTTTTTCATCGTGCGAATAGAGGGTTATCTGCACACTGTCAAGGCTTGCATCGCGCAGCTTTTCGCAAAGGTCGGCGGTAAGTGCGGCGCCGTTTGTATTGAGCCTTGTAACAAACCAGCGCGCATAATCGACCATTTCGGGCAAATCGGGGCGTAAGGTCGGCTCGCCGCCCGTAAATGTGACCATGGGAACGCCCGATTTTTTCAGCTTGTCGAGCACTTTTTTCCATTGCTCGGCGGTAAGCTCGCTCATTTTTGAAAGCGGCTGACCCGCCGCGTAGCAGAACACGCATTTCTGATTGCACTGCCAGCAGCCCTCACTGTCGGTCATTGCGCTGACCATCAAATCCATTCTGTGCGGTGCTGTCATTTCTTCGGAATATGCGCGCACCGACATACGCTCTATGTAAGCATCGGTTTTGCCGCCGCGGGCAATATGGAACATAATATCGGTCATATCCTCAAGGTCGTGTTTTATCTCCGCTTTCGGCACCGACGGATAGACCGCCGAAGCACGCTTCACCGCGGCGTTTTTAATGTTTTCATAGTCTGAATCGGTTATGGGTTTGCCGTCGTACTTATTGACCTCATCCATAAATGCGGAAAGAAGAACCGCCCACGAATAGCCGACGGGCAGAAGATAGTAACCGTTAAGCACGGCAAGGTAAGAGTTGCCTCCGAAAAGTCTGAATTTCGGAGGAATGAGATGAATGCGCACCACGCCGGGCCCTGCCGGATTAAATGTGCAGTGCTTTACGCCGCTGCGATATTCTTTATACTGCGCTGCGGCATTGAATATACCCATAAAACCACCTGCTTTCGGTAATATATTACCATATATTTACCGAAAAAGCAATTATGCCGCGGCAAATGGAAATTATTAAATAAATGCTTGTAAAACAATGGCGAACTGTGTTACAATCTGAAAAAACCACACAGAAATCGGAAGTATTGCAAAATGGTCGGAATAGGAACACTCATAAATACGGGCTGCGTTATTGCAGGCGGCATACTCGGTATGTTTTTCGGCAAATTTCTGCCCGAAAGATTTCAGAAAATAATAAAAGATGCGGTCGGGCTGAGCGTACTGTTTATAGGTGCAGGCGGTGCCGTTGCAGGTATGCTCAAACAGACCGAAAGCGGTTTTACGACCCAGGGAACATATATGATCATCGGCTCGCTCTGCATAGGCGCTCTTATAGGCGAGCTTATAAACCTTGATAAATACACCGAAAAATTCGGCGATTTTCTGAAGCGCAAATTCAGAAGTGAAAAAGACCCTCTGTTTACCGAGGGATTTGTGAATACAACACTCACAATCTGCATCGGTGCAATGGGTATTGTCGGCTCGATTACCGACGGCCTTACGGGCGATTTTTCGATTTTGCTTACCAAAGGTATACTTGATCTCATAATTGTCTTTGTCTTTGCAGCCACATACGGCAAGGGCTGTGTATTTTCGTTTATACCGATTTTCGTTATTCAGGGTGCAATTACATTTGCGGCAAAGCTTTTAAGCCCTCTCTTTACCGACGGTGCAATAGTAAACATTTCACTCATGGGCTCAATGCTGATTTTCTGCATAGGCGTAAATTATATGTTCGACAAAAAGATTAAAGTCGCCAATATGGTGCCGTCGCTTGCGGTGGCAGTTGTATGGGCAATCATTGCCGGCTGATGCTCTGCATTTTCAAATAATTTTGAAAAAAGATAAAATTGTGCTTGACAAGTGTTATCGCTGTATGTATAATTGGTAATGCTCAATTAAACATTTGCTGCTGTGGCTCAGGCGGTAGAGCGCATCCTTGGTAAGGATGAGGTCGGCGGTTCAATTCCGCCCAGCAGCTCCAAAGAAAAGCACTTGCATAAGCAAGTGCTTTTTTTGAGTAAGGAGTATTTATATGGAATCTTCGGAAAGAATCAAACGAAAAATATACAATGCCATCGGCAAGGCGGTAAATAAAATCGCGCAGAACGAAAGCGGGAACGGTGAAGATTACGAAAAAACCGTTACCGACGGTATGCCCGAGCTTTTACGCAAGGCGGGTGCCGAGGGCACCGTACTTTTAAGGAATGACGGCGTACTGCCGCTTGACAAAAGCCGTGAAATCGCCGTTTTCGGCAGAGTTCAGCTCGACTGGTTCTATGTGGGCTACGGCTCGGGCGGCGATGTTATAAAGCCGTATGCCGTTAACCTCATCGACGGGCTCAAAAATGACGGAGCAAGGCTCAATGAGCCGCTTCTGCGCACCTACCGCGAGTGGTGCGAAAAGAATCCGCCCGACCACGGGTTCTGGGGGCATTGGCCGCGCTGTTACGAGGAAATGCCCGTTACCGAAAAGCAGATTAAAGAAGCCGCCGAAACATCGGAATATGCCGTAATAGTTATAGGCAGATCTGCGGGTGAAGACCGCGAAAACGAGCTTTCGGAGGGCAGTTATTTACTGACAAAAGACGAAAAAAGCCTTATTGCGAGAGTGGCGACGGAGTTCAAAAAGCTTGTTATAATACTTAATGTCGGCAGCGTTATAGATATGGCGTGGGAGGATGAAATTCCCCTTTGCGATACCGCGATCTTACTGCCGTTTCAGGGCGGTATGGAAAGCGGAAACGCCGCTGCCGATGTGCTTTTGGGCGTAAGCGAGCCGAGCGGCAGACTTACCGACACCGTGGCAAAAAACTACGAGCTTTATCCGTCCGCAGCCGACTTCGGTAACGCCGATTACAACAACTATTCCGAAGATATTTATGTCGGCTACCGCTACTTTGAAACATTTGACAAATGTGCGGTGAAATACCCGTTCGGCTACGGTTTAAGCTATACAAAATTCGCAAAAAATGCCGAAATCACAAGCATTACAGAAACCGATGTTTCCGTGAGCGCAGTCGTGAAGAACACAGGCAGCCGCGGCGGTAAGGATGTTGTTGAGCTTTACGCCGCCGCACCGCAGGGCGCACTCGGTAAACCTGCAAGAGTGCTGTGCGCATTCAGAAAAACCGAGCTTCTCGCACCGAATGAAAGTGCGGAATATGAGTTGAAATTCCCCGTTTCAATGCTCGCTTCCTATGATGATTCGGGCGTTACCGGACACAAAAGCTGCTATGTGCTTGAAGCCGGAGAATATGAATTATTCCTCGGCGGCGATGTGCGAAGCGCCGAAAAAATCGGCAGCTTTACGGTAAGCGAAACGCGCGTTACCGAGCAGTTAAAGGAGGTCAGCGCGCCGAAAACCGCATTCGCGAGACTTATAAACAAAAACGGCGAAAAGGCGTATGAAAAAACGCCTGTTTCGACCGAAAAATTAAAGGATATAATACTAAAAAATCTGCCCGAGAGCGCAGAAAACGGCAATAGAAATCTCACTCTCAACGATGTGAAAAACGGCAGATGCACATTAAAGGAATTTGTTGCGGAGCTGTCGTCCGCCGAGCTTGAAGCCATAAGCCGCGGCGACTACACCATGAACAGTCCCCTCGGCGCAAAGGGCAATGCAGGCGCACTCGGCGGTGTGCTGAAATCTTTGCGCGACAAGGGAATTTCGCCGCTTATCACTACCGACGGTCCCTCCGGCATACGCCTGAAAGCGTGCTGCTCGCTGCTGCCCGTTGGTACTGCGCTCGCCGCGATGTGGAACACCGACCTCGCGGGTGAAATTTACGCCAAAATCGGCGCGGAAATGAAAGAAAAGGGCAGCGATATTCTGCTCGCGCCCGGAATGAACATTCACCGCAATCCCCTTTGCGGCAGAAATTTTGAGTATTTTTCGGAGGACCCGCTGATTACGGGCAAAACCGCCGCCGCAATCGTAAAAGGCATACAGAGTGCGGGTGTGAGCGCCTGCCCGAAGCACTTTGCCTGCAATAATCAGGAAACGAACAGAACAAAAAACGATTCTCGCGTTTCCGAAAGAGCGCTGCGCGAAATATACCTGAAAGGCTTTGAAATCTGCGTAAAGGAAGCAAAGCCGCTGTGCCTTATGACCTCTTACAACAAGGTCAACGGTGTGTGGAGCCACTATAATTATGACCTTTGCACGCGCATTCTGCGCGGTGAATGGGGCTTTGAGGGACTTGTGATGACGGACTGGTGGATGCAGTACACCGCAAGCCCCGAATTCCCGAACTTAAAGGATAACGCTTACCGTGTGCGCGCGGGTGTTGATGTGCTTATGCCGGGCGGAAAGCGCAGCGGCAGAAGAAAGCCCGACGGCACGCTTTTAAGGACATACGGCAAGCCTGACGGCATTACTCTCGGCGAAATGCAGAGAACGGCGGAGCACGTGCTCGGGGTGGTTATGAAAATTAAGTGAGTTTCATTAATGAATTATGAATGAATACTACCTTTGCGTAAATGCTATGGCGATAATAACAATCCCGAACAGCAAAAGGGCAATTCCGAAGCTCTTTCCGCCACTTTTACCGTTTACCAGGAACTCCTCCGGTTTATCGGGGTTATACTTGACCTCTGCAGCATCGCCCACTTTAAATTCTTTTTTATTATGGCTGTAAATGCCGCCGCTTTTTCGGACGGTATTTCCGTTGGCCGTAAACTCATAGATCGGTGTGTAGTTGTATTTCTTACGGGTGTTTTCCGAATCCGATGTATCCTTTTCGACCTGAACCTCAACGATCACGGCAGAAGCAGAAGCGGTACATCTGTTTTTCTTCTGTGAACACTTTCTGATGACGAGAAAACCGATCAGAACGAGCACAACACCTACAAGCAGATAAGCAACAAAAGGTTCCATATTCATTTCTCCCTTACTTTGTATAACCGGCACCGTCAAGAAGCTGCTTCATATATGCAGCATACTTCTGAAGAATTTCCTCTGCCGGGCCCTTGCGCTCTTCTTCCATGGACATCGTGGTTTTGACCTTCCACGCACCGAAGAAAACATTGTGTGAATGTACGGAGCGGAAAATCTCCAGCTCCGCGCCCTTCGGCGTATCACACACGGCAAGTATCACCTTTGCATCCTTGCTGAACAGTCCGCCTTTGCGCGCATAGGCAATTACCATAAACCGTTCCGTAGCCGGCAGCAGAATATACTGCTCAACAGATGCCGCCGTCGGACGCCCGATGACGAAATTATTATACTGCTCTTTGTTCCAGTTTTCCTGCATGAACTGTTCCAGTTCCTCCAGTGTAAATGCACGATTAGTTTTAATTACCTGTCTTCCGATCATTGTAACACTCCTTCCGTCTTTGTTCTTTTTTATCCGTGTCGGCATTTTTCGTGCGGATTTATCTTGTCAGGGTCTTTCCCGAAAGCTCAATGGCAGTGATTTTTCCGTCGGAAACCTCTTTAACGGTGAAAGTTGCACCTGCGCTCGATGCATCCAATTCCAGACGGCGCTCGTTTGAATCAAGAGAACTGCTGACCCACGAGGTAATGCCTTTGAGTTTGAGTGTTGCCGCAGCCTCATCAAATTCAGCCTTATACTCCGTACAGCAGACATCGCCGCCATACCACGCAAGATCGGGATTTTTCTCGATAACATTGTCTCCGTTTCTGGACAGGATCGTGCGTTTTCCTTCCGTATCGCGCCATTCTCCCATAAATGCATCGATTCCGCCTTCAAATTTCGGACTGCCGCCGAATTCGATATTGATTTCGGGAATGGCAATAACAAAGGGAACAACAAATTCCGGCTTTGCGGTGTTCATATCCGCATCCGGCGCGAAGAATTCGACTGTGTGAGGAAGCCCCGCCGTCATAAAGCCCATAAGCGTTGCGGAGGTATTGATTGGCTTACCGTCCCACATTCCCGTCCAGTTTGCGACTGCCGCCGTTTCGTTCAGCGGTGCGAAACGGAATTTATAGCCGACATACGCACTCTCTTTGCCTTCCGGTATATCCTCTTTTACGGTGATACTGATTTTTGAATTGTAATAATCCTTGATTTTATTGATTGCCTGAAGCTGCTGCTGTTCGACCTTTCTGACCATATAGGTTTCAACGCTTTTAAGCACGCCCGGCATAACATCCGCTTTCAGATGAGAGATATACTCCTCCGTCAGTTTTTCCTGCTCTGCTTCGGTTATATTCGGTATGTTCTTCACCGTTACAAGCGGTGTATCCGCCGCAACCTCCGCCTGCTGATCCGCGGTCAGCTTGAAAAATTCCGAGGCATACTCTCTGAATCCGGCTTCCAATGCGGTAACTGCGATTTCCGGATCATTCGGATGTTTGTCGACTACCTCGATTGCTTTTGCCCGCCAGTCCTTTGCGGTCATTGGCTTATGACCGAAGCCGGAAAAGCCTTCGTTATAATGATGATATACATAAGCAATATCTTCAAGTTTTGTGGATGCCGCTTCCTCGGCAAAGGCGGTCAGCATCTTGTCGATAACGAGAACGCCGCCCATTCCTACGGACAGCGCGGCGCTTCCCACAGAGGTGAAAGTGTCCGCCCAGTAAGCCGTAACCTTTGAGCTGACATCGCGTATGAGGTTAAGCACCTCGCCCTTGTCCGCTCCGCCGCCGACCGTATCATTGACTGCGACTTTCATAAGGCTGGTGCAGGTAGCAATATAGCCGATCGCGGAGAATAGCGTGAGATTCGTTCCGGAAATCTCGGTGTTCAGCCACTTTGGAATATCGCCGACGGTAGCCATGGTGATGGCATTGTCAAGTCGGTCGGAGTAATCGAAAAATGTACTGCTCGCCTCAATTCCGAATTTTGCAAGATCCTGTGTAACCGCGGGATCGTCATTCGCAATCCTTTTTGCGAAATCGTACGCCACCGCATTCTCCATATAGAAGCCTGAGTCAAGTACATCTGTGATGTAAGCGTTGCGCTTGCCCTCATTTTTAACATAGAAAACGCCGTAACAGGACAAATGGTCTGTGTAAATCACAAGCTCATTCGCGGCTGAATCGACCTCAAACAGAACATCCTCCCACTCGCCGGTGGTTTCATTTTTATACTTTGCACCCACACAGCGGGCGGGGTCCTGCCCTTTTTCACAAAAGCCGGTATCATATGGAATACGGATTGTGATAAAATCGTTCAGCTCGTGCATCTCGCCCAAAGAGATATCATAGGCTTCGATCTTATACCCCTCATCTTTGTTTTCCTGCGCCGGCTGCTTGACAACAGTCAGTTCCGTTTCACCGTCAAGAACATAGTCGCCCGCATCCACGGTAATTCCGTCGCTCGTGGTAACTGCGGTCGTCTCGGGCGAAAGTGTATGCGCGCCATTTTTACCCGTCTTTTCCGTCGGACTGCCGCCGCAGCCGCTCAAGAGCGACAACACCAATACAATTGCTAAAAGAAATGCCATTACTTTTGTTTTCATAGGGTACATCTCCTTTTTTAAATTTTTTGCCGCTATACCCGAAGCAGCGTACAGTTCTTTTGCATTACACTCAGCTTTGTCCGAGTACAAATTAAGCACATCGGCAAAAAGCATATTTTAACTTCTTACAATTATTCACAATTAATTATAGCATAGCGCATTGCAAAATTCCACAAAAATTCCCAAACCGTCACAAAAAACCGTCACAAAATTTCCAAAAGGCAGATATTCATCCGTAATCGGCATGATGGTATTCCCGATGAAAAGGAAATCCGGGTGATGATCGATAAAGTGCAGAAAAAGCCGCAGGAATACAGATATGCGGAATAAAAAAGGTGTACCCCCGAGTTCTCGGGAATACACCGATTTTTCAAAAAAGTCCTTACGACACGCTGCCATTACGCGGCGTTGTTTTTTATTGTTTTTCTGAATTGCCTCTCAATTCATAATTTTCATTTATTGATCGCAGCATATGCCGTCAGCCGTCTTTTACTTCTCCGCCACATAGGTGTCGAGCAGTTCGGCGGTGGTTTTACTGAACGAATACACCGTACCCGTGCCGCTTATTATGCCGAAAACGATATTGCCCGTATAAGTCGTTCTGTCAAGATTACGCCAATAATCATCTTCCGCCAGCGAAAGCTTATATTCGCCCGCATTTTCAAGAGTTTTTGCGGCGGTATCGACCTTGACCGCGAGCACGCCCGCAGTTCTTGTATTGGTATAGCTGTACTCATTTGTCCAGCTGTCATAATAAGCCATAAACGGCAGGTACATAATGCCGTTCACACCATCCCAGCAAACTGCCTTGTGGTCATAGAGTGCAGTGGTTTCCACATATCTGCTGAAATTGCTGCCGTACACGCCCGAAAGCGCAAGCTTTGCGACCTCGGCAGGCTGTTCGGGATTCGTTGCATCAAACAGCGAAATTTTAATGCCGCCGTTAGTGCCGTTTTCGTCGCCGTCAACACCTATGCCGAGCAGTAAGCCCTCGCCCACCGGGTGCAGATACGCCGAAAATCCCGGTATTTTAAGCTCGCCCTTAATAACGGGGGCGGTTTTATCGGTAAGGTCTATAACGAAAAGCGGGTCGGTCTGCTCAAAGGTAACAACATAGGCGGTGTTGCCCGTAAAGCGCACGGATTTAATGGTTTCGCCCTTTGCTATGCCCTCAAGCGAGCCGATAATATCAAGGCTTTCGGCATCGAGCACATAAAGCTGATTTGTAAGGCTGTCGCCCCAATTTCCGTTTGTGGTGGCGATGCGCAGAGTGCCGCCGAATTCATCAATGCTGAACTGATTCAGAGCAAAGCCGCTTACCGTACCCTTGGCTTTATATTCGATATTGCAGTTTCTTATATCGAACTTATAAATATCGGTATTCTGTGTATAGGCGGAGCCGAAAACATTTTCGCCGAGGTCAACATCGTCATACCTGCCGTTTGTAACATAAAGAGTTTCGGCTGTGCAGTAAACATTTGAGCCTGCACCGAGCACCGCCTGTGTTTTATAGGTGCTTTCATCATCAATATCCATTACGGAGGCAACAAGGTAACTCGAATCGGCTACATTTTCCATAATGCAGATGGAATCAACCGGCACGCGCTCGGTGAAGCCTTTTGCGCCCGTGCAGGGCACGCACTCGTTTTTCACCGTTTCTTCTTCAAGCTGCAAATCGACATAGTAATCGGAAATAAGCACAAATTCATCACCTATAAGGCGTGATGAAATGTAGCTGCCGTCTTGATAAACGCGCCATTTTTCAACGGGATTGGTTTTATCTTTAATATCAAAGCACACCGCGAGTGCGCCCACATCCGTCTGCACGCCGTAGTAAGCCGGATATGCCGCATCATCGCTATACTCATAAACATTGAGAATTGCAACAAGCATATCGCCGGAAACATACATTTCGCGTATATTCATATAGTAAAGCATATTGTTTTCGGGCTTTGCCACGGTAATTTCGCCCGCACGGCTCATTTTGCCGTCTGCCTGCGGCTCAACAATATCTATTTTACATTCGTAATCAAGCTCAGGAATTTCAAAATCAGACTGCTCCGGCTCCGTTGCGGCTGCGGTGGTATCGGCAGAGGCTGTGTTTTCGGTTGTCGCTTTGGTGGTGAAAAGCGTACCGTAGGGGTCATCGGGATTATAGCCCGGCGTAACCTGCACACCGTCAACGGCTTCATTGTAAACGGGAGTTTCACCATAGCCGTAAATCCTGTCGTAAAAGCGGTCCCAATCCGGCTCGATATTTTCAACTATATACAGATACTTGCCGTCATTCTTTATAATATCTGCTTCGCTTACGCCCGCTACCTGCTCATTGGTTTTGCCGTATCCGGCTTTTTCGGTCGCGGTATTATCCGTGACCATTTCGACCGCACTTTCATTTACTGCAGTTCCCGGTACGGCACCGTTAAAGGATTCCGCCGCCGCTAAATCCGCACTTTTTTGTGCGCCGTAAAATATACCGCCGAAATCAATACCCGTATTATTGCGGCGCCTGATATATGCTTTATAGCTTGCGGAATAGCCCGCAAAAAGCGTTTCTATCTGCGAGTAATCGTCAATTTTTTCGGGTGCCTTGGGCGGCTTGGGCACACTGAGCCACGGCTTATATATAACAAGGCTCGTCATGAGCACAAAGGCGGCGGCGACCGCAGAGCCTACGCGCAGCGCAAAGCGTTTGTCGCGCTTTTTCCCGGGCATTTCCTCTTTCGGCGCTTCATTCTGCGGCATAGAAGCAATCTTTTCACGGATACTGTCTGCGCTTAATGATTCGGGTAAAGCGGCGTTTTCGTTCTTTTTAAGCTCATCGTTTATTGCGTTTTTCTGATCTTCTGTAAAAATCTCATTGTTATCGCTGTTCATATTTTTCCTCCTAACTCCGCTTTCAGCTTTTCAAGCGCGCGCTTCTGGCGTGAGCGCACCGTGGCGGGCAGCATACCGTAAATCGAGGCGAGCTCGCGGCTTTTGAAGCCGCCTATTACCGACATCATTATAAGCTGACCGTCGGGCGGCTCAAGTGCCGAAATCGCCTGCAAAAGTTCAACGCTCAATTCGGAATTATCGTCTGAAAGCAAAAATTCGTAGTCTTCTATGGGGAGCTTTTCGGGTGAACGGCTTTTTTCCGAAAGCTTGGTTTTGCAGCGGTTTGAAAGAATCTTAAATAGCCACGCCTTGAAAAGCGAATCGTCTTTAAGCGAGCGTATATTGCGCCACGCCGAAAAGACCGCATCCTGCACGGCATCCTCGGCATCCTCCTTTGAGCCGAGCATATAAAGCGCGAATCTGTAAAGGTCACCGCTGTAATTTTCGTAAAGCTCGGTAAAGGCGCAGCTGTCGCCCTGCTTCGCTTTAGCGGTAAGCAAATCGTTTTGTGCCGTCAATTTCGTCAACTCCTTCGATATATAAGACTTCCGCTTTCGCTGAATTGTTGCAAAGGAAAAAGAATTTTTTTTGAAACCGATTATATTTTATCGAAATATCGCAAAAATGTAAATAAAAAATTAAATGTGCCAAATCATTTGCATTGACAGAAGATATGTGCTATATTGTATATGTGTAAATTTATTCCATTTCAGCAGAAAGGAAAGAAATATAAATGTCGTTTCTCAAAAAGCTTTTCGGCGATTATTCAACAAAAGAAATCAAAAGAATAATGCCCATTAAGGACAAGGTGCTTGCTCTTGAAGATGAGTATTCAAAACTCACCGATGAACAGCTGCAGGCAAAAACACCCGAATTCAAAGACCGTCTTGCAAATGGCGAAACACTTGACGATATTCTGCCCGAGGCTTTTGCCGCCTGCCGCGAGGCGGCGTGGCGCGTGCTCGGTATGAAGCACTACCCCGTTCAGATTTTAGGCGGTATTATTCTTCACCAGGGCAGAATTGCCGAGATGAAAACCGGTGAGGGCAAAACGCTTGTAGCCACCCTGCCCGCATACCTCAACGCCCTTTCGGGCAACGGCGTGCACATTGTTACGGTAAACGATTACCTTGCAAAGCGCGACTCGGAATGGATGGGCAAAATCTATCGCTTTATGGGGCTCAAGGTCGGTCTTATAATCCACGAAAAAGACAATGACGAAAGAAAAGAAGCCTACAATGCCGACATTACTTTCGGCACGAACAACGAAATGGGCTTCGACTACCTGCGCGACAATATGGTTATGTACGCCGAGCAGCGCGTTCAGCGCGGCCACGCCTTTGCCATTGTTGACGAGGTGGACTCCATACTTATAGATGAAGCGAGAACTCCCCTTATAATTTCCGGCAGAGGCGATGCATCCACAGACCTTTACAGACTTGTCGACCAGTTCGTAAAACGCCTTAAAATGGTCAAGGTCAAGGAGCTTGACTCAAAGGTGGATGCCGAAGAAATCACCGACGAGGAGGGCGGCGATTACCTCGTTGACGAAAAGGCGAAAACCGCCACGCTCACAAAAAGCGGTATTCAGAAAGCCGAGGCGGCTTTTAATATAGAAAACCTTATGGACCCCGAAAACCTCACGCTGCAGCACCATATCAACCAGGCACTGAAGGCTCACGGCACAATGGCGCGCGACGTTGACTATGTTGTTAAAGACGGTCAGGTGCTTATTGTTGACGAGTTCACCGGCAGAATAATGCTCGGCAGGCGTTACAGTGAGGGTCTGCACCAGGCTATTGAAGCAAAAGAAAATGTTAAGGTCGAAAACGAGAGCAAAACGCTTGCAACCATTACATTCCAGAATTATTTCAGACTTTACAAGAAGCTTTCCGGTATGACGGGTACCGCCATGACCGAAAGTGCCGAATTCCAGGAGATCTACTCACTCGATGTTGTTGAAATACCCACCAACAAGCCGATGATAAGAGTAGATAAGGACGATGTGCTTTACAAAACCGAGGAAGTCAAGTTCAACGCCATTATCGACCAGATTCTCGCGTGCCACGAAAAAGGTCAGCCCGTTCTTGTGGGTACGGTCAATATCGAAAAGAGCGAAAAGCTTTCCGGCTACCTGAAACGCCGCGGCATAAAGCACGAAGTCCTCAACGCAAAATTCCACGAAAAAGAAGCCGAAATAGTTGCGCAGGCAGGTAAATTCGGCGCAGTCACCATTGCCACCAATATGGCGGGCCGCGGTACCGATATTATTCTCGGCGGCAACCCGGAATTTCTCGCGAAAGCCGAAATGCGCAAACGCGAATTTGATGATGAGCTTATTGCCGAGGCCACCGGTTTTGCCGAGACGACCGATGAGGCAATAATCGAGGCGCGCAGAGTTTTCCGCGAGCTTGAAGCGAAATTCAAGGAGGAAACAAGCGCCGAAGCCGAAAAGGTACGCGCCGCAGGCGGTCTGTATATCATAGGTACCGAGCGCCACGAATCAAGGCGAATCGACAACCAGCTGCGCGGCAGAAGCGGCAGACAGGGTGACCCCGGTGAAAGCAGATTCTACCTTTCGGCAGAGGATGATTTACTGAGACTTTTCGCGGGCGACAGATTCTATAACACGCTTGACGCATTCAAGAGCATAGGCGATATGCCCATTGAAGCAAAGCTCTTTACCTCATCAATAGAGGGCGCACAGAAAAAGGTCGAGGGCAACAACTTTGCCATTCGCCGCAACGTGCTTAAATACGACGATGTTATGAACAAGCAGCGCGAGGTCATTTACGGCCAGCGCAATCAGGTGCTTGACGGCGAGGATATTTCCGCACTCATTCAGAAAATGATCGTTGACACCATCACCGAATCGGTTGACTTCTACTGCCCCGAAAAAGCACCCGAAAGTGAATGGAACAAAAAAGGTCTTGCCACAAAATACGGCTGGCTTATAAGCGAAAGCGATATTGAAAATATCAGTTCCAACGAAGAAATCACCGTGTTGCTGCTTGACAAGGCGCAGGAGCTTTACGATGCGCGCAAAGCTGAATACGGCGAGGATGTTATAAAGGAAATTGAGCGCGTAGGTCTTTTACGCAATGTTGATATGCGCTGGATGGACCACATTGATGCCATGGACCAGCTCAAACGCAGTATGAACCTTATGGGTTACGGTCAGAAGGACCCCGTAATCGTGTTCCGCGATGAAGGTCTTGATATGTTTGAGGAAATGACCAACGGCATACGCGAGGGCACAGTTGACTTTGTATTGCAGGCAAGAATCCGCAAGGAAGAGCCCGTTGAAAGAAAGCAGGTCGCCAAAATCACCGCCACCTCGGGTGCGGATGACGGCACGGTCAAAAAACAGCCCGTAAAAAAAGGTCAGAAGGTCGGCAGAAACGACCCCTGCCCCTGCGGAAGCGGCAAGAAGTATAAAAAGTGCTGCGGCATGAACGAAAGTGACTAAGACGGAGTCGATAAAAAGCGCAGAACGAAAATGAATTTTCTTGCGCCGTTTTTTCCCTCGGCGTACACCTCAATTTGCGCCCCGAAATTATTCATAATTCATTATGCATTATTCATCAAAAACATCGGGCAGCTCAACGAGCTGCCCGATGTTTTTATCATTTCGCTTTGTATTCAATTATCACCGCTTCGGGAGCTTCCTTTGCGGCAAGGTCAAAGCCTGCCGCCGCTTCGCTTCCTTTAAGTGTAAAGTCTTTTCTTTCGGTGTCGAACACATAGCTGAATGTGTATTCGGCATCGGGCTCAAGACCGTTTAATTTAACGGTGAGCGTATCGGGTGCTTCGGCGTGGCGGTAGCCTAAAATCAAGCCTTCCTTTTCGGTGCCGAACTGCATTGCAACCCACTCCGCAGGACTTACCGAAGCGGAGCCCGTAAGCGGATAGTAATTTTCAATAAGGTGATGCCTTGCGGCAACATACTTTGCAAGGAAATCCTTGCAGGTTTCCGCATTCTGTACGGCAAAGAGATGGTAAACCTCTTTGATTGAAGTGAAGTTTGAAGCGTATTCGTAAAGGCTGTCCTCCCACGGATTGCCTATGTTGGAATACGGGATGAAAAGCGAAAGTCCGTATGTCTGCACCTGTGCGCTCTCGGCATTGTCGGGATGGTCGCCGCACTGATAATCGCTGCGCCAGAGCGGAACGCTGTAACGCATCATACTCAAATCAAGTCTTCTGCCGCCGGATGCGCAGTTGTCAATTTTAAGTCCCTCAACATTTTCAAGCAGATAGCCGAGGTATTTATAAAGGTTTATAACATAGTGGTTTTCGGTTATACCCGTTCTGTTTTTGCCGTCGGCTTTTGCCCAATATTCCTCGGGTGAGTAGTTGAAATCCTGTCTGTATTCGCTTATGCCGTTTTCCTTAATGAAATTCGCCATATATTCGCAAAGGAAATCACACGCGCCGTCATCGGCAAGGTTGAGCATGAAATTATCGCTGCCGTTATCAATAAGCCAGCCGTTCTTAACGGCTTCATTGTAGAATATGGTATCTCTGCGCACTCTTTCCGGCTCGAACCAGAGCATTGTGTTTACATTCTCGTTTTTGAGCATTGCGGTAACTTCCTCAAAGCCGTTCGGGAAAATATCGGTACGCTCCGTCCAGTTGCCCACATTGTCGTACCAATTCGATTTGGTATCGTCATAGAACCACGCCTCTGCATCGAACCAGAAGCTGTCTATATACTCGATAACGCCGCTGTTCTTGATCTCGTTAAGTGCGGCTTGGGCATCAAAAGTACCTCCGCCTGCGCATTGGTAAACGACCTGCGAAATGTTATCGGGCGTAATATCCTCTTTAACGAACTTACGGAAAATGTTGAAGCCTTTAAGTGCTTTGCCCGAATAGAGTGTAAGGCTGACCTCGGGTGAAAATGCCTTTTCGCCTGCGGTGAGGTACGAAGCAAACTTTTTCTGCGAAACCTTTACATTTACGGCATTTTCGCTTGACTCGAAGCTTGCTTTCCAGCTTCCCGTCCAACCCGAAGCGAGCACAAAAGCATTTGAATCCGAAACGAAATTAAAGTACGGCAAAAACTCGGTGGTGGTGCGGTCAATGCTGCCGAAAACCTTCTTGCCCTCGTTCATACTACGGGTGTATAATTTGAAATCGTTAACCGTGCAGTCACTGCCGTGGCAGTAGTAAAGTTTTGCATTTTCGCCTTTTGCGAGGTCGGTATCAACCGCATAAAAATCGGTGATGATGCCGGAATTTTCGCTGCCGGTATTTTCAATGCACACAGACCAGTTGCAGGTCGCCTTTTCTTTATAGAACGCCGCCGAAACGGTTGCCTTTAAGTTCTTGGCGGCATTGGTGAGTGTAATAACATTCTTCACAACACCGTTTTCCGTTTTTTCGCTCGTTTCAAAAGTCCATTCGGCAAGGCTGTTTCTCAACGATACTCCGTCAACGGTAAAGTCATAAGCGGGTGTTGTTCCGTTTTTGCCCGCATTCACTATGTTGTCGTAATACCATTTTTCACTTTCCGAAATCTCGGTTTCGGTGAGCTTGATTTCCTCCGCCGTAACGGTTTCAAAGCCCTCAACGGCTTTATCGTAGAATACAAACGACCTGTCATTTAATGCTTCAGAAGAGCACACGATTATTCCTCCCAAAACCGAAATTGCCAGCACCGCGGCAATTATGCGGTTAAGAATTTTATATGATTTTTTGCTTTTTGCGAAGAATGCCGCCGCAAGAAATATGCCGATAACGGCAATAACGACTGCCAGCAGCAAAAATGCACCCATTTCGTAAATATCCTTTACGGTATTCATACTGAGTAAAAGCAGTATCACAAACGCGTAAACGGCGCCCGTCAATACGCCTGCCGCAAACGGTATGAGCACTTTTTTCGCTTTGCTTTTACCCGCCGCAAATGTGTAAATAAGCGCCGCGAAGCCCGCAAGCAGTGCCGAAAGCGCACCGTAGAGCGCCAGCTCGCCGTAGCTGTTCATACGCGTTACCACATAATAAAGCGAGTAGCCCGTATAGCCTGCGCCGCCGAGAATGAGCACCGCAAAAATTATAGTGAGTATCTCACCCGTTAAAGTTTTTTTCGGTTTTCCCATTACAACTCCCCCTTGATTTTTTGAAAAAGCAGCCTCACATTTGCGAAGCTGCCTTTTATTATTCTTCATCGCCATCATCGTCATCTTCCGTAATCGGAGAGATTTCGACTTTTATTTTATCTATGCGCTTATCCTCAACTCTCAGAACGGTGAATTTTACATTTTCAAATTCGACCTCGTTCATTTCGCCGTCCTTGGGTATGCACTGAAGCTCATCAAGAATAAAGCCCGCAAGCGTTTCGTAGTCGCCCTCGGGGAATGTTTTACCCGTAAGCTCCTCGATTTCTTCAATATCCACGGTGCCGTCAACGGTGAAGGTATTCTCGTCGATTTTGGAGATTTCCTCTTCCTCGTCGTCGTATTCATCCTGAATATTGCCCATAACGGCTTCGACTATATCTTCAAGCGTAATAATACCCGCGGTGCCGCCGTATTCATCAACGACTATTGCCATCTGCAGTTTTCTTGCGCTCATTTCCTTGAACAGCTCGCCTATTTCCTTGGATTCCGGAATAAAATACGCCTCGCGCATAATGCTTCTGAGGGTCTCTTTGGCGGGCACCTGCTTGCCTACATATTTAAGCAGGTCTTTTATATACACAACGCCTACTATATTGTCGATATCGTCCTCATAAACGGGGATTCTCGACCTGCCGCTTTCTATTGCAAGCTTCACAAGCTCATCAAGCGTAAGGTCGTTAATATCGGCGGCATCAACATCGGTGCGGTGGGTCATAATATCGCCGGCATCGGTATCGTCAAACTCAAAGATGTTGTTTATCATCTCTTTCTGAGTATTTTCGATAACGCCCTTTTCCTCGCCCACATCAACAAGCATACGGATCTCTTCCTCGGTAACGACTTCTTCATCGGCATTGGGGTCAAAGCCGAAAAGTCTTACGACCGCATTGGTGGAAAGAGAAAGAAATTTAACGAACGGCGCCGCGATTTTACTTATGAAAAGCAGCGGCGACACTACCGCGAAAGATACTTTTTCGGGTATCTGCATAGCTATGCGCTTGGGAGCAAGCTCGCCGAGAACAAGGGAGAAGTAAGACATAATAAGCGTGATTACAACTACCGAAACGGGATAGATAATATCGCGCTGCCAGCCCGTGCCGTTTACGACTGCGGCGGTGAGCATTTCGGCGAACGAGGTCGCCGCCGATGCCGATGACAGAAAGCCTGCCAGAGTTACGCCGATTTGTATGGTGGAAAGAAAACGGCTGGAATTTTCGGTGAGTTTAAGTATCAGCTTTGCTTTTTTGTGCCCGTCCTCAGCCATACGCTCGATTTTTGCATCGTTGAGGGAAATAATGGCGATTTCCGACATTGCAAAAAACGCGTTGATTAGTACGAGTACAAGAAGAAGCGGAATTTTTACAAGCAGTTCTTTACCTGCAGGGCTCATTTCGAGCGTCATAATACTGTGTGCCAACAAATTACCGGGTCCGGGGTCATCCATTTGAGGATTTGCTCCTTTCAGTTTATAAATTTGCAAAATGCACTTTTGCAGTTTAATATTTTACAACCTTTCTTCGTTTTTGTCAATATTAAGTACATATATATGTATTTTTATTGAATTATGTACAATTTGGATATTTACAAAAGCGGAAAACGGTGTTAATATTACTTGTGGTATTTTTAATACAATTCTTTAGGAGGAAAAACTATGGCACGCAAAATGAAAACCATGGACGGCAACAACGCTGCTGCGTATGTCTCTTACGCATTCACCGAAGTTGCCGGCATTTATCCCATCACACCCTCAAGTCCCATGGCGGACTATGTTGACCAGTGGTCGGCACAGGGTATGAAAAACATCTTCGGCACTACCGTAAAGGTTGCCGAGATGCAGTCAGAAGCAGGTGCATCCGGTACTGTTCACGGCTCACTTGCCGCAGGCGCACTCACCACAACTTATACCGCATCACAGGGTCTTCTTCTTATGATCCCCAATATGTATAAAATTGCCGGCGAGCTTCTTCCCTGCGTATTCCACGTATCAGCCCGCTGCGTAGCTTCTCACGCGCTCAACATCTTCGGCGACCATTCCGATGTTTACGCCTGCCGTCAGACAGGCTTCGCAATGCTCGCTGAAACCAACCCGCAGGAAGTTATGGATCTCGGCGCGGTCGCACACCTTGCGGCAATCAAGGGCAGAGTTCCCTTCATCAACTTCTTTGACGGCTTCCGCACCTCCCACGAGATTCAGAAAATCGCTGTCTGGGATTACGAAGACCTTAAAGAAATGTGCGATATGGATGCTGTTGACGCTTTCAGAAAGAGAGCTCTCAACCCCGAGCATCCCACAATGCGCGGCTCGCACGAAAACGGCGATATCTTCTTCCAGCACAGAGAAGCCTGCAACAAATACTACGATGCAGTTCCCTCAATCGTTGAAGAATATATGGGCAAGGTCAATGCAAAGCTCGGCACCGATTACAAGCTCTTTAACTACTACGGCGCTGCCGATGCAGACCGCGTAATAGTAGCCATGGGCTCCATCTGCGACGTTGCAGAGGAAGTTATTGACTACCTTACCGCAAAGGGCGAAAAGGTCGGTCTTCTCAAAGTAAGACTTTACAGACCCTTTGCTTCCGAAAAATTCGTGGAGGCTCTTCCCGCAACCGTTAAGAAGATTGCCGTTCTCGACAGAACAAAAGAGCCCGGCTCGATCGGCGAACCTCTTTACCTCGATGTCGTTGCGGCTCTTGATGCCTGCGGCAAAGACGGCATTAAGGTCATCGGCGGCAGATACGGCCTCGGTTCAAAGGATACTCCCCCCGCATCCGTATTCGCGGTTTACAAAGAGCTCAATAAAGCAGATGCCAAAAAGCATTTCACCCTCGGCATCAACGACGATGTTACCTACCTTTCACTCGCAGAAGAAGCTGCTCCCAACACCGCAGCCGAAGGCACTATCGAG
Organism: Acutalibacteraceae bacterium; assembly: GCA_045617785.1. Classification (GTDB taxonomy): domain Bacteria; phylum Bacillota; class Clostridia; order Oscillospirales; family Acutalibacteraceae; genus DTU089. The sequence continues at coordinate 63,350 of JAZLJH010000029.1, forward strand.
TGCAAGTTCTGGGGTCTCGGCGGCGACGGCACCGTTGGCGCAAACAAAGACTCCATCAAGATCATCGGCGACCATACCGACAAGTTCGTTCAGGCATACTTCCAGTATGACCCAAAGAAGACCGGCGGTATCACCATCTCCCACCTTCGTTTCGGCGACAAGGCAATAAAGAGCCCCTATTACATCAACAAGGCTGACTTCGTTGCCTGCCACAACCCCTCATACATAGAAAAAGGCTACAAGATGGTCAACGATGTTAAACCCGGCGGCGTGTTCCTCATCAACTGCCAGTGGGATGCAGCAGAGCTTTCAGAAAAGCTCAATGCCGAAACAAAGCAGTACATTGCAAAGAACAATGTTCAGCTTTACACCGTTAACGCTATCGACCTTGCCGTAAAGATAGGTCTCGGCAAGAGAACAAACACCATTCTTCAGTCCGCATTCTTCTCACTTGCAAAGGTTCTTCCCGAAGCTGAAGCTATCGGCTATATGAAGGAAAAAGCACAGAAGTTTATGAAGAAAGGTATCGAAATCGTTCAGATGAACGAAGCTGCTATCGATGCAGGCGCTACCGCTTATGTTAAAATCGACGTTCCCGCCGATTGGGCAAACGCTGTTGACAACACCGTTGCCGAAAAGAGCGAGGGCCCCGCAAAGCTTGTTAAGATGGTTGACAGCATCATGAAGCCCGTCGGCCACATGGACGGCGATTCACTTCCCGTTTCCGCATTCAACGACCATGCAGACGGTACATTCGAGCAGGGTGCTGCCGCTTATGAGAAACGCGGCGTTGCCGTTATGGTACCCGAATGGAATGCAGAGACCTGCGCAAAGTGCAACAAGTGCGCTTTCGTATGCCCGCATGCAACTATCAGACCTTTCGCACTTGACGCTGACGAAGCCGCTGCTGCTCCCGCAGTTCTCAAGAAGGCTCCGAAGCCCATCGTCAAGACCGAATACACTTATACTCTTGCTGTTTCTCCCATGGATTGCATGGGCTGCGGCGTCTGCGTAGGCGTTTGCCCCACCAATTCACTCAAGATGGTATCCCGCGAGAGTCAGGAAGACCAGCAGGCTGCTTTCGATTACTGCGTAGCCAATGTTTCCGAAAAGGAAGGCGTTTCAAGCACTGCTACCATTATATCCAGCCAGTACAAGAAGCCTCTGCTTGAGTTCTCGGGCTCCTGCGCAGGCTGCGCCGAAACCTCTTATGCACGCCTTATCACCCAGCTCTTCGGTGACAGAATGTATATCTCCAACGCTACCGGCTGCTCATCGATCTGGGGCGGTCCCGCAGCAACATCACCCTACACCACCAACAAACAGGGCCACGGTCCCGCATGGGCTAACTCTCTGTTTGAGGATAACGCAGAGCACGGCTTCGGTATGCTCCTCGGTCAGAACGCGATCCGCAACAGCCTTATAGCTAAGGTTGAAGCTATTGCCGCTTCCGACAAGGCAAGCGATGCTGTAAAGGCTGCTGCCAACAAGTACCTTGAAACCAAGGATGACGGCGAAGCCAACGGCGCTGCTGCGGCAGAGCTTGTTGCTGTTCTCGACGGCGGCTGCGACCTCTGCAAATCAGTTCTTGAAAACAAAGAATACCTCGCAAAGAAATCCGTTTGGGTGTTCGGCGGCGACGGCTGGGCATACGACATCGGCTTCGGCGGTGTTGACCATGTACTTGCATCCGGCGAAGACATCAACATCATGGTATTCGATACCGAGGTTTACTCCAACACCGGCGGACAGGCCTCCAAGGCTTCCAACATCGGTCAGGTTGCACAGTTTGCCGCTGCAGGTAAGGCAATCGCCAAAAAGAGCCTTGCTGAAATCGCTATGAGCTACGGCTATGTTTATGTTGCACAGATCGCTATGGGCGCTGACCAGAATCAGACCCTTAAAGCTATCAAGGAAGCCGAAGCTTACAACGGCCCGTCACTCATCATTGCTTATGCTCCCTGCGAGATGCACTCCATCAAGGGCGGCATGATCAACTGCCAGGCTGAAATGAAGAAGGCTGTTGACTGCGGTTACTGGAATATGTTCCGTTACAACCCCGCACTTAAGGCTGAAGGCAAAAACCCCTTCACCATCGACAGCAAGCCTGCTACCGGCAGTTACAGAGAATTCCTTATGAACGAAGCACGTTATTCGGCACTTACCCGCTCCTTCCCCGAAAGAGCAGAACAGCTCTTCGCTCTTTCCGAAGAAACAGCCGCCGCAAGATACGAGCATCTTCTCAGACTTAAAGATCTCTACGCACCTAAAGCCGAATAAGTCAAGCTACAGCAACACCCCGTTCCGTGAAAACGGAACGGGGTGTTTTTTGTGTAGACAGAAAAAGACGCAATTATTTATTTATCACTATTTCGCAGTTCGTTTCCATAACTGAATCTTCGGTAATGATCTCGCCTATGGAATCGGCGGTGATTTTGCCGCTTTTAGGGTTTTTGACCGACTCGATATTACCGTTTACTGTTGCCTCGACCTCGGAATACTCAAAGCTCAAGTCGGTATTTTCCATAGTGCAGTCCACAAGCTTCAGGTTTTTGCAGTAGCAAAGCGGCTGCGTACCGATTATTTTGCAGTTTATAAGCGTGAGCCCGTCGGAATACCAGCCGAGGTACTCGCCCTTTACCACCGAATTTTTAACGGTGACATTTTTTGTGTGCCAGAAAGCATCCTTTGTATCGAGCACCGAATCCTCGACGGTCATATTCTCAATATACTGAAACGAGTATTTGCCCGTCATTTTAAGATTTTTGACCGAAACATCTTTACATTCAAACAGAAAATACTGCGAATTGATTTCACAGTTTTCTATTGTAATACCCTCACTGCGCCAGCCGAATTCCTCAGAATCGGCAGTGATGCCCGAGAGTGTTATATTTTTACATTCGCGCAGGAATTTCACGCCGCGAATATCGCAGTTACTGAATATTCCGTTTTGCGCATACCACACGGCAGCGCGCGTGCCCTCATCAAGCTTGCAGTTATATACGGTAAAATCCGCGGTGTGCCAGAACGGGTAACGCAGCGAAAAGGCACAGTCTTTCACCTCTATGCCGTGCGCCTCTTTGAGTGCCGATTCTCCGTCCTGCGGACCGGCGAAAATACAGTCGACTACCGCAGCATCGGCAAGCGCGTAAAGTGCGCGTTCCTCATCGTATGTTTTGCCCTGAATCAATTTCATTACATCAACGCCTCTGATAAATACTTCTTGTATTGTATCACAAATTATACGAATATATCAACAAAAAAAGAAAAAACCGCATAATAATATGCGGATTAAGGCTCATAGGGAAAAACAGGCATCAGCTCAAGCTTGAAGCGGCTCGCGGTGTGCATTCTGTCGATTTTTTCACGGATTTTTTCATCCTCGCACACGCCCTCGCGAATGTAGCGGTCAAGCACGGCGTATGTAAAGCCGAGATTTTCTTCGTCGGTTTTGCCGCACAGTCCGTCAATGGGCGGTTTTTCAATAAATTTTTCGGGCAGACCGAGTGCTCTGCCGACCGCCTTGACCTCCTGCACGGTGAGTTTTGAAAGCGGCGAGAAATCGCCCACACTGTCGCCGTAACGGGTGGAATAGCCGACCCAGTCCTCCGAAAGATTGCAGGTGTTCGCCACTCTGCCGTTCACGCACTGTGAAACGGCGTAAACACACGCCATACGCATACGCGGCGGTAAATTCATACGAGCCTGCGCAGTGATTTCAAGTCCCGCCTTTTCAAGCTGATTTGAAATTGCGCCGAATGCTTCACCTATATTTATTGTGCGGCTTTCAATGCCGAGGTATGAAACGAGCTCCTTTGAAATGTCAATATCGAACTGCTCGCCGTTCGGCATAAGCACGCCGACGACATTTTCCCTGCCGAGTGCTTCAACAAGCAGTGCGGCGGTAACGGAGCTGTCCTTGCCGCCGGAGATGCCCAAAACACCCTTGCAGCCTTTGCCGTTTTCCGCAAACCACTCTTTTATCCACTCAACGATATCGTTCTTGACCTTTACGGCATCAAAAGCCATTTACTGTTCCTCCCTGAGTTTGCAGACATCGACCCACTCTTTTGCATTTGAGTATTTTTCAAGCTCCGCACAGGTAAGCTCGACCGCGCTGTTCGAACTGCCGCAGGCGGGAAAAACCGTTTCAAAGCGTTTGAGTGATTCGTCAAGGTAAACCTCAACATTTTCGGGTATGGCGAACGGGCAGACGCCGCCCATGGCATGACCGACCATTTCAACAAGCTCATCGGGCGTGAGCATTTTCGCTTTAACGCCGAACGTATGCTTGAATTTTGCGTTATCTATTTTAACATCGCCCGCGCAGACTACAAGCAGGCAGCCGTCATCTTTCGTTTTGAACGACATTGTTTTTGCTATGCGCTGCCCTTTTACGCCGAGCGCCTCCGCCGCAAGCTCCACAGTCGCGCTTGAAACATCAAATTCGCGTATTTTATCATCTATGCCGAGTGTTTTGAAATACCCCCGTACCTTTTCGATTGCCATATCCTTTTCCTCCGAATAATTTATAAGTATATATTAAATGTTTTACCTGCGTTTTTCAACAATATTGGCAAAAAAACTTGAAAGCACGGAAAAATCATATATAATGTTTATTATATGAAAGGGGTAATATGTATGACTATTGACAGCGCAATCGTTTCGCTCGTCGCGTATGCCGAAAGGGAAAAGCTCATTGAGCCTGCCGACAGGGCATGGGCAATAAACCGCATTGCCGAGGCTCTTAACATTGATGCGCCCGAAACCGAGGCGGAGGTTTACACCGCAAGCCTTGAAGAACTGCTTAAATGCATCCTTGACTACGCCTGCGAAAGCGGACTTTGCGAAAACAGCGTGGTTTACCGCGATTTGTTCGACACGAAAATTATGGGCTTACTTACCCCGAGACCCTCGCAGGTCATAGCAAAATTCAATTCGGAATATGAAAAAAGTCCGCAGGCGGCAACAGAGTATTATTACAGACTTGCGCGCAAAACGGACTACATACGCGAATACCGCATTAAGAACGATTTGAAATGGGTAACGCCCACCGAGTACGGCGATATCGATATCACCGTAAACCTTTCAAAGCCGGAAAAAGACCCCAAGGCGATTGCCGCCGCACTTAAAATGAAGCAGACAAAGGCATACCCGAAATGTATGCTCTGCCTTGAAAATGAGGGCTACGCCGGCAGAGTGAATCACCCCGCAAGGCAGAATCACCGCATAATCCCCCTTGACCTTGAGGGTGACAAGTGGTTTTTGCAGTATTCGCCGTATGTTTACTACAACGAACATTGCATTGTGTTCGATAAAAACCACACTCCCATGCTCATAAGCGAAGACGGCTTCAGAAAGCTGTTCGCATTCGTTAAAAAATTCCCGCACTATTTCATCGGCTCAAATGCCGATATTCCCATTGCGGGCGGCTCCATACTCACGCACGAGCATTTTCAGGGCGGCTGCTACACATTTGCAATGGCGAAAGCGCAGGTCGAAACGCCCGTAAGCTTCCCCGATTACCCCGATATTGAAGCAGGTATTGTGAAATGGCCTATGTCCGTGCTTCGTCTTAAAGGTGAAAATACCGACAGAATATGCGAGCTTGCCGGCAAAATACTTAATAAATGGAAAGCCTACACCGACGAGGAGGCTTTCATATTTGCCGAAACAGACGGTGAAAATCACAACACCGTTACGCCTATTGCGCGGTACAGAGACGGCAAATATGAGCTCGATGTTGTTTTCAGAAACAATATCACAACCGAGCAGTACCCCGACGGCTACTACCACCCGCACCCCGAGTACCACCACCTGAAAAAAGAGAATATAGGTCTTATTGAGGTAATGGGGCTTGCCGTACTGCCATCGCGCCTTAAAGCCGAAATGGCACTGCTTAAAGAAGCTATGCTCGCAGGTGCGGATATTGCCGCCGACGAGCGCATAGCAAAGCACGCCGACTGGGCAAAGGATATTATGGCAAGGCACACCGTCACAGCCGAAAATTGTGACAAAATTTTAGAAGATGAAATCGGCTTGGCATTTTCATGCATACTCGAGCAGTGCGGTGTTTTTGAACGCACCGAAAAAGGCAGGGCTCAGTTCCTTAAATTCCTTGCCGGTATATAAACTGTATTATTAAAAATCCATAACAGCAGGTGACAGTATGACAAACATCGGTATAGTCGGCATCGGCGATATAAGCGGAATTTACATTAAAAATATTACGGAAACATTCCGCGAGCTTAATATTGTTGCGGTGTGCGACCTTATAAAAGAGCGCGCTCTCAATGCGCAGGCAAAGTACGGTATTCCCAAGGTTTACGACACTATGGAGGAGCTTTTTGCAGACGAAAGCATCACGCTTGTGCTTAACCTCACAAGACCCTATGAGCATTACGGCGTTTCAAAGGGCGCTCTGCTTGCAGGCAAGAATGTTTACAGCGAAAAACCGCTTGGTGCTTCACTCGAAGAAGGTCTTGAGCTTGTGAAAATCGCAGAGGAAAAACGCCTTATGATAGGCGGCGCTCCCGATACATTTATGGGTGCCTCCATACAGACCTGCCGCAAATTTATAGATGACGGCAAGCTCGGCACGGTGGTGGGCGCTACCGCTTCCATGATGGGTCACGGCCCCGAGTGCTGGCACCACGACCCCGTATTTTTTTACAAATACGGCGGCGGACCTATGATGGATATGGGCCCGTACTATGTTACGGCACTCATCAACCTTATGGGTGGCGTTAAGAGCGTTACAGGTGCGGTGAGAACTTCATTCAAGCAGCGCACAATCACAAGTAAAGACCATTACGGCGAAATAATTGATGTTGATGTGCCTACATACCTTTCGGGCATTCTGCATTTTGAAAGCGGCGCTATGGCTACGCTGACCACGACTTTCGATGTGTACGGCTCAAAGCTGCCGAACATTGAGCTTTACGGCTCAAAGGGCACGCTTTTCGTACCCGACCCCAACTGCTTCGGCAACGAAATAAAATTCTATGACGGCGAAACGGACGAAACAAGCGTTGTGCCGATTTGCTTCGATTATAAGGATAATTTCCGTGCGCTCGGACTTGCCGATTTTGCGAAATCGCTCGAAACGGGCAGAAGGCCGCGCACCTCTTACAGGCAGACACTTCACGTGCTCGAGGTGCTGCAGGCATTCGTTCACAGCGGCGAAAGCGGCACCACCACCGAAATCAAAACGAAATTCGTGCGCGAAGCGCCGATGGAGCAGGATAATGTTCACGGTGTTCTGGAATGAATACACTAACCACAAAGAAGGTTGTGACGACCATTCGTCACAACCTTCTTTATTATTTGCTGTTCCTTAAAACTTCAAGGTATTTTTCGGCGCGTTCCTTTGCGCCGGCAAGGTTCATATCGGTATAATTACCGCATTCGACGGGACTTGCGCCCGGTATTGCGCCCTCAAAAGAAGCCGTAAACTCAAAAACATCGATCATCAGCTTAACTATTTCCGGAACGGAAATTGTACCCGCCATAATGAGATAAAAGCCCGTACGGCAGCCCATAGGTCCCCAGTAAATAACGCGGTCTTTTATATCGGTGCGGTTTCTGAGGTAGGTTGCACCGAGGTGCTCTATGGTGTGGATTTCGCCCGTGCCCATTACGGGCTCAAAATTGGGGCGTGTGATGCGGATATCGTAAGTAGTGAGCGCTTCGGCTCCCGCAAAATCCACCCTGCTTTCATACACGCCGGGCAGCAGCTTCATATGGTCCACCGTAAAGCTTTTAATTCTTTCCATAATTGCCTCCGTTATTTCTGTATAATTTCATATTCGCCGCAAGCGAGAGTTAAAGTGAACTCGCCGCCCTTAACGGCTTCGTATGCTTTGCCGTTTACGGTAACGGTTTCGCTTACCGCGGGCAAGGTAAGAAGCGCTTCGGCTCCGTTCGGAACAACACACTTGTATGCAAGACCGTTTTCGGTGCTCCATTCGCTCTTTATAAGTCCTGCGGCAGAATTAAATTCAGCTTTTACCCATTTTATATTCTGCTGACCTGCGGGAAGCTCGTCGGCAGTGCGCATATCGATTCGCGGATGAAGCTCGAATTTTTTGAAGCCCGGCTCGATCGCTTCGATACCCGCCATAAAGCGATACATCCACTCAACTATTGCGCCGTAGGCGTAGTGGTTAAATGAGTTCATACCCACATCGCCGAAGCCCTTTTCCTTTGTGTATGAGTTCCAGCGCTCCCAGATTGTGGTTGCGCCCTGGTCGATACTGTAAAGCCACGAGGGCTCATTGCGCTGCAAAAGCAGGTTGTAGGCGGTTTTATCCTTGCCGAATTTTGAAAGCGTGGGGCAAAGATTGTATGTACCGAGGAAGCCACAGGAAAGTCTGTCGCCGTTTTCCTTTATCTGCTCGGCAAGAGCATCCGCAACAGGCTTTTCGTGCTCTGAATCAAGCAAACCGAAAGCAAGGGCGATTATCTTGTTGCACTGTGTGTTTTCAACGGGCACACCGTCTTTCATAAAATGCTCGCAGAAATAGGCATACGCCTTTTCGCGCAGGTCTTTGTAATAATCTATGCGGTCTTCCCTGCCTGCAACGGAGCACATATAAATCATCATATCTATATCGCGCACGAAGTAGGCAGATGAAATATACTCGTTTTCGCACCAATCGTATGCGAGCCAATCGCCGTAACGCGGTATGGGACCCGAATAGCCGTATTTTTCAACAAGTCCGGCAATGTACTTTTCCATAGAATCGAAATGCTCTTTTATCATTTCGGCATCGCCGTAAATTTTGTATAAGTTATAGGGTATAATAACGCCTGCATCGCCCCAGGCGCAGGCATCCTCGCCGTGGCAGCAGCCTACACGCGGGTTTACATCGGCGTAGCCGCCCGTTTCGCCCTGCGAGTCGCGCATATCCTGCATCCATTTGCGGAAGAAGCCGTAAACATCGGCATTGTAGGCGGCTGTGATGCTGAATGCCTGAGCATCCCCCGTCCAGCCGAGGCGTTCATCACGCTGCGGGCAGTCGGTGGGTACGCTTACATAGTTGCTGCGCTGCCCCCACAGAGCATTTGAAAAGAGTTTATTTACAAGCTCGTTCGAGGTTTCTATTTTGCCTGTTTCTATGTTATCGTTACCGACGATTTCGGCAGTAATATCAATAAATTCAACATCAGCCGAGGCGCTCAATTCAACATATCTGTAACCGAAGAATGTGAAAGCAGGGCGGTACTCTTCAACGCCGCTGCCGTTGGCAACATAATATGCTTTGCCGAGAGCAGAGCGAAGATTTACGGTGTAAACGGAGCCCTCGGCACCGTCGTTGCCCCTTGCAGGGTCGCCGCTGTCATTAAGAAATTCGGCGTAGCGCATTTTTATTTCGGTGCCTGCAGCGGCTTTTATTTTTATTTTAAGCCAGCCGACAGTCTCCTGCCCTATATCCGCAATAAGCCTCTGACCGACCTTGAGTGTAACGGGCAGCTTCGCATCGCCGTCAAAAACATTTATTTTGCCGAAATATGTGCCGTTGTAGCTGATGCCGTCATAAACGGTGATTTTCGCGGGCTTAAGAGCAAGGCTTTCGCGCACCTTGATTTCGGAGCCGATAAAAGGTGTAACCTCGCCGCCGTATGTGAAAACACCTGCGGGTTTCCAATCTTCAAGCTTATAATCAGGCTCGGATAAAACCGTATAATCGGGCAAAGTGCCGTCGCGGTATTCGCCGTCCCATATATCGGCAGTTCTTATCTGACCGCCGACGGTGCAAAGCCAGCTTTCATCTGTGCCGAAAAGGCTTTTGCCGCCGCATACGGCGTTAAGCATAACCGCGGGGTCGTGGTTGCCGTAGTAGCCGCCCGCAATTCTGCCCGAGTACCAACCGGTTGAAACGACCGCAAGCACTCTGTTTTTACCCTCTTTAAGAAGCGGAGTAATATCACGCTGCATATAAAGCGTTCTTTTGGGGTATGCAGTCCAGCCGGGCTTCATTTCGCCGCCGCCTACGCGCTTGCCGTTTATGAATATATCAATACACCCGAGCGCCGTAAAATACAGTACGGTGCTGCCGACGGCATCGACTGTGAAATCCTTAGCGAACATGGGCAGACCGTTCCATGATATTAAATCGGTGTGCTGATAAAGCGCCGGGCGCTTTTGAGCCCACGCCGACATGCTTGTGTCGCAGTAATTTTCAAACTTTGCAGTAATAAATTTTGCATTATTGAAAGCACTTAACATATAATCACCTAAACAATTATTAAACCTACAGTATGATATTTATGCCTATTAGCCGGAATTTTCGAACGACGGCGTATACAGATACGCCGAGTGAGAAAAAACGGCTAAGAGGTATAAATATTACCACATATTGTCGGAATCTTCGCAGAATGCCATCATATCATGTATTTCGAGCACCGTTCCGTCATCGAGAACAACGGTACCGTTCCAGAGACCGAATACCTGGTGGCAGATGTTGCCGACACAGATAACACGGGCTTTGGTAATGTTATCGTAAACGGGGGTCATGGTCATTTCAAAGCGGCCGTCGGAGGAAGTGAACACCCACGGGTCCATCCAATTTTCGGTTTCAAATTTATCTTCATTAAGATAGATTTCGCCGATTTTATGAGCCTTGCCGTTGTAGAAAAGCGTATTTTCGGTGGCGGCGCTCATATCGCCGAAGCCCCATCCGATTTCGAAGCCGAAAATCGAGCCGTCTTCAAGCTTTGTGCTGCCGTTGCCCCAATACCAATTTTCGTGGTAGGGCCACACGCCGCGCCCCCAGTCGAGCACACAGAAGGAGTCCGACGGGTCAAAGGTTATGACCTTATCGCCTATGGTTATGGTACCGGTAACAGGCATACAGTTCACCTTTTGATTAAAATAGAACTGCTTATCGTTGCCGCGGTCAAAGGGCAGAGCCATAATAAGTGATTCGTGGTTCGGGAACATATCCATAGTAAGGTCAACGGTGTATTTTTCACCTTTCACCTTACCGTCGAATGTTATGGTGCGGTTTGTTTCGGTAACATTTATATCAAGGTTAAAGTTCTTTTTATGGCGCGAAAGTGTGTGCGGCTTCATGGCATCGGCACTTACGCCGTATTTGCCGAAGGTAAGCAGCTTTATATCCGCAACATCCCATCTTTCACCTGTTTCCATATCAAAAAGACCGAGGCTCGCGTTGCCGGCAAGCGAAATATCCGCCCAGGTTATCTGCAGGCAGTATCTGCCGTTTGAAATCTGGTAGAAATCCCATTCTTTAATACGGCTGCCGTTTGCCTTTATGGCGCTGCGGTCATATTCGTACATATTTGTGAAGCAGTAGCCCGCCTTGGTAAGCTTGCCGTTTTCATCAAGCAGCGGCGTTTTTTCGGTGATGCGCACCTGACCGCTTTCATCGGCAAGAATGACATCACTTTTTTTCGGCAGTTTGCCGTTTTCGGCATCTGCGGTGCCTTCGCTGACAGCGTTAAGGGTTTTTTCAGCCGCGAACGACATAAGCCCGTTAATATCTTCTGCAAAAACGGACTGACAGCACAGTGCGCCGAATGTAAGCACAAGTGCCATAACAAGAGCAAAAATTTTCAAAGTTTTTTTCATAGAACTACCCCCTTTGTGCAGATTTTAACATATTGACCGCCGCAAAACAAGTATATTATTGAATATGGTATAAGTTTATATTTACATACGCCTGCTTTTGAGTTATAATTAAACAAAAAGCCAAAAGAGGTGTTTATATGGCAGGGTTAAAAAACAAGGTCAGCGAATTTAAGGATACTGTTGTAAACAACCCCTCATTCACCGTAAGGGAGCAGCTCGGCTATGCGGGCGGCATCTTCGGCAACTGTATGGGGCAGGACAGTATCGGTACTTTTTCTGATAAGTTTTTCAGAAAATTTATGAAAATAGATGCGGCAAACATTACGCTTATGGGCAACATTCAGCTTGTGCTCGGGCTTATTGTTTCCACATTATCGGGTAATCTGCTTGATAAGCCAACAGACCCCGGCAAAAAAACACCCACAAAAATTTTCACGGGCACGATGCCCATTCCGTTTGCGATAACCTCGCTGCTGCTGTTCATAGTTCCCACGGGCGACCCGCTGAAGAATTTTATTTGGACGCTTATTTTCAACCTCGTTTTTCACGCTTCGGATACATTCTATGACAACTCGCTTTACACGCTGTCGCTGAGAATGACGAACAACGAAAAGGACAGAAAGAATTTCTACACGGTTTCGACGCTTGCTTCATCGCTCGGCTCTATGCTGCCCGGCTGGCTTATACCGCTGCTTGTGGGCAGCACCGACAATGCCGCAACACAGCAGAAATTCTATTTCGTTTCCGCGCTTATTTTCTGCGTGCTCGGTGTTGGTCTTATGTATGCACCGTACTTCACGCTTAACGAAAAAATACGCGTTGCGCCCAAAGAGAATAACTCAAAAATCAGCTGGGACCGCGAAACGATTATTTCAATACTGCACAACCGCACATTCATCATAACCGAAATCGCCACATTCTTTGAATCTATCCGCCAGGTTTCATACACACTTCTGCCGTATATTTACGAGGATGTGCTCGGCGACTACAAGCTTAAAGCAGGTATGGATGTGGTAAGCGGTACACTTTCATATTTAGGTCTTCTGTCGGTGCCGTTCCTCGGCAAACGCTTTACTGCGCGCACCGTGCTTTCGGGCGGCTTCGGCTACACTGGTATTTTCTATGCGATCATGACACTGCTCGGGCTTAATTTCAGCCCCGAAAAAATGCAGAAAAGAAAGCTGCTTGTGGGTATTCTTATAGGTCTTGCAGGTATGCCCAACAACGCCATTTCCGCCTCCAAAAAGGTTGTGGTCGGCGACTCAACGGACTATATGGAATGGTACTCCGAAAAGCGTTTCGGCAGACCCGTTCACTCCGAGGGACTTATCTGCGCTACACAGAGCATTCTCAGCACATTTTTCAATTTCTTCCGCACGAACCTTTACAACATTCTGTTCGGCAAGCTCGGCTACCTGCCGAACTACACGGATGCAGACGGCAAAGAGGTTGCCGCGGTGCAGAGCGTTAAAACACTTAAAGGCATTTATATGATGTTCGCATTATGCGGACTTTTCGGCAATTTCCTCGCCGCCGCTTCTTACCTGTTTGATAATTACACGGGCAAAAACAAAGAGCAGATTTATGCGGAGCTTACGGAAATGCGCGCTGCAAGAAAAGAAAAAGGAATGTAAATAACATATAAAGTGACCGCCGGAGGAATTATCTTCGGACAAGATCAAATAAATAACAAATATTGTCCGCCGCCCACTTCCCGAAAACGAAAAAATGTTGATTTTGGGAAGTGGGCGTGGTATACCGTCATTCGGAGGTGCATTTTGTGAAACTTATTGAACGAAGCGATATCTCATCAGTATAATCGGAACACCCGATATAAAGGCATTGACCGGCGTTCCGGCAAATCAAAACTTCCGGAAGCATTTAGAGAGTATATTCAAAACAACATCGAAAATGCAAATATAATTCACATAAATTTTAATCTTTCAAAATATGACAGTTTAAACTCTTAATGAAAAGTATTGTTGATGCTGCAGACCGGTTGTTAAGAAAATAAACATTCCATAAAAACAATGGCTTTACGGTTTAATCGCCGTAAGCCATTGTTAATTTTATAGTATTAAATGCGGCAACCCTTATCAGTCTTTGAAATACTGGTACTCCACACCGTCGAACTGCATTTTGATGTTCTCGGTAAGCTCAGCGGGCAATTCGTACCTGCCGCTTGTGTAAAGGTTGTAATCTTCGCTCACATAAGAGCCGTCGGGGTTGACGGTTATTACGGTACAGCCGCGCTGCGAGCCTTTATTTTTAATTCCTATGTATGCAAGGTAATCAACACTGTAAGCGTAGTTGAGGTCAACACCCTTGTAATTTACGGTAAAATTATTGAAATGGTCGTGGCCGCAGAAAATTGCCTGCGTGCTGCCCAATTCAAGCACGGTTTCAAACATTTCGTCCTCGCCGTCGCCGCAGTAGATGCAGTCACCCGTTTCGCCGAGCATACCGCGCACATATTTAACATTTTCGGTATCCTTGTAGCCGTTGGCGGCAAATTCGTTCCACGCATCGCGGTACTCCGGCAGCGGAATGTGGAAGAAGAGCATCGATTTTACCGTGCCTTTTTCGCCCTTGGCGGCATTTGCTTCGTTAAGCGCCTTAACGCGCGCGGCGTACCAATCCACCTGATTCTGATGAATGTTGTCGTAATTCGACATAATGTTTATGAGTCTGTCGGTGGCGTAATCGTGCGAGTCGATAACGAAAAGCGCCTGCGTGATAACGCCCTTTGAATTTTCAACCTTTATGACCTGATTGCCGAAGCCGTCGATATCGGCAGGGCCTTTTTCAAAGATGCAGTATTCAAATTCGGGCTGCATATAGAACTCGGAAATCTCCTCGCGGTCATAGTAGCTGTACGGCTCGGTATCGTGGTTGCCGAAGCAGACAGTCCAATAAATGCCGAGTGTATCCATAAGGTTTGCAAATAGCTTTGCGCCCGTCTGATTGTTGAGCGTGCCCGCCTGGAACGGTATGGGGTATGCCACGTCGCCCGTAACGATAACAAGGTCGGGCTTTTCTGCGGTAAGCATTGCGGCAACCGCTTTAAGCGCATTGGCATCCTTGGTAATGGACATAAAGCCGCCGCCGAGATGCACATCGGTAAGCTGAACGATTTTAAGCTCGCGGTCGGTCGTGAACACCCAATCGCCATCATCATCCTGCACGGGAATGAGCTGTTCGGTGTAGTCCGCCTTTTCAAACGATTTTGCAAGCTCAAGGTTTGACTTGCTGCCCACGGACGAAATTACCGAGCACGCGCCGATGGCTATTGCAATGACAAGAATGATTATGCAGATAACCTTTAAGGCTTTTTTACCTCTGCTTTTTTTGACCTTTGCGGGTTTTGTTTCGACTTTATCTTCTGTTTTCACCATAATATCGCCTCCGTTTAATGTATATATTACCACATTTTTGCACTTTTGAACAGAAAAAACGGAAATAAATAAAATATTGTTTTTTATGCGAAAACGAATTATAATCAATTCATAAGAATTTAAGGGGCGCGAAAAATGAAAAACGGCAAAAAGAAAATCCTTATGGTGTTAACGGGCGGCACGATCTGCTCGGTAATAAAAGGCGGCGTAAAGGTGCAGGGCACCGGCACCGGCACCGTGCTTGAAAGCGCGTTCAGAAGCTCCGCCTCGGTTTTCAGGGATGATGTAATCTTTGAAAGCACCGAAAATTACGGGATATTCAGCGAGAATATGACCGTGGAAAAATGGAACTTTCTGCTTGAAAAGCTGCGCGGCAGCGCCGCAATACGCGACACCGCCGCAAGCCGCGGCAGTTATAAATCGCTTAAAAGCAAAAAAGCCGAAAATACCGAAAACGTGTTTGACGGAATAATCATTTTGCACGGCACGGACACGCTCGCTTATTCTGCGGCGCTGTTCTCGATACTTATGCGCGATATGGGCGTGCCGGTTTTTCTTGTTTCGAGCAATGAAGCGCTTGAAAAGGACAGTGCCAACGGCAAGGCAAATTTCATTACCGCCGTTGAATGTATATGTATGGGAATTGAGCCGAATGTGTATGTTACATACAAAAACGGCAAAAATATGTATCTGCACCTTGCCTCGCGCCTTATGCAATGCCGCAATTATACCGACAGATTTTACAGCAAGGGTATGCTGAATATTACGGATATTACGCCCGAAAACGCGCAAAAGTATTTTAAGAAGCTGAAAACCGCAAAGCGCAATTCAGCCGATGACACGCTTGCGGTGGATATGTTCGCAAGGTGGCAGCTGAAAAACGCGGTATTGAAAACAGAGCCGTACACGGGGCTTGATTACAGCCGCATAAACCTTGCCGGCGTAAAGGCGGTGCTGCACGGCACTTACCATTCCGGCACGGTATGCACCGAAACGACGGAGAAGTGTACCGAATATTCAGACTATTCAATACTCGCTCTGCTTGACAGATGCAAAAAAATACCCGTATACATCGCCCCTGCCGACCTGAGCGGCATTATTTACGAAACGGTAACGGAAATTATGAAGCACAGGGCTGACGGTGTGTATTTTATAAACGGATTTACAAATGAAATGACATATATAAAGCTGCTCGTTGCGTACTCTTATCCGCCGCTGAAAAACAGAGTGAATGAATTTACGGCAAGCGAATATAACGGGGAAAAGGTCGGTAAAATTACTTTTTATCCGTAAAACAGTTAATAATTCAATCAGCGCCGATTCTCACGAATCCGCGCTGATTTTCGTTTTGAAATTCAATATTGAAATCAATACTTATACGCCGTATTTTTCTTTGAGCATTTTGAAATAATCGGCATAATGTCTGTAAGCCGCTTCCGGCTCATTTGCATTGATGTACTTTATGCAAGGCTCGACGAGCTCCGTGTAAAAGCTCTCGAAAATTGCTTTGCTGTTTTCCTGTTCTTTGATTTTTGCAACAATAAGCGGTGCTTTGGCGTAGTATTCGGCTATATCATTTTCGCCGTTTTCGCGCGCTTTCAGGTATGTATCCCTGAAATTGCGCAGTGTGGTAAGCTCACGGCAATCATCGGGCAGATTTCGCGCCTCGGTGCAGGCGGATGTGAGAAAGCAGCCTACGTCGGACGAACTGTTGCCCTTAAAAATCGGACAATCATCATAATCATAACCGCGGCAATATTTGCCGTAGGTATCTTCATCAACATTTTTGCCGGTTTTTCTGCAGGCATAACCGTAATTCCAATAATAAAATGTGCAGCTCATACAAATTCACCTCTGTAATTATTTATCCTTATACGGTGTATCGTCATATCCTTTTTCGGCGAGTTTCAGATAAAATTTATCAAGATGTTTTCTGAAAAACGAATTAAACCACTTGGTTTTTCCGAAATATTTAATAATGGTCGGGCTTACGGCATAATATAATTTTATGAATAATCTTCCGAATATGTTTTTTGAAAGAGTTTCATCGCGGTAACGCCTGAAACGCCAGACCTGCGGACAGTCATACGAGCCGTAAACGGCGGTGGCGACATAGCAGTGTTTTTTATTACTGTTTTTATTATTGATTGGATGATAAGTGAACTTTATTTCTTTTGAATCTGAGTTTTGGTTTATCCAAGTTTGCAGGAAATTGAAATACTCATTGCTCAATTCATGACAAACGAACGTTTCAAAGTTGTTTCCGTTAAAATTGTATTTATTCAAAAATTCTCCAATTGTATTTGCAGATTCCGTGTAGTGTTTTTTACTTTTCTCATCAGAATAAGTATAGATACACTTTTTGCTTGTTTCATAATTCTGCTTTAATGCTTCATAGTCACCGCTTAATGTAAAAACACTGATACAAAAACCGCCTTTGGTTTCATACTCTGTAACAAATATATAATCTATACCTATGAAAGTACGACCTGACAGAAGCCATTTGAGTTCTTTAATAACACTGTCATTTTCTGCATTGTAATTGATACCAAAATTATTACTATTTTCCATAATCATTACTCCTCTCAATTAAATTATAACACCGTTCGGTGTTATTGTCAACACAAAATTGTGTTACTCGGTAGAATACATAGGAGAGGTGGTTTTATGTATATTTACCCGAGAATACGCGATTTAAGAGAGGACAATGACTGGACTCAGGAATTTGTGGCAGATAAATTGGGCGAATACCTTACAACATACAGACGGTGGGAATCCGGCGAGCGCGAAATGCCCGCGCACATAATAAAGGAATTATGCGAGATATATAATGTTTCCGCCGATTACATTTTCGGCTTCACGGATGAGCCGGCAGGGCTGCACAGAAATTGAATAAACGGCAAAAGGGAAACAACGCGGTTTCTCGGAAACTGCGTTGTTTGCCTTTTGCCCTGCGGGCAAAGCGTTCGTTCTGTTTTTCCGTTATCGAAACCGCAAGGTTGAGCGGGCGGCACGGGGTGCCGCCCTTACAATAAGGTATTTATTATATTACTTATTGAGCTCCGCTTCAAGCAGTTCCTTGATAACCGCCGGGTCGCCGTTGCCCTTGAGCTCTCTCATGCAGGCACCGAAAATAGCCTGCAGAGCCTTCGTTTTGCCGCTCTTATAATCGGCAACGCTGTTCGGGTTGGCTTCGATAGCCTTTTTGACAACATCGAGTATGAGTCCCTTGTCGGACTGCACGCTCATTGAGTTTTCGCGGCAGTATTCCTCGGGGTCAACATCGTCCTCGATTACGGCAATAAGCACTTTCTTGGCTGCACCGCGGGTGATCGTGCCGCCGTCGACCATTTTTATAAGTGCGGCGAGCTTTGCGGGTGTTATTTCAAGCTCATCTAGCACCTTGCCGTCTTTTCTGAGGATACCTGCGCAGTCGGTGAGGATCCACGCGGCGGCATCCTTGGCATTGCAGCCGAGTGCAACGGTACCGTCAAGCAGAGTGCCGGCGATTTTTGAAGAAAGCAGAGTTGCGATCTCTTTCTCGCTGATGCCTGCGGCGCGGTATTCCTCCGCCTTTTCATCAAGCGCAACGGGTCTGTTCGCCTTTATCTGCTCAAGCCATTCGTCATCTATTTCGATGGGCATAAGGTTTGCATCGGGGAAATAGCGGTAATCGGCTTCGGTCTCCTTATCGCGCATTGCAAATGTTTTGCCGCTGACCTCATCAAAACGCCTTGTTTCCTGAACAAGCTCCTCAAGGTTAAATTCAATGGCATCTATATGGCGCTGCGATTCGTAGCGGATAGCCTGCTCGATAGCATCAAACGAGCTCATATTCTTGATTTCGGTACGCACGCCGTATTCCTCGCTGCCCTCGGGGCGAACGGAAATGTTGACATCGCAGCGCATTGCGCCCTCCTCGCACTCGGAGATACCGCCGGACTTAAACATTGATTTGAGCATATTGAGGTAGGTAACGACCTCCTCGGCGCTGCGGAAATCCGGCTGAGTTACGATTTCGATGAGCGGAACGCTCGTTCTGTTGAAGTCAACAAGCGAATATTTACCGCGGTGAACAAGCTTGCCTGCATCCTCCTCCATATGAATTTGCTTAATGCGGATCTCGCGGCTGCCGCCGGGAGCGCTGACCTTGATTTTGCCGTTTGTGCATATCGGGTGATTGAGCTGGGTAATCTGATATGCGCAGGGCAGGTCGGGATAATAGTAGTTCTTTTTGTCGAATGTGGTGTATCTGTTTATGTCGCAGTTGAGCATAAGTCCCGCGGTAACGGCAAGCTCCACAACGCGCTTGTTCATAACGGGCAGCATACCCGGCATACCGCAGCACGCGGGGCATACGCAGTCATTGGGTTCCTTTGCGGCAGAGTGCCCGCCGCAGGAGCAGAAAAGCTTTGATTCGGTGCTTAACTCAACATGGGTTTCAAGACCTATAACTATTTCATATTTCATAATTATTTACCCTCGCTTTCCGCACATTTTGCAAGGCTGAGAAGTTCGCTTTCACCGAAAGCGGCGCCTAAAAGCTGAACGCCGCCGCTGACAAGCGCGGGTACACCGGTAAGGTTTGCCGCCGCGGTAAATACGCTCTCGGTAAACACCTTTTCAAAGGCTTCGCTGATATCGTAGGCTTCGTAAGCGGTTTTGGTGCAGACGGGTGTAAGCACCGCTGCATAATTTTCAAAGAGCTTTTTAAGCTCATCGGCAACTATGCGGCGAATGCGCAGCGACTTGTCGTAGCAATCGGCATAGCGCGTTTTTGAAAGAACATCGGAGCCGTAAAGAATAACGGCTTTTGTAAGGAAATTGAACCCCTCTGTTCTTGAATTTGTATAAAGGTCATCTATGGTGCGGTACTGCTCGGAGCGGTAGCCGAATTTAACGCCGTCATAGCGCGAAACATTGTTGCAGGTTTCGGCGCACATTAAAATCTGCCATGCGATATTGGCGTTTTCAAAGATATTGCAGGAGATTTCCTCAACCTCAACGCCGTTTTTGCGAAGTGCGGCAGCGAATGCTTCAACGCGCTTTTGGGTTTCGTCATCTGCGAGTGCGAGCAGTTCTTTTACAACCGCAACCTTTTTGCCCTTAACATCGCCGTCGGCGGTGTAAGTGTAGTTCTTTTCGGGGAGGCTTGTGCCGTCCTTACTGTCGTGCCCTGCTATAACGCCGAGAATTTCGGCGGCGCCGTCTGCATTTTTTGCATAAACGCCCACCTGCTCGCCCGAAGCCGCGCAGGAAATAACGCCGTAACGCGAAACAGTGCCGTATGTGGGTTTAATGAACGAAACGCCCGAAAGCGCCGCCGCCCTTCTGGGAGCACCGTTCATATCAACACCGAGTGCCGCTTTGACCTTGCCCTCGGCAACAAGTGAAGCCGCCGCGCCCGTAAGAACGCCGCTCTGCGTATTATAATGTGAAAACTCACCTACAAGGTCAAGACCGAATTCACCGACGTGTGTTTTGCCGGAAATGACATAACCTGTTTTTTCAAGGCGGTCAACGACCTCGGCACCGAACAGTGATTTGAAGCCGTCCAATATCTTTGAGCCTGCGGAGGTAATGCCGTTTTTTGTAAGAATGGTATCATCGACCGCAATATTGCCTTTTTCGTTCAAAATTTCCGAATAATAACTCATTTTCAGCACCTCACTTTACAAGTCTGGGAACAAGCCAGCTGCCGTCGCTGTGCTCGGGCGCGCCGTCCATAAGCTCATCCCTTGTAAACGGCTGTTCGCGCAAATCCTCGCGCAGAACATTCTTCATAGGCATCACGTGTACCATAATTTCGGTGTTTTCGGTATCGACGGCTTTGAGCTTTTCCTCGTTTTCTTTCATCATACCGAAAATATCCTGCATTGTTTTTTCCTCGTCATCGGTGAGGGCAAGCTGGTTAAGCTGCTGCGCATTCGAGAATGCGGAGCGCTTGCTCTGCACCGCCTTTGCGCCTGACGAAGCGGGAGCCTGCGCTGCAAATATGCTGCCGTTGCCGAGCAGGTGAACATCCTCAAGCTGCTGGCTCGTAACCTCGCTCGGTGCACCGCAGAGAAGATCCTGCGCGTTGCCGTTGAGCGGGAATGCGATAACATCAAGGATTTTTTCTTCATCCGTAAGGAGCATTACCATACGGTCAACGCCGGGCGCCATACCTGCATGGGGCGGTGCGCCGTACTGGAATGCGGTATAAAGTGCGCTGAAACGCCTTTTGAGCTCATCCTCGGAGTAGCCGGCGATCTCAAACGCCTTTTTCATTATTTCAATATCGTGGTTTCTCACAGCGCCCGATGCAAGCTCTATGCCGTTGCACACAAGGTCATACTGGTATGCGAGTATCTCGGTGGGGTCTTTGGTAAGCAGTGCTTCAAGACCGCCCTGCGGCATTGAGAAGGGATTGTGAGTGAATATTATCTGCTCGGTTTCCTCATCAAGCTCAAACATCGGGAAATCGACAATAAAGCAGAACTCGAAAACGCTTTCGTCAATAAGGTCAAGCTGTTCCTTCTGTGCAAGCCACTGTCGGATCATACCCGCCTTTTTCTCGGTAGCGTCCTTTTTATCGTCGCAGATGAAGAAAAGTGTTTCGCTCTCTTTTACGCCGGTGATTTCGGTGATTTCTTTCTTCTGCTCATCGGTGAGGTATTTTGCTATCGGACCTAAAAACGCGCCGTCTTTAAGCGTGATGTAGCCGAGACCGCCGAGCTCGACCTCGCTCGAGGTGGCATATTTGAGAGAATCCTCAAAGAATTTATTTGACTTACCGCTGCAGTTTGCAACAATGCCTCTTACGGGTCTGCCCCTGAACGCCGGGAACGCAACCTTTGCGAAGAAATCGGTCAAATCGCAGATGATAAGCGGATTGCGAAGGTCGGGCTTGTCGGAGCCGTATTTCATCATGGCATCTGCAAATGTTATGCGCCTGAACGGTGCGGGCGATACTTTTTTATCTGAGAAAGTCTTAAAGGTGTTGTAAGCAACATCCTCGCAGACTTCAAGCACATCGTCCTGAGTGGCAAATGCCATTTCAAAGTCAAGCTGATAGAACTCACCGGGCGAACGGTCCGCTCTTGCATCCTCATCGCGGAAGCAGGGCGCTATCTGGAAATAGCGGTCAAAGCCCGAAACCATAAGCAGCTGCTTGAACTGCTGCGGTGCCTGCGGCAGAGCGTAGAATTTGCCCGGATGCTTACGGCTCGGCACAAGGAAATCGCGCGCGCCCTCGGGCGAGGATGCGGTAAGTATGGGAGTCTGCATCTCCAAAAAGCCCTTTTCCTCCATAAGCTTACGCAGGTAGCGTATAATCATGCTGCGCTTAACGAGATTGTCGTGGTTTTTGGGGTTGCGCAGGTCAAGGTAGCGGTATTTAAGGCGAAGCTCATCCTTGCTCTGCCTTGAATTGCGCACCTCAAACGGAAGCATATTCTTACTCTTGCCGAGCACCTGAACGGTATCGGCAACAAGCTCCACAAGTCCCGTATCGATTTTTGCATTTACGGTTTCTTCATCTCTTTTGCAAACCGTGCCCGTAACGCTTATAACGGTTTCACGCGTGACCTCTTTAAGCAGAGTTTCATCGTGAACGACTACCTGCGTTACGCCGGTGTAGTCGCGCAGGTCAACGAATATAACGCCGCCGTGGTCGCGCACAACATCCACCCAACCGGCAAGACTTACCGTTTTGCCGATATGAGCGTCACGAATATCGTTACACATTAAAGTTCTGTACACTGAGCATACCTCCAATAAAAATAAAACATCCCGAGGAAATAAATCCTCGGGACGAGCAATTATAAAATAACCCGCGGTGCCACCCGTATTGGTGCTTAAAAAGCACCCGCTTTATAACATATTGAATTTTATAAAGCCGAAGTGTTCCCGTGTTTACTACTCATCTAAAATGCCCTTTCAGTCACGGAGCATTCTCCCTGATAGACTTTCCATGAAAACAGAGTCTTCAACAAAACTGAATTTTACCATCAACAACGCGTTTTGTCAATACTTTTACTGTATTATATTACCGCTTCTGACGGATTTTATTCATTTATTTTTCAACAATAATTGCTTCCTTGCGGCACTTTTCCGCGCACACGCCGCATTTTATGCATTTGCTCTGGTCAATCTCAAACGGCTCTTTGATTTTGCCCTGCGGCGCGCCCGTGGGGCAGTTTCTCGCGCAGAGCGAGCAGCCTATGCACTTTTCCTTGTCGATGCTGACTTTTTTTATCGGCTTATTATCTGCCGAGGGGCTTATGGCATTGTTGGGGCAGATATTTTCGCACTGACCGCAGCTGCGGCATTTTTCGGCATCAATGGTGTAAAGTGATTTTTCAAAATTCACGGGCTCCGGCACATTGAACAGACATATAAATGCGCACGCGCCGCAGCCGAGACATTTTTCTTTATCTATTACAAATGACATACAATCAACCTCCCGATGCAGGCGACATAAGCCATACCTCATCGCCGTTACTGAGCTTACGGCTCTTTTTTGATACGCGCTCGCCGTTGATGTAAACAACGGCATCCTTAAATTCAATGGGCGCGGGCTTTTCAAGTGACGGGTTTTCCTTTTTATTATCAAGATATGCCTTTTCAGCCGCTGCGTTCAGCGATGGGAAAATATCGGAAACCGCACTGACATTTATTGTTTCCTTTGCAAGATGCGTGTCGCTTCTGAACACGCCGAAAAGCTTAACTGTTACTTCAGCCATGTTTTCTTGCCTCCTCTGCCGCTTTATCGTAAACTGCTTTTTCAAGCTTTATGCCGAGCGAAGCAAGGCGGTGATAGGTCGGTATACCGTCCTTCCAGCCTCTTGCACGGTAATAGACCTTTTTCATTTTTTCAAGCGGCACCTTTGTGCGCGGGTCCGAGGGATCCTGCGGCTCGTTTATAAGTCTGCCGGGGAGCTTGTCGGCTCCCGCCTTCTGACCGAGGATGATGTTTGAAATTCTTTCGACATTGTAGCCGTAAGCACCCCAGGTAAGGAAGCTTGCCATAGTGGAATTCATACCCGTGGCGTATTTGACCGCCGATGAATGAGGCAGAAGCGGTATATTGATTTTGGGGAGCTTTGTGAAATGGTTAAGTACATTCACCGCGGGGCCCACATAGGGGAAGCAGCCGATTATGGCTTTTGTTACCCACCAGTTCGGTTTGTCTATAAGGAAGCCCGGGAATACCGCGTAGCTTGTGAAAAGGCATTCGCCGCAAGCCGAAACAGCCTCCATAAGATTCTGGAACATAATGGTAAGCGCCGCCTTGCCGTGGGGAGTGAGCGAGTCCATATCAAGACCGAGCCCCTCGGCAACTACGAGGTAACCTGCATTGAGGTGGCAGCCGCCGCGGTTCGAGGTGGCGTAACCGAGCCCCTGACCGACCGCGTGACGCGGCTCGTAAGCGGAAAGCTCCATACCCTTTGACTGAATTGCAAAATCCTCGCCGCCGTACTTTTTGCTCATACGCTTTGAGCCGTCTGCAAGCTCGGTATATTTGCCCTCTCTGTGAGCGATTTTTTTGATTATTTCGGTGATGTTGTCATTCCTGCCGAATTCAAGACCGAAATCAGCCATTCCTCTCTCCCTTAACTCCATGGCAAAGGCTACCACGCCCGCAAGCGATATGCAGTCCATACCCATTTCGTCGATAACATAGTTCCATTCAAGGATTTTTTCTATATCGTTATTGAGGATATTTGCACCCATAAGACCGAGAATTTCAAGCTCGGGACCTTTTACGATTTTATTGTCCACCTTGACCTGACGGGCGCAGCGAATCACGCAGCCCGTGCAGGCGGCGTTTGAAACGAGGTGCTTTTCAGCCATTTCCTCGCCGGAGATTTTCTCGAAATCGTCAAATCTGCCTGCGGAAAAGTTCTTTGTGGCAAGTATGCGGTGTGCCTGCATGGGAGCAACGAGACCTGCCGAGCCGAGCTTGGGAAGCTGCTTGCCCGTAAGCGGATGGGTGCGCAGAAGATGCGACCACTTTTCATTGACCTTATTGAGCTTTTCTCTGTCGGCGACCTGCGGAACAAGATGACCGTAAGCGGTAACCGCTTTGATGTTCTTATCGCCGAACACGGCACCTGTGCCGCCCCTGCCTGCAGTTCTTTCGTTGCTGAACACGCCTGCATACAGAACTTTATTTTCACCCGCCGGGCCTATAACGAGCTTGCCCGCGCACGGTCTTAAATGCTCCTGCGTTTCGCTTGTGGTAAGCCCCGAAAGCTCTGCGGCATCCTCAAATGTTACGCCGTCAACGGTGATGGAAACTATTGAAAGATTTTCCGCCCTGCCGGAAAAGATAACGGCATCGTAGCCTGCACGCTTGAGCGAAAGACCGAAATCACCGCCGCAATTTGACGAGGTTATTATATTCGTAAGCGGCGAAATTGTTGAAATATTGAAGCGCGATGAGTTGGGGCAGCCGCAGCCCGTAAGCGGACCTGTGGAAACGACTATCCAGTTATCCTCATCAAAAGCCTTCATACCGGGCTTTATGTGGCTGAGCAGAATATCCGCCGCCATTATTTTGCCGCCGAGAGACCTTTTTCTGTCCTCATCAGTCCAAGGGAAAAGACTGTATTCCTTTTTTGATAAGTCAATAAAAAGGACTTTGCCCATATAACCTTTGAGCTCACTCATACTGTTTTTCCTCCCGTTATTTTATTGCATATACAATCCGCCTGCGGTTTTACGGCAAGGTGGGTTATTTCTTCACCGTCATACACAAGAAGCGTTCCGGCAAGGCTTTTGTCGCCGAGCAGGCAGCGCTGTGCGAGTGAGGCTTCCAAAGCGCCTATCACTCCGGCGGTACTGCTTACATTTTTAATCTGACCGGAGGCACACAGCGCCCCCATACAGTCAAGGCACGGCGTAACGCCCGGTATGCACAGGCAGCAATTGCCCGATGCGCCGTTTATACCGCCGTTAACAAGCGGTATGCCGTGTTCATGGCAGAAATCGTAAACGGTTTTTCTTACCTCGGTATTGTCCGCCGCAATTACAATTATGGCACACTCTGCGGCAAAGTCAAGACTTGACGCGTCCGTAATTCTGCGGGTAACGGCAGTTATTTCGCAATCGGGCGCATAATTGCTTAAAAATTCAGCCGCCGCCTCGGTTTTCAGCCTGCCGATATCGGATTTTTTATACATAAACTGCCGATTGAGATTGCTTTCGCTTACAGTATCGTAATCGCAGATAACGAGCTTACCGATACCCGCACCCGCAAGGTGAACACACACATTACTGCCCAGACCGCCGCAGCCTATTACCGCCGCCGAGTTTTTGCTTATATCAAAGCCCTGCGTATCGCTTTTAAGGCTCATTTGTAATCGCCTCCGCAATTCTGCGTAACGCCCGAAAGCGTTTCGACCGCGTGAGCGAGCACGGGCAGAACGACCTCAAGTGATTCGCGCACGGCTTTCGGGCTGCCCGGCAGATTTATTATTAGCGTTTTGCCCCTTATGCCCGCCGCCGCTCTTGAAAGCATGGCGCGCGGTGTGATTTCAAGGCTCTTTTGCCGTATGGCTTCGGGTATGCCCGGTGTTTCTTTTTCAATAACGGCTTTGGTCGCCTCGGGCGTAACATCGCGCGGGGCAAAGCCCGTGCCGCCCGTGGTGAATATAACATCCGATTTCACATCGTCGCAGAGCCTTATGAGCGCAGCCTCTATAAGCTCCTTTTCATCGGGAACAATGACATATTCCGCAATCTGTGCGCAATCGGCAAGCATTTCGGTTATAACGGGACCGCTTTTATCCTCAACCGCGCCGCGGCTGCATCTGTCGCTGACGGTTACAACGGACGCCAACATTTTCAAAATCCCCCTTGCCGTTTTTTTAATAGTATGGTATAGTGTAACATATTAACAAAAATTTTTCAATATTCATTATGTTTTTTGTAAAATTCCATATTGAAATTAAAAGGCAAGCGGGAAACCGCTTTTAATTCATTTCCGATTCCCCTGTCCTAAACAGCGCCGCGCTGCACGGGCATCGGAACGAACCGAAATTTCACCGTAAGCGCACACGCGCTTTTGTCGGTTAAGGGTACCGCGGGAAACGGCGATGCCTTCCGTGCTTGAAAAGGAGAATGAGTTATGAAAAAAAGCCTTGCAATTTTACTCGCCCTGGTGATGCTCGTTTCACTTGCATCCTGCGGCTCGCAGACTGCCGGTAACACCAAAACATCGGCAGAGCCCGTATCGCAGGTCGCCGAAGCAGGCGTTATCAGACTTGCCACCACCACATCGGTAAACGACTCCGGTCTGCTGCCCTACCTGCTTCCGACATTTGAAGCAAAAACCGGCTGCAAGGTCGAGGTTGCCTCCGCCGGAACGGGCGTAGCCATCGGCTATGCAAAATCGGGCGATGCCGACCTGCTTCTCGTTCACTCGAAAGCGCAGGAGGAAGCGTTTATTGCCGACGGTTATGCATCAACCGAAAGACTTTCGTTTATGTATAACTACTTCATAATCGCAGGTCCCGCCGACGATCCCGCAGGCATCAGTGATGCACAAACCGCCGCCGAAGCCTTTGCCGCAGTTGCCGAAAACGGCTGTGCATTTGCATCAAGAGGCGACAATTCCGGTACTCACAACAAGGAAACGGGTATCTGGGAAGCCGCAGGAATCGACCCCGCCGAAGAAGAATGGTACAATTCACTCGGCTCGGGAATGGGCGACACGCTCACCAAGGCAAACGAGCTCGGTGCTTACTGCCTTACCGACAAGGCAACATTCCTTTCTATGAAGGAATCACTCCCGAACCTTGAAATTCTCAAGGCGGAAGCGGACGATATGAAAAACACATATTCGCTTCTCGGCGTCGATCCCGAGGCAGAGGCCTTTGCCGATGCCGATGTGAAAATCAACACCGAAGGCGCGCAGGCTCTTATCGACTGGCTGCTCGGCGACGAGGCGGCAGAGCTTATAAAAGCCTACGGCACGGAAGAATACGGCGAAGCGCTGTTCTTCCTTATCGAAAAATAAATTCTGACTGAAGCCGCCGCCATCAACGGCGGCGGCAATATACGATATATGGAATGTTTTAAGCAGGCGTTTGAGCTTATTTTCAGCGGCGACACGGAGCTGAGGCAAATCATACTCACCACTATGACGATGTCGCTTTTTTCCACGGGTATTTCCTCCGTAATAGGCATACCCGCGGGCGTAATGCTCGGCGCCGCCCGTTTCAGAGGCAAAGGAATAATATTAAAAATCATAAACACTCTTATGGGCTTGCCGCCCGTTGTGGCAGGTCTTGTTGTGTTTATGCTTTTTCGTTCCGTGGGACCGTTCGGCTCGTTTCATATAATGTTCACGGTGGAAATAATGGTGATAGCGCAGGTGCTTCTTATTACACCGGTCATATGCGCGCTTTCAGCCGCCGCGGCTGAAGAAAAAGCCGCCGCCGTAACCGAAACCGCCCGCGGACTCGGACTCGGCAGAGGAAAACAGATCTCACTTCTCATAAAAGAATGCTCCGTGCAATTCATAAGCATTGTGCTTATGGGCTTCGGCAGGTCTGTTGCCGAGGTCGGTGCCGTTTCGATGGTCGGCGGCAACATACAGTTCAAAACGCGTGTTATGACAACGGCAATAATGCTTGAATCAAACAAGGGCAATTTTGAAAAAGCCCTTGCACTCGGAATAATACTCCTTCTTATTTCATTCGCCGTAAATATTGCGGCACACACGCTGAAGGAGAGACTGAAATGATACATATAAACGGACTTGAAAAGAAACTTTCGGATGATTTTACACTCAAAATAGATGAACTCACCGTCAAAGACGGCGAGCGCGTGGCGATAATCGGCGCAAACGGCTCCGGCAAATCAACTCTTTTAAGGCTTATTGCGGGAATCATCACGCCCGACCGCGGAGAAATAACGGTCGACGGTGCAAAAATCGGTTACTGCCCGCAAAACGCGTATTCATTCCGCGGTACGGCGGAACAGAATGTGCGGCTCGGCGCAAAAAAAGGTGCCGATATTGAAAAAGTAATCGAAAATTGCGGTATCGCGGATATACGCGGCAAGCAATCCTCAAAGCTTTCCGGCGGCGAGAAACAGCGTATGTGCTTTGCGCGTATGATGGCGGGGAATTTCGGTGTGCTGCTGCTCGATGAGCCGTTCAGCGCACTCGATATAGAATACTCGGCTTCGCTCTGCGAATACCTGAAAAACGAATGTGAAAAAAACAACACGACCCTGCTTATGTCCACACACCTGCCGGCGCAGGCTCTGTGCGCCGCGACGAAGGTGCTCATAATGAACAACGGTCGTGTTTCGGAATACACGGATATCGAAAAGCTGAAAACGCCCGAAAGCGAATTCGGCAGAAAATTCATAGAACAGTGGAGAATTAACTGATGCTTAATGTTATTTCGGTCAATGAGGCGGTAACGCTCATAAAAAACAATTTCACACAGAGCACCGCCGCACAAACCGTTCCCCTGCCCTCTGCCTGCGGCAGAATTGCCGCCTGCGATATTACGAGCCGCGAGAATGTACCGCCTTTTTCGCGTTCAACCATGGACGGCTACGCGCTTTTTGCGTGCGACACCTACGGCGCAGGCGAAGCGATACCATCTATGCTTGATATTGACGGCGAGATACTGATGGGCGAAGAAGCGAAAAATGCACTTTGCAGAGGAAAATGCGTGAAAATTTCCACGGGCGGTATGCTGCCCGAGGGTGCCGATGCGGTCATACCCGTTGAAAACACCGATGAGGAAAACGGCGTATGCCTTATTTACAAATCGGTAAGCCCGTTTGAAAATGTTACGCGCGAGGGCGACGATATTAAACGCGGCGCGGTCTTAATCGAAAAAGGCACGCTGCTCACTCCCGCGCATACGGGTCTGCTTGCTTCCGCAGGCGTGTTCGATGTACCCGTCATAAAAAAGCCGCTTATCGGCATTATTTCCACAGGTAATGAAATAATTGCCGCAGATGAGGAAATCACCCCCGGTAAGATACGCGAGGTCAATTCATTTGCGCTCGCTGCACTGTGTGCTTCCTTCGGCTGCGATACGGAATTTTTCGGCACAATAAAGGATGAATACGGCAGTATTCTTGCGGCGGTAAGCGATGCGCTGGGTAAATGCGATGCCGTGCTTATTTCCGGCGGCTCATCGGCGGGAGTAAAGGATATGACCGTGAATGTAATAGCCGAAAAGGGCGAGGTGCTTGCCCACGGACTTGCAATGAAGCCCGGAAAGCCGACTATTATCGGCAAATGCGGCAACAAGGCGGTTTTCGGTCTGCCCGGCCACCCCGCCGCGTGCTTTTTCGTAACGGAAATTATTGTTAAGGAATACACAGACCTCTTGCTCGGCAAGCGCGAAAAAGCCTTTACGAAAGAATGTACCGTTACGGAAAATATATCCTCAAATAACGGCAGAGAGGAATTTATCTGTGTTAAAACCGACGGCGAATATGCCTCACCCGTGTACGGCAAATCGGGGCTTATGTCAATGATTTGCGAAGCCGACGGATATATAAGAATAGGCAGAAATACCGAGGGCGTAAAAAAAGGCGAACGCGTTTCGGTACACAAATTCAGCAGGTGAAATTATGAAACACAATTATCTTGATAACACTCCGATTACCGAAGCAAAAGAAAAATACCGTTCTGCCGTAATCGCTTCGGGCTTTTCATATAAAACAGAAACCGTGCCCGTAACACAGGCGCACGGTCGCATTCTCGCGCAGGCGGTATATGCAAAAATCTGCTCGCCGCACTACAATGCCTCCGCTATGGACGGCATTGCCGTGAACGCCGCCGAAACCTACGGTGCAAGTGAAAGCGAGCCGAAAATACTTACGGCGAAGCAATACACCGCAGTCGATACCGGCGACCCCCTGCCCGACGGCACCGATGCCGTTGTTATGATAGAGGATGTTACCGAAAGCGACGACGACTCCGTAAAACTCATAGCGGCGGTGCATCCGTGGCAGAATGTGCGGCAGGTCGGTGAAGATTTATGTATGGGCGATATGATAGCCCCGACGGGTACGGTAATAACGCCGTCGCTTTGCGGCGCTCTGCTTGCGGGCGGCATAACCGAGGTGGCGGTCAGGAAAAAACCGCTGTTCGGCATAATACCCACGGGCGATGAAATAGTAAAGCCCACATCGAACCCCCGAAAAGGCGAAATAATAGAATTCAATTCCACCGTTTTTTCGGCAATGCTCAATGAATGGAACGCCGAAAGCAAGGTATACGAAATAGTTAAGGATAAAAAAGACCTGCTTTTGCAGGCAATAGCCCAAGCCGCCGCCGAATGTGATGCCGTGCTTGTGCTTGCGGGCTCATCCGCAGGGCGCGACGATTACACAAGTACCGTTATTGATGCGCTCGGTGAGGTGATAATTCACGGTGTTGCCGCAAAACCCGGCAAGCCCGCCGTGCTCGGCATTGCAGGCAGCACGCCCGTTGTTGGGCTGCCCGGCTATCCCGTTTCCGCAATAGTGGTTATGGAGGAATTTGTCAGGGAGCTTACCGATATATATTACACCCGTGCGCCGCATCCGTATGAAACGGTGAAAGCCGTACTGTCAAAGCGCATCGTTTCATCGCTTAAATACAGGGAATATGTGCGCGTTTCGCTCGGCAGGCTCGGCGACAGCTTTTTTGCCGTGCCGCTTGCAAGGGGTGCGGGAATAATAACGAGCTTTACAAAGGCGGCAGGCATAATCGAAGTGCCGCAGAACTGCGAGGGCATTGATGCGGGCGAGCTTGTAACCGTGCGCCTTTTGAAAAGCAGGGATGAAATATGCAATTCGCTCATAGTTACCGGCAGCCATGACCCGCTTATTGATGAAATAAACGATATTCTGCAAAAGCAAAATTGCGGTTTTACGGTGATTTCGTCGCACGTGGGCAGTATGGGTGCACTTAACGCCGTTAAAAACGGTCAGGCACACCTCGGTGCAACGCACCTGCTTGACGGCGAAAAGGGCATCTATAACGAAAGCTATATAAAGCAGTATTTCCCCGACGGCGGCGCCGTGCTTGTAAAGGGCGTAGGCAGGATTCAGGGGCTTATGGTGAAAAGCGGCAATCCGTGCAAAATAAAAGAATTTGCCGATATAAAAGACCACACATACGTCAACCGTCAGCGCGGCGCGGGCACGCGTGTGCTTTGCGACTATCTGCTGAAAAAGAACGGCATCGCGCCCGATGAAATAAAAGGCTACCGCAACGAAGAATACACACACACGGCGGTGGCGGCTCTGATTGCCGCAGGCAATGCGGATGCCGGTCTCGGAATATATTCTGCGGCGAAAATGTACGGGCTCGATTTTATACCCGTCTGCAACGAGGAATACGATTTTCTGATTGATGAAAAATACATCGACTCGCCGCAGGTAAAGGCTTTTCTCGATGTGCTTCACGGCGAAGAATTAAAAAAGCGGCTCGAAGAAATGGGCGGCTACACGATTTGAGGCGGTATTATGGAATTTACGCATCTTAACGAAAAAGGCGAAGCGGTAATGGTGGATGTGGGCGGCAAGCAGATAACCGAACGAAATGCCGAGGGCTTTGCCAAAATAGTAATGAATCCCGAAACGCTTAAAGCGATTCTGGGCGATGAGCTGAAAAAAGGCGACTGCCTTGCGGCTGCGCGCCTTGCGGGAATTATGGCGGCAAAAAAGACGGGCGAGCTTATACCGCTGTGCCACCCCATTCCGATTGACAGCGTGCGCGTGGAATTTGACAATAACGGCATAGATGAGCTGTATATCCACACCTTTGCAAAATGCACCTGGAAAACGGGGATAGAAATGGAAGCTCTCACCGCCGCCTCGGTCAGCGCACTTACCGTTTACGATATGTGCAAGGCAATAGACAGAGGTATGGTAATAGCCGAAGTCAAGCTCATTCACAAGGACGGCGGCAAAAGCGGAGAATACAACCGTTATGATTAAGATGAATATGCTTGATTCTTATTCAAGGAATATTGATTACATAAGGATGTCGCTTACGGGCAGATGCCAGCAGAAATGCACATACTGCGCCCGCGAAAACGGCGGCGTCTGTCTTAAAGAGCGCGAAATGACCGCCGATGATTTCATATTTGCCGCAAGTGCTTTTGCAGAGCTCGGCTTTCGCAAAATACGCCTTACGGGCGGCGAGCCGCTGATAAGAAAAGATATTGTCGATATAGTAAGCGGCATTTCGGCACTCGGTAAATACGAAGATATTGCGGCAACCACAAACGGTCTGCTGCTTGAAAAGCTTTGCAAGCCGCTGAAAAATGCAGGGCTTGACCGAATAAATTTAAGCCTTGATTCAACCGACGAAGCCATATACAAAAAAATAACCGGCGCGGAGCTGAAGCCCGTGCTTTCGGCACTATATAAAGCAATAGAAACCTTTGACACCGTAAAAATAAACGCCGTTCTGTTAAAGGGCGTGAATGACGAGCCCGACGGGCTTATTGACCTTGCGAGAAAATACCCGATAACCGTGCGCTTTATAGAGCTTATGCCTATGGGAGCCGCGGGCAGCGGTGTGAAAAGCGGCGATTTGCTCAACCGTTACCCCGAGCTTGTGCCGACCGAAAAGGCGGACCCCCATTCGCCCGAAACGCTTTACACCGCCGACGGCTTCAACGGTAAAATCGGCTTTATAAGTCCCGTAAGCTGTTCATTCTGCGGCGAGTGCAACAGAATGCGCCTGACCTGGGACGGCAGGCTGCGCCCCTGTCTGGGCGTTGACTGCGAAACGGATGTGCACGAAGCAATCACCTCGCGCGATGAATGTGCCCTGAAAGCGCTTATTGAAAAAACGGTGAAAGAAAAACCGCTGAGAAACGAATTCGGTAATAATTTCACATCGGCTCGCCCTATGACGGGCATAGGAGGATAAAATGGCTAAGATAGTTTCAATAAACAAAAGCGAGAAACGCGGAACGCTGAAAACACCGTCGACAGACGGAGTACTTATTGAAAACCACGGACTTGAGGGCGATGCACACGCCGACGGCACTCACCGCCAGCTGAGCCTGCTTGCAAAGGAAAGCTACGCCAAAATGGAAGCACTCGGCGCGGGCAAGCTCGAATGGGGAAGCTTTGCCGAGAACATCACCACCGAGGGAATTGAGCTTTACACCCTGCCCGTAGGCACAAAGCTGAAAATTGCCGGCTGCATCGCAGAGGTTACACAGATAGGCAAACAATGCCACGGCGATTGTGAAATATATAAAAAGGTCGGTACCTGCGTAATGCCGCGCGAGGGGATTTTTGTGCGCATATTGCAGGGCGGCGAAATTCACGCCGGAGATATTATAGAAATCATTGAATGACGCGCAAACGAAAAAACGGCAAAAGACGGTTTTGAAAAGCTATCAAAACCGTCTTTTATAATTGTTGTAATATTTAATTTTCGTTTTAAGCTATGCTGAACTCCCACGCTTCGTAGCCCGGCAGGTTTTTCCAGCATTTGAAGGTCTTTGCCTGAGTATCGATATATGCGAAGTAAAATACACCGGGCTCGGTGTTATTTGCATTATCTCGCGTCATACTCTGGAAAAGAAATTCCGTTATACCGTCCTTTGTTTCGTAGCCCTCGGTATGATGGTGTCCGTGCAAAGTCATAAGAAAATCGCCCTTGCATTTGCTGAAATCGTACGGATGCTCCACGCCCTCGCAGTCGATAAGCACGCCCGCGGTCTTATTCTTGCGCGCGGCAAGCATATCAACAAATGACTGCTTTACATCGGTATATTTGCTGCCCGTGCCTATAAAATACTCGGAGCCGGTGAAAGTTTCGCCCTTGCGGTCGATTACGGCATCCTTGAAAATATAGGGGTGCGAAAGCATAACGACATCGCTTTCATCCTCTTTGGAAAGCTCTTTTATAATAAAATCAGCCTGATCGGTCCAAAGCTCGCCGTGCTCGTAATTATACGGAAAGCGCTTTGTATCCACAGCGAGGTATCGGATACCGTACTGCTCATCCTCTATAACAAACGCTTTGCGGTCTGCGGAATATTCGGCATCGGGATTATTGAAAAAGCGTTTTTCAACCACCTTGCCCGTCGGCACAAAGAAGCGGTCGTGGTTGCCGATTACCTCTATGCGCTTTTCCTGCGGCAGACATTCCGTTGCCTTGCGGTACGCCATAAGCTCAAGCGGATTATAAGCGTTTTTAACGGTATCGCCGAGGTTTATTATTTTTGAAATTTTGCTCCAATCGGCGAAGCTGTCAATAAATTCATACAGTTCGCTGTCGGCGGTAATTGCGCCGTGCTGGTCGGTAGTTACAATTACGGGTATTTTATTGCTGTCGCCGTCGACCTCGGCAATAAACTCTCCGTAATTTTTCAGCACGTTTTCTTTCCACTCGTCAGTATATTCAACAGGCTTTCTGCCTGCAAAATATATACCGAAATTCACCGCATTCAGCACAATTACCACGGCAAGAACGGCTATAATAATCTTTTTCATATAAGTGCCCCCTTTTTTACGGATTATAGTATCGGAGGTCAGTTTTGTCAAGATTGAGCAGGAAACATACCGCTTGAAAAACGGGCAAATTTATGATACATTAGCGTAAAAAGGGGTGGTTTGAATAAACTGCATTTACAACAAAATCAAAATCGGTGTCGCAGAGCCGTTCAGGCTTATGCACATAACCGACCTGCACGTTGCCTGCCCGAATGAAAGCGATGAAGAAAGAATCATACTGCTTGCCGAAAAAAGGCGGGCGGTCTACCCGTTTTCGCAGAATATTCTGACCGAGGCGGCGGAGCTTGCTCGCCGCGAAAATGCCCTGCCCTTAATTACGGGCGATATTATGGACTGCTTTTCGCACGGCAGTGCCGAGGCGGTAAAAAAATTCACCGATAATAACGACTGCCTTTTCATCGCGGGAAATCACGATTACAGAGTTTTCGGCGGAATGGAATACGATGTTTCCGCAAGCCGCGAAAAAAATCTTGAAAATGTGAGCGCACTTTTCAATAATGATATACGCTTTTTCTCAAAAATAATAAACGGCGTAAACCTTGTCGGAATCGACAATGCCTACTACCGTTTTGAAAGATTTCAGCTTGAAAATCTGCAGAATGAAATCAGCAAGGGTCTGCCCGTTATACTTGCATTGCACGTTCCGCTTTATACGCCGGAATGTTTTGACCTTATGATAACCGAAAAGCGGCGGTATGCAAGCCTTGTGTGTGTTCCCGAAAGCGAAATGCACATTTACCCGCCGAACCGTTACGAGCAGCAAAAAGAGGATGAAATAACGCGCACAATGTACGATTACATAGTTTCGCAGCCGCTTATAAAGCTTGTTTTGTGCGGCCACATACACAAAAATTTTGAAGCAGTCCTCCCCTGCGGTGCGCAGCAGCTCATAACCGGCACCGATACGGCAAGAATACTTGAAATCTGCTCATAGTGCTTTCGCCGTTTATACGGCGTGTCATACGCACCTGCGGTATTGACGGCAATGCGGCAAGACTGTAATTTTCGCACAGTGTTCCTTTTTTCAGAAAATCCTCAAATGCGGTTTTATGCGAAAGCAGCACCTGAGTTGTAATATCATCGGCATCGCCCGTTGCATCAACAACGGTTTTCACACCTATGGCGGATCTGCCGGATTTGTTTTCAACAATAATATGGGTTATTCTCCCGTTCGTTACCGCCGCACCGCATACCACGGTGCCGTAAAGCAAATCAACACCGCTTTCGGTCAACAGATTTTCAAGATCGCAGGCATACACCTGCGGATTGTATTCTCTTGTTACTTCCAGCACTCTTGCAGGTTCGATAGTGTGAAAACACATTTTTAAAACAACTTATAATCAACAATTTTCTGTAATGCCTTAATTGCGGTAGCATAAGGAACATCTTCAAAAAGCATTTTTGAGGTAATATCTTCGTAATCTTTCTTGTAGATATCCTTATTGATTATCTCTTGCAGTAAAGCATTCATATCTATACCGTCTTTTGCCGAGCGGCATTGTTCGTGCGGTTTTCGTTCTTCAAATACTTCTTTTGCCAATTGCTTTAAGCCGTCATTCAAGGGAACAATATCGAACAATTTATAAATGTCGTAGATGTGTCTTGAATGCTCCCTGACAGCATCACTTAAATAATAATCACCCAAGGCATACAACTTATCAATGAGCGTTCTCCCTGCCGTCTGAACATTAAGCTCAAACGGTTCAAGTTCGTATTTTGTAATCAGGTCAGCATAGCCGCTATCTTTCAGGTAATCATAAATAATACTTGTTGCCTGTAATTTTTCACAAGGATACGCCTTAATATAAACGGCGGTCTCAATGATTAAATGTTCTTTTAAGAAGTTTGAGGAAAAGACGGTCGGATAATCGACAATATATCTATTGTAGTTTCTTCTGCTTTTGACACCCTCGGCATTATCAAGTGTGAAGCCGAACTCATCAATAATGGATACGATATTCTCTTTGAGTTTCCTCCGTTGCCCTTCGGTGGGTTTGCTCTCTGTGTCAATATTCAAATCAATATCTTCCGAAAAACGGTTTATTACCTTATAGCATTTGGAAAGAGAAGTTCCGCCTTTGAATATAATGCTCGGTTGTAACTGCACAATTCTCTTTAAAAACAGTGTAACATAATAGTCTTTTTCAACAATACCGGGTTCGATGCCCATTTCACTTGCCACTTTAAGAATAACCTGTTCAAAGGTTTCTTTGTCATTGTGCAACACTGAATATCGCCTCGCTTTCAATGAGATTTCTCATAACTTTATCGGGGAATACAGGAGCATACGAAACAATATCTTGTTTAGTAATACCGTTAGAATTCATATACTCTGCTATACGTCTCTTTTTCTCACTGTCCAACGAATCCGGACTTATATCGTTCATCATCTCCAAGAAGCTCAAAACAGCGACATTGGCACTGTTAATGGCAGTTCTCGCCTTACGGAGAATCACTTTTTGCTTCCCCACCGTAACATCTCTGACATTGGTAGTTTCGTTGTTGGTGTATATTTCTATAACATTGGGCATTTGGGTTGTGAGTTTCAGTTGATTTTGAAATGTAATACCGGAGTAATATCCGATAGTATTTTCACCGTCATTGATATACTTTTTCTCAATGACTTTGCGGGGGTTTAATATACTCTTTCCGAAAACAGTATCGGTAGGAATATAATAAATACCTTTTTCAAACCGGATGAGCTTGCCGCTGTCACAAAGGGATTTGAGCTGTTTCATCACCCACGGACGGGAATATTCCTTAAAAGTGATTTGGGCAGATATTATCGGTTCATTCGTTCCGTATTGCTTCAACAGATAGTCAAACAATGTCATACATACGCACCACCTTTCCATAATAGTATACTCTAATGCTATTGAATTATACTACTTTCTACGCTATATGTCAATGATATTATATTCGATGTTCCGGCAGATAATTCACCACCCGTATCAGCACGCAAAAATCCCCCTGCCGAAGCAGAGGGATTAAAGTATTCAGGGATATATCCTTAGTCCTTTATAGCTGCCTGTGCTGCTGCGAGGCGAGCGATCGGAACACGGAAGGGTGAGCAGGATACATAGTCGAGGCCGATCTTGTGGCAGAACTCAACGGAAACGGGGTCGCCGCCGTGCTCGCCGCAGATGCCGCAATGCATTGTGGGACGAACGCCCTTACCAAGCTCAACAGCCATCTCCATAAGCTTGCCGACGCCTGTCTGGTCAAGCTTTGCGAAGGGATCGTTTTCATAGATCTTCTGATCATAGTATGCGCCGAGGAACTTACCTGCATCGTCACGGCTGAAGCCGAAGGTCATCTGGGTAAGGTCGTTGGTGCCGAAGCAGAAGAACTCAGCTTCTTTAGCGATATCGTCAGCGGTAAGAGCTGCTCTGGGGATTTCGATCATGGTGCCTACTTCGTACTTGAGGTCAGCGCCTGCAGCGGCGATCTCAGCATCGGCAGTAGCAACAACTACATCCTTAACGAACTTGAGCTCTTTAACTTCGCCAACAAGGGGGATCATGATTTCGGGAACGATGTTCCAGTCGGCATGAGCCTTCTTAACGTTGATAGCTGCGCGGATAACAGCCTTGGTCTGCATCTTTGCGATTTCGGGATAGGTAACGGTAAGACGGCAGCCGCGGTGACCCATCATGGGGTTGAACTCGTGGAGAGAAGCGATGAGGTTCTTGATATCTGCAACGGATTTGCCCTGTGCAGCTGCAAGAGCTTCGATGTCGGCTTCTTCGGTGGGAACGAACTCATGGAGGGGCGGATCAAGGAAACGGATGGTAACGGGGCAGCCCTCAAGAGCCTCATAAAGAGCCTCAAAGTCGCCCTGCTGATAGGGAAGGATCTTTTCAAGAGCAGCTTCGCGCTCTTCAACTGTATCTGCACAGATCATCTCGCGGAAAGCAGCGATTCTGTCAGCTTCAAAGAACATATGCTCTGTACGGCAAAGACCGATGCCTTCTGCGCCGAGCTCACGAGCCTTTTTAGCATCACGGGGTGTATCGGCATTGGTGCGGACTTTGAGCTTTCTGTACTTGTCAGCCCAAGCCATGATTCTGCCGAACTCGCCTGCGATCTTAGCATCAACGGTGGGGATAAGCTCGCCGTAGATGTTGCCGGTAGTACCGTCGATGGAGATGTAGTCGCCCTCAACGAAGGTCTTGCCTGCAAGCTCGAATTTCTTATTTTCTTCATCCATCTTGATATCGCCGCAGCCGGAAACGCAGCAAGTACCCATACCGCGAGCAACAACTGCTGCGTGAGAGGTCATGCCGCCGCGTACTGTAAGGATGCCCTGAGCAGCCTTCATACCGGTGATATCTTCGGGGGATGTTTCAAGACGAACAAGAACGACCTTCTCGCCTTTTTCTTTCCAGGCAGCAGCGTCATCAGCTGTGAAAACGACCTTGCCGCAAGCAGCGCCGGGAGATGCGCCGAGGCCTTTGCCGAGGGGCTTTGCAGCCTTGAGGGCAGCAGCGTCGAACTGAGGATGAAGGAGGGTGTCAAGGTTTCTGGGATCGATCATGGCAACAGCCTTTTTCTCATCGATCATGCCTTCGTCAACGAGGTCGCAAGCGATCTTGAGAGCAGCCTGAGCAGTCCTCTTGCCGTTGCGGCACTGGAGCATATAGAGCTTGCCGTTC
Source organism: Acutalibacteraceae bacterium (assembly GCA_045617785.1). Lineage (GTDB taxonomy): Bacteria > Bacillota > Clostridia > Oscillospirales > Acutalibacteraceae > DTU089. The sequence continues at coordinate 103,492 of JAZLJH010000029.1, forward strand.
TCAACGGTGAACTCCATATCCTGCATATCGCGATAGTGATCTTCAAGAAGATCGCAAACCTTTACGAACTGAGCGTATGCTTCGGGGAACTCTTCTTCCATCTGAGCGATGGGCATGGGAGTGCGAACACCGGCAACAACGTCTTCGCCCTGAGCATTCTTAAGGAACTCGCCCATAAGCTTCTTTTCGCCTGTTGCGGGGTCACGGGTGAAGGCAACGCCTGTACCGGAATTGTCATTAAGGTTACCGAATACCATAGGCATTACGTTAACAGCGGTACCCCATGAATACGGGATGTCGTTGTCGCGGCGGTAAACGTTTGCACGGGGGTTGTCCCATGAACGGAAAACAGCCTCGATAGCGAGCTTGAGCTGTTCAACAGGATCGGACGGAAAGTCCTGACCGAGCTGTTTCTTATACTCAGCCTTGAACTGCATTGCGAGCTCTTTAAGGTCAGCCGCTGTAAGTTCAACGTCGAAAGTAACGCCTTTTTTGGCTTTCATTTCGTCGATAAGAACTTCAAAGTACTTTTTGCCGACTTCCATAACAACGTCGGAGAACATCTGGATGAATCTTCTGTAAGAGTCGTAAACGAATCTTTCGAATTTGGGATCCGAGTTGCCTGCGATCATAGCGGCAACAACGTCATCGTTAAGACCGAGGTTGAGGATTGTATCCATCATACCGGGCATAGAAGCGCGGGCACCTGAACGAACGGAAACAAGAAGAGGATTCTTGAGGTCGCCGAACTTTTTGCCGTTGAGCTCTTCCATCTTTGCAACGCCTGCCATAGCCTGAGCCATGATCTCGTCGTTGATCTTTCTGCCGTCCTCATAATACTGTGTGCAGGCCTCGGTTGTGATCGTGAAGCCCTGCGGAACGGGAAGACCGATAGCGGTCATCTCAGCGAGGTTAGCGCCTTTACCGCCGAGGAGATTACGCATGGTCATGTCGCCTTCGCTGAACATATAAACCCATTTGTTTGCCATTTTTTGTACCTCCAAAAATGTATTTGTTTTACACCGTCCTCAATTTTAACATATCACCGCGTATTTTTCCATAGTTTAATAATGCAAATAAGAGCAAATATAGCATAAAATTTTTGTTAATGTTGCTAAAAAGCTTTTGGTTTTCGGAATTGTCGAAACCGAAAACCGTTCGCCCGCCGCAAAGCACGGAATTTATGCATTATTCTTCACGAAACGCCCGGGAATCACATTTGTTTTTTCAAGTATTGACAATTCGCCATAACCAATATATAATGAAGGCACCAAAATATATGGAGGTAAATTAAATGAAAAAGTTTCTTGCAATTATGCTTGTAATCGCCATGATAGCGTCATTTGCCGCTTGCGGCGGTTCCGGCAGCACTGAAGAAGACACAACCATTCCCGAAGAAAATCCCACCGAAGTTCTCCCCGAGGACGTAGATCCCACAGGCGGCTATACCGTTAAATCCGAAGTTGAAGCCGTTGAGCTTCCCGAGGATGTAAAGGCAGCTTTCGACCTTGCACTTGAAGGTTACACCGGCATTGGCCTTACTCCCATCGCTTACCTCGGCAGCCAGGTAGTTGCAGGCACAAATTATGCCATTCTCTGCCTCGGCAAGGTTATGAACCCCACCGCAAAGCCCACTCTTAAAGTTGCTGTTGTTTACAAGGACCTTGAAGGCAACGCTTCAATGCTCAGAGTAAACGATTTCAAGCTTGTTGACTATGTCGGCGCTGATGATATAGCGGCTGACGGCGCAGAAGACGGCGCACTCGCCGCAGTTCTTCCCACACAGGCAGCTCCCGAAGGTGAAGACGGTAAAATCTTAGCCGGTGTCGCTCCCGCAGGCGATGATGAAGTCCCCGCAAACGGCGGTTTTGCAGGCGGCGGCCTTGCAGGCGGCTGGACTCTCAACACCGAATTCCCCGAGGCTGTTCTCGATGAAAGCGAAGCCGAAGCATGCACCGTTCTTGAGGGCGTTATGGGCGTTCAGTATCAGCCCATTGCCTGCCTCGCCACACAGGTTGTTGCAGGTACCAATTTCGCAATGCTCGTTAAGGCTACCATGCCCGCGGCTGATGATGCCGTTGAGCTCAGAGTAGTTACCATTTACGATGGCGTTGACGGCTCACTCGAAGTGCTCGGCGCAAAGACAATCAATCTTGCTGATATTGTTGCCGAATAAGAAAACACACATACAGAAGGGGCTGTGACGAAACGAAAAAGTTTCATCACAGCTCTTTTCTTCTTGATTTATGAATTATACAGGCAAAAAATATTCAAAACTAATCAAAAGTTCTTGATTTTGGGCATAGCAAAGCTAAGGCAGAGCCTTTTTGTTC
>JAZLJH010000030.1:0-1262 GCA_045617785.1 Acutalibacteraceae bacterium
GCCTGCGCCGACAGAAGAAAGTGCGAACAGCATTACCCAAAGAGTAATATTTGAAGCATCGCTTGTGTCGGGCGAAGTCGGATCATTGATGAGCTTTGCAATATAGCCGTTGCCGCCCTGAGCTTTCCAGGCTTCAATATCTTTGATTTCGACCTTTGCGGTCGCATCCTCAAAGTATTTGCCGCAATCGCACTTGTAGTAATCCTTATAGCCTGCCGCATCCTTGGTGGCAGCCTTGCCGTTCTGCTTTATGAGCTTGTGCTCGTGTGCTTCGGGTTCGGTCGGCTCGGTGGGTTCGGTCGGCTCAGTGGGCTCGGTGGGCTCGGTGGGCTCGGTCGGTTCGGTAGGCTCGGTAGGCTCGGTAGGCTCGGTCGGCTCGGTCGGCTCACTTGCGGCAATGCTGAAATCGTACATACTTGAGCCGCAGTAAACGGGATTGTCTTTGGCAACGGCAAATCTTGCGCAATAGTCGCCTGCTTCGGTGGGAACACCGTCAAGAAGTGTCATGGAGTAATCTTCACCGTATTTGTAAAATGCAACTTCAAGTTCGGGCTGCGGGTCGATAACTTCACCGTTTTCATCGCGAACTGTCGGTAAATCAATTTCAGGTCCTTCGCCTGCCTTGAAAGGCTCGCCGTTGTTTATTATGTATTCATCGGCAGTCGGGAAATACACATACTGCTTAACGGTGAAAACAATGGGTGCAAGTTCATCGGCGGGATCAGCCGTTACGGTTTCGCCGAATACATATTCCCCGTCCATATTTTCAATGCGCAGATTCTCTGCATAAAGCATTGTGCCGGTCTTTATTTTCTTAACCGAAAGAGTGGCGCCGCTGTTGCCGTAAATGGTTACGGAGCCTTCCGAATCAATTTCGCCTGCAACGGTGTTATCGCCGTTGAGCGATACGGAAAGGTACAGCTCATCATCGGTATTTGCCTTTTTGGCGATAACATCGCCGTTAATGGCGGTATCGGTAAGGTTGAGCTGAACGCCGCCCGCAAGACCTTCAATAATCAAGTCGCTGTTAATGACAAGGTCCTTGCAGTTAAGAGACTGGAATGCGTTTTCGATAATGAAGGGTTTATTTGATTCGCCCGAGAAGATAATGCCGTCGCCGTAAACATGGATGCCGTCTTCCTTTTCCTCGTAGGTCTCAGGACCGGGCTCAACGGGCGTACCCTCGTAATCAACTGCGGTAAGAGTTGCGGGCAGGAAGCCGTCGCCCGATTTCCATGCATCAATATCGGTGATTTCGATAA
>JAZLJH010000031.1:0-3680 GCA_045617785.1 Acutalibacteraceae bacterium
TAACGCGATAACGAAAATTAAAGAAAAACTCGCGCCGATAATCGCGGAGCAGACCGCAAAATTCAAGCCGCTTATTGATGCGAAGAACATAACACTCACCGAAACCGTAAATGAAAATGCGCTGCTTGAATGTAATAAAGAGCTGCTCGGCATTGCAATAGACAACCTGCTTTCAAATGCAGTGAAATTTACCGCGGAAAACGGCGAAATACGAATTACCGCAACCGCTTCGGGCAGAAATTTCAGCTTTGAGATTTTTAATTCGGGAAGCTCTGTTTCAAGCGAGGATGCGCCGCATATCTGGGAAGAGCTTTACAGCGGCGACAAGGCGAGAACACGCGGCGATTCAAGTGGTATGGGACTTGCGATATGTAAGCGCATATTTATGCTGCACGGCTTCACATACGGCTGCCGCAATGAAAAAGACGGCGTAACATTTTACTTTTCGGCGCACAGGTGAATGTTTCGGGAACATAAAATGACTGCATCGGCATTTTAGTCGATGCGGTCATTTCTGCTTTATTGTTTGATGTCATTGCACGATTTTTTCGGCAAAGTCAAATAACGCTTCGGCTTGCCTTGCGAAATTTTGTCTGTTCGACTTGAGTACAAGCCTTTCCCGAATAATCTCTTTATTACCGATAAATTCTTTTACCTTGTCGGTAATCATTGTTTCCGTTTCACTGTGTTTTTTGAGAATTTCATTTAGTGAATACAGCGCAAATGAAAGGTACTGAAAATAAATGCAGTTGAAATCCTTGTGTGTCGACAGTCGGTAATTATCTTCAATATGCGTGTGGTACATCGGCTTTTCGTATTCGCTTAAATCAAGAATACTACACAATTCTTCTGCAATTTCCGCATCGGCGAATCTTCCGCACAGACTTACGGCAATAATGCTCTGCATCTGATTTGTACGCCGGCAGTCATCAAGGAAATCATCCGTTCTGTTTTTTACACATTCACGCAAAACGGGCAATCAGCTCACTGTCGGCGTTTACGCAAATGAGGTAATCAACACAACGCTTTGCAAAAGCTTTCATAGCATCCATAAGCCGGATAAGACCTTCGCGAAAATCCGTTTTTTCGGCGGTGTCGGCATTGATTGCAAGTATGCGGTTGTAATAAGAATTCAGCCCTTCTCTGACAATTCGGGAATAATTCGGTGAGCCGTGAGTCCATCCGAAAGGATTGTGGCTTATTTCCCAAAACTTTTGCATTTCGGTGAATTCGTCATCCATTCCGTTTGCGGCGCATTTTTCTTTGAGCTTTTCTTTATTCCATTCATAAGTTGTTGCGTAAAGCGGCTTTACCGAGCGGTGCCTGTAATTTTGCTCAAAGTAACGCCTGCCGCGCGGGTAGAGCTTTTCGCCCTGCTCGTAAACGGGCGGAACGGCGGCATCAAACCACCTTGCGTATGCACAGCAGTGGCGGTAAAATAAGCTTCTTTCAGGCGCTTCAAATAAACCTGCCGCATAGGGCTCGTCAATGGCGGCAAACAATTCTGCCGTACGGCTTGTACCCATATCCACAACTCCAAATCCGTCATATTTGTATATAATAATACCCATATTTACAGTACGCCCGACACACGCCTTTGTCAATACATTTTTGTAATTGCGGCAAAGTTTAATGTGTGATAAAATAATTATAAATCAACATAAAATCCACACAACCGTATTTTATAATATACTCGAAAGGGGGCAGAGCGTTGTATAAAATCCTGTTTGCCGATGACGATTTTAAAATATCCGAAACCGTAAAAACATATTTCGCCGCAAATGGCTTTGATGTCACCGTAGCCGAAAACGGCAGGGTGGCTGCCGATTTTGCCCGACTCAATGACTACGACCTTATAATACTTGATGTTATGATGCCCGTGCTTGACGGCTTAGGAGCCTGCCGTGAGATACGCAAAAGTAAAAAAACACCCATACTGTTTATGTCTGCGCTCGGGCAGGAGGAGGACTACCTCAAAGGCTATTCCGCAGGTGCCGACGATTACATAACAAAGCCGTTTCCGCTTTCCGTTCTTACGGAAAAGTGCCTTGCGGCAATTCGCAGGTATACGGGTACGAACGCCGATGATGTTATTTCAATCGGTAAAATCACACTTGACTGTTACAGAAAAAAGGTGTTTGCCGACGGTGCGGAAATTACGCTTTCCGCAAAGGATTTTGAGATTTTGCAGTACCTTATGAGTAAGCGCGGCGTTGTGTTGAGCCGCAGCCTTATACTTTCGCGCGTGTGGGGTTACGATTTCGAGGGCGAGGACAGAGTGGTCGATACGCATATCAAGAATATACGCAAGGCTCTCGGTGACTGCTCGGGGTATATCAAAACCGTTTCGGGTATGGGCTACACCTTTGCGGAGGTGGATGGCAAATGAAAAAAATAAATAATAACAGAAAAATTATTTTATCGGTAATCGCAGTGGCACTCATATTTTTTGTCATAGCCGGCATATTTCTGTTTTTGTATCAGGTTATAGTTGAAGTACAAGATTTTTCTACTTATACCAATAATCAGTATGTTTCGCTTGAAAGCAAATTCCAATCATATTCAGACAGTGACAGAGAATTTATAAATAACAGCTTTCATCAGGTAGCAGAATGTGAATACCCGGCAGTGTTTGCTGTTTTCGATTCGGACGGTAAAATTCTTGCCGATAGCCGCCCTGCATTTATAATTGACTATGTGAGTGAGAACAGTGGTAATAATAGTGAAACAATCATTGTGGATGCATGGAACTGCACCGATGCCGAAACAAGAAAAGCGATTATCGAATTTGTCAAAAACTGTCGTCACGGCTGTAAACTTCGCGCAGATTTTATTTCGCTTTGTCAAAAAGGGGATGAATATATTCCGGTAAGCGCTCTGCTGTATAACGGCTTTAACCTGAATGACGGAAAAATCGCCGTAACATTCACATCTGTAAAGCCAACGCTGACCGTCAGGGAAAATGTTGATTCCGGCAATATTATTTCTCTGTACGGCTATAATAAAATTAACTCTTATACAAAAGAAAAATATTTTAACAAACTGACAACACAGCTTGAGGCGTTTGAAAAGGATTTTACAAAAACACATGATGACTGCAAATTTAACAGTGGCGGCGGTATGAAGAATTCAAATAATTATCAGTTTGAATTGCACACCTCGCGCGACGGAGTAGGATTGTGTTTTTATTACCATGCGGAAGATAATATGATTCACAGAGCATTTGTCAGCGATAATTTACGGTTTATGCTTGTGTCTATGGGTTTTATCTTTCTTGTTTTTGCCGCCGTGTTTTGTGACTTGCTTATTAAACTCAATAATAAAAACGAAAGACTTGCGCAAAGCCGCAGGGCATTTGTTGCCGCAGCGGCGCACGAGCTTAAAACACCGCTTGCCGTAATTGCCAATAAAAGCGAGTGCATACTCGAAAATGTTTCGCCCGAGCAAACGGCGGAATATGTCAATTCGATTTACGATGAAAGCAAACGAATGAGCCGAATGGTGAAAACTCTGCTGCAATATAACAAACTGAATTCCGATAACGCGATAACGAAAATTAAAGAAAAACTCGCGCCGATAATCGCGGAGCAGACCGCAAAATTCAAGCCGCTTATTGATGCGAAGAACATAACACTCACCGAAACCGTAAATGAAAATGCGCTGCTTGAATGTAATAAAGA
>JAZLJH010000032.1:0-3409 GCA_045617785.1 Acutalibacteraceae bacterium
TGGTGGTGGTGATGGTGATGATGCTCATGCTCGTCCTCGTCATCATCATCGTGGTGATGGTGGTGGCATTCGCAGTCGGGGTCGTCGCACTCTTCGCCGTCATGGTGATGGTGATGATGATGATGCTCGTGTTCGTCATCATCGTGATGATGGTGATGGCATTCGCAGTCGGGGTCGTCGCACTCTTCGCCGTCGTGGTGATGGTGGTGATGATGATGCTCGTGTTCGTCATCATCGTCATCGTCGTGATGATGGTGATGGCATTCGCAGTCGGGGTCGTCGCACTCTTCGTCGTCCTCGTCGTATTCATGCGCGTGCTCAAGGAGCTCGGTAAGCTCGGCGCTGAGGGTATCGCGGCGCTCGATAGCGTCGAGAATCTGTGCGCCGGAGAGCTTGCTCCAGTCGGTGGTGATGATTCTTGCAACGGGGTTATGCTCGCGCAGAAGCGCGACAGCCGCCTCAAGCTTTTCCTCGCTGATATTCTGACTGCGGCTCAAAATGATGCAGGCGGCATATTCAATCTGATTGTTGAAAAATTCGCCGAAGTTTTTGATGTACATACGGCACTTTCCCGCGTCCGCGACGGTGGTAAGACCGTTTAAGCGGATTTCGTCCTCCTCAACGCTGAGAACGGCGGTGATAATGTCGGAAAGCTTGCCTACGCCGGACGGCTCGATGAGAATACGGTCCGGATTGAACTGCTCGATGACCTTGTGGAGCGCGGCGCGGAAATCGCCGGTAAGGCTGCAGCAGATACAGCCGGAGTTCAGCTCGTTGACGGCAACGCCCGCGTCCTTCATAAAGCCGCCGTCGATGCCAATTTCGCCGAATTCGTTTTCGATGAGAACAAGCTTTTCGCCTGCGTATGCTTCGGCAATCAGCTTTTTAATAAGCGTGGTCTTGCCTGCTCCGAGAAAACCGGAAAAAATATCAACTTTTACCATGTGTTCATCCCTCTATATAAATATTATAAAAATCGTGCGGCAAAATATATCCGTACAGAGTTATTATATCACATTTTTACATTTATTCAAACTATTTTGCCGGAACATTGTTATGTTTGTAATTTATTTATTCTTAAGAGGAAAGCTTTTAGAAAAATATCCTTTTCTTTCCGTAAAATAACTTTGCGCGCCGCTCTTTGACAAATCATAAACAGCAGAAACAGTCGGTGCGCTAAAAGACGACAGCACGGCAATTTCAGGACAGAGCTTTTTCACGGCTCCGGGAATCGCTTTTGCGGAATAATAATCCCCAAGTGCCAAAATGTCCACATGAGGATAATTTTCCTCAAATAGAATCCGACCGAGATTTTCAGGCTGTATTGCACCGAGCGCCATGACGGTTTTGCCTCCCGCCTCTGCCTTTATTACAAATCTTCCCCTGTCGCTGTCATCGGAATGATTTACAAATACAGTAAGCACAGCTTTTCCCACTGAAATTTCCGTGTTTTCTCTAATAATTTGCACCGTAGTATCATGTTCATTCGCCGTGTTTATAATATTACGGTAAATTTCTTCATCGTCTTCGTCCTGAGGTTCCGGAAGCAAAAGCTGTGCAACCTTGTGCTTTTTGAGAACTACGGAAACATTTCCGGTATCTGCTTTTCGGTAAGAGCTTGCGATGAGAATGTCAATCTTTCTGCACCCTTCCTTCCACAAAAAATCCTCAAGACCGGATACAGCATTAGAGTCACTTCCTCCCGCACCGATTACAATAAAATCGGAACCGCTTCTTATCACCGTACTCTGACCTGATACAGTTGAAACTACGGCAGTCGAGGCGGTAAAAGCCTTTTGCGTAAGTGAAAGTGACAAGGTAATTACACATAATGCCGAAAACAGCACAAGTGTAAAACGCATATTCTTATATCCGGTAAAAACCAAAATTGCCGCCGTTATATATAAGGCCGCGATTATCACATAAACATAAATATTTTCCGCACATATTGAAGCATAGGGTATCGATGCAAAAAGAGATACAGATTTCAATATGTACAGGCAAAGTATCCTCGGAATAAAGCCTGCAATCACGCCGAGCGGCAGCCATATAAAACCTGACACCGCTGCCGCTATTCCGAAAACAAACGCATATTCGGTCGCCCACAGTACAGCCGCATTTGAAAGCGGTGCAATAAGCGAAAGCTCTCCGAAGCATAACGCCTGTATCGGCAATATAAAAAGCTGTGCCGCAAGAGTCTGCACCGCAGCAGTCACAATGCCGAGCACCATTCTTTTGAGTATAGCGTTATTGATTAATATATGCTTTACTAAAAAGTTTTCTGCAGGTTTTGCGCACAAAATCAGTCCGAGCGTTGCAAAAAATGACAGCAGAAAACCTGTATCCGCAATTGAAAAGGGATTCATGAGAAGAATAACAAGCGCCGCTGCCGCAAGACTTGTCAGACTGTCCGCTTCTCTTGAAATAAAATAAGCGATTATCAGAAGCATCTGCATGATTCCCGCACGCATAACGGATGCACTGCATCCAGTCATCAGCATAAATGCCGCGATTGCGGGTATACCGATAACAGAACCCGCCTTCTTTCCAAAAACAGTCACAAGCACAGCGCACAGAAATGCGACATTCATACCGGAAACCGCCGTTATATGCGACAGACCTGCGGCTCGCAAATCACGGGAAAAATCGTCAGAAAGCCCGCTTTCATCTCCGAAAATCAACGCTGTAAGCATAGAGGCTTCTTTTTCCGGCATAATTTTGCTTATAGATTCTCCGATATATCTTTCGATTCTTCGGAGTTTTGCCGATATCGGTATTTTTTCACTTTTGATAACCTCCGCTGTTTCTGCAGAGGCAGTCAAGAATATACCATGAGAATTTAAATATCTCCGTGATGCAAAGCTTCGGCTGTTGTGCGGTATATCAAGCCCTGCAAAAAGCGTGATACAGTCTCCCGGCTTTAAAAAACCGAAATCACCATCAAGATATACGCATACCTTCATTCGACTGCTGCTGTCATCCGAAAAGCTTATTATTTTTAAAACGATCCTTGTGTAGTCATCATAAACCTGCGGATAATCCTGTACATACCCCGTAAGTTCTCCCTTTTTCCCCGCTATTGATATGGCAGGATTATAAACAAAGCCGATATTGACAATCCACAACAAAGATGCAGCAAATATTCCAAGCATATAAATAGCCGGTTTTTTCTCAAAGCGCCTATCAAAACCGGTAAAACAGCTTATCAAAATCGCCGCAAGAGATGCAGCTGCAAAATACAGCCCCGCATTCTCCATAAAAAAGCATAAAACCGCCAACGCTGTCATAAAGCCGGAGACAAACAGCGCAAGCGGTCTTTTTAATCTGTTTTCATATAACACTCTTTTTCCCATGTACCACACATCCGAAATAATATAAAAAAGCCCCGGTGTGGATACCCACACCGGGG
>JAZLJH010000033.1:0-11872 GCA_045617785.1 Acutalibacteraceae bacterium
AAATCACCTCGGTCTATGACAGACAACCCCCCGTAGACCCTAAATGCGAACACGCCATACTTGACTGATAAAAATAATCGGCGGCAGAATTTCTGCCGCCTATTATTTGTTCAATCTCCCTTTTGAAGTGCATCTGCGATAGCCCGAACGGTTTTTTCGGTATCAATACCGTCGCAATCAACCGTTATATCCGCATACTGCTCGTAAAGCTTCTGCCGCGCCTCGAACATTCCGGCAACAGTCTCGCCGTCCCGCAGCAAAATGCCGCGTGTTTCCATATTATTGATGCGGTTGAGCATCGTACCGTACGATATTTTCAAATATACGATTTTTGAATCGTTTGACAGATAACGCATGGCGTTCGGCGAGTACACGACACTGCCGCCCGTGGCAACCACACAACCGTTAAAGCAAGTGCCGCACACGGCATTTTCTTCGGCACGGGCAAAGTATTCATTCCCCTTTGATGAAATGATGTTCTGAAGTGTCATTTTCTCGTTCTTCTGAATAATCAAATCGGTATCGGTAAAATCAAGACCGAGCACCTTTGCAAGCAGCACGCCACAGGTGCTTTTGCCGCAGCCGGGCATGCCGATAAGTACAACGTTATTCATATTTACCCTTTCCCATAACCTCTTTAAGAAATGTCGGCTTTTCGGTAGTGATGTTATCTGCGCCCATAGATAAGAACATTTCCATATCCTCTTCATTGTTGACCGTCCATACCGACAGAAGCAGACCCTTTTCGTGGCAGGATTCCGCAAGCTGCGGTGTTACACCTCTGAAGTTGATGTTCACGCCGATACCGCCGAGCTCTATAACACGGTCGGTCATTCTGTCGCAATACTCCTTTTTGCCGAGTTCGGCTGTATCGGGGCAGCAGTTAAGGTAATACTGCACAAGCGGACTTTTTGCTCTGACATCGGCAACAAAGCCTTCGTTTATGCCCGTGTAGAAAACGCGGTCAAGCATACCGTGCTTTACGATTATTTCCTGCATTTTATCTATATTCTTCGTTGTCTTTACATCAATATTTATGAAAATATCTTCGGCTTGTTTTACGAGAACAAGCGCTTCTTCAAAAGTCGGCTCCGTACCGACGGGCGCGTTGTGTGAAAGTCTGAGCTCGCCGTTAATGTCAACATTGAGGTCAAATTCAACGATTTCGGCACCCGAATCGAGCGCTGCCTCGATTGACGGTATTGTGTTGTCCACTGTGCCGTTTGAGCCCGCATGGGCTGTTACGGTGATACGCTCGTGGAGCTTGTAATCGCCCGTTTTATTCAAAAGTCTGCTGAGAAAATCCATAAATATGCCTCCTGTTATTTTTTAATATTTTATGATTTTCAATTCGCAATCCGAGGTATTCCCCTCAATAACCGCTTCGCCGAGATAACTCAGATTGACTGTATACTGTCTGCCCGTGCCGCTGATAAAACGGTTGTTCCGCAAAACCAGTTTTTTATGAACGGGGATCGCAGAGGTTTTGTCCATAACCACAGGCTCATATCTGATAACATCATCACCGCAGACGGAATACCTCGCGGCGCAGTTGATTACCGTATTATTTTCAAAAGTAATATTTCCGCTTCTGCCCGATTCGAACCGGAAGTTTGCATCGTCCGCAACACAAAGAGCAGCCGCGCCCATATTTCCGAATGTATTGTTTCTTATAACAACATCTTTTCTTGTTGTGCAGAGAACGCCTTTGCCTTTATACGGTATTTCCCAATACGGCTCACCGTTTTTACTGTTATCGCCGCACCAATTTTTCTTCAAGATAAACAGCGCAGAATCGTTCCCCGTCGGGATTTTCTTCGTATTTTGCCGTATTGCTGAAGAAAAGACCTTTCAGGTGAAAACCGTCTTCGGGCGCAATTTCATATATTTTATTTTCAAGCACAATGCGGTCGCCGTTATGAGCGGCTTTGAAAATTTCGGATAATTCGTTCATAATGTTTTCCTTGTCAATGAAACCCGTATTCAGACGAGCCTCACGGCTTAATCGGATATTTCTCCATAAGCATTCTTTTTCACCTGCTTTTTTGAAATCAGCATAGCACATTTCAAAGCAAAAGTAAACCTTTTCCGCCGCAAGTATTCTCTTGACTTTGTGAGCGCGGCATACTACACTATGAATCACAAAACAACAAAAAAGTATATACGGAGGGAAACAAATGAGCCCATACGATATTGCCGCAATTATATGGCCGTCATACACCGGCGATGAGCCGCGCACACGGATTTTCTGGCCGGAGGGCTGCGGCGAATGGCAGACAGTGAAAGCCATGACCGACAAAGGTTACGCCGGCTGCACCTGGCCGCGCAAGCCGCTTTGGGGCTACGTGAACGAAGCAGACCCGAATGTTATGGAAATGCAGATCGAGTGCGCGCTCAATCACGGTGTGAACACATTTATTTATGACTGGTACTGGTACGATAACCGTCCGTTCCTGGAAAACTGCCTTAACGACGGCTTTCTGAAAGCCCGCAACAATAAAGAAATGAAGTTTTATCTGATGTGGGCAAATCACGATGCCACTCACCTGTGGGACAAGCGCAACGCCGACAGAATAAGCGAGGTGATCTGGAGTGCTGTGGTTACACCTGAAATATTTACAGACATCGCAAGCAGAACCGTCGAAAAATATTTCAGTCGGGAAAACTACTACCGGATCGACGGCTGCCCGGTTTATATGGTTTATGAAATCGACAACCTGATTCGCACTTTCGGCTCAACGCAGGCGCTTAAAAAGGGACTTGACGAATTTCGCACAAAGACCGTGCAGGCAGGCTTCAAAGGGCTGCATCTGCAAGGCGTTATGTGGCCGGGCAGAATATACAACTGGCTCCCCGATGATGACGACTGCAAGGGTATGACTGTGGCGGAGCTTCTGCGATACCTCGGATTTTCATCCGTAACGCATTATAACTGGAGCGGCGCGGTGAATCTCGACGGTGATTACACGGCACTGACGGACGAATATGTAAAGGTCATTTCGGAGGATTGCGACAAAATCAGCTGCTATCCCAACCTGACCATCGGCTGGGACAACAATGTGCGGTTCAACGGGTTTATACCCGGCGTAGTTACAAACAACACGCCCGAAAACTTCAAACGGGCGTGTGAAAAAATCAAGGAGTATACAGACAGAGAGTCAGCCGCAGGGCGCCTGAAAGCCCCGCTGATAACGGTAAACAGCTGGAACGAATGGACGGAAACGAGCTACCTTGAGCCCGATGACCGTTACGGATACGGATACCTTGAAGCAATTAAGGAAGTATTTACTGATAAATAATAAAAATCGACTCCCGAAAGCATTGAGCATTCGGGAGTTTTGAATATAACGCTCACGACCGCAAAAATCAGAACGCCTGAAACGGGGCGCACGATGCAGCTCCACCATTTTGTTGATTTCTCAAAGTTGACATACTTTCAGTAAGAATACTGTTGCTTACGGACCGGAATGCTTCCATAAGCGGAATTTTCCAACTGAAGAAGAAAACATTCCCATAAATAAGCCCCTTTTCTTTATGATTATTACGGAATGATTTTAGCACATCTTTCCGTAATAATAAGACGTCGTACTGCACAGCATCCATTAAAAACAAAACTGACTCCGATGAAATATCGAAATCAGTTCGTTGCTTACACTGAATATTTACACCAATAGGGGTGTTTGGCGTTGTCCGTAAAATTTGCGGAAGACATTTCCCGGCGTATGGTGTTTTACCTGAATTCCGTCGGGCGCGTCTTGCCGCCGGCAAATTCGTCAGGTCCGGGATTTGAAAGTGAAAAATACATTTTCGCCGCCTTGGTTGTGCCGAAGTCACGGTTGGAGCCCGTTTCCTGCACCTTGTTAAAGGCATCGCGGAACATCTGATTGTGAGCTTCCTCACGATTAAGCAAAAAGTCGATGGTTTCACGCACCTTCTTATCCTCAATTTGACGGTAGAGATATTCATAGACCACCTTTGCCCTCTGCTCTGATGCGATATCGGAAAGCAGATCGGCACACAGATCGCCTGTAACGGTAACATAATCTGCCGTCCAGGAATAACCCGATGCATTGATGAGGCCCGGATTCAGACCGAGCAGAACGTGCGTCTGCACTTCCCCCGCCTGCACCTTCGAAGCATCCACATCATGACCGTTGAGCAGATTGATGGTTTGCGCCACCATCTCCATATGCCCCAGCTCCTCTGCGGCTATATCAAGAAAAAGGTCCTTGATACCGGGATCCTTGACGCGGAAGCTTTGTGACATATACTGCATAGCCGCCTTCAGCTCGCCGTTGCCGCCGCCCAACTGCTCCTGAAGCAATACGGCATACCGGGGATTCGGTTTTTCGATCTCTACCGGATGAAACAACTTCTTTTCGTGCTTAAACATAACAAATCTACCTCCATTTACGGTTTTACACTATTATTCCCGTTTGGAGGTAATGTATACAAAATACTTTTCATCGATATAATCTTTAATTCTTTCAATCTCAGTCATAGTTTATTGCTCCGAAAATTGACATCATTTGTTCTGTTGCGGCTTATTCACAGAAGCAGTATAGCAGAATGAATGTACCTTCTTTGAAACATCTGTTTTTTACACGCCGCAGCGTATTTCACATCCGAAGGATATTTCACAAATCCCGCAGGGATTTATTTCGTTGAAAAAAGCACTTGCCGAAGCAAGTGCTTTTTTCATGGCGTCCCCGGCGCGATTCGAACGCGCGGCCTTTCGCTTAGGAGGCGAACGCTCTATCCTGCTGAGCTACGGAGACATATATAAAAAGAACATTCCAATTATACCAAAATGCTCGCATTTGTCAAGGGAATAACAGAGTTTTAACTAAACTTATATAAAACCGCTTACATAATCTTACAAATCATACATTTATCAACCCGCGACATAATATATATGGAACGGGGTGATTTTTATGGTTATAAAAGTAAATGCCAAAAAGCTTATAAAAAATATAGCGATACCGTTGGGCGGCGGTACAATTGTGGGTTTTCTTACAAAAAGCGGTGTTGATAAATTCAACGCGACTGCGGCGAAGCCGGTATTTATGCCGCCCGGATGGCTTTTTCCGGTGGCGTGGTCGGTTCTGTATATTTTAATGGGAATTGCGGCTTACTATGTTGAAACCGAAACTCCCATTGCCGACAAGAAAAAAGCGCTGACGCTCTATTATATTCAGCTCGCGCTGAATTTCGCGTGGTCATTCCTGTTCTTTTCGGCACAGAAATATCTGCTTGCGCTGATTTGGGTTGCGGTGATGCTCGGCGTTATTGTTGCAACGACCGCCGAATTTTACAAGCTCAATAAAAAAGCAGGATACCTTATGATACCCTACAATATATGGACCGCGTTTGCAACGGCGCTGAATTTTGCGGTATGGATGTTGAACAAATAACCGCAAAGGGGCGTCGCATTTAGATGCAGAAAGCGTTTTCTTCGCCCCGATGGTGTATATAAATACTCCGAGTGGGCGAAAAACGCTTAGAAAAACATATAAATAACGGCTTTACGGTTTATTAAACGCTTAATTCACCGTAAAGCCATTGTTTTTAATTGTTTCGTTTTTCGTTCTGCGCTAAATGTTTTCAGTTTATAGCGAACAGTGCCTGCTCGGTTTCGTAATCGGTCGTCCAAATCGACATATAGGAGCCGAAAATACCGGGGATTGAAAGATTTTCGCCCGTTTCGTCAATAAGCTCGCGCAGAGAATAGGCATCGAACTTGCAGCGGAGCATATATAAATCGTCATACTGCGTTACAATGAATTTACGCTCGAATTTTTTGCCGCCGTACTCAAAACCGAAGCACACGAAATTGTTAACGAAATTGTGGTTAAGCTCTTTATAGGCTTCTTCATTCTCAAAGTAAATATCAAGCCAGACGAATTTTTCGGTCGTAACAAGGTCAACTTTCTTTACGCCGTCGGCTTTTTCACTTGCTTCAACGGGCTCGCTGCCGTATTTTTCCAAAAATTCTTCATAGCTCAAGCCGTATGTGCTGACTACCGTTCTGCCTATATCTTCACCATTGTTAAGCTCAAGGTAAAGGTTAAATCTTATATCGGAAAGCACGTTTGAGTAGTCCACGGTAAGTGCATCGGTAAGGGCTACGGCGTTTTTAATGTCATCTATTTTACTGAGAATGTAATTGACCGTGGTGCCGTCCTGGGCAAGTCTTATTGTTGCGGGGCAGCGCACCTGAACGCCGTTGCTGATGTAGAAGACGAAATACGGTGTCATTTTTATGCTGAACTCGTTTTCGGCAATGTGCGCGGCAAGGAGAGACTCCTTATCCTTAAACTGAACGGTAAGCACCGCGCAGGTGTTTTCATAATGCGCATTTACATTTTTTACATTTTCAGCATAATTCTTCACATTGGTAAGCTGAACGGTGTAATCCGGTACAGTTTCCTCGGGCAGCGACTGCTCAGTGGTTACGGGAGCCGTTGTGGTTGCAAGCTCCTCGGTTTTGGCTTTCATTGCTTTTGAAAGGCTTGCTATGCACACAACCATAACCACAAGCACAATAAGGAAAAGCACTATGATAAATGGGTTTTTCTGTACCTTATAAAGAATGCTGTCTTTATTTTTATTATCCATTGTTTATTCCTCCGTTTTATCTTCATCAAGCTTTGCCTTTTCAGCCGCTTCGCGTTCTTCCTGCTCTTCTTTTTCATCCTCGCGGCTGGCTTTTTCGGCGGCTTTTTCAAGCTCGCGCTTCGCCTTGCGCTCCTCGCGCAGATCCTTTTTTGTGGGCTGCGGTGCGGGCGGTGTATCGGTAAGCTTCATAAAGTCGATTTTGCCCATCTGTGTTCTCGGCAGTTTATCCATAATCTCAACTGTGGTGGGGCGCGAAAATCTTTCGAGCTTGTTTTCGCAGTATTCCTTTATGCACTTGCACATTTCATCGACATTGTCGGTGGGCTCTTCAAGTGAAACAAAAAGGCGGACTATGGGTTTGCCGTCGATATAGCCCTGAACGGCGCACGCTTCGGCTATGTAATCGAGTTTAAGCACTTCGGTTTCAATATCGTTGGGATAAACATTGTAGCCGGAAATAATTATCATACGCTTTTTTCTGCCGGTGAAGTAGAGGTAGCCGTCTTCATCAAGGTAGCCGAGATCGCCCGAAAGCACCCAGCGCCTGCCCTTGCGGTCAACATAAACCCCCTCATCCTCGCTGTTGAAATAGCCGTTCATAACAGTTTCGCCGCTTACGACTATTTCACCGATAGTATTTGCGGGCAGCTTTTTCTGCTTATCGTTCCATATTTCAACAGTCATTTCGGCAAGCGGTCTGCCTATGGAATTTTCACGGTAAGCACCCGCAACATTGGCGGTGCAGACCGAAGAAACCTCGGTAAGTCCGTAACCGCGCAGCAGTTTGCCCCTACCGCCCCATTTTTCTATGCGGGAGTTGAACGAGTTAAGGAAGCTTTCGCTCACCATATCACCGCCCGCCCACAAAAGACGGAGCTTGCGCAGATGCTCACCCTCGAAATTGGATGCTTCATACATTTTTTTGAACATATTCGGCACGCCGAGTATGAATGTAACATTGTATTTTTTAATATATTTATTCGCTTTTTCAGCCGAAAACTGCGGCATACCTATGCAGGTGAAGCCCGCGCACATACTGAAATGAAGCGCAACGCCGAGACCGAACGCGTGGAACAGCGGCAGAACTATGAGCGAATACTCCGCGCCGGGTGCGTGCGGTGAATCAAAAAAGCTCAGCTTGAATGCAAGCTCATTGAGATTTTTTGATGAAAGGCGTATTGTTTTGCTTTTGCCGGTGGTACCGCCGCCGTGAAGGTAAACGGCATCGTCATCGCCGTTGTTCTGAACGGTGGGTCCGACATAATTCATATGGCTTATGGTGTGGTAGCTCGCAAGGTTTGCCGAAGGCTTTTCGCCCTTGGTTTTTACCATTTCAAACACCTTGAATGCGGGGCGCATAACCGACGGCACATAGTCGGAATTTGAGCAGACTATTACAAGCTTATTGAGTTTGCGAAGCATGGGGATATACTTTTCCATAAGAATATCAAGAACGAAAACCGCCTTGGAATTTGTTTCTGTAAGCATCTCCTCAAGCACATTTACGGGAGTAAGCGGGTGAACGATATTTGCTATTGCGCCGATTTTATTTATGGCGTAAAAAGCCGCAAAGCTCTGCACCACATTCGGCAGAAAAATCGTTACGACGTCTCCCCTTTTTATATTGCGCACATCAAGGTAGCCTGCAATTGCATCAACATCCTTAATGAACTTTTTACGGCTTATAAGGTTGCCGAAGCTTTCGGCAACATCATATACGCCGAAATCCTGCGTACAATCCTTGAAATACTGGTAACAGCTTCTGTTTTCGGGTCTTATCATAAAAAGCCTTTCCGCGGTAAATTACCACTTGCGGTGCGCCGCATCGGGACACCGTTTATTTTTGAATGCCGCTCTGAATTCAACATAGCAGCCGCATTTCATACACACACCGGAAATAAGATTTTCGCATTCGCGGCAAAAGTCAAGCCGCGCGGCGTATGTAATATCATCGGCGCGTTCGTCTGCGCCGAGTTTTTCTATTCGCGCTTTTATATCGGCATAAACATCCTGCTCGGCACTTTCGCGCAGCAGACAGCGTTTGCACTTTTCCATTATTTTATTACGAATTTCACCGTTGAGCACGGCGGCAGAGTTGCCTTGAAGCCGTCTGCGGTAAGCTCAAAACCGGTAAACCTCTCGGTTTTCACACACGGTGCGCGGTCAAAATCATTATATGCGCTCATATCTCCCGTAAGAATTTCCGCTTCAACGGAGTTGATTTTGAAATCTGCTATCTGGCAGCAGATTACGGCTTCAGCCTTGCAGGATGTATTGACTACTGTTGAAATCACGGTGCCGTCGGATTTAAGCGAAGCACTTTCAACGAGCTGCGGCGTTTCGCCTTTTTCGTCAATAAATCCCGTAGTGACGTAACTGCCCAAAAGCGTATTTTCGGCGTGCTCTTTGAACATTTTGAAAATGTAATATGTGGGGGTAAGCACCATTTTTTCGCCATCGGTGAGGGCAACAGATTGCAAAACATTGACAGTCTGTGCAATATTCGCCATTTTAACACGGTCGCTGTGCTTATTGAACAGGTTAAGATTTATTGCAGCCACAACCGCATCGCGCACGGTATTCTGCTGGTAAAGGAAGCCGGGGTTCGTACCCTCCTCAACATCGTACCAGGTGCCCCATTCATCCACAACAAGGGCTACGCGCTTTTTCGGGTCATAGTAATTCATTACCTCGCCGTGCCGGCGCAGAAGCTCTTCCATTTTATATGTTTTGGCAATCGTTGCGACATACTCACTTTCGGTAAAAACGGTAGCTTTGCCCTTTTTGCCCCAATCGCCCGGTACTGTGTAATAGTGGAGCGACAGACCGTCCATACGCGAGCAGGCACGCTGCATAAGCGTTTCGGTCCATTTGTAATCGAAGGCATTTGCACCGCAGGCTATGCGCTTTATATGCTCGTTGCCGTCATAATCGCGCACATAGGTTTCGTAACGCCTGAACTGGTCGGCATAGTATTCGGGCAGCATATTGCCGCCGCAGCCCCAATTCTCGTTGCCGATGCCGAAATACTTGACCTTGAACGGCTTTTCTCTGCCGTTCTTTTTGCGCAGCTCGCTCATAGGCGAAAGACCGTCAAAGGTCATATATTCAACCCATTCGCTCATTTCACGAACGGTACCGCTGCCGACATTGCCCGTAATATAGGCATCGCAGCCGAGCTGCTCGCAGAGCTCGAAAAACTCGTGAGTGCCGAAGGAATTATCCTCCACAACGCCGCCCCAATGGGTATTTATCATTTTTTTGCGTTCGGAGAGCGCACCGATGCCGTCTTTCCAATGGTATTCATCGGCAAAGCAGCCGCCGGGCCAGCGCAGCACGGGAAGACCCATTTCTTTAAGAGCGTCAACGACATCCTTACGCATACCGTTAACATTCGGTATGGGTGAATCCCTGCCGACGAAAACACCCTCGTAAATGCACCTGCCGAGATGCTCTGAAAACGTACCGTAGATTTCTCGGTTGATTTTTGACAATTTCTGATTTGGATTTATAAGATATTTTTCCATAACAACACCTCAAAAATCGCACATATAGGAATATTGTATCACAACAGTAAGTTGTTTTCAACAATATTTATTATTCATACATTATAAAAATTTCCTCTTGTATGTTATTTTACTGTATGATAAAATAAATTGAGGTGATATTATGAGCAAGGCAAAAGTTCTTTCTTTTTTATGCGCCGTAATTCTTTTATGTACGGCTGTATTGCCCTGCACTGCCGCCGGTGTTAAGCCGGAAATAAAATATGCACAAGGCGGAAAGACAGACGGCAATATTATAGATATTTCACGCCAAAACAGTGCTCAGCCCCGCTATTTTGCGGCATCATCCGCATTCTTTTCAAAGCAGACGGCAACATCAAGAGAATCACTTACAGACGATGAAAAGGAAATTTACGATTACTTTAAAAATGCACAGTTCGGCACAACGGAGTATTATGTTGAATACAACAACTATTATACCGCCCCCGATTACAGCTATTACGCCAATATGGATATAGGCAAAATTATGTTTGCATTGCAGCTCGACTGTCCCGATTTATTTTACATTGAGTGGTGTGAATGGGAATACAGCTGGTACGAGATGAGCGGTTCGCCCAAAGCTTTCGATGAAGGCGACAAATTGGGAATTTTAAAAATCACATTATGTTACGACACATCTATGGGCAACATAAACACGCTGAAAACGCAGATCGACAACAAAATTGCCGCACTTGATGTCAGCAAATGCCGCAACCGTTACGATTTAGTTAAGACCCTTCACCAATTTCTTTGCAGCACGGCTGATTACGATTATGATTACCTTAAAAGATTTGACCCGCAAAATCCCGAATACAGAAAGCACAACATTATAGGTACTCTTATTGACGGCAGCTGTGTGTGCCAGGGGTACGCCGAAAGCTTTAAAATGTTGTGCGATTTATATAAAATACCCTGTATATGCATTCAGGGTGAATCCAAAGGCGGCGGCCACGAATGGAACGCAGTACTTATGGATGACGGAAAATGGTACTTGATTGATGTTACTTGGGATGACACCACCGGAACAGGTAATTACTTTTTGAAGAATGAAGCTTATTTCACCACCAATGACCACACAGAGTATATTTACCCGTACTCCCCTTGTGTGCCGTATTCATCAACGAACTTTTCCGCCGCAACTGTTATGACGGAGTTTGCCGCAACATACAACTGCCGCGCAAGCAAGACGCGCTCGGGCAACTTCCTTTACCGTTCGGTATTCGATGCGAATGAGCCGATTTATTACAACGGACTTTGGCTTAAAGACTGCACCGCCGCGGCGAACAGCGCAACATTCAAGGCGCCGTCCGGCAATTCTTTTGCGAATGAGACATGGCAGCTTATACTTGTAGGCGATGTCAACGGCGACGGCGAATGCAACGCAGCCGATTACTCGGCGGCGGTAACAAAAGCGCTCAACGGCGAAGCGGGGTACACATCCGCAAGTAATATGGCGGCGGATGCCGACTTTGACGGATACCTTGATGTGCTCGATTTAAGCATAATCGAAAGAATGACGACGGGTGCGAATACACAAATTGAAATCGGCTGACAATTCACACCAATAAAAGGGGCTGTGACGAAACGAAAAAGTTTCATCACAGCTCTTTTCTTCTTGATTTATGAATTATACAGGCAAAAAATATTCAAAACTAATCAAAAGTTCTTGATTTTGGGCATAGCAAAGCTAAGGCAGAGCCTTTTTGTTC
>JAZLJH010000034.1:0-1215 GCA_045617785.1 Acutalibacteraceae bacterium
TACCCTTGTCTGTGCTGACACCGACGGCTGCTGTGACGAGCCGACCAAAACCGAAGACTGTTCATATGTAAACGGCTCCTGCACCGTCTGCGGTGCAGATGAACCGGCTCATGAACATTCTTACGCATGGAACAACGAAGTGGGCACAAACGGATCTCATACGCTTGTCTGTGTCAACACCGACGGGCGCTGCGAAGAACTGACCAAAACCGAATACTGTACATATGTAAACGGCTTCTGCACCGTCTGCGGCGCGAAGGATCCGAGTAAATGTTATATCGCCCGCAGCTGGGACAGCACCAAAAAGCAGGTCGTTTCCACACAGGAAGATATCCCGGAAACAGCCCAAAAAATCACGGCGGACACAAGAGAGCTTGAAAGCGGATGGTATGTTCTTTCGGAAAGCGTTACGCTGCCGGAGGGCGCACATATAACCGTGAACGGCGATGTAAACCTTGTCCTTTGTGACGGGTGTGAGCTGAAAATACCCTCGCCGGGTGAGAACTGTGCCGGAATTGAGCTGGACGACGGCGGCGTTTTGGGCAGCAGTGATTCTCTGACCGTTTACGGTCAGCAGGGTGGCACCGGCAGTATCGTTGCAACCGGCGGCTCGGGTGCGGCGGGTATCGGCAGTGATGATGGCGACGACTGCGGCGATATAACGATATACGGCGGCACCGTTACGGCAACCGGCGGCAGCCGAGGTGCCGGCATCGGCGGCGGCTATGAAGGCGACTGCGGCGATATAACGGTATACGGCGGCACGGTTACGGCTACCGGCGGCGACCGAGGCGCCGGCATAGGCAACGGCTATGAAGGCAATGGCGGCAGCATTACCGTATACGGTGGCACAGTGAAAGCGTACGGCAATAACAGCAGAGCACTCGGCGGCGAATCGAGCGGCGTATACAGAAACAAAATTTACATTTACGGCGGCGATATCCTTGCCGACAGTAAAGGCTCCGGTGATGCCGTAATTGCCTATTCGGTCAAGGTTTACGCCGACAGTCATAATCAATTTACCGTAAAGGATTCAAGCGGCACAGAGCTTGCTTTCTCTCCCGTAACGGAAGAAAAAGATTTATACAATTCTCTGTCGGGCAACAAAGTCCTGCACATTGAATTACAGCCCGTTCATACCTTTGACGAATATGTCGATAACGGTGACGGCACACATTCGCTTAAATGTTCGGTATGCGGTGAGATAAGTACAAC
>JAZLJH010000035.1:0-16216 GCA_045617785.1 Acutalibacteraceae bacterium
TCGCCCGGTTTGCGGTGCCCGAAATTTTACGCTCGCTATCACTCGCAAAATTTCGACCGCTGCACCATTTCCGCCTCGCTTTATCCGCCGCAGGCGGCGCTTCGGTGACGATGCCCGAAGATAATGACGAGGGTTATTATATTTGATTTCGGTTTAATTGTCAAGAACGGAACTGTGCCGATACGGAATTATGCCAACGGTTTTTCCGAGCGAAAACTCAAAGTGCGGGATTGCGGCAAAACATATCATTTCGCCGCAGCTCCGAAAAACTTATTATTTTTTACGGTAAAGCATTTTGTACGGCGTTGCATCTTCCCACAACATCTGTATGCTGTCAATGCCGTACACGTCGAGCACTTTTTCCCATCTTTCAACCATACCCTCGGCATATTCAACGGGCAAAAAGCCTGCGGTCAGGTAAGATTTCAGCGCCGCGGCTCTGCCCTCGCTTGTGGTGAGCAAAACATACCTTGCGCCTCTGTCGCGCAAGGTTTTCTGAATTTTCCAACTGAGGTATTTTGCAAGACCTTTGCCGCGAAATTCTTTTTTTATGCCCACCCAGTGCATATCGCCGGCACCGGTCTCTTTATTCACGAACGATGTTGCGGTGCCGATATGCTCGCCGTCATAATCGAGGAACCACATATCCTCCTCGGGAACAATATCCGTGTAATCGTAAATTTCCTGCTTGAAGCGCTGTTCTTCCGTTTCGTCGGATTCATCCCATGTTCTTATGCACTCGTTCCAGTCATGCACGTCGCGGTCATGAAATTCTTCGGAAAAATGCGAAAACGAATAGCCCTCCGGCAGCTCGAGTTCTTCAAGCGGGGAGTCGGTAAACCAGTACATTTTCAGCTGCGACATAATTATCACCTTACCTTTTGAATAAATTATCGTTATATTTATAGATTATTTTGCCGTTGTCAAAAATCGCGTCACCGTAGCCGAATGCAGACGGCTGACCGCCGTAAACCGCGTTCCTGATATATGCTTTGCCGCCTTCTGCATCGCCGCGCTCTATGCCGATTCTGTAATTTCCGCTTTCGGGCACGGTGAACAGCAGCGTTTTGCCGCAGTATTCGGTGTTGTCAAAATCAAGGTGCGCCGCGAGCTCGTCTGTGTCGAGATTTCTCACGAAAATGCGGCATTTGCACCCGGTTGTCTTCACTTCCGCTCTGAACAGCTTCGGCAGTCCGGCTTCCATATAAAGCCCCTGGTAAAGCTTCGCGTCGCCCTCGTCGAGTGCGGCAATATAGCCGAATGCTTCGCCGTTTTCTCTGCTGACGCCCGCACTGTCGGGATTTTTATTTTTCTTCATCGCCCAGAACGCTCTGCCGTTGCCGAAATCGCCGTTTTCAAGGTGTGTCATAGAACGGTAAAAGTTCATATCGCTGATTTGCGTATCGAAAAAGTTTGTTTCAATGCCGTCAATAACATTATTTTCAAACCGTACACTTGTTACGGGCGGGTTGCCCGCCTTGTCGGTATACGGGCAGTAGAGCCAGTTGCCCATAGTTTCAAAGTGATTATCGTGCACGTAAACATTCCTGACCTCCACTTTTTCAAGGTCGGGGCAGGTGAGCCCCCAGAGAATCATACCGAATGCCTTACAGTGATTTGATTTCAGATCATTGTGGTCAATCTCTATGTTTTCCGACGGCTGCGGCTCATCGGAAGACCACCACTCGCTTTTGCGCGGGTCGCGGCATGAGGAGAAAATGTAAACGGAATCGTCGCCGGTGAACATCTCGCAGCCGGTTATGCGTATATCGCGGCAGTTCATAAGGCATATACCGTCGCCGTTGCCGTGGCTCCAATCGGTGATTTTTATGTTTTTAATAAGTCCGCGTTCGCTTGTGAACGGCATCATCGCGTAGCTGTGGTAATTCGTGATATGCACATCGCATATTTCAAAATCACTGCAGCGGTAAAAACCTATGGGGCATATTTTTATGATTTTCTCGGTGTCGGTAACATCCATCATACGAACGGTACCTCTGCCGCATATCTTGAAATCGTGCGAGCCCTCCGGCGCAAAAATCAGCGGGTAGTTGATGTACCAGCAGTGGCTCCATTTTATTTTTTCCGAAAAATTGTGGCCGTACACCGGCACATACGGCGTATAACCGCCGCCCTGAACGGGTTTTACATAATGGGTGTTGTCCGCGCTCTGCTGCAACACCGCACCGTCGCCGAAAAACAGCGTAACGCCGCTTTTAAGTATAATGCCGCCGCTTAAAAACACCTTGCCGGCGGTAAGCACCACGGTGCCGCCGCCCTGCGAGCAAACGTAATCAATCGCGCTTTGTATCGCTTCGCGGTCATTTTTTATTCCGTCGCCGGCGGCGCAGAACGGCGCGTCGGTAACGCTGACGGTTAAATTTGTTTTATCCATCCGTAACACCTCACATACCTGAAATAATATATCATAACGGCAATTTTCTGTCAAACCTCATTTCATTTGACAGATATATTTTTTTCGGCTATAATTTCGGCGAAAATACATTTGATTTTCGGAGGCTTTTATGGATATTGAAGCGCGCAGGGCTCTCGTGGAACGCTATATGGGCAGAAGCGTGGAAATCGAAATAGACAGACCCGTGGGCTACGTGCATAAAAAGGAAAAGTATTCGCTTACCTACCCCGTGAATTACGGTTATATTCCGGGCGTTTACGGCGGCGACGGCGAGGAGCTTGATGTTTACCTGCTCGGTGTGAGCGAGCCGCTTGAAAAGTGTGTTTGCAGAATAATCGGTGCGGTGTATCGCAGAAACGATGTTGAGGATAAGCTCGTAGCCGCACCCGAGGGCGTGAACTTTACTGCCGAAGAAATCCGCGCACAGGTCGATTTTCAGGAAAGATGGTACGATTCCGAAATATATGCGATGCCGCACTTTGTGGTGGGCGTCAAGGAAAATGCCGATTATTACGAGCGCCCCGGCGCATATTTTCTGCCGGTAAAAGACGGCAGAATCGGCTTTGCCACCAAAAACGGCAGCAGTCTTTTCTTTATAGGCGGCGGCAGGGAAAAAGGCGAGACCGATGAGCAGAATTTAACACGCGAGGTGCTTGAAGAAATCGGCTGCGGCGTAAAAATCGGCAACTGCTTCGCCACCGCCGAACAGTTCAAGCCCGACCAGACGGATATCGGCTATTTTCATCCGTACCAGTATTATTACACGGGCGAGCTGACAGAGAGAATTGCCGAGCCGGTCGAAAAAGACCATTTGCTCGTATGGGTGGAGCCGGACAAAACGCAGGCAGACCGTTTTGCTTTAAAAATGCACCAATGGGCGTTCGCTCTTTTCTGTGACCTGCTGAACGGTGGTAACAATAAGATTGTAAACAGCAAAATAATATGGTAGAATAAAGAAAAAATATAAGAGGTAGTTATGAGATTAGATAAATATTTGAAGGTTTCAAGAATAATCAAGCGCCGCACCGTAGCAAACGAGGTTTGCGATGCAAAGCACGTTGAGGTCAACGGCAAGGTCGCGCGCGCTTCATACGAGGTAAAGGCGGGCGATGTAATTGCCGTTCAGATGGGCTCAAGCCTTACAAAATACAAGGTGCTTTCGGTGAATGAATACGCCAAAAAGGATGAAGCCGCGCAGATGTATGAGGTAATAAGCTGAATAAGGCGTATCACGCCAAACGAAAAGGGCTCCGGCGGTCGACCGGAGCCCTTTTCAAAGGGGTAAATATGGAAATAAGGAGATAGGAATGAAAACTTCCGAAACGGGTTGGGAGTTCCCCGTTTCGTTGATTTCAGTATAACCGCAATAATTAAATTCCGTATTAAGGTTTTGTGAACTTTCTGTAATATTCGGTGAACAAATTGTAAACTCGTCTTTCATCACCCTGCACCAAAGTGTATAAAACACATTGTTCCGTTTGTGCAAAATGCGGAAAATCGCAAAATTTGTAAAAAACAGTTACATTTTGTCATATATGTGCTATACTATATTTTGTTGTGTTGCGTATTTCGCGCAACAATATATTGCATTTGGGGTGTAGCATTGAAAACGCTGCTTGTTCACTGCTCCGGCAACGAAAATGTTGCCGAGCTTTGCCGTAAAAGCGCCGCAAGGGATATTGACGTTCTCGAGCTGCGCGAGCTCTCAAATTCATCGGCACTCGTTAAAAAAATAAATAATTTCTGCGGCAGGGCGGCAGGTGTTCCCGGCAGTTACGATAACCGCGTTGAGGATTATGACAAAATCATCATCGCCTGCGACGGCTGCCTCGGCGGTGTTTACCCGGTTGTAAATGCCTTTATTGAAAAGCACGACCTGCGCACCAAGGATGTTTCGTGCGTTGTTTTCGGCGAGGGTTTTATCGCAAAACGCGCGAGCGATGCGCTTCGCGTGTGTGTTTCGCTTTCGGGCGGTACGGTGCGCCGCATCGTTTCTGTGCCGCGCCGCAGCTTTGCGCGTGATGAGGAATCGCTGCTGTACTATGTGCGCCACGAAATGGTCATATAATTTATGAATAAACGGTAAATCTTTTCGCAAAAGCAGCCGGTAATATATATTGTATAAAAAACGACTTGAATTTTGGCTAAAATTTCAAGTTGTTTTTTCTTTGTTTTAATTGACACGGCGGCATTCGTTGTGTTATATTTAGTGTGCATACGAATAAACACAAAATCCGAAAGGAACGGTATTTATTATGAAAAAAACCATTTCAGCCATACTGTGCCTCGTTATGGTGCTTTCGTGCCTTTCCTGCCTTACCCTTACGGCAGGCGCGGCCGATGCAACCAAGTACCTTAAAGCTTCGGCTACCGAGTGCATAAATGACCAGATCACCGTCAACGTTAAAGTTGCAAAGGGTCAGTCCGTTAAGGGCGCGGTCGTGTTCTTTGAGTACGACAAGGCAGTTCTTTCACCCGTTGCGGGCGGTATTGCAGCCGCTGCCAACGGTGCAGAGGAAACCCACGGTGCAAAAATCGACTCAACAAATGTTTACAGCGTCGGTTTCGCGGGCAACAAGCTCGTCGGCAGCTCCACTGCCGATACTGTTGTGCTTTACGCCACATTCAAGGTTGTAAGCTCCAACAGACCGAAAACCACCATCAAGGTTTCTTGCGACCAGCTTCTGCTTGACGGCAACGCTCTTGTAAGAAACAGTGACGATACCGCTATGCCCGTAGCAACACTCAATGTTGCCACAATCCCCACGGTCACAAAGCTCACCGTTGCCAATAACGGCGGCGAGGGCCTTACCCTTACCTGGGGCGCCATAGCAGGCGTTACAAAATACCGCATTTACAGATGTGAGATCGACGACAGCGGAAAGGCTCTTACAAGCAACACCAAAATCGCCGAGGTGGGCAGCAACGCCACCACCTATAAGGAT
The DNA here is from genome assembly GCA_045617785.1 of Acutalibacteraceae bacterium. GTDB lineage: Bacteria > Bacillota > Clostridia > Oscillospirales > Acutalibacteraceae > DTU089. Next base: position 5,362 of record JAZLJH010000035.1, read on the forward strand.
ACCGACCTCACCGTAAACAAACGCTACAAATATTGTGTGCTTTGTGTTATCGGTAATGAGTCCGGCGATATAGGCACCACCGCAAATGCAAAATACACGACCTCGCTTGCGGCACCCGCAAAAATCGCGGTGTCCTGCGGCAAGGGCTGCATGAACATAAGCTGGCCTGCAGTAAGCGGCGCAACAAAATACAGACTTCAGAGACGCACAATAGATGCAAAGGGCAATGTAGGCGCCTGGGCTGATATTGCAGATGTTACCGGCACCAAGTATACCGATACATCCAGATTTGAAGTGAACTACCGTTACGATTACCGCGTTCGCGCTATTAAGAACAATACTTACAGCGCATTCAGCAGCACCGACAGAGCAAAATATACAAACACCATCCCGGTAATCACCGCTATCGCCGGTCAGAATCAGCCCGGCGGCACCGTAAGAGTTTACTGGAGAGCTGTTTCCGGTATTAACACATACCGCATTTACAGATGCGAACTCAACCCCGATAACACCGAAAAGACCGCTAAGGTAAGAATAGGTGAAGTTACCGGCAAGACCGAGTTTATCGACAACGGTCAGGATCTCAAGAACGGCGCGAGCTACAAGTATTGCGTGCTTTGCGCAGTCGGTCCCAATTCAAGTGTTGTCGGCGATACCTCAAAGGTCGTTTACAATGCAGGTCTCAATGCTCCCACGGGTGTAGCGGTCGGTGCATCCACCGGCGCTATGAAGATAAGCTGGAAAGCCGTTTCCGGTGTCAGCACTTACCGTGTTTACAAGCGTATGGTAAATAAAGACAACTCCGTTACCGCATGGACCGAAATCGCCGATGTAAACGGCACAAGCTATATCGACACCTCCAGACTTGAAAGAGGCTACCGCTATGATTACTGCGTAGCTTCCGTAAGGGGTCAGAATGTCGGCGCACGCAGCGCAAGCGACCGCGGCGTTTATATCTGCAATATCCCCGTAATTACGGCAATCGCTGCCGAGCACACCACGGGCGATGCCGCCAAGGTTTACTGGAGAGCAGTTCCCGGTATCACAAAGTACCGCGTTTACAGATGCGAACTTAACCCCGACAACACCGAGAAGACCGCCAAGGTCAGAATCGCCGAGGTCGATAACGCCACAATGTATATCGATACCGACGAGCTTACTCCCGGCTCATACAAGTACTGTGTACTTTGCGCAGTCGGTGCCAACTCGAGTGATGTGGGCGATACCGCAAAGTTTGTTAAGAAATAATTAAGAAATATTTCAGGTAATGAATTAAACCGCGCAGTCAAAACTGCGCGGTTTTTTATCGGTTTGTAAATTTATGTGTTTTTATTGCATTCGCAGAATAAATGTGATATATTATTTATGTATATTAAATGTTTGAACGATTTTTTATTGAGGTGATAGTGGTGTTCAGATTTTTACATTCAAAGAAAGGCTTTACCTTAACGGAAATATTTATGTGTGTTGCCGTTCTCGGCATACTCACGGCAGTTGCCGTTCCGATTTTCAATGTTTCTCTGAAAAAGAGAAGATATGAGGATTCCTGCTCGCAGGCTCAGATGATTCAAACGACCATTCAGCAGATAATGTACGGTATGATTGATAACGGCAAAAAGCAAGATGAAATATACCTTATTTCCAAGTGTGACGATGACATTATTAAGGATGGAAAAACAACAGCTTTTACTACTGTGAGTTTCCCCGGAAGTGATGATTCGAAGAAAGAATGGGTGCTTTTCACACCCGATATCACCGTAGCACAGATTCGCGGAGGTTACAGATCTACAGGGGCTCTTGACGCAACCGATACCCCGACTTATGATGCCGGCTGTAAAGCTTACAATTATTTGAAAAAATTTGATTTTGCAGAAAACAGTATAAAGGTTTCGGCGTGTTTTTCAAATCAGGAAATGCCGATTTGCCCGTTCGTTGAGGATGAGGGTACCTATACGTATTATTTCGATAAAGATGGTAATGTGCTTTGCGGCTGCGAAAAATGCCGTGAAATGCGTGCTGACAGTTGACAATCGGGTGATATAAATGGCAAAAAAGAAAAAATCCAAATCCGGTAAGAAGCTGATAATTGTTCTCTGCATACTTCTTGCGCTCGTTATAGCCGTATTTGCGGCGGGCTTTGTGTATTGGCGCAACCTTATAAACACCGTGCCCGAGGTGGAGGACACACTCGTTTACGATTTTGATGACGAAACTCAACCGGCGCAGCTTGAGGATGACCCGAACTTTGCCGATATTTTCGAGGGCGATGTTTACGGCTTTGAAGCCGCACTTAAAGAGTGGGCAACAAACGGCGGCGAGGTCATGTATAATAAGAACGTTATAAATGTTCTGTGCATAGGCGTTGACACGCGCAATCAGAAAACAATATCCGGCCTTACGGACTCAATGATGATCGTTTCCGTAAACCGCGATCTCGGCAAAATCACCATTACTTCAATAATGCGCGACAGCTTCGCTTACCTCGAATCTCCCGAGGGCTACGGCAGCTACAATAAAATAAATGCGGCATTCCCGTTTTACGGCGCCGAAAATCTTGTGAACACCATAGAAAGCCATTTCAAAATAAAAATCGACGGCTATGCGATGATAAACTTTGCATTCTTCAAGTCGGTAATTGATGAACTCGGCGGCGTTGCCGTTGAGGTGCAGCAGTATGAGGCGGATTACATAAATTCCTGCTATCATTTCGGTATTTCGGCGGGCAGCGATGTTACGCTCAACGGCGATGAGGCACTTGCATTCTGCCGCAGCCGCCACTGCGATGCCGACGGTGATGTAAGCAGAACACGCCGCCAGAGGCAGGTAATAATCGCCCTGCTTAAAAAGGCGCAGACCATAGGCATTGATGAAGCTACCGCTTATGTGAAAAAATTCGTGCCGTATATTGAAACAAGCTTCAGCGAAACCGAAATTCTTTCTTACGCCACGAAGGCAGTTATCGGCGAGTGGGCAAAATTCAAGGTAGAGCAGGTAGTAATGCCTACCGAGGAGTGCCGCGAGGCGCACAGTGAAGAAATCTGGTACTGGGCGGTAGATTATCCGCTTGCAGCCAATATACTCCAAAACAAAATTTACGGATACAGTAATGTAGTCCTTGACGAAAACAGAATTTCACCCCTTGATATGTAAAAAAGCGCAGAAGCGCCGTTTTTGCCCACTCGGAGTATCTATATACGCCGTCGGGGCAAAGAACGACGCTTCTGCATCTTTTTTATAAAACGGAATTATGAATTAAGATAAAACTTTTCGCAATGGAAACAGAAAACTCTTAATTCCGACCTCATAATTATAATTCACTTGCTTTTTTTATTATCGTAATGTATCATATGATTTGTAATTTTTTCGCAAGAGGTGAGCGTATGGTAGTGTACCCCGAATCGTTCAGTGTAAAACCGAATACCGAGGCGACCGAGGGGTTCAGAAATCTGTTCAGAACGGCTTCCGAAATGCCCGCCCCGAAAACGCTTACTCTGTTAAAGGGCAACTATGTCTTTTTAAGTAAAAACGCCAACGAGCGCATTATACACATTTCAAACACAATCGCCGAAAACGAGTATAAGGACGGCGAGCTGAAAAATCTGCGCAAAGCGGCGGTCGTTATGGAAAATGTCAGCGATATGGAAATCGACTGCGGCGGCTCATCGTTTATAATGAACGGCAGAATGACGCATATAATTATGAAAAACTGCCGTAATGTTACGCTTAAAAATCTCAATATTGAAACGGTTGCGCCGAATGTTCATAAATTCACGGTGCTTAAAGCATCGCCGTTTTATGTTACATTCAAGCTCGACAGCATGAGCAGCTACGGCGAGGAGCGCGACGGCTATTACTTTTACGGCGACGATTACAAATTTCCGTTCGTTTATTCAGTAAACGGCGGTTGGCAGGACGGCGGCTGGATGATAACCGCGCGCCCCGGCAATTACAGCCATACCGTAAGGAACGGCGTGCACCCGTTTTCGGGTGCCGCTTCGGTACGCGAAACCTCGGAGCGTGTGTTCAGCGTGCGCTTTATTACGCCGAAAGACTACGAGCCGGGGCAGGTGTTCTGGTTTTACCCCGTCGAAAGGTACGAGGTCGGCATACTTGCCGATTCCTGCAAAAATATAAAACTTGAAAATGTGCGCCAGAGCTTTAACGATTCGCTTGCATTCGTGGCTCAGAACTGCGACGGCGTAACGCTTGAAAATCTCGATTTTTCGCCGCCCGACGATACCGAAAACGACCTTACATCGTATGCCGATTTTCTGCAGTTCAGTATGTGCCGCGGCAATATAGCGGTGCGCAACTGCAATTTTGATAACGCGGGCGATGATGTGTGTAATGTTCACGGTTTTCATTTCAAAATAGTTAAGGCGCAAAAAGAGAAAATCACCGTAAAATTCTGCCATCCGCAAAGCTACGGCTTTGAGTGCCTGCGCGAAAACGATATTATAGCATTCATTGACCCCGAAACGCTTCTTGAGGTCGGCAGAACGAAGATAATGAAGGCCGTTCTGCGCGATGAATACTATTATGACCTTGAAATTTCCGGCTGCGAATCGCCGCTCGGCGCGGGCGGCTGCATAGAAAATCTTTCCGCCTGCCCGAATTTTGAATTCAGCGGCAACACCGTAAACAGAATCGTAACACGCGGCGTGCTTGCCACAACGCGCGGCAGAATCCGTATTGAAAACAATAAATTTCTCAATACGGGTATGAGCGGCATACTTATTGCCGACGATGCTTCAAGCTGGTATGAAAGCGGCTGTGTTGAGGATGTTGTGATACGCGGAAATGCCTTTATGAACTGCGATGAAAACGCCATTCTCATAAAGCCCGAAAACAAGCGTTATGCCGGCGCGGTACATAAAAATATACTTATAGAAAACAATCTGTTTATTCTCAATAACACCCACGCGCTGAATGCAAGCTGCACCGATAATATACTTATGCGCGGCAATGTCTACCGCGGTAAGCCCGCAGACGGCAAATGCATTTTGACGGAAAATGTGAATAATATCATTACCGATGAACCAAAATAAAAAACCGCGCAGCAACAGCGCTGCGCGATTTTATTTGAGATTTTGCTTACCAGGTCTTTTCTTCAAACGAGCGGCAGCAGGTGGCATCGCTCGAGTGTGCCGAATTGCAGTTGCAGGCGCTTATCTCGATATTGCTCTTTGAGCAGTAGTCGCAGTCGCCGCAGTGGTACTTGCAGTCTTTTACGTGGCAGCCTATGCTGCTGTTTTTAATGTTGTCCATATTATTTCCTCCTTTACGGCTTAATGCCGTCGGTAATATTCTGCCCGCAATGCGTGGTTTTATACGAAAGGAAAAACAATGAAAGAAACGGTAATAAAAAATTGTTATGATATTCTCGAAAATGTAACACCTTTGCGGCGAGATTGCGGTGCAATCTGCGGCGGCGCGTGCTGCCGCGGCGATGAAAATACGGGTATGGTGCTTTTTCCCGGCGAGGAAAACCTGATTGACGAAAGCATAAAAATCATCGAAACCAACGGAATAAAGTACGCCGTGTGCGGCGGCACCTGCGACAGAAGCAAACGCCCGCTTTCGTGCAGAATTTTCCCGGCATTTCCCTATATGTACCGCGAGGGAGAGCGTGTGCGGGTAAAAGCGGTGAGCGATATGCGCGCGGCGGTGTGTCCGCTCGGCTTCGATGAATTGGATAAACGCTTTCTTAAAGCGGTGCGGCGCATCGGCAGATTCCTTGCCTGCGACGGCGAGCTTGCGGAATTTATGCTCGAATTGAGCGCCGAGCAGGATGAGCTTGCCGAATTTTACGAAAAACTGAATTTCTGAAATAAATACGCCTGCCGGTATTTTCCGGCAGGCGCAGTTATAGTATTACGGGCGGCATGATTGAGTGTTATTTTTTATCGGAACGGCCGAGAATGTAGTCGGCGCTTACTTTATAGAAATCGCATAATTTTACAAGATGGTGCACGGGAATTTCGTTTGCACCGCGCTCATAACGTGCATACATGGTCTGCGAGGTTCCCAGCACTTCGGCGATTTGTTTTTGAGTGCAGTCATTGTCTTCGCGCAGGTCGCGAATCCGCTTGATGTATCCTTTCATAATATCACCCACATAAATCGTATCATATTTTATCAATAAATAATAGGTTTAGTAAATATTTTTGTGAATAATTTGCGAAATAAACAAGAAAAATACGGGAATCGGCTGGCTTCGACTGCTTTTTTCGACAAATGCGGCGTGTGTGCAGTTGCTTTTTTGCATTTCGGCAGTATTGTTAAAAAAATGTCGAAATATCAAAAAAAGTAAGTTTTTACTATGGACATTTCAGTAAGCAGTGTGATATAATCATCTCGTATGTTAAGGTGGGGGAAAGGGAGCTTTCTCCTTTTCCTTGCTGACAATATCAATTTCTGAATGGGAGGATTTTCAATGGTCAAGAAAATCAGCAGCATACCTTTCAAAGGTACGCCCGAGCAGAAGGCTAAGCTTGACGCGGTTATTGAGGAATGCCGCGACGACAAGAGCCGCCTTATGCATGTTATGCAGCAAGCACAGGATATTTACGGTTATTTACCCCGTGAAGTCCAGGTCATGATTGCTGAAGGTATGGATGTTCCGCTTGAAAAAGTTTACGGCGTAGCAACATTTTACGCACAGTTTTCGCTTTCCCCCAAGGGCGAGTACGATATTTCCGTTTGCCTCGGCACGGCTTGCTATGTTAAAGGCTCACAGGAAGTGCTCGACAAAATCTGCGAAGTTCTCAATATCGAACCCGGCGAGTGCACGCCAGACGGCAAGTTCTCACTTGATGCATGCCGCTGCATAGGCGCCTGCGGTCTTGCTCCCGTATTCACCATCAACGGTGAGGTTTACGGCAAAGTTACTGCCGACGATGTACCCGGCATACTTGCCAAATATATGAATTGAAAGGAAGAGCGTTAATGAATTCAGTTGAAGAATTACTTGCTGTAAAAGCACAGGCACAGGCAAAAATGGCTGCGCGCGGTGCTGACGGCAATGACGGCATAAGAGTTGTTGTCGGCATGGCTACCTGCGGTATAGCGGCAGGTGCGCGCCCCGTTTATGAAGCAATAAATGCAGAGCTTGCAAAAGCCGATGCAAAAAATATCGCAGTTGCCCAGACAGGCTGCATAGGTATGTGCCGTTTCGAGCCCATCGTTGAGGTCTTTGAGCCCGGCAAAGAAAAGGTCACTTATGTTCTTATGACTGCCGAAAAGGCACAGAGAGTTGTTGCCGAGCATCTTCTCGGCGGCAAGCCCGTGGCAGAGTACACAGTCGGCGCCGTTGCCGATGAAAAAGATGCTTCCAAGCCACTTAAGGACACAAACTTCTACAGAAAGCAGCACAGAGTTGCGCTTCGCAACTGCGGCTATATCGATCCCGAAAGCATCGACGAATACATCGCTGTTGACGGCTACCAGGCTCTTGCAAAAGCCCTCACAAAGATGACTCCTCAGGATGTTATTCAGACCGTTATGGATTCCGGTCTTCGCGGACGCGGCGGCGGCGGATTCCCCACCGGCAAAAAGTGGAGCTTTACCGCAGCTAACAGTGCCGATCAGAAATACGTTGTCTGCAACGCCGACGAAGGCGATCCCGGTGCATTTATGGACCGTTCCGTTCTTGAAGGCGACCCGCACTGCATAGTTGAAGCTATGGCTCTTTGCGGCTACGCTACCGGCGCTACCAAGGGTTATGTCTATGTTCGTGCAGAGTACCCCGTTGCAGTTAAGAGATTGCAGAAGGCTATCGACGATGCACATAAATACGGACTTCTCGGTAAAAATATATTCAATTCCGGCTTTGATTTCGAGCTTTACATCCGTCTCGGCGCAGGCGCATTCGTATGCGGCGAAGAAACCGCTCTTATGACCTCTATCGAGGGCAACCGCGGCGAGCCCCGTCCCAGACCTCCGTATCCGGCAGTTAAAGGTCTTTTCAATAAGCCCACTACTGAAAACAATGTTGAAACATTCGCCAATGTTGCACAGATCGTTCTTAAAGGTGCAGAGTTCTTCAACACAATGGGTACCGAAAGAAGCAAGGGCACCAAGGTGTTCGCACTCGGCGGCAAGATCAATAACACCGGCCTTGTTGAAGTACCCATGGGCACCACCCTTCGCGAGATCATCGAAGATATCGGCGGCGGCATTCCCAACGGCAAAAAGTTCAAGGCAGCTCAGGCAGGCGGCCCCTCCGGCGGATGCCTTCCCGCTTCACTCCTTGATGAGCAGATCGACTACGACAACCTCACCTCCAAGGGCGCTATGATGGGCTCCGGCGGACTTATCGTTATGGATGAGGATGCCTGCATGGTCGATATTGCCAAGTTCTTCCTTAAATTCACGGTCGATGAGAGCTGCGGCAAGTGCACTCCCTGCCGCGTAGGTACCAGAAGACTTCTCGAAATACTCGAAAAGATCACCTCCGGCAAAGGCACTCTCGAAGATATCGACAAGCTCGAAAAGCTTTGCTACTACATCAAAGACAACTCTCTCTGCGGTCTCGGTCAGACTGCACCGAACCCGGTGCTTTCCACCCTTACCCGTTTCAGAGAAGAATACATTGCCCACGTTGTTGACAAGAAGTGCCCCGCAGGTGTCTGCAAAGACCTGCTTACCTTCTCTATCGACAAGGATACCTGCATAGGCTGCGGTATGTGCGCAAAGAACTGCCCCGCATCAGCCATCAGCAAGACCGATTACGTTGCCGAGGGTCACAAGCTTCCCTCTTACGAGATCGATCCCGCAAAGTGCGTAAAGTGCGGCGTATGTATGCAGAACTGCAAGTTCAAGGCAATTTCAAAGAAATAAGGAGGAACTAATGATGGAAAATGCAGTAAACATTAAAATAAACGGCTTTGATTATCAGGTTCCTGCCGGCAGCACGATCCTTGAAGCCGCTCATATAGCGGGTATTGAGATCCCCACTCTTTGCTATCTTAAAGATATCAACGCTATCGGCGCTTGCCGTATCTGCGTTGTAGAAGTCAAGGGCGCAAGAAGCCTTGTTGCCGCTTGCGTATTCCCCGTAAACGAGGGTATGGAAATCATCACCAACAGTCCCAAGGTCATTGAGGCAAGAAAGACCACCCTCAAGCTTATACTTTCCACACATAAAAAGGAATGCCTTTCCTGCGTAAGAAGCCGCAACTGCGAGCTTCAGAAGCTCTGCAAGGATTACGGTATTGAGGATGAAAACGCTTTCGCAGGCGAGATGATCAACTACGAAATCGACAACACCGCAACCCATATGTACCGCGACAATTCCAAGTGCATACTCTGCCGTCGCTGCGTAGCTGCCTGCGATAAGCTTCAGGGCTGCTCCGTGATCGGCGCAAACGCCCGCGGTTTCGATACTCACATCGGCTCTCCGTTTGAGTACGGTCTCGGCAATGTTGCGTGCGTAAACTGCGGTCAGTGCATCACAGCCTGCCCCACAGGCGCTCTTTCCGAAAGAGACGACACCCAAAAGGTATTCGATGCCATCAACGATCCCGAAAAATTCGTTGTTGTTCAGACCGCTCCCGCAGTTCGCGTAGGTCTCGGCGAAGAATTCGGTTACGAGATGGGCTCGGTCGTTACCGGCAAAATGGTTTCCGCACTCAAGATGCTCGGCTTTGACAAGGTGTTCGACACCAACTTCACCGCCGACCTCACCATTATGGAAGAAGCCACCGAATTCCTTGACAGATTCGGCAAGAAGGAAAATCTTCCCCTCATCACATCCTGCTCACCCGGCTGGATCAAATTCTGCGAAACATATTATCCCGAATTTATAAAGAATCTTTCATCCTGCAAATCTCCGCAGGGTATGTTCGGCTCGGTTGCAAAGACCTATTATGCCGAAAAGCTCGGCATAGCACCCGAAAAGATTTTCGTTGTTTCCATTATGCCCTGCACCGCAAAGAAATTTGAGGCTGAAAGACTTGACCACACCGCAGTTAAGGGCCTTGCAGATATTGATGTATCACTCACCGTAAGAGAACTTGCGAGAATGATCAAAAAAGCAGGCATCAACTTCAACGCTATCCCCGACGCAGAGTTTGACGCTCCCTTCGGTCTCGGCTCAGGCGCAGGCACCATCTTCGGTGCTACCGGCGGCGTTATGGAAGCTGCACTTCGTACCGCTTACGAGGTCGTTACCAAGAAAGAGCTGCCCGATTACGATGCATTCAAGGCTGTTCGCGGCACCGACGGCATCAAGGAAGCCGAGTATGACCTCGACGGCGCAAAGGTTCGCGTAGCCGTTGCTTCCGGACTTGCAAATGCAAAGGCTCTGCTTGATATGGTTAAATCCGGCGAAAAGTCCTACGATTTCATTGAAATCATGGCTTGCCCCGGCGGCTGCGTAAACGGCGGCGGTCAGCCCATAGTTCCCGCATCCGTTCGCAACTTCAGCGATGTTAAGGCCATCCGTGCTCAGGGACTTTACAATGACGACAAGAATTTGCCCATCAGAAAGTCTCACCTTAACGAAGATGTCAAGAGAGTATATGCCGAGTACTTTGAGAAACCCGGCAGCCATAAGGCTCACGAAATTCTCCACACCGCATATACCGAAAGAAAGAAATATTGAGAGAAAAAAATCTGCTGCGAAATGCAAATTTCGCAGCAGATTTTTCAGTTTTCAGTTTTCAGTTTTCAGAATTTTCGCGGCGCAAAATGAGAACGAACGGGAATCGCCCCGCGGTTTTCCAATGCAAAAATTCAGAACAATCGGTAGGGGAGGCACACCTGTGCCTCCCGCTTTGCTCGCAAATCTACGATTTCGGGCAAAAGGCAGACCGCGTTGATTTGGTGCAATCGGCGCGATTTTCATAATATG
>JAZLJH010000036.1:0-1925 GCA_045617785.1 Acutalibacteraceae bacterium
TCATACATCTTCCTCATTGTTTGCGTAATGCGATTATAAATCAACTTTATACTTTTGTCAAAATACAGATTCTTGCATTACGGGGAGAAATGTGCAATAATATAAAAAACAGTATTGCTTACAGGCACGATTTCCGAATGCTCTGTAAACTGATCGGGAGGGGTTAGTGTGGTTTTGAAAATCAAATCAGTGTTTATGGCGTTCGTTATTGCTCTCGGCGGCATTTCGATGTTGTTCAGACCCGCCGTACCGGCGGCAATCGGTGTTGATGAGCTTGAAAAAATGCCGCAGATAATAAACACCGTACCGCTTGCCGAAAAGGTGTATGTTGTCAGCATGGGCAGCATTAAAGAGGAGGAACTCGATACCGCAATATGCCTGCAGGGGCTTGTAAACCGCGAAAAAGCGCAGCTTTATATGACCGACGGCGGCATATACAAAGCGTACCTCGATGCGATCTGCAAAGAGGGCGTTGAGGTCGTAACTGCCGCTCCCGACGGCAGCGAGTGGAATTTACAGTCGCTTATTAAAGAATTTAAGTCCTGTATTACCGACGGCGGCTATGTTCTTTACAGAAACAGTGAGTTTGCCGAGGGACTTAACACCGCCTGCAACTACGCCACATTAAACGGCTGGCTTGCCGTTCCCGAAGAATTAAAGGATTCAGCCGAGGAATGCGGACTTACACTTAAAAAGGATATTTCAAAAGACGACTACAATTTCAAATATCTTGACAAATTTTTTGAGGAGAACAAGGACGGCTTCAATAAAAATGCCGTAGTCCATGTCAAAACGGTTTTCAAGGGTCTTCGCGACCTCGCCATTCAGCAGAAATTCTTTATAACATATTCGGATGAAACCGTTTCGGGTAAGAGCCACCTTAAAAAAGTTATGAAATGGACGGGCGGCAACTCCTATATTTTAGGCTGGGCGGAAACCGAAAAGCATTTTGTCAGATTTATTTCCGGGTACGGGTGCGCGGTCATTCCCTCCGACCACAGCCGCAACACCAGCTTTTTGAATGCGTATAAATGCGAAATTCCCGCACAGACCGGCAAGGGTGAGCCGGTCAAAGCGGATTTCTCGAAGCATTACGCGGCAATAGTTTTCAGCGACGGCGACAATTCGCAGTGGGTGCAGAACGATTTCGGTGCATATTACCAGAAAATCGGCTCATTCGATACATTCCCAATGACCTGGACATTCCCGCTTATTCAGCAGGAGATAAACCCGGCTTGCTCCGAACGCATATATAACCTCGCAGGCAAAAACAACAGCTTTGCGGCAGGCGTTTCGGGCAGCGGCTATATGAACCCGTCGCAGTTTAAACCGAAATGCCTTGATAAATACACCGCTCAAACTGCGGCGATGATGCTTAAAAGCAATATTGATGTCGTTACGATTCTTGACGATAAGCCGTCGCTTTTGGGCGAAAAAGCCTACGCGCAGAGCTTTGACTATTACTCGCGCTTCGAAAATATACGCGGCGGCATCGTTATGCAGGACCCCGGCAGATATGAGTCCGGCAAGGGCAGAGTGTGGTTTTCAAACGGCAAGCCGTTCATAAGCGTCCGTCTGTCGCTCTGGTACACAGATGGCGCCGAGGGCGAAGCCGTGCCGGATGAGTGGATAGAGGCGCAGGCGGCAAAGGTGAATTCCTCCGCCAAAAACCCCGCATCAATAGACGGCTATACGGTAATAAATGTAAACCCGTGGACATTCACGGTGGAAAATCTCGTTTACTTTGTAAGCCTGCTTGATGAAAATGTGCAGCTTGTCACCGCCGAGCAGCTTATAGACCTTATGACTGAAAATGCGGAACATATAAACGCCGCACCGGCAGAGTATTAAAATGAAAATCAATTAAAATGCCTTTTATCGAAAAATTCTTTAAAAAATCTTAAAAAAACTGTTGACAAACGCGC
>JAZLJH010000037.1:0-18796 GCA_045617785.1 Acutalibacteraceae bacterium
AGCTTTGACTTATACTTATCATCGAAAAAGGCGTTTAAAAGCAGGTAGGCAAAAAGCATTTCGAGTGTTGATGCAAAAAGCCTTATTATATAAAACAGTGTTGTTTCTATAATCTGTGTCATAGCCTCACCTTTGCGCCCAAAGGAACGCTTCCTTTACCTTGTCGCTTTTACTTTTGCTTACGGGCAGCACCTCGCCGTTTTCAAGGCGCACATCACTTTTTCTCACCTCCGAGATTTTTACCGCATTTACGAGAAAGCTCTGGTGAGTTCTTATAAACTCCTTTTGCGCAAGTTCCTTTTCCACCGCATCAAGCTTGCCGTAAAACTCTGCGGTTTCGTTTTTGGTGTGAATTATCAGTTTGCGCCTGTCGCTTTCAAAATACAGTATATCGGAAAGCTTTACGGTTTTAACGCTTGCCGCCGTTTTCACCGTGAAAACGCCGTCGGAGTCGGCGGAAAGTTCTTTCAGGCACTCTGCGAAAATTCTGTCAAAAGCATTTACAAGGTCGGTTTTAAGTATATAGCGAAACGCCTTGACCTCGTAACCCGAAAAAACATATTCGGCGGATGAGGTAACAAATACTATAAGCGACTGCACACCCGAATCGCGCAGCGCCTTGGCGCAGTCCACGCCGTTGGAATTTTTCATTTTTATATCGAGAAAGATAATATCAAAGGCATCTCTGTCGGCAGCGCAGCATTTAACAAGGTCGTTTCCGTCATAAAATGCAGATATTTCGGCGTTCATATCGGCAGCCGCAAGGTAGCCCCTGCACCGTTTTTCAATATAATCGCACACATTTCTTTCATCGTCGCAAACTGCAATATTGAGCATATAATCCCCCCGTATTATGATTATTTTAACACATAATTTTGATTATGAAAAGTACGGCTGTTAAAAAAATGCATCCTTATCCCTCCCGAGCTTTATTATCTGCATTATAGCCCGGGCAGAATAAAAAGTGCCCGAATTGTAATTTTCGGGCAGATTTTTGTAATATTCGGTTTATTTTTGAATCCGTTTAACTGTTTTGCGAACGGCATATTTGAATTTTGCGCCGTTTTTGGTAAGGCTGATATCGTAGAGCACAAACACAAGGTTTGCCATGGCAAGTAAAATCAGCGCCGAATACCTGCCGAAGCCGCCGTAATCCTCTGCGGGAATACCGAAGATGTATATTGCGGTAAGCGCTGTAAGCACCGTTGCGGCATTGAAATTTACGAGCTTTACGAGCCACGCGGCTATTTTCGGCAATCTTTCGTAAACATCCTTAAGCAAGGGATAATAGCCGAAAAATGTTATGTAAGTAAGCGCCGCTTCCTTATCGACCGAAAACAGCATTGAAATGAGCGAAGTTGCCGCAAACACGCCGAATGCGTATTTTTTATTGATGATATCTGCGGCAAACATAACTATAAGCCCCGTGAGTATGGGCATAACATACATAAGCACGGGCAAAAGCCCCTCTGACAGCATAAGCACCGCCGAAAGTGCCGCTGCCACACCGCCGAGCGCGGTTTTCTGCGCTTTACGCAATTTTCTCACCCTCGGCAAGCTGCACCGCTTCGGTAACGGGCACAAACTGCGGCATTCTGATATTTTCCTTATTCATTTCTACATCGTAAAGCGTAACGGTACCGTCATCGGCAAAGCCGAACGCGGCAAACGGCAGCAGAAATCTGCAGTATTCGCCATTCTGAAGGTAAGCCGAAAGGTTCGTTACATAGTATATTTTCCCCGCCGAAAGTTCCTCGCACGGGAAAAGAAGCTGCGCGGAATCATCGGAAAGAGCGGTTGATGCAACATTTGTGAAATCGGGATATTCAAGGTCGGCAAAGGTGGTATCCTCACGCACCTCATAAAGCTCAATATTAAAAAAATCGAGTTCACCGTTCAAAATTCTGCCGTAAGTTTCGGTGTTTGTGAAATCAGCCATATCCGAAAGAGTGATTTTCAGTGTGGCGTTGCCATTGAGCATTTCGACCTCGGCGCCGCCGCATTTGACATCGGTGCCGTAATAATCGTCGTAATAGTAATAATCGTCATCATAATAGCCGTAATCGCCGTAATAATCGTCATCATAGTTATAGTCGGTTTCGAATTCGTTTACCAATGATGTAATCATACCTATAAAGAAAACCGCAAAGAGAATCAGCACAAATATAACGGCACTCTTCTGCGGAGCGGCTGCCTTTCTCCCCGCAGGTCTGACATCGGTTTTTAAGGTCGATGTGAATTTTTTTAAGCTTTCGCCGGCAGAAAACGATGTTTGGGGGCGTTTGTTGTGGTCATCGTGCTGCACACTCTGCCTTGCACCGTAATTCCCCTCGCGGTAAAAGCGCGAGGTATCCATACCGTTGTCGCAGTCGCAGACGCGCTTTGAGGTGGCTATGGCTCCGCAATGCGGGCAGAATACATCCTTTGACTCAATAAATGTCTTACCGCAGCTTTCGCATTTTCTCACGGGAACTCCCCCTTTTGATTTATTACAAATATAATAACATTTTTCGCATTTTTTGCAATAGTAATTATGGACTTTCACATTATTTGGTTGTATAATCACATAAAACACTTTAGAAAGAAGTAATTAAATGAGCTGCCTTTTTGAAATGCACGCGCACACCAAGGGTGTAAGCGCTTGCGCACACGCCACGCCCGAGGAGCTTGCCGCACTGTATGAAAACACCGAATACCGCGGCATTGTGCTCACGAACCACCTGAACGCCTCAACATTTATTTGCGGCGGCATTGAGAATGCACCGTGGTGTGAAAAAGCCGAATTTTTCCTGAACGGATACCGCAGATTAAAAGAATTGCTCGACGGTAAAATGACCGTTCTGCTCGGCTTTGAAATAAACTTTTACGGCAAACCGAACGATTACCTCGTTTACGGTGCAACCGAGGATTTTATAAAGAGCAACGGCGACCTTATGGCAATGAAAATCAAAGATTTTTCGGCACTTGCGCACGAAAACGGACTTTTATTCATTCAGGCGCATCCGTTCAGGCAGAATATGCAGATGGTGGAGCCCTATTTGCTTGACGGGTACGAAGTTTGCAACTGCAACCCGCGCCACGATTCGCGCAACCCCGTTGCCTCATACTGGGCTGATTATGTGGGTGCAAAGGTGCGTATTTCCGGCTCGGATTTTCACGACCCGGAGGATGCCTGCCGCGGCGGCATTTATTTTGACGATGAAATAAAAACAAACGCAGAGCTTACCGAGGCTCTTGCAAACGGAAAATACAAACTGAAAACAGATTTTTAACGGGGTGGATTTATGGGTATTTCAGGCTGCAAAGCGAATATTGAAACAAATATCAGCAAAGACGGACTTGTTTTTTACGATGTTAAAGAACTGCCGTTCGGTCTTTACGGAATTATGAGGCCCGAGGAAAATGACCCGTATTACAGGCGGCTGCCGACCGCACTTGCCGAAAATGTGAATGACGGCGTAAAGTACCTTTACCGCAATGCCGCAGGCGCAAGGCTGCGCTTTAAGACGGATTCGCCGTATGTGGCAGTGAGCCTTAAGGTTTCATCGGTGCAGACATTTGCGCACATGGCATCCACGGGCTTTGCAGGATGTGACCTGTACACAAAGAGCGAGGGCGAAAACGAAGAAATCTACATAGGCACGTTTATGCCGCCGTACAAGGATTACGATTGCTATGAGGGGGTTATTGACCTGCCCGACGGCAAACTGCGCACAGTCACGGTAAATCTGCCGCTTTATATAAACGCGGATGAAATTTATGTGGGACTTAAAGAAGGTGCAAGATATGAAGAATGTGAGCCGTTCAGAGCAAGCATACTCTACTACGGCTCATCCATTACGCAGGGAGCGTGCGCTTCGCGCCCGGGAAGCTGCTACCAGGCATATATTTCGCGCGCACTCAACTGCGACTGCGTAAATCTCGGTTTTTCCGGCTCGGCAAAGGGTGAAGATAACATAGCCGACTATATTGCCGGGCTCACAACAGACCTGTTTGTGTACGACTATGACCACAACGCACCCGACCCCGCGCACCTTGAAGCCACTCACGAAAAGATGTTTAAGAAATTCAGAGCAGTACACCCCGATACACCCGTTATTATGGTAACGCGCCCCAAAAAGCACCTTACCGCCGAAGAAACGGAGCGCCGCGATATTGTTAAAAAGACTTATGAAAATGCGCTGGCAAACGGCGACAAGAATGTGTATTTCGTTGACGGCAGCACATTCTTCGATGACTTTTACGCCGAATGCTGCCTTGTGGACAACTGCCACCCGACCGACCTCGGATTTATGTATATGGCGAAAAAGCTGATACCGATAATTGACGGGGCACTCATAAAACAAGGTAAATAAAAAAATCGGGGTTGTGATAAAAATCATCACAACCTCATTTTTTTATTCATTATAAAAAGCGGTCAGGTTATCGGCATTTACCGTTTTGCCCGACACATTAAGTTCGCCGCTTACTTTGCCGAAAAAGCGGTTGCCGCATTCATTTGTGATGCGGTTTTTAATAACCGCACGGTCATTGAAAAACGGGGTAAAATTCAATTTACCGCTGCCGAAAGCAAATGCGGTGCCATAGGCATAATCTGCTTCTAATCGTGCGGTTTTCGGTGCAGGCAGTTTATATGTTTCGCCGTCTGCCGCAAGCACGCCGTCGGCGAAATACAAACCGTCACCGAATACAACAAACTCGTTGTGGGGGTAATCCGCTCTGCCGCCGACAGTATAAACAAGCGTTGAGCCGCTGCCGAAATCGTACTTTCTGCCGCAAACGGTTGCTTCGCCTTTTATATCCGTAATAAAGCAGGTATTGCCGCAGATAATGCAGCTGCCTTTGGCGGCGGTGAAGCGCGCCTGCATACCCGTGTGGGTAAAAATTTTTTCGTACTCACATTCAAAGTCCACGCTCTCGCCGTTTTTAAGCGAAAGGCGGCAGCCCTTTGAAGAATAAGAAACGCTCTCTCCTTTTTCACCGCGGGCGACTTCACACACACCTTTATGTGTGCCGTTTTTTTCAAGGCAATCGAACTTTTCTTTTGTAATAAAATCATAAACGGCGCAGTCAACAAAATAACTGCCGCCGCTTTTATCAAAACAACAGCCGAACACAGCGTTTCCGTCAGAGCCGAAAACTCGGAATCTGACGGAAACGGTTTCTTTTTTCAAATCAAAGATACTCATATACCTTTTTCATCAAAGAGGAATACTGTTTCAAGAGCGATTTTAACGCCGGTGTCGATAGCCTGCGCGGAAAGATTATCGGCAGTATCGAGGCGGGTATGGTAATACCTTGCAGGTGACGGGTCCATAGCGACCATACAGGATGCGGGAATGCCTGCCTGTGACATAGCCGCGGCATCGGTTGAACCGAGCTCTATTGTGCCGATGTCGATATCCATACCGACTGTTTTGGCGGCGGTCTGTATAAGCTCTGCAACGCGGCGGTCATTCTTTACGACACCAGTCATATCCTTTTCGTAAATCTTGGGGTATTCAAGCTCGCGGATAGTATCGAAACCGACGAAAACAGTCTGCACGCCGTCATTTTTATATTCATCGGCGTGTGCTTTGCCGAAAGCCTTTGCACCGCGAAGACCGGCTTCCTCGCCGCCTGCGCAAAGTGTAACTACCTCGGTGTTTTCAAAGCGGATATTATTATCGCTGAGGAATTTCTGAACGGAGCAGGCAATAAACACGCCGGAAAGGTCATCGTTTGCGCCCATAACGGGAAGCTTGAAGTTGCAGAAATTGATGGCGATTATCATAACGGGAACGGTTATGTAAAGTACAACGGCTGCTATTCTCATACCGAGGTTGCCCTCTGCACCCCAGACCATGCCGCCGAATGCGCCGTGGTAATGCACCATGGCGTAAATGTTCATTGCAAGACCGATAACCACATCAACGCCTGCGGTGATTATAACGCCCATGACGGCAGGTCTGCCGCCCTTATAGGTGAAGGTCCACTCAAAAGCGGAGTCTGTATGACCTGAAAGGATGATACGCTTTTTTGTTTCGCCCGAGGCTTTTCTGACGCCTATAACATTGCCGGAGGTCTTCTTGGGGAAAAACACATCAAGAACGGGCTTATAGAAAACGAACTCGCCGACTATGAAGAACAGCGTAAGGCACAGAAGACCGAGCGCGATAACGGGCATACCGAATGTGTAAAACAGTATGCTGAGTATAATGGCGATCGCGCCGAAGGGCACCCACGACATAAATGCCTTGTCGCTGCACTGAAACTCCTCGCGGCGGGCTTCGTCGCAGAATTTTTCAAGGTCTGCGAGCATATAGCCCTGAGCTTTTGTTTCGGACTCGCTGCCGACGGGGCGCGGACCGAATTCCTTACAAACATTTTTTATGCTTTTGATTGCATAGTTTGTGTATTCTCTGACTTTAATGTCAAAATTGGGAATACTTTCGGAAGATTTCATAAAAATTCACTCCTTAAAGCAATATAGAAACATTATACACCAACAAATTCAATATATCAAGCCTTTAACAAAGGTTTAAGATATTGTCCCGTATATGATTTTTTGCATTTTGCAACCTGCTCGGGCGTGCCGCTAACCACCACGGTACCGCCGCCGCTGCCGCCCTCGGGACCTAAATCTATAATATGATCGGCACACTTTATGACATCAAGGTTATGCTCAATAACGATTACGGAATTGTTGTTGTCAACAAGCTTCTGCACGACCTCGATAAGCTTGCGCACATCGTCGGAATGAAGCCCCGTGGTAGGCTCGTCGAGTATATAAACGGTTTTGCCCGTCGACGGCTTTGAAAGCTCGGTGGCGAGCTTCACGCGCTGTGCTTCGCCGCCCGAAAGCGTGGTTGCCGACTGCCCGAGTGTGATATAGCCTAAGCCGACATCGTATATAACGCCGAGCTTTTTGCGGATCTTCGGCACATTTTCAAAGAAGTTCATAGCTTCCTCAACGGTCATATTCAGCACATCGCTTATGGTTTTGCCCTTATATTTGACCTCAAGCGTTTCGCGGTTGTACCTTGCGCCGCGGCAAACCTCGCACGGCACATACACATCCGAAAGGAAGTTCATTTCAATTTTTATTATGCCGTCACCCTCACAGGCTTCGCACCTGCCGCCCTTGACATTGAATGAAAAGCGCCCCGCATCGTAGCCGCGTGTTTTTGCATCCTGCGTCTGTGCAAAAAGGTTGCGTATATCGCCGAAAACGCCCGTATATGTTGCCGTATTTGAGCGCGGCGTTCTGCCTATGGGTGACTGATCGATATTTATTACCTTATCGAGATTTTCAAGCCCGAGTATTTCATCGTGCTTACCGGGGAATTTTTTGGCACCGTTCAACTCGGCGGCAAGTTTTTTATATATGATTTCGTTTACAAGCGATGATTTGCCCGAGCCGGAAACGCCCGTAACCGCCACAAGCATACCCAGTGGTATTTTAACATCAATGTGCTTTAAGTTGTTTTCTGCGGCGCCCTTGACTTCAAGGAATTTGCCGCTTCCCTTGCGGCGTGTTTCTGGCACTTCGATTTTTCGTTTGCCCGAAAGGTACATACCCGTAATCGAGCGCTCGCACTTTTTCACCTCATCGACTGTGCCTGCGCACACGATTTCACCGCCGTGCACGCCCGCACCGGGACCGACATCCACAATATAATCGGCTGTTTCTATTGTTTCTTCATCGTGCTCAACAACAATAAGAGTATTGCCGAGATCGCGCAGATTTTTAAGCGAATCCAAAAGCTTTGCATTGTCGCGCTGATGAAGACCGATGCTCGGCTCATCGAGAATATAGAGCACGCCCATAAGCGACGATCCTATCTGCGTGGCGAGCCTTATACGCTGACTTTCGCCGCCCGAAAGCGAGCCGCTTGAACGGGCAAGCGAGAGGTAATCAAGTCCGACATCGCATAAGAAACTCAACCGCGAGCGTATTTCTTTGATGATCTGCTTACCGATTATTTTATCGCGCTCGTTGAGTTCAAGCGCATTTACAAAATCGAGTTCATCGCGTATGGACATCTCGGTAAATTCGGTAATATTTTTGCCGCCCACGGTTACTGCGAGCGAGGCGGGTTTGAGCCTTGCGCCGCGGCAATCGGGGCACGGACACTCCGTCATATACTGCTCAATATCGGCACGCGACCAGTCGCTTGTGGTTTCGCGGTAACGCCTTTCGAGGTTGTTTACAACGCCCTCAAACTCGGTCATATATGTGCCGCTGCCGTATTCGTTTACGCGCGTCATTTTTATGCGCTCGCCGCCCGTACCGTAAAGAATGGCGTGCTGCCCCTCTTTGGGTATTTTTTTGAACGGCGTATCAAGGGTAAAGCCGAATCTTTCGGCAAGGGCACTGTAATACATACCCGAAATGGTGCTTGCCTCGCCGTTGCTCCAGCCGCTTCCGCGAATGGCGCCCTGATTTACGGAAAGATTTCTGTTCGGCACAACAAGGTCCTCGGAAACGCGCATAAACACACTCAAGCCCGAGCAGGTCGGGCAGGCTCCGAACGGATTGTTGAACGAGAACATACGCGGCTCCAATTCATCCATAAACGAGCCGTGCTCCGGGCAGGCAAAATTCTGCGAAAACAACAGAGTGTCGCCGCCGGGAATATCTATAAGCACGGTGGAATCGGTAAGTGAAAGAGCCGTTTCGACCGAATCGGCAAGCCTCGACACCACGCCATCTTTCATTACAAGGCGGTCGACGATTATTTCGATATTGTGTTTTATATTTTTATTGAGCTTTATTTTTTCGCTCAGGTCGTACATTATGCCGTCAACGCGTACTCTTGAAAAGCCCTGCTTGGCGGCGGCTTCAAGCTCCTTCTGGAACTCGCCCTTTTTGCCCTTTGCTATGGGGGCGAGCACCTGAAATTTCGTGCCCTCCGGCAGCTCGCAGATTTTATCAACTATCTGGTCAATGCTCTGCTGTTTGATTTCCCTGCCGCAGACGGGGCAATGCGGAACGCCCACGCGCGCATACAAAAGGCGCAGGTAGTCATATATTTCGGTAACGGTGCCGACTGTTGAACGCGGGTTTTTGGATGTGGTTTTCTGGTCTATGGATATGGCGGGCGAAAGACCGCTTATGCCGTCAACATCGGGCTTTTCCATAATACCGAGGAACTGCCTTGCGTAAGACGAAAGACTTTCCATATAGCGCCGCTGACCCTCGGCATAGATAGTGTCGAAGGCAAGTGAGGATTTGCCCGAGCCGGAAAGTCCCGTAAAAACAACAAGCTTATTGCGCGGAATTTCCACCGTAACATCTTTAAGGTTGTGCTCCCTTGCACCCTGAACGATAATGTTTTTTTCCATTGATTATTTCTGTCCTTTTAATTTCTGTATCTGATCGCGCAGGTATGCCGCGTGCTCAAATTCAAGCAATCTTGCGGCGGCGCGCATTTCTTTTGATAGCTTTTCTATAAGCTCCGCCTTTTCGCGTTCGGAAAGGCGGCGTTTTTCCATACGCTCGCGGATATTGTCCTTGGAACTGATTTCGAGTATTTCGCGCACATCCTTTTTGATGGTCTGCGGAACAATGCCGTTCGCTTCGTTGTATTTCATCTGCTTTTCGCGGCGGCGGTATGTTTCCTCAATGGCACGCTCCATAGAGCCCGTGACCTCGTCGGCATACATAATTACCTGACCGTTTGCGTTGCGCGCGGCTCTGCCGACGGTCTGTATAAGCGAGGTTTCGCTCCTTAAAAAGCCCTCCTTATCGGCATCGAGTATGGCAACGAGCGACACCTCGGGAATATCAAGCCCCTCACGCAAGAGGTTAATACCGACAAGCACATCAAATTCGCCGAGGCGCAAATCGCGCACAAGCTCCATACGCTCAATGGTATCTACATCGAAGTGCATATAGCGCACCTTTATGCCGTAATTTGAGAGGTATTCGGTCAGATCCTCCGCCATTTTGCGTGTCAGCGTGGTAACAAGCACGCGTTCTTCCCTGCTTACGCGCATATTGATTTCGGAAATGAGGTCGTCTATCTGCCCCTCGGTAGGTCTTACGCTGATTTCGGGATCAAGAAGACCCGTAGGCCTTATGACCTGCTCGGCTATTGCGGCGCTCTTCTCCTTTTCAAAATCGCCGGGGGTGGCGCTTACGAATATGCGCTGGTGTGTTCGTGAATAAAACTCATCAAAGGTGAGCGGGCGGTTATCGAAAGCCGACGGCAGACGGAAGCCGAAATTCACAAGGCTTTCCTTACGCGAACGGTCGCCGCCGAACATTCCCCTCACCTGCGGCAGAGTTACATGCGATTCATCCACCATAAGCAGAAAATCATCGGGAAAATAATCGAGCAGCGTAAACGGAGCGGAGCCGGGTTTTCTGCCGGACATAACGCGCGAATAGTTTTCTATACCTTTGCAGAAGCCCGTTTCGCGCAGCATTTCAATATCGTAAAGTGTGCGCTGCTGAATGCGCTGCGCTTCAAGAAGCTTGCCCTGCTTTGTAAAATTATCAACCGTTTCAAGCATCTCGTTGTAAATTTCATCGAGTGCTTTTTCCATTTTATCGTGCTCCACAACATAGTGCGAAGCGGGGTAAATCGCCACATGGGAACGGGTACATTTCACCTCGCCCGTAAGCGGCTGAATTTCGGAAATTCTGTCGATTTCATCACCGAAAAACTCAACTCTTATGGCAGCATCCGACGAATATACGGGGAAGATTTCCACCGTATCGCCTTTAACGCGAAATTTATTACGCGTAAAGCTTATATCGTTGCGCTCGTACTGAATTTCAACAAGCTTTTTTATAAGCTCGTCGCGGTCCTTCTGCATTCCCGTGCGCAGGGAGATCACCATATTGCGGTAATCTATGGGGTCGCCGAGCGTGTAAATGCACGAAACACTCGCAACGATTATAACATCGCGCCGCTCCGAAAGTGCGGAGGTCGCGGAGTGGCGGAGCTTGTCGATTTCGTCGTTAACGGCGCTGTCCTTTTCAATGTAAGTATCGGTGGAGGGAATGTACGCTTCGGGCTGATAATAGTCGTAGTATGAAAGGAAATATTCCACCGCGTTTTCGGGGAAAAACTCTTTAAACTCGCTGCAAAGCTGTGCCGCAAGCGTTTTGTTGTGGGCGAGCACAAGCGTGGGGCGGTTAAGCTCGGCAATTACATTTGCCATGGTGAATGTTTTGCCCGAGCCGGTAACGCCGAGAAGTGTCTGTTCGGCATAGCCCTTGTTAACGCCGTCAACAAGCTGCGCTATTGCCTCGGGCTGATCGCCCGTGGGCTTGTAATCGGAATGAAGTATAAAGCGGTCCGTTGCGCTCCCCCCTTCTCATAATTGAATTTATATATTCAAGCTGTTTTCGTCCAACAAGAAATTGCATATTCCCATTGTTGCTATGCCGTATTCATTACGCCGTACTTTGATATTATCCCGCACGACTATTATTTTTTTGAAAGAATCGTTTATATTCATAAGTGAATTCTGTTCCTGCGCGAGCTTATCGACATTACTTACGGAAAAAGCCGACTGAATGTAATATTTCTCGCTGCCTTTGGTAGCAATAAAATCGACTTCAAACTGCTTTTTAGTTGTCTTGTTTTCGCTGTTTTTACCGAAAACCTCCACAACCCCGATATCGACATGATAACCTCTTGTACGCAACTCATTATAAATGATATTTTCCATAATGTGATTTTCTTCGGTCTGCCTGAAATTGAGGCGCGCATTGCGAAGCCCCACATCTTCAAAATAATATTTTGCAGGCGAACCGATATACTTTTTGCCCTTTATATCAAAGCGAACTGCTTTGCTTATTAAAAAAGCGTCCTGCAAATAATCAATATACTTCTTGAGCGTTTTATCGCTTATCACTTTATTTTTGACACTTTTGAAGGTTTTGGCAAGCTTTGCGGGATTTGTAAGCGACCCGACACCCGACGAAAGAATGTTCACAAGCTCATCAAGTTCATCCTGATTTCTTATTTTGTGTCTGTCAACGATGTCGGACAAATAGACCTTGTCGAATAACGAAACGAGATAGTCAGACTTATCCTCGGGGGTATCGAACATCAATATAAGCGGCAAGCCGCCGTAATTAAAGTAATCATCCCACGCCGCCTCGACAGTACCGTCATAAACCGACACATACTCCCTGAAGCTCAGCGGATGCACTCTGATTTCATCGCCCCTGCCTCTGAATTCCGTAATAATATCGGAAGACAAAAACTTTGAATTACTGCCGGTTACATAAACATCGGCATTTCTGATGTGCAAAAGACTGTTGAGCACATCTTCAAATTCGCCGAGCAGCTGTATTTCATCCAGAATGATATAATATGTTTTTTCATCCTTTATTCTGCCTCTTATGAATTCAAGCATTTTATCGGGGTCGCGCAATTCTTTATTCATACGGTCATCGAGCGCGACCTCTATAATATGTTCTTCATCAATGCCTTTTTCATTCAGATAATTATGAAATAAATTGAAAAGCAAATATGACTTTCCGCATCTTCTGACACCTGTAACGACTTTTATAAGACCGTTATTTTCCTTGCGTATCAACTTATTGAGATAAACATCGCGCTTGATTTCCACGAACCGTTTCACTTCCCTACTCGGTGTGTGCACACCTTTTTTCGTAATACATTATAATGAGTTTTATTATTATTGTCAATATCAGCCGCGACATTCAATTCTTAAAAAACCGCTGTTGACAATCGCCTTTTTCTACCGTAAAATATCAGCGTAAAATACGAACAGAGGAAATACTATGAAGATAGGCAATCTTGAAATACACGAAAAAGCCGCCCTCGCCCCCATGGCAGGCGTTGCCGACAGAGCCTTCCGCGAGCTTTGCCGCGGTTACGGTGCGGCATACACTGTTTGCGAAATGGCAAGCGCCAAGGGCATAAGCTTTAACGACAAAAAAAGCAAAGAGCTGCTCGCGATTACCGAAAGCGAGCGCCCAGCGGGCTCGCAGATTTTCGGCAACGAGCCGCTTGTTATGGCGAATGCCGCAGAAAAAGCACTTGAATTCTCGCCTGATTTCATTGATATAAATATGGGCTGCCCCGCACCGAAGGTCGCTTCATCCGGCGGCGGTGCGCTGCTTATGAAAAATCCGCAGCTCGCCGCAGATATTGTACGCGAGGTGGCCAAGGCTGCAACAGTACCTGTAACGGTAAAAATGCGCTCCGGTTGGAATGAGAGCAGTATAAACGCAGTGGAGCTTGCAAAGATGTGTGAGGATGCCGGTGCCGCGGCAATTACGGTACACGGCAGAACGAAAGAACAGATGTATGCTCCGCCCGTAAATAAGGATATTATTCGCCTTGTGAAACAGGCGGTGAGCGTACCCGTAATAGGCAACGGCGACATTACCGACGGTGTAAGCGCCGCAAAAATGCTGGAGGAAACCGGCTGCGATATGGTGATGGTCGGGCGCGGCGCACTCGGCAACCCGTGGGTATTTGCACAGATAAACGCGTGGCTTGAACACGAAATAATACTGCCCGAGCCGACCGCAACACAGCGAATGGAAACGATGCTCCGGCATATAGAAAAGCTGTGTGAATACAAGGGCGAGCGCATAGGCATACGCGAAGCGCGCAAGCACGCCGCGTGGTACACCAAGGGCTTGCGCGGCGGCGCACAGTACAGAGCAAAAATGAGTATGATAAACTCGATAGACGAGCTCAAAGAGCTTGCATTTTTGCTGCTGAAAGAAAACTGAAACTGATGAAAAAGACCGGCACTGCTCGTGTCGGTCTTTTAATTCAATATTGCTCTTTCAAATATATTTTCACTCGCGCCAAAATCACCTTTGCTTTTTCGAGCTGTGATTCGGCTTCTGCTTTTGAAACTATATAAAAATCATCATAATCACTGGCTGAACGAACTCTGAAAAGCGAAGAAATATAATCGGAAATTTCAGCATTAAAAACTTCGGTTTTCAGATAATTCTCGCGAAATTTTGCAATAATGCCCGAGTGCTTTTTAGAATCGAATTCGTCCAGAATCAACACCGCGCGCAATGAATGAAATGCTGCATAATACGCTCTGTTGGCAGCACCTTTGTACTCCTCTGCAGCGAGCAGCAATTCCGCTTCGCGCATACAATCCTCGGCGTGTGCTATTCTTGCCTTTGAAATATCCGCCAATCCATCTTTAAGCAATCTTCACACCGTCCTTTTCAATATTCTTATAAAACGGCAGTATGCTTGCATAGCGGTTGTAGGTTTCGGTATCTTTTTCGATAGCGGAAACCACAATACCGTATGTCAAAAGGAGTTTGCCGCACAGGGAATCAATATGTGTGCGGTATGCAGGCAATTCGTCTGACGGCAAATCGACAAGTATCAGTACATCTATGTCGGATTCCTCGTCATAATCGCCTCTTGCATAGGAGCCGAAAAGAATAACCGAGTTCAAATTGGAGCCGAAAATCTTCTTGGATTCAGCGGCAACATTCTGCAGAATTTCACTCAGTTGGTTCTGTGTACACATATCATCCCTCCGTTCGTATTTTATAAATTTATTCTATTCCCAGAATTTTTTTGGCGACCTTATAAACATCGCCGCAGCCGAGGGTTATGACCAAATCGCCCTCGCCGACATTTGCCTTTACATAATCGGCAACCTTGTCAAAGGTATCGAACCACACGCTGCCGTCGATTTCGTCGGCAAGGTCCTGTGTGGAGATGCCGTAAGTGTTAATTTCACGCGAGCCCATAATCTCGGTCATAACAACATTATCAGCTATTGAAAGAGCTTCGGCGAAATCGTTTAGCAGCATTTTGGTGCGGCTGAATGTGAACGGCTGGAACACTGCCCACACGCGCTTATAGTCCATTTTCTTTGCGGCGTTGAGTGTAACCTCGATTTCCTTCGGGTGGTGAGCATAATCATCGGCAATAACGGCACCGTTGTATTTACCGAGAATTTCAAAACGCCTGCCTGCACCGCGGAAATTAAGAATGCTTGCGCGGCACTGCTCAAAGCTTGCGCCGCAGTAACGCGCCGCCGCTATTACTGCAAGGGCGTTTGTAACATTGTGCTCGCCGGGAACGCCGAGTGTAACATCACCGAGTTTTTCGCCTTTGTAATAAACGTCAAAATGCGCAAATGCGCCGTTCACCCACGAAATTTCACCGCAGTAATAATCGTTGGTATCGGCTCTGCCGAAGGTTATGAGGTCCTTGCCGCAGATGCCCTTTACGGAATCGCAGGTGTTTTTATCGTCACCGTTATAAATGACGCATTTAGTCGCCATAGCGGCGAATTTATTGAATGACTTTTCAAGATTTTCAAGAGTTTTGAAATACTCCATGTGGTCACAGTCAACATTGAGTATGACCGCAACATCGGGTGAAAGGTCGAGGAATGTATCTTTATATTCGCAGGATTCGCACACAAGAATATCGCTGCCGCCGACTCTGCCGTTCGTGCCGGTAAGCGGCAATTTGCCGCCTATGACTGCCGACGGGTCAAAGCCGTTTTCGATAAGTATCTGCACAAGCATTGAGGTAACGGTGGTTTTGCCGTGCGTGCCGCACACGCCCACGCAGTTGCCGTATTTACGGGTGATATAGCCGAAAAGCTTACTGCGCTCAAAGGTGGGTATTCCCTTTTCGCGTGCCGCCGCAAGCTCGGGGTTATCCGGCAGCAGAGCCGCGGTGAATACCACCATATCGGCACCGTCAACATTTTCGGCTTTTTGGCCGAGCACAACGGGGATGCCGAGATTCCTTATGCGTTTGAGCGTATCGGTCTCGTTATTGTCGGAGCCGGTAAGGCAATAGCCCTGCGAATGCAGAATTTCTGCAAGCGGGCACATACCGCTGCCGCCTATGCCGATAAAATGTATGCGTTTTGCGTTTTGTATTGCTTCTTCTATATTCATAAGAGCTTACCCCTCGTAAGTATTTTTGATTATTTTTTCAACCGGCTTTGCGAGCAGCTCGCCGAAAACCGCGCACGAAATCAGCTCACCGATAAAAACTGTCACAAAGAAAAACCACACCGCACCGTCAAGCATATAGACGGATTTAAGCACAAGCGGCACCGTAACGGTATTTGCCGCAACGGGCGGCAGCATACGCAGATACCGGTGATTTTTGAGTGCGCGCGTACCGAGTGCGCCTATAAGTGTTGCAAGGCTGCCGAACACAACATCCCACACAGCGCAGCCTGTAAACAGATTTGCGAGCGCGCAGCCTATGAAAAGCCCCGGCACAGCATACGCCGAAAATACGGGCATTATGCACAGCGCCTCCGAAAAGCGTAGCTGCACTACGCCGTTTGATATGCCGAGAGCCGACGAAATGAATGTAAGTACTACATACAGTGCGCCCGTAAGCGCGCCGATGCAAACATCGTAGAGTTTTTTCTTATTTCTGTTCATTATAATCTCCGTAGTTTTGATTCAGGCAAAAGCCCGGTGAGGATGGTCACGAACTCACCTGCCGTAATCGGCTACTATATTTTATAACAATATAACGAATATTACAACCGTTTTTTGTCGCAGTATGAAAAAAAGTTTAAAATGAATTGACATAGGGAACAGCCGTGGTATTATATTTATATAATCTTATTGAAAGGGATGTAAGTATGATAAAAGTTACTGTATGGAATGAAAATATACACGAGCAGTCCGACCCCTGCATTGCCGAGCATTACCCCAAAGCGATACACGGCACGATTGCCGAATTTTTGGGCAGAGATGAAGAAATTGCGGTGCGCACCGCCACGCTCGATATGCCCGAATGCGGACTGCCCGACGATGTGCTTGACGATACTGATGTGCTTATCTGGTGGGGTCACTGCGGCCATGACAAAGTCCCTGATGAGCTTTGCGAAAAGATATATGACCGCGTATTGCGCGGCATGGGATTTATTGGCTTACATTCGGCACATATGAGCAAGCCGTTCAGACGCATACTCGGTACATCCTGCACGCTGCAGTGGCGCGACGGCGACCGCGAAAGAGTATGGTGCATAGACCCCACTCACCCCATAGCACAGGGTATACCCGAATCATTTGAAATCCCCGTGGAAGAAATGTACGGCGAGCGTTTTGACATACCCACTCCCGATGAGCTTGTATTCCTCGGCTGGTTCAAGGGCGGCGAGGTTTTCCGTTCAGGCTGCTGCTGGCACAAGGGCTACGGCAAGGTTTTCTACTTCCAGCCCGGCCATGAGTACAACCCCACATTCCTCATCCCCGAGGTGCAGAAAATAATCACCAACGCCGTTCACTGGGCGGCACCCGTTATGAGAGTTGAAAAACTCGACTGCCCGCACGCAAAGGTTTCCGCAGAGGAAAGAAACGGATACTGAAATAAGAATTGAATAATCATAAAATACACCTCTCCACACCGTTGTGAAAACAATGGTACGGAGAGGTGTTTTATACTGCAAATCGGTTTTCTTAATGAAGTGAAGCTGCCGAAAAATCACCAAACCACTTTTTGATACGCATAAAGAAGTCGTTCGGGCTTTCTCCGTTCGGATACGGCTCGTTCATTTTTAATGAACTGAAAAACAAACCCGGATAGCGTTTAAGGGCTTCATCATTCGGCATTCCCGCCAAATCACCGTTATTCATTTCCCTCAACTGAAATTCCTCTTGTACGGGCAAATCCAATTCATCGGATATAAATTGTGCGGTAGACATTGCACGCGGCAAATCGCTTGAAATAATCTTTCCGATGCGGTATTTATGGTTGTTTTCTTTCAGATGATCTGCAAGAAGTTTTGCCTGCTGTCTGCCTTCCGGTATCAGGTCTAAATCGCTCCATCCACCTCGGTATCTGTCATCATCTTTTCCGTGCCTGATAAAAAATACTTTCACATTAAATTTCTCCGTCAATTCTGATTTGTCGCATCATTCCGACAAATCAATCCAATATCTTTCCAAATATCTATCCCTATCTTCTTAATATACGGTCGATTCATAAATGCCGCCGTTGTTTAGAATTGTTCTGCGGCTGCCTTCGTTTCCCTGAATACAGCATATCAGTACACGTTCGATCCCGAGTTTTTTACATTCGTGAAGAACAAGCTTCAGCATTTGAGTTGCGTAACCTTTTCTGCGTTCACTCGGACAAACGGAATAGCCGATATGCCCTGCATATTTTTCAAGATAGTCATTGAAATAATGCCGTATCTGAATAACTCCGACAATTTTCATGTCCGATTCACGAACATATATGTACTGCGTTGAGGGAACCCAATCTGAAGGCGTGGTTTCCGCCTGTTTACACAGTTCGACCTGCTCGAGCCAATCTTCGGTTTTGCCAAAACGTCGAAGCGAGCCGCAGCCGTCCATAGAGCCTCCGTATTCAAGAAACTCTCGGCGATATTCCTGTATTTGTTTGTCATATTCCATAGAAGGAGCTGTGAGTTTCAATTAAATCACCTCAATGAATAAAGAATGTCAATAAAAACGCTTTTGCCATTATATTTTCATCTCCATAAACCCAACTGTAAACGGCAAGTGTGTAAATTTATGTGTTCCGGTATGAACAAAGCCTAAATTTAAATACCAATTTTTCAGTGTTGTATTTTCTTCAATTATACCGATTGATATTTTACTGCCGCCATACTTCTTAACTATTGTAATAGCATAATCAATCATTGATTTACCGATACCTAAATGACGATATTCGGGCAATACTGCAAGATTATTTAGTTCCCATTCTTCGTCACTGCACTTTGCAAGAGAAAAGTAACCGACAGGAATAGTATCTTGAAAAAACAAAAACATCGGTCTGCCATCATCAAATTGCTTTTTAAGTTTACCCATAGTTATAAA
>JAZLJH010000038.1:0-184039 GCA_045617785.1 Acutalibacteraceae bacterium
TATCAGCCGATTTACGGGCAAGAGTATGAGGATGCTCCCGAGGAGGATTATATTTACTACTACGGTGTTAAGAACCCGTTACTGACCGATGCCGACCAGCAAAGAGCACTTGTCACCAAGGATAATGAACCGAGTAAGGATCTGGATGTTACGAAGTTTATGATAGGCGATGTTTGCAACTGGACATTAAAGGGACTCAGCCGTCAGTGGGTCGCACTTTATACCTCCACCGACTCAAAATCGGGGAAGCCGATTTTGGCAGACTCATTAAAGGTACTGACGAGTGCCGCCGATTTCAACAAAGATACTTCTTTAATTTCCGTTAAAGTGTTTAATAACGCAACACCCTTAAACTTCCATAACGCATACGATATTACCGCAAATGTGGATTCAACCCCGAGATATTTGGGATATAAAGTGGACAACACCGAATCATCACAAAGTGCCAGCGTATTTTCAAGCGTTACTGTATGGGGCGGACTGATAGCGGCTCTTGTTATCGGCGGGGGCGCAGGTTCGCTTGTAACCTATACGGTTATTCGCAAACGCAAAAAGAAAGCCGCACAAGCGTGAACATAAAAATACATAAGAGAACCGCTGAGCGGTTCTCTTATGTAAAAATTGAAAGGAATTGAAAATGAAAAAAAACAGGGTTAAGCTGCTGCTATCGGTTTTGGCTGTCGTTGCTCTTGTTTTGTCATTGCTTACCGCATGCTCCTTTGAAAATAAAAGCTCGGTAAAATTGGAAATGGAGTTTGGGCTCAGCGAAGAGGATAGAGTGTATTATATCGGCGATGAGTTTGACAGTTTCGTTGAAACGGTAAACGGTTCTGTCTGCCGAATACCCAAAATATCTGCGGTGGACGAAAATGGCAGCAAATCGGAGGACATTTCCCACAGTGAATTTGTAACCTTTTCCGGCTATGATATGCAAACTGCCGGCAAACAGACGGTAGAAGTCGTTTATGAAAACGGCGATAAGTACGCTGAAACCACCTACGAAATCGAGGTACTTGAACAAAAAATCCTGTTCATTGAGGCAAGCGACCCGATGCATTTGAATTACGGGGCGTTTAAGGTAGGGGAGGAATTTACCACCTACGGCTTTAATGAAAACGGTGATGAAGAGGGCGTAACCGTGGTTTTGCATATGGAGGATTCAAGCAATCCGCAGATTGCGTACTATACAAATGCCGAAGAGATGAAAGCGCTAAAGGTGGATACATCAAGGTGTGAGCTGGATGAATCGGGCAGGTTTACAAAGCCCGGCACATTCTCTGTCCGCCTGATATACCACGGATTTGAAACGACATACCAAATAAAAGTTGAAAAATAAAAAACATCGGTATTCAGCCTTTATATCCAATATGTTTATAAAATAGCACCCTTATTAGCCTTTCCCTTTCAGCGCAGAACGAAAAACACAATAAATAAGCAATGGCTTTACGGTCAATTAAGCGTATAATACTTTTCAAGTTTAGCTATGTCGTTATCATCGAGTGCACCGTCAAATATGATCAGGTCATCAATATTTACGATTTGTTCAAGTGTAAAGCTGTTCCACTCGCCGCAGGAATCATCACCGAGTCTGAATCCGATTCCGTCAAGCGCAACTGCATATTGCGGCTCTATTACCGTTGTATGTGCTTCCTTAAAGTTGTAGTAGAGTTTCAAAAGCATATTATCTTTATCAACAACAAATGTTGCGTGTACCCAGCCGTCTGAAATATCGTCGGGGAAAGGTGTGATGAATTCAAAATCATCATCGCCGCAGCCGATGTTGAGAAGTGTATCGTTTCGTCTTAATGCAAGTACAATTCCGTTGTAATCGCGGTGCTCACACCAGCACTTTGTTGCAAGAATTACGGCTTCGCGTTCAAGTGAACGGTCAATTTTTATCCATAATGAAATTGTAAAACTTTTTTCGGTGAGTTTGAGTGTCGGTATCGTAATGCTGCCGGTAAGTCCGAATTCGCCGCGCGAGCCGCGAACACCGTCTGAATAATACTTGACCGTGCCGATTTCATTAAGCTCATTTTTGCCGGTTTCATCTTTAAGTTCATTGTCAAAGAACATACAAAGCTTCATCTTTTCAGCACCAAAAAGATTTGAAAGTCCGTTTTCGTCATTGAAAGGAATCGTTTTTTTGAATTCCGGGATAAATGGTTTGGCAACGGGACGCGAGTATTTTGCGGTGTAGTCGCAGAAAAGATTTTCGGGAATCTGCGAAGCAAATGCTCTTTCGTTATATTCCGGCATATCTATACCGAAAGCATAAAGCACGATAGCCGCAATATCAACGGTACGCATATAATTTATGCTGCTTTTTTTAATGCCTTTACCTGCCGCACCGAAAAATACGAATTTTTCGGTATCCATGTAACCGCCGTGGCTGTGAAAATATCCGCCGTGGTCGGCGATTACCAGAAACAGAGTATCATCAATGATGCCGGCTTTTTCGTATGCTTTGTATATTTTACCAACGTGCCCGTCGGTTTCGGTAATTTTGTTGAGGTGTTCTTCCTCGCCGTAGCCGGCGTGATGACCTGCGCCGTCAACATTGTCAAATTGTACGAATAAGAATTTCGGTTTGTTTGCAACCGCCTCTATTATTTTGTCACAAAGAATAATATCGTTATCGGCGGTCTGCGTGTCTACATTAAGTCCGCGTTCAACAAGTCCGATGTTTATAGGATTCCATTTGGAATATGATGCGATATAAGCATCGGGGAATTCTTTTCTTATACGCTTGAATACCGACGGGAACGCTTCGTTTTTGTATTCAAGGTGACCGAGTGCACTGTTTGTGAGCCCGTGTGTAACCGGAGTTAAACCGAGCAGCATCGCGCCCCAGTTTTCGGCACTTATGGTCGGGTCCATTGAAAGCGCGTGTGTGGCAGTAGCGCCGTTTTCGAAGATTTTATCCATATTCGGCGTTTCGGTGTTGAGGTTGAAGTTGCCCATGCCGTCAATACCGATTACCGCAACATAATTATAAACCGTTCTTTCCATAACTCATTCTCCCAAGCAAAGCTTAATCAAATCGTTAACATCGGCACTTGCCATACATTCAACCGTATCGGAAGCGCCGTAATAAATCTTAACTTCACCGCTGTCTTCAAGAATCATTCCGCCGGGGAATATCGCATACTGACGGAAGCCGTCTTTAAGTTCAAATTCACGGTCGCATTCAATGATAGGTTCTTTGCATATACCGAGGACCTTTGACGGATTTTCAAGGTCAAGAAGCATAATGCCGGCTCTGTAAATTTTCTGCCAGCGGTCTTCCCAGCCGAATTTGCCGCGTGTTGTGTCAAGCTCAACTGCATGGAATGTTGTGAGCCAGCCTTTTTCCGTTTTGACCGGCGGAGCCGCGGGACCGATTTTATCGTTCGCAAAGGGTATATCCTCAACTCCTGCGACGAGCTTGTGTTTGCCCCAGAATTCAAGGTCGGGTGATTCGGAAAGCCACATATCGAATGTATCACGGTGTCCGCGCGAATAAACAGGCATCGGACGGTCAAGTCTTATAAAATTACCGCCGATTTTTTCGGGGAAAAGCACCATATTTCTGTTGTCGGGTTCCGACATTGAAATAAGGTCGAAATGTTCAAAATCTTCTGTTGAAGCAAAGCCGCCGCGAAGTCCGTGCTTTGTATCTACTGCAAAGCACATATAGCATTTGCCGTCAATTACGGTAAGGCGCGGGTCATACGCGCGCTGAATTTCATCGTCTTTAAGAGCAAAGCAGGGGGCGGGTGCAACCTCCCATTTAATACCGTCATCGCTGTAAGCAAGACCGATATTTGTTCCCGTAAGCTTGTGAGCATCAAAATCACCGTAGTCATTGCGGAAAGTCATAACATATTTGCCGTTGAATTTTGTAACGCCTGCGTTAAAAACAAGGGCGGCGTTGTAGGGGACATCGTGCCTTGTAAGTATGGGGGCGTCAAGTTTTTTTATAACGTCTGCCGGATGAAGCATATAATTACCACCTTTCATTATGATTTTAATATCATAAAATACTAAAGTCAATGTTTAGTTACAAATAATTGTTGAAATAATCGATTATATTTGTTAGAATGTTTACAGAAATAATCGGAGGTGTTGTTATGAGTATGAAATCATTGAGAAAATTAGCTGTCGGCGCCGTTGCCGGCGGTACTGCTTTTGCGGGTTTGTCATACATTGTGTTTGATTCCGTTATGAATCGCGACGGTCAGGTGTTCAGAAAAGCCGCCGATATGATTACGGAAATGCAGAATAAAAAACACGGGAAGACCGCTCCGGTTGAAGAACAGGTCAATCCGCGTATTGAGTGGTTCAATAAGCAGCGTTACGATGTTTATGAAATCGAGAGCGTTCGCGGCTATAAGCTTAAAGGCTATCTTTTTGAAGCGGATGAGAAATCGAATGTATATGTTTTTATGAGTCACGGCTACCGTTCAAGCGGTCTTGGTGAATTTAACCGCATGGCAAAGTTCTACCACGATCTCGGGTACAATCTTTTCATTGTTGACCATCAGTCGCACGGCGACAGCGAGGGCAAATACATAGGCTTCGGTTTTTACGAGTATCAGGACGGTTTGCGCTGGCTCGATTTTCTCAATGAAAAATTCGGTAACGATATACAGATAATTCTCACGGGCGTGTCAATGGGCAGTGCCACCGTTATGATGATGACAGGCTCGCCGTGTTTACCCGATAATGTTAAATTCACCGTAGCCGATTGCGGTTATACGACCGCATACGATGAGTTCGTTCACGATCTCGGTATGGCAAAAATACCTCCGCGCCCCATCCTTGACGGTGCCGATTTCTTTAATAAGCTGGTCGGCGGTTATCATTTTAAGGATGCCGACGCACTTTCCGCCGTTAAAAGAGCTAAAATACCCATGCTGTTTATTCACGGCTCGGCAGATTGGTTCGTTCCCACAAGCATGGGCAAGGAGCTTTTCCTCGCTTCAAGCGCTCCCGATAAGGAGCTTGTTATCATAGAGGGTGCCGAGCACGCCGAAAGCTATGATGTTGACCCCGAAACCTACGAAGCAGCTGTTAAAAGATTTGCAGATAAATTCATTGTAAAATAATATGTCCCGAGTTAACGATTTCACCGAAGGTAAAATTTTATCACCGCTTTTAAGATTTGCGTTGCCTGTATTGGCAGCGCTTTTCTTGCAGGCGATGTACGGAGCGGTCGATTTGTGGGTGGTTGGTAAATTTGCCGAAACCGCCGATATTTCCGCTGTTTCCACAGGTAGTCAGATAATGCACACCATTACCGGCTTCCTTGTTGGTCTTTCAACCGGCATAACCGTTCTTGTTGCTCAGAAAATAGGCGAAAAACGCCCCGATGAAGCCGGTAAAGCGATTGGTAACGGAATATCGCTTTTTGCGATTCTGGCTGTGATTTTCACTGCTTTGATGCTTTCTTTCACACCGCAGATCGCTTCACTTATGAATGCTCCGGAAAAAGCATTCTCGCAGACGGTATCTTATGTGCGCATCTGTTCCGCCGGTACTGCTTTTATAATAGCTTATAATGTTCTCGGCAGCATTTTCAGGGGAATAGGCGACTCGAAAATGCCGCTGATCACCGTTTCCATTGCCTGTGTTATAAATATAGCCGGTGACTTGATTCTTGTCAGAGTGTTCGGTATGGGCGCTGCAGGTGCCGCGTATGCTACTGTCGGCGCGCAGGCAATAAGTGTGTTTCTTTCCTTGATTGTTATATCAAAGCGTAAATTACCATTTGAATTCGGTAAGAAATATATGCGATTTAATTTTTCGGTCTGCGGCAAAATTCTTCGTATCGGCTCACCGATTGCATTTCAGGATGCGCTCGTTTCCATATCCTTTCTCGTGATATTTTCAATTGTGAACTCGCTCGGTCTTGTGGCCTCTGCGGGTGTCGGTGTGGCGGAAAAGCTTTGTGCGTTCGTAATGCTTGTACCGTCGGCTTATTCACAGTCTATGTCCGCATTTGTCGGTCAGAATATTGGCGCACGCAAGCCCGACAGAGCGAAGAAGGCGCTTTTCTGCGGCATTGCATCATCACTTGCTGCGGGTGTGTTTATGGGGTATCTTTCATTCTTTCACGGCGATTTGCTCTCTCTTATTTTCGCCAAAGACCCCGAAGTCATTGCGGCTGCGGCTTCATACCTTAAAGCCTATGCCATCGATTGCCTTTTCACATCATTCCTTTTCTGCTTTATAGGCTTTTACAGCGGTTTGGGCAAAACGGTTTTCGTTATGCTGCAAGGCGTTATCGGTGCTTTTTGCGTAAGAGTGCCTGTTTCGTACTTTGTCAGCAGGATTCCCGATGTGCCGCTTTTCTACATCGGACTGGCTACTCCCGCTTCAACAGTTTTGCAGATTATTATGTGTTTTGTATTTTTTGTATTTGTTAACAGAGAATTTCAAAAACTTTACCCTAAATCTATTGACAATAAAAAATAAGATTGTTATAATTTAATCAAAGTAAAAAACAGATTTTGCGACCGACGGATAATCGCGGAGCACCGCGGAGGAACAAAGTCTGTGTTAAGCCGACCGTCTGGGCACACTTCATCAAAAGTGAGGTGCGCCCTTTTTGTTTTCTTTAGGAGGTAATTTTATGAGAAAAGTCGGTATTGTTATGGGCAGTGACAGCGACCTGCCCGTAATCCAAAAGGCTGTTGATACTCTCAAAGTCCTCGGAATACCTTACGAGGTGCACGTGTATTCAGCCCACAGAACACCGCAGGAGGCTCGCGATTTTGCCTTGAACGCCCGCAGTGCAGGCTTCGGCGCGATAATTGCAGCCGCAGGCATGGCGGCGCACCTTGCGGGGGCAATTGCAGCCAACACTACCTTGCCTGTAATAGGTATTCCCTGTAAATCATCGGTTTTAGACGGTATTGATGCACTCCTGTCAACGGTTCAAATGCCATCGGGTATTCCAGTAGCGACCGTTGCCGTAAACGGAGGTGTCAATGCCGCTTTGCTTTGTGCGCAGATTATAGCAGTAGAAGATGCCGAGCTCGCCGCAAGGCTTGATGAAAAACGCAAAAACGATGCTGCCGCCGTTCTTCTTAAAGACGCCGACATTGAAAACAGATTAAATTAAATTTTATATTTCGGAGGAATTATTATGGAAAACAAACTTGTGTATGTAGGCAAAACAAAGAATGTTTACGCGCTTGACAACGGCAATTATCTTCTTAAATTCAAAGATGACTGCACCGGTAAGGACGGCGTGTTCGATCCCGGTGAAAACTCAGTCGGTCTCACCATTGACGGTGTCGGCGATGTAAACCTCCGTATGTCTGTATATTTCTTTGAAAAAGTTAATGCTGCCGGTATTAAAACTCACTATGTAAGTGCAGACCTTAATGACACTACCATGGAAGTTCTTGCCGCAAAGCCGTTCGGTAAGGGTCTCGAAGTAATTTGCCGCCACAAAGCAGTAGGAAGCTTCTACCGCCGTTACAGCGATTATTGCGAAGAGGGTGCCGATCTGCCCGCTTATGTTGAAATGACATTCAAGAACGATGAAAAGGGCGATCCGCTTGTTACCAAAGACGGACTTATATGCCTTGGCGTTATGACTGATGAGCAGTACGATGCCATTAAGGAAATGACACAGAAAATCACTCAGATAGTTGCCGACGACCTTAAAGAAAAAGGTCTTGTGCTTTACGATATTAAATTTGAATTCGGTTACGATGCCGACGGTAAGGTTATGCTTATTGATGAAATCGCTTCCGGCAATATGCGCGTTTATAAGGACGGCAGCTATATAGATCCGATGACTCTTTCAAAACTTTTCTTTGCTTAAGAAAGGCAGGTAAAAAATGGGCGGTTTTTTCGGTATTGCATCCAAAACGGACTGTATATCCGATGTTTTCTTCGGTACGGACTATCATTCACATCTCGGTACACACCGCGCCGGTATGGCGGCAATAAACGCCGAATCGGGCTTTCAGCGTGAAATTCATAATATTGAAAATGCTCCGTTCCGTACTAAATTTGAGCGTATTGCCGAAGAGATGAGCGGCACCTCGGCAATCGGCTGCATAAGCGATAATGACCCGCAGCCGTTGCTTATTCGTTCAAATCTCGGTACTTATGCGATTTGTATGGTAGGTATAATCAATAATTTTGAATCCCTGTCTGACCAGTTCCTTTCGTTCAGCGGAGGTCACTTCAATGCGCTTACGGGCGGCAAGGTGAACGGCACCGAGCTGCTTGCGGCTCTTATAAATCAAAAAAGTGATTATACCGACGGTATTCGTTTTGCACAGAAATCAATCGAGGGTTCGGCTTCGATCCTTATTCTTAAAGAGGACGGCAAGCTTATTGCCGCACGCGACCGTTACGGCAGACTTCCGATACACATCGGTAAAAATGAAAACGGTTATGCCGTTTCTTTTGAATCATTTGCTTTCGAAAAACTCGGTTACGAAGATGAAGCCGAGCTTGGTCCCGGCGAAATTGTTGAAATAAGCGCCGACGGTATGGTAACTCTTGCCGCTCCGGGTAAAAAGAAACGCGTCTGCTCTTTTTTATGGAGTTATTATGGCTATCCCACGTCTACTTATGAGGGCGTGAATGTTGAGCTTATGCGCTATCGCAACGGCGAGCTTCTTGCCGAAATGGATAAGAAAACCGGGATTACCGAAACGCTTGATTATGTTGGCGGTGTTCCCGATTCCGGCACACCTCACGCGATCGGCTATGCAAACAGAAGCGGTGTTCATTTTGCGAGAGCATTTATAAAATACACTCCTACATGGGCGCGCAGCTTTACACCGTCAAATCAGAACGACCGCAACAAGATCGCAAAAATGAAGCAGATTCCCGTTAAGGAGCTCATAGAAAATAAAAATCTTCTTTTTGTTGACGATTCGATAGTACGCGGTACGCAGCTTCGTGAAACGGTTGAATTTTTATATGAAAGCGGTGCAAAATCCGTTCATATGCGTTCAGCCTGCCCGCCGATAATGTTCGGGTGTAAGTACCTTAATTTCTCACGCGCAACAAATGATATGGAGCTTATAGCGCGCCGTGTCATTTACGAGCTTGAAGGTGATGAGGGCTCCGCGCATTTAGATGAATACAGCGACGGAACTACCGAGCGCGGTAAAAAGCTTCGTGCCGAAATTTGCAAAAAATTCAATTTTGCTTCTCTTGAATTCCAATCTCTTGAAAATGTTATCAAAGCAATCGGTATTGACCGGGATGACCTTTGTACTTATTGCTGGAACGGAAAGGAATAATTTATGATAAACAATTCAAAATCCGATGTTTATGCTGCGGCAGGCGTTGATATTACCGCCGGTTATAAAGCAGTTGAGCTTATGAAAACACATATTGCCAAAACAATGACCGACGGTGTTTGCTCAGATGTCGGCGGCTTCGGTGGCTTGTTTGAGCTTGATGTGGAGGGTATAAAGAAACCCGTGCTTGTAAGCGGAACAGACGGCGTCGGCACAAAGCTTAAAATCGCTTTTCTTATGGGAAAACATGATACCGTCGGTATCGACTGTGTTGCGATGTGCGTTAACGATATTATTTGCTGCGGTGCAAAACCGTTATATTTCCTTGATTATATCGCCTGCGGTAAAAATTACCCGGAAGTTATTGCCGACATTGTTAAAGGTGTTTGCGACGGCTGCATTCAGTCGGGTGCGGCTCTTATCGGCGGTGAGACTGCCGAAATGCCCGGATTTTACCCCATAGACGAATACGACCTTGCGGGCTACTGCACCGGCGTTGTGGATAAGGAAAAAATAATAGACAATAAAAAAATGAAAGCAGGCGATGTGATTATCGCTTTGCCTTCAAGCGGTGTTCATTCAAACGGTTTTTCACTTGTGCGCAAGGTTTTTGATGTTGAAAATGCCGACCTTGAAGCCCCGCTTGAAAAGCTTGGCGGCAAATCTCTCGGTGAAACGCTGCTTACTCCCACCAAGATATATGTTAAACCCGTTCTCGCTCTGCTTGAAAAGGTTGAGGTAAAGGGGATTTCGCATATCACGGGCGGCGGATTTTATGAGAATATTCCGCGCAGCATTCCTGACGGTCTCGGTGCCGAAATAATTAAAGAAAATGTCCGCATTCTGCCGATATTTGAACTGCTTGCCGAAAAAGGCAATATCACAGAGCGTGATATGTTCAACACATTCAATATGGGTGTCGGTATGAGTATTGTCGTCGGCGCAGAAGATGCCGGTAAAGCACTTGAAATTCTTAAACAAAACGGTGAGGATGCCTACATAATCGGCAAAATCATCGAAAGCGAAGAAAAGATAATCATAAAATAACCGAAAGGGGAAGCCAAATGGCAAAAAAAGCAAAGGTCGCGGTACTCGTTTCCGGCGGCGGCACAAATCTGCAGGCAATTATCGATGCAGAGAAAAGCGGAATAATCAGCAGCGGCTCTGTTAAGCTTGTTATTTCCGATAAAAGCACCGCTTATGCACTCGAAAGAGCTAAAAATGCCGGTATCAAAACAGTAGTTGTTTCTAAAAAAGAGTGTGCAAGCCGTGTTGAATTTGAAAATAAGATATGCGAAGCGCTTGATAGGAACAACATTGACCTTATTGTGCTTGCAGGCTTCCTTTGCATATTGAGTGCGGATTTCACGCGTAAATATGAGCGCAGAATCATCAATGTTCATCCGTCGCTCATACCGTCT
Organism: Acutalibacteraceae bacterium; assembly: GCA_045617785.1. GTDB lineage: Bacteria > Bacillota > Clostridia > Oscillospirales > Acutalibacteraceae > DTU089. The sequence goes on from JAZLJH010000038.1 coordinate 10,682, forward strand.
TTCTGCGGCGACGGCTTTTACGGGCTTAAAGTTCACGAAGCCGCGCTTGCAAAGGGCGTAAAGGTTACGGGTGCTACCGTTCATTTTGTCAATGAAATTCCCGACGGCGGTGAAATTATTTTGCAGAAAGCCGTCAAAGTCCGCGACGGAGATACTCCGGAAATACTCCAGAAGCGCGTAATGCGCCTCGCCGAATGGAAAATTCTTCCTGCCGCAGTCGAAAAGGTTTCGGCGGAAATTATTAAAAATAAGTAAGGGAGCATATTATGGATATTTATAAAATTAACGATATTGCAGAGCTTATTGAGGGCAATTCCTATGTTGGCAGAGGTTTGGTAATCGGCAAAACCGAAGACGGTAAAAAAGCCTGCGCCGCATATTTCATTATGGGCAGAAGCGCAAATTCACGCAACCGTATTTTTACCGAAAAGAACGGTGAGGTGTTCACCGAACCATTTGATGCTTCAAAGGTCGAAGATCCGAGCCTGATTATTTATGCCGCATTAAGAACATTTGAAAATAACCTTATTCTTACAAACGGCGACCAGACTGATACTATTTATGACGGTCTTAAAAACGGTCTTACATTCGGCTGTGCGCTCACTTCGCGCGAATTTGAGCCGGACAAGCCAAATTTCACTCCGCGCATCAGCGGTATGCTAACCTTTGCCGACGGCGATTTCACTTACAGTATGAACATACTTAAAAGCATTGATGAAAATGGCTCCGCCTGTGCGAGATTTAATTTCGATTATCCGTCTGTAAACGGTCTCGGTCATTTTCTGCACACCTATGTATGCGACGGTAATCCCATTCCAACATTCCAGGGTGAGCCGGAAAGAGTTAAGATTCCCGACAGTATTGATGTATTTGCCGATAAACTCTGGAACGCTCTTGATGCCGATAACAAGATTTCGCTTTATGTGCGTTATGTTGACCTTGCTACCGGCGAAACGGAAAACAGACTTATAAATAAGAATAAGTGAGGTAATTTTGATGAAAGAATTTGAACTTAAATACGGCTGCAATCCCAATCAGAAACCCTCTAAAATATTTATGCACGACGGCAGTGAACTGCCGATAGAAATTCTTTGCGGCAGACCCGGTTACATAAATTTCCTTGATGCTTTCAACTCATGGCAGCTTGTTAAGGAGCTTAAAGAGGCTCTCGGTCTTCCCGCAGTTACATCATTTAAACACGTCAGCCCCACTTCCGCTGCTGTCGGCATCAAGCTTTCCGATGATTTGAAGAAAGCCTGCTTTGTTGACGATATCGAAGGTCTTGATGATTCGCCGCTTGCCTGCGCTTATGCACGTGCGCGCGGTACCGACAGAATGTGCTCTTTCGGTGATTGGGTAGCTCTTTCTGATGTTTGCGATGTTACCACCGCAAAGATGATAAAGCGTGAGGTTTCCGACGGAATTATAGCCCCCGGTTATGAGCCCGAAGCACTTGAAATACTTAAATCAAAAAGAAAAGGCAACTACAATATTGTTAAAATCGACCCCGATTATGTTCCCGCCGAAATTGAGCATAAGCAGGTATTCGGCATAACGTTTGAGCAGGGAAGAAATAATTTCAAAATAAACCGCGAGCTGCTCGCAAATATCGTTACCGCAAACAAGGATATGCCCGACAGTGCAATCCGCGACCTTATAATTTCACTTATTACCCTTAAATACACACAGTCCAACTCCGTTTGCTTCGCCGTTGACGGTCAGGCGATCGGTGTCGGTGCAGGTCAGCAGTCAAGGATTCATTGCACACGCCTTGCGGGTACAAAGGCAGATACATGGTTCTTACGACAGGCTCCCAAGGTACTTGCGCTGCCTTTCAAGGAAGATTTAGGCAGACCCGATCGCGATAATGTTATTGACGGTTACATAAATCAGAATGAAGAGGATGTTTGCGCCGACGGTAACTGGCAGAAATATTTTACTGTTCAGCCCGCTCCCTTTACACGCGATGAACAAAAAGCGTACCTTGCAACAAAAACCGGTGTTGCGCTCGGCTCCGATGCGTTCTTCCCGTTCAGCGACAATATTGAAAGAGCATACAGAAGCGGTGTTTCATACATCGCAGAGCCCGGCGGCTCCATTCGCGATGATGCAGTTATCGAGTGCTGCGATAAATACGGTATTGCAATGGCATTTACCGGTATGAGACTTTTCCACCATTGATTTGTAAGGGTGATTAAATGAAATTGCTTGTTGTAGGTGGCGGCGGCAGAGAGCACGCCATCATAAAAAAACTCAAAGAAAATAAAAGCGTTGATGGTATCTATGCTTTGCCCGGCAACGGCGGCATAGCAAAGGATGCGGTTTGTGTCGATATAAAAGCGACAGACATTGACGGTATAGTAAACTTTGCCCTTGAAAACAAAATAGATTATGCCGTGGTTGCTCCCGATGACCCGCTTGTGCTCGGTTGTGTTGATGCGCTTGAAGAAAAGGGGATACCTTGCTTCGGTCCCAAAGCCAATGCCGCAATAATCGAGGGCAGTAAGGTCTTTTCAAAAAATTTAATGAAAAAATACGGCATACCTACCGCCGAATACGAAACATTCAACGATGCCGAAAAAGCGCTTGAATACCTTAAAACCGCCCCTGTTCCCAGCGTTATTAAAGCCGACGGACTTGCCCTCGGTAAAGGCGTTATTATTGCAAATACGCGTGAGGAAGCCGAAAAAGCAGTTATTTCCATTATGCAGGATAAGCAGTTCGGCAAAAGCGGAGACAGTATAGTTATTGAAGAATTTCTCACAGGTCCCGAGGTTTCCGTGCTTTCATTTACAGATGGCAAAACCGTTGTTCCCATGGTTTCTTCTATGGACCATAAGCGCGCACTCGATAATGACGAGGGACTTAACACCGGCGGAATGGGCACAGTTGCACCAAACCCGTACTATACCGATGAGATTGCCGCCGAATGTATGGAAAAGATTTTCAAACCGACTATCGAAGCAATGAATAAAGAATGCCGTACATTCAAAGGCTGCCTTTATTTCGGACTCATGCTTACCGAAAACGGTCCTAAGGTCATTGAATATAACTGTCGTTTCGGCGACCCCGAAACGCAGGTCGTTCTGCCTCTTCTCAAAACCGATTTACTTACCGTGATGCAGGCAGTGACGAACAGTACACTTTCAGAATGTGATGTTGAATTTTATGATAAAAATGCCGCTTGCGTTATAATGGCTTCGGCAGGTTATCCGGTGTCTTACGCCAAGGGATATGAAATAAATATCCCCGAAGATATTTCCGACAGTGTTTATGTTGCCGGTGCTGCGCTTAAAGAGGGCAAGCTCGTTACATCCGGTGGTCGTGTTCTCGGTGTAACGGCTACTGCCGAAAATCTTCAGCAAGCCTTAAATGACGCATACGAAAAAGTCGGTAAAATATCATTTGAAAATGCTTTTTACCGTAAGGATATCGGCGCAAAAGCCTTGAAAGCTACGGAGGTCAAATAATTTATGGTTTATCGTATTTTTGTTGAAAAAAAGAAAGATCAGGCGCAGGAAGCAAAGGCTTTGCTTAACGATTGCGTTAATCTTCTCGGTATTTCCGCGCTTACTGATGTTCGCATCATAAACAGGTATGATGCCGAAAATATCACCGATGAGCTTTTCGATTACGCCGTTAAAACCATTTTTTCCGAGCCGCAGCTTGATATTGCAAGCGCCGACATTTCTCTTGACGGTGCAAAAGTGTTTGCAGTCGAATATCTGCCCGGTCAGTTTGATCAGCGCGCCGATTCAGCCGCGCAGTGCATACAGATTATCTCGCGCGGAGAAAGACCGTTAGTGCGCTCCGCAAAGGTTTATGCGCTTTACGGCAGCCTTACGGACAATGATATTAAAGAGATAAAAAGTTATGTAATCAACCCCGTTGAAGCGAGAGAAGCTGTGCTTGAAAAGCCTGCAACACTGAAAGCGGACTATGCGGTGCCTACAACCGTGAAAACGCTTGACGGCTTCCTGAAGCTTGACCGTGCCGGACTTAAAGCGTTCGTTGATGAATACGGTCTTGCCATGGATGTTGACGATATTAAATTCTGCCAGGATTATTTTCTGACAGAACAGCGCGACCCCACAATAACCGAAATAAGAATGATAGATACCTACTGGTCTGACCACTGCCGTCATACAACATTCTTAACGGTTATCGACAACGCCGTGTTTGAAGACCCGCTTCTTCAGAAAGCGTACGACGATTATATCGCGGTGCGCAAAGAACTCGGCAGAACAAAACCCGTTTGCCTAATGGATATTGCGACTCTCGCCGTTAAATACCTCAAAAAGAACGGTATGCTCGATAAACTCGATGAGTCTGAAGAAATAAACGCCTGCACGGTTAAAATCAACATAGATGTTGACGGTGTGAGCGAGCCTTGGCTTTTACTGTTCAAGAACGAAACTCATAATCACCCCACAGAAATCGAGCCTTTCGGCGGTGCGGCTACCTGCATAGGCGGTGCAATACGCGACCCGCTTTCCGGCAGAAGTTATGTCTACGGTGCAATGCGTGTTACCGGCGCTGCAGACCCGACTGTTCCCGTTGCAGATACAATTCCCGGCAAATTGCCGCAGCGCAAGCTCGTTACCACTGCGGCGGCGGGGTATTCCTCTTACGGCAACCAGATCGGTCTTGCTACGGGCATAGTTGATGAAATCTATCATCCCGGCTACGCCGCAAAGCGTATGGAAATAGGTGCGGTTATCGCTGCAACTCCCGCCGAAAATGTAAGGCGTGAAGTACCCGCACCCGGTGATATTGTAATTCTTCTCGGCGGTGCCACCGGCCGCGACGGTATCGGCGGAGCTACCGGCTCATCAAAAGCGCATAATGCTCATTCTGTTGAAACCTGCGGCGCAGAGGTGCAAAAGGGTAATGCGCCCGAAGAACGCAAATTACAGCGTCTTTTCCGTAATAAAGAAGCTTGCAGAATGATTAAACGCTGCAACGACTTCGGTGCAGGCGGCGTATCTGTTGCAATAGGCGAGCTTGCCGGCGGTCTTAAAATTGACCTTAATGCTGTTCCCAAAAAGTATGAGGGTCTTGACGGTACGGAGCTTGCAATTTCCGAATCGCAGGAGAGAATGGCGGTTGTCGTTGAAAAGGAAAATGTTGAAAAATTCCTTAAACTTGCCGACAGTGAAAACCTTAATGCCTGCGCAGTGGCGGTTGTTACCGAGGAGCCGCGCCTTGTAATGACATGGAACGGCAACACCGTTGTGGATGTCAGCAGAGATTTTCTCAACTCCAACGGTGCCGAAAAGCATATTACGGTTACTCCCGTTAAGCCTGAAGATTATAAAAAAGAAACACCCGAAGATTTTGCGAACGGTCTCAAAAAACTTGCTTGCGACCTCAATATCTGCTCAAAAAGGGGACTTTCCGAGCGCTTTGACTCAACAATAGGCGCAGGTACGGTTCTTATGCCTTTCGGCGGTAAATATCAAAGAACGCCCATTCAGGCGATGGTGCAGAAAATAAGCGTTGAAAAGAAACATACCGATAACTGCTCGCTTATGGCGTGGGGCTACAATCCGTTCATAACCGAAAAGAGTCCTTATCACGGCGCATACCTCGCGGTTGTCGAATCCGTTTGCAAGCTTATTGCAACGGGCGCAAAGTTTGAGGATGTTTACCTCACATTTCAGGAATATTTTGAAAAGCCGGGCACTGACGGCAAGCGTTGGGGCAAACCCCTTGCCGCACTTCTCGGTGCTTTTGAAGCGCAGCTTGAACTCGGCATCGGCGCAATAGGCGGCAAGGACTCTATGAGCGGCTCATTTGAAAAACTTGATGTTCCGCCCACGCTCGTTTCATTTGCCGTTACCACAGAAAAAACTAACGATATTGTTTCGCCCGAATTTAAGAAAAACGGCAGTAAAGTTTATATTCTTAAAGCGCAGCTTGATGAAAACGGTCTGCCTGTAACCGAGAGCCTTAAAAAGCTTTTCGATACGGTTTGCGAACTCCTGCGCAGTAGAAAGGCGATCGCCTGCTACACACCCACGCTCGGCGGTATAGCGGAAGCGGTAATAAAAATGGCGTTCGGCAACGGTTTCGGTTTCAGATTCGCCGATGATATTACACTTGATGAGATATTCGGCTACAATTACGCTTCATTTATACTTGAAGCTGACGGCGAAATTGACGGCGCTGAGTATATCGGTACCGTAACAGACAACGGTAAATTTACTTACCGTGCAGATTCCGTTGACTGTGCCGAAGCTGCAAAGCTTTATGAGGATAAGCTCGAAAGTGTTTATTCCTGCAACATTAAAGCAGATGAAAACCCCGTGGAAACATTTTCATTTGATGCGGATTCACACCTTTCACCCGCAATCAAATGCGCCAAACCCAAGGTGCTTATTCCGGCATTCCCCGGCACAAACTGTGAATTTGACAGTGCCAAGGCAGTGCGCGATGCAGGTGCCGAGCCAGAAATCATTGTTATAAACAACCTTTCTGCCGACGGTATCAGCCGCAGTGTTGAATACTTTGCCGGGCAGGTCAGGGATGCGCAGATGATATTCATACCCGGAGGCTTTTCCGGCGGCGATGAGCCTGACGGAAGCGGTAAGTTTATTACCGCATTCTTCAGAAATGCCGCAGTAAAGGATGCCGTAACAGAGCTGCTTGATAACCGCGACGGTCTTATGTGCGGTATCTGCAACGGCTTCCAGGCGCTTATTAAGCTCGGACTTGTTCCTTACGGTAAAATAATCGATACCGACGATACTTGCCCGACTCTTACTTTCAACACAATAGCACGCCATCAGTCAAAAATCGTTCGTACACGCATCGCTTCAAATAAATCTCCGTGGCTGTCGCTTATGAATGTCGGTGATATTGTGAATGTACCCATTTCACACGGTGAAGGCAGATTCTTTGCCGATGCCGAGCTTATTAAACAACTTGCTGCCAACGGTCAGATTGCCACGCAGTATGTGGATTTTGACGGCAACGCCACAAATGACATCAACTTCAACCCCAACGGCTCGATGTACGCCATTGAGGGCATCACTTCACCCGACGGCAGAGTTTTCGGTAAAATGGGTCATAGCGAAAGAATCGGAAACGGTCTTTACAAAAATGTTTCGGGTGATTATAATATTCGTATGTTTGAAGCCGCTGTAAAGTATTTCAAATAAACGGAGGAATCGAAATGGATTATAAATCAGATATTGAAATTGCTCAGGAATGTAAAATGCGCCCCATTGGTGAAATTGCAGAAATTGCTCATGTTGATGACAAATATATTGAGCAGTACGGCAGATATAAAGCTAAAGTCGACCTTTCGCTGATTGCCGATTCCGATAAACCGAACGGCAAGCTCATACTTGTTACCGCGATAACACCCACACCGGCAGGCGAGGGTAAAACCACTACCACAATCGGTCTTGCAGACGGTCTTAAAAGGCTCGGCAAGGATGTTACCGTTGCACTTCGTGAGCCTTCATTAGGTCCCGTTTTCGGCGTTAAAGGCGGTGCAGCCGGCGGCGGTTATGCACAAGTAGTTCCAATGGAGGATATTAACCTTCACTTTACCGGCGATTTTCACGCAATCGGCGCGGCTAACAATCTTCTTGCCGCTATGCTTGACAACCATATTCAGCAGGGTAATTCGCTCAATATCGACCCCCGTAAAATCACCTGGAAACGCTGTGTCGATATGAATGACCGACAGCTTCGCTTTGTTGTTGACGGCTTGGGCGGTAAGGTGAACGGTATGCCGCGTGAGGACGGTTTTGATATTACTGTTGCGAGTGAAATTATGGCGGTTTTCTGCCTTGCAAGTTCAATTACGGACCTTAAAGAACGACTTTCAAGAATTATTGTCGGCTACACTTACGATGATAAACCCGTTACCGCAGGCGACCTTAAAGCGGTGGGTGCTATGACAGCGCTGCTGAAGGATGCCATAAAGCCCAACCTTGTTCAGACGCTTGAGGGTACGCCCGCATTTGTTCACGGCGGTCCGTTTGCCAATATCGCGCACGGCTGCAACTCGGTCATGGCTACGAAAATGGCTCTTAAAATGGGCGATTACACCGTAACGGAGGCAGGCTTCGGTGCCGATCTCGGTGCTGAAAAGTTCCTTGATATTAAATGCCGTATGGCAGGTCTTACACCTGATGCGGTTGTTGTTGTTGCAACTGTCCGTGCCCTTAAAATGCACGGCGGACTTGATAAAAAGCAGCTCGGTACCGAAGACCTTGAAGCACTCGGTAAGGGTGTACCGAATCTTCTGCGCCATGTTTCCAACATAAAGAATGTTTATAAACTTCCTTGCGTTGTTGCAGTCAACAGATTCCCGACCGATACCGATGCTGAAATAGATTTTATAATCACAAAATGCCGTGAACTCGGCGTAAATACAGTTCTTTCAACGGTATGGGCTGAGGGCGGCAAAGGTGGCGAGGAGCTCGCGAAAGAGGTTGTACGCCTTTGTGAAGAAGAAAAAGGCGATTTCACATTCTCTTATGAGCTTGACGGCACTATCGAGGATAAAATCGAAGCCGTTGTTAAGAAGATTTACGGCGGCAGCGGTATTACCGTTCTGCCTGCTGCGAAAAAGCAGATTGAAACGCTTACCGCGCTCGGTTATGATAAGGTTCCCGTATGTATTGCGAAAACTCAGTACAGCTTTTCCGATGACCCGACAAAGCTCGGCGCACCCGAAAACTTTACGGTTACCGTAAAGAATGTCAAGGTTTCCGCAGGTGCCGGCTTCGTGGTAGTTCTTACCGGCGATATTATGACAATGCCCGGTCTGCCCAAGGTTCCTGCTGCAGAAAAAATTGATGTTGACGAATCGGGAAAAATAAGCGGTTTATTCTGATAAATGTAAACAGAGCATCTGTTGATTATTTACTTGGTCTTTCGCAAGAGTTTTAAAAATTTCATATTGCTATATTATCAATTAAGTGGTATAATGAGAAAAAACGGAGGTAATTTTATGTCATTGATCAAAAAATGTATTGCCGAATTTATCGGCACATTCGTTCTTGTGCTGTTTGCTTGCGGTACCGCCGCAGTAGTCGGCTGCTCGTCGGAAAACGGCACGGGTTATCTTCTTACAGCTCTCGCTTTTGGCCTTGTAATTGTTGCCATGGCTTATTCTATCGGCAATATTTCCGGCTGCCACATCAATCCGGCTGTTTCAATAGCGATGCTTATCAGCGGCAAAATGAGCGTTACCGATTTTATCGGTTACCTTGTTGCACAGTTTGCCGGTGCAACCGCGGGCGCAGGCGTTCTTATGGCTCTTGTCGGCAAGGAAAGCGGACTCGGCGCAAATGCTCTTTATAACGGTGACGCCGCAATTTCATTTGTTATCGAAGTAATACTCACATTCGTGTTTGTGATTGCCATTCTCGGTGTTACCTCAAAGGTCGAAAACAGCTCCGTTGCAGGTCTCGTTATCGGTCTTTCGCTTACACTTGTTCACATTCTCGGTATATCTTTTACAGGTACTTCCGTAAACCCCGCACGCAGCTTCGGTCCGGCTATACTTGTAGGCGGCGATGCTCTTTCCGGTCTGTGGGTATTCATTCTTGCTCCGCTTGTAGGCGGTGCTCTTGCGGCAGTTGTTTATAAATTCCTTTCTGCCGAAAAAGCAAAATAAATTTATTTATAAGAGCCTGCCGCAAAAAACGGCAGGCTCTGTTGCTTTTATATTCAATTTGTGCTACTATAAATCTGGAGGCGGTAGTATGCTCGACCTTGATATTGAACAGTTTTGGAAAGATGATGAAACTGCACATAAGGATAATTGCTTTTCAAAAGAATCAAAGCAGGTTGCACTCGGCATTAGAATGAGCGGTGAATGCGTGTTTGCCGAGCTCGGTGAAGAAGGCGACCCGTGGGGCTATACGGCGCCCGAAAGAAGACTTGAACTGAATAAACGGTATAATGAAAAGGCATTAAAGATCGTCGGCAGAAAGCTTCTGAGTGAAAACCTGCCCGACCCCGAGGACAGTAAATTCCCGGCATACCGCGAAATAGGTGAGGTGTTCGGCGGCAGGTATTATTTTGACGGGCACACTACATGGCTCGAGGGCAGCATTGAGGATGAATTTGCACTTGAAAAGAAGCTTGATGAAATAGATAAGCTCGATTTAAGAGCGTTTATACTGCCACCTGATTGGGAAGAAAAGAAAAAGTATATATTTGAAAAGTACGGCAAAAAGCCGAGGGTTTTTGATGATATACGCGGCCCCGTAACACTTGCCACATCCGTTTTCGGTACCGAAAATCTTATATTCCTTTTGTATGATTCGCCGGACCTTGCAAAAAGGTTTGCCGATACAATCGCAAATGTTGTTATTGGCTACTACGATATTTTTCAGGTCGAGTCGGGTAAGCTCGGCAGCGGTGAGGGCGGTTTCAGATTCCGCGACGATAACTGCGCGCTTCTCAATCCCGAGCTTTATGAGCTTTTCGGCTATCCCATTCTTAAAAAGATTTTTGACCATTGCGCACCGCGTCCGGAAGATTGGCGCTACCAGCATTCCGATTCCGCTATGGAGCATTTGTTGCCCATTTTAGCGCGTTTGAATTTGAGTGCCTGTAATTTCGGACCAACAGTTACAGTTGATAAAATACGCAAATATATGAAAACTACGCGCATAGACGGCGCACTCGCTCCGTTTACTTTTATGAGTAACGATGACGAAAAGATAATTGATGAGGTCAGACGCGACTGTGAAGCTGCCCGTGTTGATGATATTCGCGGTTTGAATCTTTCAACGGCGGGGTCGATCAATAACGGCACTTCGCTTGAAAGTATGCGTACCGTTATGGCTGCAATACAAAACTACGGCAGATATTGAATCTGCCGCAGTTTTTTCAGAAGTACATATTCTCCATAAACCGTTCGTTGAATTTCGGGTTTCCTCCCAAATCAATGACGGTGCAGTGATTTGCGATTTTCTGCATTTCTTCAATATTATCGAATGAAGCTATGCAATTCAGCGCGCCCTGCAGGCTTGTGTTGCCTGCGGGGATTATTTTATTTATATCAATATTCGGCAAAAGCCCGCATTTAACCGCGCTGACGGGGTTTATGTAATAACCGAGCCCGCCTGCAATATATAAACGGTCGATTTGTGCAGTTCCGATACCTACTGTTTCGCAAAGTGTTTCTATTCCGGAATAAACTGCGCTTTTTGCAAGCTGAAAACCGCGAATATCATTTTGTGTAAACCGTACGTTTTTGCAAATCGTAAGTTCTACATCTTCAAAATATCCGGTTTCGTCAATTCTTTCGGTTTCTTTGAGCAATGCAACCGTGTCAACAATGCCGGAGCCGCATATACCTATTGCCGGAGCTTTGTTAACCGTTGTGTATTCAATTGAGCCATTCACATATTTTACGGAATCTATTGCGCCGTTAATACCGCCGACACCGCATTCGGTAGCGCCGCCTTCAAGGGCAGGACCTGCGGCGGTCGACGTGCAGAATAATTTACCGCCTGCTGATAAAACTATTTCGCCGTTTGTTCCCAGGTCGGCAAACAGAATGATTCCCGAAACATTTTCAAGACCGAGCGAATGTATTCCGGCGGTAATATCCGCACCGATAAACGCGCTCACAGACGGCAGAATCAGTATTTTTTCAACATTAAAGCCGACGTCATTGCCGTTTATGATTTTTGCTTCGGTGAATTGCGGTGTAAAAGGGGAGTGCCCCATGCTTTCGGGTGAAATACCGCAGAATATATGCATCATCGTCGTGTTGCCGCTTACCGCCATAATATCGGTGTATTCGCCGCCGTTAAGCTCCGAGATGAGTTTCTTTATGCAATCGCGTATAAGCTTTGTTTGTGCATTCAGTTTTCCCTCTGCACAAGCCTGTATTCTGCTGATAACATCCCCACCGTAAGCGCTTTGCGGGTTTAGCCTTGAAGCGTAACGGATATTACCGCTTTTATCAATAAACGCCGCCGCAACCGTTGTTGTGCCGATATCAACCGCTATTCCGCTGCGGTTTGATTTTTTATTGAATGAGTTTTCGGTAAGGCCCGTTCCCGCCGTAAAATTACAACTTATTCCGGCATTGCCGCAAACAAATGCTTTGCAGGATTTAATTCTGTTGTTTTCATCGGGCGAAACACCGTCAAAGCTGCCGCTTTCAAGCTTTACAGTGCATTTTGAGCAGGTACCGCATCTTCCGCAGCTTGCGGGTACGGTGATGCCGCTTTCTGTGAGCAGGTCAATAAGCAAATCACCGCATTTTGCGGGAATATTGAATTTTTTGCTGCCGTTCTGAACGGTGATAATATAATCATTCATTTCAATTTTCCTTATAAAAATCGGATGACGCTTTATAAAATGCATCAATGTTTTCCCATTTTGCATCAACGGGTATATCGCAGCCGGATGACAGAACAAAATTATTGAATTTTGCGCATTTTTCAAGTGTTTCACAAACTGCGGATGACATATCATCTACGCTGCCGTTCTTAAATAGAGCTACGGGGTCAAGATTACCCATTACAAGCTTATCAGCGGGTGCTTTTTCGAGCAGTGTAAGCATATCGCTTGCATTGCCGAAGTGGTAGGCATCACAACCGTTGCCGAATATTGATTCGGTCATTTGCGTAACGCCTTCGCCGCAGTTGTGGTAAATTACAAGAAAACCGTCATCGGATACTTCATCAACGATTTTTCTTATGCACGGGGCTGAAAATTCTCTTTCAAGAGCAGGCGAAAGCAAACCCGAAACGGGCTCAGCAAGAATTACGCCGTCAGCTCCTGCTTTTTTGTATTCTTTTATAAATCCTATAATGAATGCGGTGCATTTTTCTGTAAGCAGTTCCACGGCTTCGGGGTAATCGTAACAGTTAAGCATAATATCGGTGATCCCCATAAGTCTTGCCGCAAGTGAAAAGGGGGCAGATGTACCTGCAATCACGGGTCTGTCGGTTATAAGCTTTTTGGTTTCGCGCACCGCATCTATGAAAACGGATGTCCTTTTTGTGCCGATTTCGGGTATTCTGAGCTTTTGAACACTGTCAAAATCGTCTGCAAGTATGCCGTTTACCGCAGGGACCGAGTTCTCGGTTTCGGTTATTTCGGCACCGAACGCCTCCGCTTCAACAGAAAGATCCATAAGCATCACCGCGGCTGCGCTGTCTGAACGCTTTGCAGCCGCTTCAACGGCTTTTGCCTGAATAATTGCATTATTCAGCGCATCGTGCACTTTTGCACCTGTAAGAGTCAGCCCGGGGTATGAAAGTATAGGCAGGGGCTTTTTATTATTGCCGGAAATCACACTGCTGATGAAATTATTTTTATTCATAAATAACACCTAACATTCCGAACACATCTTCTTTTAAGTTAAGGTAATTTTGTTGAGAATTTTGCCGTTGCAGATAATGTCTATATTTTCGGTGTTGCCGTCTGCTTTATATGAGGTCAGCTTGCCGTCGTGCCACTCAATATCGACTGTAACATTACCGATCGCTTTAAGTCCGGTAACTTTGCCGTTTTTCCAGGATGAAGGCAGGGCGGGCAGCAAAAAAATCTTGCCCTCGCGCGACTGCATAAGCATTTCGCATATACCGGAGGTATAGCCGTAGTTGCCGTCGATCTGGAACGGGGGATGAGCATCGAAAAGGTTCGGGTATGTTCCGCCGCCGCCCGCATAGTGAACTTTATTGCCTACGGGTACGGGATTCAACTGCTTTTCTATAAGCTTCAGAGCGTGGTCGCCGTCCCAAAGGCGAGCCCACATATTTATTTTCCAGCCGAGGCTCCAGCCGGTGCCCACATCGCCGCGGCGTTCAAGCGATTTGCGGCAGGCGTCGGCAAGCTCGGGAGTGCCGTCGGGTGTAATAAGCTTTGCAGGGTGAAGCCCGTAAAGGTGAGATTTGTGTCTGTGGTGGATATCACTTTCGGGCTCTTCGTCATACCATTCGAGCAATTCGCCGTGGGAGCCGATTTTGAACGGAGATATTTTTTCAACACAATCTTTGATTTTCTTTTCTCTTTCATCAGAGATTCCGAGTTTTTTGTAGGCTTTAAGCGTGTTTTCGAAAAGCTCCTTGATTATAGACATTGTCATTGTGGTTGTCTCGGAAACCGATGAGGTGTCTTTTTTATATTTGAACTCGTTTTCGGGGGAAGTAGACGGCGCGAAAATAAGATTGCCGTTTTTGTCCTCGATCAGCACATCAAGGAAGAAATCGCAAGCCTTTGTCATAATCGGGAATGCGGTGTTTTTCAAATATTCAATATCATTTGTGTAAAGGTAATGTTCATAAAGATGTTCGCAGAACCAGCCACCGGACATCGGCCAGAAGCCCCATTGTGCATTGCCGTTTGCGGGATCACAGAAACGCCATATATCAACATTGTGGTGTGCACAGAAGCCTTTTGCACCGTAAATCATTTTTGCGGGGACTTCACCGCGCACAGAAAGGTCTTTAACAAGGTCTATAAGCGGCATATTACACTCCGCGAGATTGCACATAAGTACGGGCCAGTAGTTCATTTCGGTATTGATATTCACCGTGTAGTTTGAGCTCCACGGCGGTGTGGGGTTGTTGTTCCAGATTCCCTGCAAAGTTGTTGCCTGCGTGCCCTCGCGCGAGCCGGAAATAATAAGGTACCTGCCGAAATTGAACATAAGTGTGTAAAGACCTATATCGTTTTCACCGTTTTTGTGCTTTATAAGGCGTTTATCGGTGGGAGTGTTATCCTTGCCGTCAGTGCCTATATCAAGTGAAACACGGTTGAAAAGACCGGTAAAGTCATCTGTGTGCGACTTGAATATAGTCTTATAGCTCATTTTATACGCTTTCTCTATTGTGTCGATGCAGGCGTTTTTATATTCCTTGCCTTCAAGAACGGGGTGCTTATCATATCCGTTGAACGAATCTTCGGTGCTGAAATATATGATAGCTTCTCCCGCATCCTTTACTGTAATACTATCATTGCCGAATACGGTTTTACCGTCTGTTTTTATTTTAATGGCGGCGCGGTAAAGCATGCCCCGGTCGGCTTTATCTTCGGGGTAATTACCGTTTTTGGCTGCAGCGTATGTGTTGGAGTTTGCTTGGGAATCATTCGGGCACTGACCGTCAAGAATAAGAAAACCGTTTTCGCAGAATACATTATATCTGAATTTTGCTTCAAGTTTAACGGTGAAATTCAACTTGCCGTTTTTTGCATCGAAGCGGTCAACATATACATTGTCGGGACGCGAAATGAATGTTTCGCGTGTGTAATCGGTTTTGCCGCGTGTGTATGTTACGGTATGAACGCCGTTATGCAGGTCAAGAGTACGTTTGTAGTTCTTCTGTAAACTGTCTTTTTCAAACTTGATTTTAATATCGCAGCACGGAAGAAAAGCCTGCGAGCAGTTTGCGAGGATATTTTCCTCAATTATTTTCTGCGCTTCGCCGTGCTGACCTTTAAGTACTGTTTCACGAGCTTTTATAAAAGCTTCGTATGCGCCGTCTTTTACAGCTGATTTGCGCGGATAGCCCGACCAAAGCGTATCAAGGTTCATAGAAACCGTTTCGCTGTCGGTTCTGCCGTAAACCATGGCACCTATCGAGCCGTTGCCGAGCGGCAGAGCCTGAAGCCACTTCTTTGCAGCGGTTTTATAGAGCATTATGTAATTGTCGTTGTGCATATCGGCACCTCTTTCAAAGTTATTGTTAACATTATATAATCATTGTTTTTTTCCGTCAATAACACAATAGTCAAAATAGAATATAAAATGTTTGTATATATTGTTGTAAAACCGCAGAATTTGTGATATATTTATAAATTGAAGGAAATATATTGAATTTTACGGAGCTTTTTTATGTATTATATAATTCTTGACCTTGAATGGAATAATACCTACTGCAAAAAGAAGCAGGGCTTTATGAATGAAATAATTGAAGTCGGTGCCGTTAAGCTTGATGAAAATCTCAGGCAGGTAGATACATTTTCAATGTTCATTAAAGCCCAGCTCGGTAAAAAGCTCCATTCGCGTGTTAAGGAGCTTACCAATATTACAAATGACGATATCAGCTCGGGTACGCCTTTTTCGCAGACTATGGCAACTTTCAGAAAATGGTGCTGTGACGGCGGCGAAACCACGGTGCTCACCTGGGGCGATACCGACATTCGCGTGCTTATTGAAAATTTCAGATATTTTAACGGCATTACTTTTATACCCTTCCTCGACAAATACATAAACCTGCAAAAATATGCGCAGGCGTTTATGAATATTTCGAAAGCCGACCAGATCGGTCTTTCGGCTGCAGCTGAAAAACTCGGTATACCTTTTGAGGAATATTCGCTGCACAGAGCTCTTGATGACAGTCTGCTTACCGCTGACCTTTTCCGCAAGATTTATAACGGCAAAATGCTTCAGTCATATACGCTCGTGTGTGATAACGCATTTTATTCCAAGATTACTTTCAAGCCGAAAATCATCACTGATATCAACAGTCCGCTTATTGATAAAACGAAAATGCGCTGCATCTGTGATGTCTGCGGCAAGCCATGTGAACGCGTAAGCGACTGGCGCTTACTCAACAAATCGTTCAGAGCCGTTTTCAATTGCAAAAGCTGCGGCAGAAAGATTCGCTTTACGATTCGTTTTAAGGAGTATTACGACAGAATAGATATCAAGTCATCATCTGTTCCGTTTATTGAAAAGAAAGAGATTACCGCCGTGCCTTATATTGAGAACGGCGACGAACCGGAGGAATAACAGTGTATCCGATAAAATTAAATCCCGTATTCAAGGAAATCGTATGGGGCGGCGAACGCCTTAAATCAGATTACGGCTTCAAATCCGATCTTTCAAACATCGCAGAAGCGTGGATGCTCTGCGCAAGAAATGACGGCGACAATACCGTGGAAAACGGCGAATTTGCAGGCAAATCATTTACCGAGGTAATTTCTCTGCATAAAGAATATCTCGGCTCAAAAGGCGCAAAATACGGCGAATTTCCACTGCTTATAAAGTTTATTGATGCAAAATCCGATTTATCGGTGCAGGTACACCCCGATGATGAATATGCGCGCGTGCATGAAAACAGCTTCGGCAAAACCGAAGCGTGGTATATTCTTGACTGCGATGAGGGTGCCTCGCTCATTTACGGCTTCAACGGTAAAATCAGCAAACAAGAGTTTCGCAATTCAATAAGCGATAATTCTTTCCTTGAAAAAGTCAATAAGGTCAGAGTTCATAAGGGTGATGTATTTTTCATCGGCTCCGGCACGCTTCATGCAATTGGCGGCGGCATTCTGCTTGCCGAGGTACAGCAGAATTGTAATACAACTTACCGTGTTTACGATTATAACAGACTTGTAAACGGCAAACCGCGTGATCTGCATATTGATAAAGCGGTTGATGTTACGATTACCGATAGGCCCGCACCCGCAGCACGCGGCGAGGATTCGCAGTACGGCAAAGCACTTTGCACCTGTGAGTTTTTCTCGATGTATGAGCTCAATGTGAACGGCGGATATAAATTCAATGTAAACACAGGAAGCTTTGTATCCGTTCTTGTGCTTAACGGCAGCGGCTCGCTTGAAGCCGGCGGCACAACCATCAAATTGAATAAGGGCGACAGCGTGTTTATTCCCGCAGATATGGGCGATGTAAACCTTAAAGGTGATTTCAGTGCTCTTATCAGCACCCTGTAAGGAGATTTGAAATGTCATTACTGACTGCTCAAAACTTAACATTCGGTTTTCTTGACGGCGTCTTGTTCAAAGGCGCCGATTTTAAGGTTGAAAACAATGACAGAATCGGGCTTATCGGCGCCAACGGCACGGGCAAGACATCGCTTTTCAAGCTTATTACCGGTGAGTATACCCCAAATGAGGGTGGAATTGTACGCGGTAAAGACTTGAAAATCGGTTATATGGAGCAGTATTTGCGTGCCGATGAAAATAACACGCTTTACGATGAAACGCTTACCGTTTTCAGTGATGTTATCGAGATGGAAAACGAGCTCGAAAACATAAATAAAAAGCTGCTTGAATGTAACGAAATCTCTCTTATTGAGCGTCAGGCTGCGCTCGCGGAAGAAATCGAGCGCAGAAACGGTTTGTATTATAAATCCGTCGTTCGTTCATCCCTGCTCGGTCTCGGCTTTTCCGAAGCCGAATTAAATCAGCCGGTTTACACTTTAAGCGGCGGTCAGCGCTCAAAGCTTTCGCTTTGCAAACTTCTCCTCTGTAATGCGAATCTTCTGCTTTTGGATGAACCCACGAACAACCTTGATATTGAAGCAATAATCTGGCTTGAAGATTTTCTTGCAAAATATAAGGGTGCATTTATTGTCGTTTCGCATGACAGATTTTTCCTTGATAAAATCACCACTTCCACTATGGAAATTTCTCATAAAAAGCTTTTTAGAACAACCGGCAATTATACCGTTTTTCAAAAGCTTAAAGCCGAACGCGAGGAAGCTTTGGAGCGTGAATACGAAAAAACCGTTACCGAAATAAAGCGTATTGAGGGTATTATAGAGCAGCAGAAGCGTTTTAATCAGGAACGGAACTATATCACCATTGCAAGTAAGCAAAAACAGATAGACAGATTAAAAGAAACGCTCGTTCTGCCCGATAAAGCACTGAAAAGCGTTCATTTTTCATTCAAAACGGATGTTCGCACGGGGGATGAGGTGCTCGCTGTAAAAAATATGCGCAAGGCATTCGGCGAAAAAGCTCTGTTCAGGGATTTGTCATTCACGCTTTTACGGGAAGAAAAGATGTTCTTACTCGGTCCGAACGGCTGTGGAAAATCCACTCTTTTGAAAATACTCAATCGAGAGGAGGAACAGGATGCCGGAACTTATAAATTCGGCGCAAATGTCCGAATCGGCTACTTTGACCAGAATACCGACAAACTTCACCCGGAAAAAACGGTTATTGATGAGGTTTGGGATGAGCACCGTCTGTTTGATCAGACAAAAATAAGAAACGCTCTTGCTATGTTCCTTTTCTGCGGTGATGATGTTTTCAAATCTGTCAGCTCGTTAAGCGGAGGTGAAAGGGCAAAGCTTTCTTTGCTTAAAATTTTGCTTAATGAGCCGAACGTTATTATTCTTGATGAGCCTACCAATCATCTTGATATTGTTTCGCGTGAGGTTCTCGAAAATGCGCTTGCCGATTTTAACGGCACGCTGCTTGTTGTATCGCACGACCGTTACTTTATAAATAAACTTGCCGATAAAATCATTTACCTTACTCACGACGGCGCAGTGAAAATCGACGGCAATTACGACAAATATGTTGAATACCGTCTGGCTGAGGTCGATGCCGTAAAAACCGAGAAACCCGCCGTTAAAGTTAACGATTACAAACTTAAAAAGGAACAGCAGAGCAACGAACGCAAGCTGAAAACGCAAATCGCGAAAATTGAAGCCGAAATTGCCGAGTGCGAAGCAAAGATAAATGAATATAACGCGCTTCTGTCTTCCGGCGAAATCGGTGCGGATTTTGAAAAACTTACAGAAATCACAAGCTCACTCAATGATGAAGAACAGCATCTTGACGCCTTGTACACAGAGTGGGAAAATTTACAGAATATGTGATAAATTTACAATCACCTGCATATTATTTTGCAGGTGATTTTTATGGACAAAAATAAAAAGGATTATCTTGTTTCAACACTTTTATATCAGTTTTTGTTTTGTGCAATACTGATTGCCGTTTGTTTTTTACTCGCAAAAAATTCAAACGGTTTCTTCGAATCGTTCAAGCAGACTTTTTCCGAAAAGTTTGAAAATAATGTGCTTTTTGAAGAAGCGGTTGAGTCATTCATAACAAAAAGCAGTTCACCGGTGACCGAATCAGGTGAAAATACCGTTAAAGATGAAAAAACGACCGAATCGGTCCCGGAAGAAAGCGAATATTCAGAAGATGCACGTGAGATTTCGGAAGAATGTGAAGCACAGCCGACACAAAACATACCCGTTAATGCTTCAATGTCGGGTTATGCCTTCAATAAATCAATGCAAAAACCCATTGATGGTGAAATTACATCTGAATTCGGATTCCGCGAACATCCCGTTTACGGCGACGAAAGATTTCACACCGGGCTTGATATTGCTGCCGAGGAAGGAACTGCCGTAAAAGCCGCTTTTTCCGGCAAAGTAACATTTGCGGGTCATGATGACTCATTCGGTAATTATGTTGAAATCACTCACGGCAGCGAAATAAAAACACTTTACTGCCATTTGCAAAGCCTTTACACCGATGAAAACAATTTGGTTGAAGCGGGGCAGGTGATAGGCTTTGTTGGGCAAACAGGCGTTGCAACCGGTCCGCATCTGCACTTTGAAATACGAATAAACGGCGTATCCTATGACCCGTATATTGCTTATGTTAACGCGGTAAATGAGATTTAGGGCACTTCGTTGTGAATTTTTCATAAGCTTTTCATTCTTTGCCGCAGCCGTCATTATGATGACGGGCGGCAGAAGCGAAGTTTATTTCAGAATATTATTTTTTGCTTTTTTTCATGAATTGGGGCATACGCTCGTTTTGAAATTTTACGGTTACAAAATTAAATTTGTTACGCTGACCGCATTCGGCGCACGTATTGAATGTGAAAGCTTTGATGATGCGGATTGCCGTGTAAAAGCACTCGTCTGGTTGTCGGGTGCTTTTGTTAATCTTCTGTTTGCGGCTGCATTTTACGCCCGAAACGGATATACCGAAGAAGTCCGCAATAACATACTGCTCGCACTTTTTAATTCAATGCCGTATTATAACTTTGACGGCTGGAACGCTTTGATATGTATTGTTGAAAACCATGCCGACAAATCGGAAACTGTTAAGCTTTTCAAGCATCTTTCGTCGATTGCGTCTGTTATTATATTCACAGTCGGTGATATTGCCGTTATTCTTGTAAAATCACCGGATATTATGCTTATTTTGATGAATCTGTATCTGATTTTCGGAATTTTGAGGGAATTAAAGCCAAAAAAGCAAAAAATATCGGCAACATCTTGATAATTTCCACGTAATATTGTAAAATAAAGTCATTAAAATAGGAGATTTGTGAAATGTTATCTGAAAAAATCGAGGCGGTTTTGCCGCTTGTTCAGAAACCCGCAAGATATACGGGCGGCGAGCTTAATTCAGTGGTTAAAAATATAAAAGATGTCGATGTAAGGTTTGCATTTTGCTTTCCCGATACCTATGAAATCGGAATGTCGCATCTCGGTATGAAAATTCTTTACAGCCTTATTAACAGTAAAAGCAATTATTGGTGTGAACGTGTTTTTGCGCCGGATGCCGATATGGAAAGTCTTATGCGCGAGCGCAATATTCCGCTTTTCGCTCTTGAAAGCCGTGATGCACTTACGGATTTTGACGCAGTCGGCTTTACGCTGCAATATGAGCTTTCATATACGAATGTACTTAATATGCTTGACCTTGCGGGAATACCGCTTAAAAGTGCCGAGCGCGGCAATTCACTTGATGTTCCCGTGATAATTGCCGGCGGACCGTGTGTGTGCAATCCCGAGCCGCTTGCCGATTTTGTTGATGCTTTTCAGATCGGCGAAGGCGAGGAAATGATGATCGAATTTCTCGACCTGCTTAACGAGTGTAAAAAGAAAAAAGCCACGCGCCGTGAATTTCTTGAAGCTGCCGCGCAGATCGAGGGAATTTATGTTCCGTCTTTATATAATGTTGAATATAACGATAACGGCACAATAAAAAGCTTTGTAGCGCAGGGGAATGCACCCGCACGAGTGAATAAGCGTGTCGTTTCAGATCTTGATTCCGTGTTTTACCCCGAAACATTTGTCGTTCCGTTTGTTGAAATAGTCCATGACCGTGTAGTTCACGAGATTTTCCGCGGCTGCATTCGCGGCTGCCGCTTCTGCCAGGCTGGTTTCTGGTACAGACCCGTTCGTGAAAAGAATGTTGACACAATTAGCAAACAAAGCCGTCAGCTTGCCTGCTCAACGGGGTACGATGAGCTTTCGCTCTGCTCGCTTTCAAGCAGCGATTACACAAAAATCACCGAATTACTTGAAGAACTTCTCGGTTGGGCGATTCCCGAAAAAATAAATGTTGCGCTTCCGTCGCTGCGTGTTGATAATTTTTCGGACGAGCTTAAAGAAAAGCTCGCACTTGTGCGCCGTTCCGGGTTGACTTTTGCTGCTGAGGCAGGTACGCAGCGTCTGCGCGATGTTATAAACAAGAACATTACCGAAGATGAAATACTTACCACATGCCTCAAAGCTTTTGACGGCGGCTGGTGCGCGGTAAAGCTTTACTATATGATCGGCTTACCAACCGAAACCGACGATGATGTTGAGGGTATAAACACACTCTCTAAAAAGGTTGTTGATGAATTTTACAGAAACCCGAATAAACAGAAGGGTAAGGGCGTAAGCGTTGCTGCGGGTGTTTCTTCATTTGTTCCAAAGCCCTTTACGCCGTTCCAATGGGAAGCTCAGGACAGCCGCGAGGAGCTTAAAAGGAAACAGAAGCTATTACTTGAAACCTGCCCGTCAAAGAAAATCACATTCCGTTTTCACAACACTGATATGACATTCCTTGAGGCTGTAATGGCAAGGGGGGACCGCAGACTTTGCAGCGTGCTTGAAAGAGCATTCAAAAAAGGCTGCAAATTCGACAGTTGGGATGATAAATTCAATATGGATTTATGGCTTGAAGCATTCAATGAATGCGGCGTATCACCCGAATTTTATGCCAACAGAAAACGCGATTACGATGAAATTCTGCCGTGGGACCATATCAATTCAGGTATAAGAAAAGAGTTTTTCATAAATGAAAGCGAGAAAGCCCGCAACTTCGAAACTACTGCTCATTGCAGAATCAAATGCGCGGGCTGCGGCTCAAATTCTTTGAACGGAGGTAAGTGCGATGCGCTCTGTAAGGCTGACATTCACTAAAATCGGTACTGCTAAGTACATTTCGCACCTCGACCTGACGCGCTGCCTGATTCGCGCATTTCGCCGCACTGATATACCGCTTTGGTATACAGAGGGCTTTAACCCGCATCCTCACCTTGTTTTCGGTATGCCGCTGCCGCTTGGCGTTGAGGGTGAACGCGAAATTCTTGATATTCGCATAAATGACGATAACTACGAAAATTCAAGAATACTTGAAAATATGCGCCGGGCAAGCGTACCCGGTATTGATTTTATTTCAATCAGCGAGCCTGTTTATAAAACGCCGGAAATCACTTTCGGCGAATACGAAATAACCGTTCCGTGTGAAAATTCCGCCGATGTTGCGGAAAAGATAAATAAAATCTGCAGCGAGCCCGTTTACATTGAAAAAAAGACAAAGAAAAAAGAAATCAAAACAATCAATGTTACCGACTATATAAAGCAGCTTGATGTAACCTGCAATAACGGCGGAGTGCTGATAAAATGTATTTTACCCGCAGGTAACGATTTCACGGTCAATCCGGTCCCATTTGCCGCTGAATTACTCAACAAACTCGATATGCCCGACGCTTTGCATAATATTGTAAGAAAAAAATTATTATTAAAGGATTGTTCGGAATTCAAATGATCACACATATAATTTATGGGTGATGTGTTTTGAATTTCAGAAAAAGACTTACAGTTTTTGCAGCAGCAACAATTATTATTTGTGCTGCGGTTTTCTGCGATGCGCGCCGTGCCGTGCCCGTGCAGGCTGCATCTGACGGCGGCTCGGCTGCATATCCGGGCGTGATAATCGATGCAGGACACGGCGGTTTTGATGGCGGCGCCACTACCGATGACGGTACGCCCGAAAAAGACATAAATCTTTCAATTTCACTTAAATTGAAAGCGGAACTTATAAATAAAGGCGTTAAAGTAATAATGATTCGTGAAGACGATTCATCGGTTGAAGATGACGGCTTGAGCACAATTCGTCAGCGAAAGGTATCTGACCTTCATAACAGACTGAATGTTATGAAAAACACTGATGACTGTATATACGTAAGCATTCATCAGAATTTTTTCAGCGATAAACGCTGCAAAGGTGCGCAGGTCTTTTATTCTCAGAACTTTTCAGAAGAAAGCTCGGCGCTTGCTCAGTATATTCAAAACAGTGTGGTCGAAACTCTGCAGCCGGACAACACACGCCTTATCAAGCCGTGCGGCACATCCGTTTATGTGATATATAACGCAGTTAAACCCGCTGTGCTTGTTGAATGCGGCTTTCTTTCAAACTGTGATGAAGCAGAGCTTCTGAAATCAAACGATTATCAGCAGAAAATGGCTGAATGTATAGCAAACGGAATAATAAACTATTTCGGCAACGCCGAACAGTAAAGGTATTGATACTATGGCTAATAAAAAGAAAACGGTTTTTATATGCAGCCAATGCGGTTATGAATCTGCCAAATGGTACGGTAAATGCCCATCTTGCGGCGAATGGGACTGTTTGAATGAGGAACAGATAATAACCGAATCTTCTTCGGCTAAAAGCACCCGCAATTCATTGTCGGCGTATGCGGGCAAGGCTCTGCATCTTTCGAATATAGATTCGTCAAGTGAACTGCGTTACGATACGGGCATAAAGGAACTTAACCGCGTGCTCGGCGGCGGACTTGTAAAAGGCTCGCTTGTTCTTCTGTGCGGTGATCCCGGTATAGGTAAGTCAACAATACTTATGCAGATTTGCAGCCATACAGCCGAAAAATTGAGCGTTTTATATGTTTCGGGCGAAGAATCCGCATACCAGATTAAAATGCGCGCAAAAAGACTTGGAATAACCTCCGACGGACTTTCTGTAATGTGTGATACCGATGCCGAAGCAATATGCGAATATATCAGGACTGAAAAGCCGGATATTGTTATGATAGATTCTATACAGACAATGAACATCAGTGATATTTCTTCCGGCACGGGCAGTGTTACTCAGGTGCGCGAGTGCACAAATCTATTTATGCGCACTGCCAAAAACAACGATGTATCTGTTATACTTGTGGGTCATGTCAATAAAGACGGCAATATCGCAGGTCCCAAGGTGCTTGAGCACATTGTTGATACCGTTCTGCATTTTGAGGGCGAAAGAAATCTGTCATACAGAATACTTCGCGCAATCAAAAACCGTTTCGGTTCAACAAATGAAATCGGTGTTTTTGAAATGACCGGCAAAGGTCTTGTTGAAATAGAAAGCCCGTCACTTGCAATGATTTCAGGCAGACCGGTTAATGTTTCTGGTACGTGTGTAACTTGTCTTATTGAGGGGTCAAGGCCGATTCTTGCCGAAGTACAGGGACTTGCCACGACCTCCGGCTTCGGTAATCCGCGCAGAATGGCGGCAGGCTTTGACTATAACAGAATGGCCATGCTTATAGCTATTCTTGAAAAACGTGCAGGCTATTTCTTCGGTAATATGGATTGCTATGTCAATATTGTCGGCGGTCTTAAAGCGGACGAGCCGGCAGGCGACCTGGCGGTCGCGCTTTCAATTGTATCAAGCTTAAAGGACGCGGTTATTGACAGTGAAACAATTGTATTCGGTGAAGTCGGACTTGCAGGCGAAATAAGGACCGTAAACAACTGCGAGCAGCGCATACGCGAAAGTGAGCGTCTCGGCTTCAGGCGCTGCATAATACCGAGGCAGAATATGAAGGGTCTTTCCAAAAACGATTTCGGCAATATCGAAGTAATAGGTGTAAGAAATGTTCGCGAAGCATTTGAAGCGGCTGTAATCGAGTGATATGGCGCGTTTTATTATATTACCTAATCTGCCGGAGAAAAAGGTAAAAGCAGCTCTTATAGGCGAAAATAAAGATAATACCGCCGAATTTCTTCAAAATATCGGTATTGTGTGTCATACATTGAAAAAGAACGCTTTGCTCGATGGTGAAACATGTGATCATGCCGATATGCTCTGTTCATACTGCGGTAACGGCACATTTGTTTTATCGCAAAGTGATGAAATAAGCGGTGTTCTCACCGACAGATATAATGCGGATGTTTATGTCGAAAAGGGGATAAAAGCTCCATATCCGCACGATATTGCGTTGAATGCATGCTTTATTAACAAATTCCTGCTTTGCAGGGAAATCGCGCTTTCGCAATATCTTAAAAACTTCTGCAACAACAATGCAGTGAGAATTATTAACACAAAACAAGGGTATTCAAAATGCTCGGTTTGTGTAGTAAATTCAAATTCCGTCATTACTGAGGATGAAGGTATCGCCTATTTGTTAAAAAATTATCAATTCAATGTTTTATTGATAAAACGAGGCGGTGTGTACCTGTCAGGTAAGCATTATGGCTTTATAGGCGGCTGCAGTGGGCTTGTTTCCGAGAATGTGATGTATTTTAACGGGGATATAAAAAAACATCCGCAATACAATGAAATTGCAGATTTTCTTAATAATCGTAAAATTGATTTAATTTATAATGAAAAAATGATTCTTACTGATTTCGGCGGATTTATACCGTTCTTTGAAGAATAACCGTTCAATAATAAAGAAGTAATTTATTAAATATATGAAAAAATATATTTGAAAGGATTTGTTAAAATGAAACATCCCGAAAAAAATGCTGCAGCCAAACTCGGTTACTTTGTTACCATGACCGTGGTATCGGTCGCTATACTTGTTTGTATGAAGAAATATAAAGAAAAACAATAATTTATAGGTAATTGCGCTGTTTTTTCTATTTTCTCTACCCTCACTTCTATAAAATCTTAATTTTGTCTAACTCACTATATTTTTATCAGTCAATTATAAGGTGGTTTTATATCTTGAAGCGCGATGATTTCGATTTACTCCCTCCGCTCGCTTTGGAGTTTCTGAATTACTGCAGTGTTATAAAGAACCGTTCCGAGCTTACGGTGCAGGAATATGCGAATGATTTATCAACATTTTTCAGATTTCTGAAAATCGAACGGCAGCTTGTTGAGGACAACGTTGAATTTGAAAATATAATTATTAAAGATATTGATCTTGAATTGATTTCATCTGTTACACTTAACGATGCATATAAATATCTTGTATATTGCAAAAATGAACGCAACAATAACGAAAGAACTCGCGCCCGCAAGGTTTCAAGCTTAAAAGCATTTTTTAAGTATCTTACAATTCAACGCAGAATATTAAAAGAAAATCCGATTCAGGAGCTTGACTCCCCTAAACTTAAAAAGACCTTACCAAAGTATCTGACGCTTGATGAAAGCAAAAAGCTTTTGAATTCCGTTGACGGTAAATTCAAGGAACGCGATTATTGCATCATTACTTTGTTCCTGAATTGCGGTCTTCGTCTTTCCGAGCTTGTTTCGCTTGATATTACCGATATTCGCACAAATAATACGCTTGTTGTTACAGGTAAAGGCAACAAAGAAAGAACTATTTACCTAAATGATGCCTGCATCGATGCAATAAACGCTTATTTGCCCTACCGTTCGGTCGAGGGCGTTGCCGCAAAAGATAAAAATGCTTTGTTTATAAGCCGTCAGCGTGAACGTTTAAGTGCAAAAACCGTGCAGTATATAGTTAAGCATACGCTTTCCCAAGCAGGTCTTGCCGGTCGCGAGCTTTCCACGCATAAGCTCAGACATACCGCCGCTACACTTATGTACCAATACGGTGATGTTGACGTGCTCGCGATAAAAGAAATTCTCGGCCATGAAAGCTTAAGCACAACACAGATTTACACACATGTTATGGATGAGCAGTTGAAGCATGCTGCTGCCGCAAATCCGTTAAGCGGAATAAAGGCGCCGAAGCGCCCCACCGTTCATATAGATGATAATAACGACGAAGAAGATTCTAAATAAAATCAAACATTTCGGCAAAAAGCAGAAAACCTATTGCCCGCAGCAATGCCGCAGCCAAAAGCGGCAGTAAAAGAACGGCGTACTTTGCGCAAAAGTCTTTAAGAGCAGGTTTTCCGCTTTTGTTTTTGCCGTTAACAGTCAGAAAACCGAACAGTTCCATTGACATTGTAAGGCTTTCGTTGCAGCATTTTATTACGGTAGCGGCAACAATTGCAAAAAACGGGAACATAACAAGCGTGCAAAAGCCAAGCCCTTTCATAGCGTATGAAAAATAGTATGAAGCGGATACTATACCGCAGACGCCGCCGAATGCAAATGGCAGAAACATTGATAATGGAGCGCCGAATGCACATAACCCGCACAGTAGTGAAAGAAACGGAAAAATTACGGCAACAACTGCGGATGAAATCAGACATTTCAAAAATCCGTTTTTAATATCGGCTCGCACAATGGTAGTCAATATGTTCCCTATTGCATCAATAACGTCCGAATCAGCCCATTTTACGGTTGAGCAGCCAAATATTATACCTGCTGCAAACAACGCCGAAAACAGCAAATAAGCGTAATTTGCACCGCCGCCGTGTGAGGTACCGTTTCTTTTTAACACAACAGGCTTTTTCATTATGATTTTCACCGCTTATTATACGAATCGGCAATGCCGCCGAGCATTGAAAAAATAATTGAAATCGGCACGCCGATAAATATACCCGCCGATTGTGTTTTTGAAAGAATCGATATAAATGCGAGAACGGCAGCACAATATATAACACCGTAAACCGCGCCGGTGGCAATTCCCCTGCCGCCGAGATTTTTATGCGCTGTAAAGCCGTTTAAGAAGCCGCCTGCCGCCGTGCACAACCACCCCATAATCACGGTGAAAATGTTGACAACTCCGGTGCTGTATGTATATAAGCATAATAAGCCGAACAATGCCGTGAATGTTAACATACCGAACATCGGCGGAATTATATATAACATCACGCGCTTCAAACTTCCGTTATTATATTTTTTTCCGATCTTCAATTTTTTCCCGAACATAAAAAACCTCCGCACACCTTTTTGTAAATGGTATGCGGAGCTTGTTTGATTTATGAATTATTCTTCGGGAGTTTCGGCAATTTCTTCTGCCGCGGCTTCGGTAATTTCTTCGGCTGCTTCGGCAATTGCCGCATCTTCTTCCGCCTTGAATTCTTCAACCGTGCCTTTGTTCTTAACTTTTTCTTTACGTTTGCCGTGTCTGCCGTTGACTGCTTCATCTATTGCAGCCTTTTCATCTTTAGCCTTTTTGGCATCTTCGGCTGCCTTCTTTTCGGCTTCCATTCTTGCATTTGCGGTTTCGTTGGTCTGAATAGCCCAGCGCTGCATTTTAAGCTTAACTCTGTCGGCACCGGTTTCAACAACAATGCTGTCTTCCTTAACGGTAACAACTCTGCCGATAATACCGCCGATAGTGGTAATCTCATCACCGATCTGGATGCTGTCGCGCATATTCTGCTCTTCTTTTTGTTTTTTCTTCTGCGGGCGAATCATAAGGAAATACATCGCGCCGAAAAGAACTGCCATAAGAATAAGCGAAGATGCGGGATTCTGCTTTGCACCTGTTCCGGTTGAAGTAGCTGCAGCGAGCTGAATAAAGTTAAACATAAAATTATCCTCCAAAAAATTCGTATAATGTATTATAACTGTAACTCACAAATTATACAAGTGTTTTTTTATAAAAATTAAAAATCATATTCTTGTATCAAGTAAATCAACATATTTGTTCTTAAATTCGGTAAAAGTGCCGTTATCGAGCTCCGCTCTTATGCGAGTCATAAGATTATTGTAAAAATACAGATTATGGGTAACACACAAGCGCATCGCGAGCATTTCTTTTGCTTTGAACAAATGATGAATGTATGCGCGTGAATGCCTTTGGCAAGTCGGGCAGCTGCATAGCGGATCTATCGGTGATTCATCGCGTTCATATTTGGCATTATTCATATTTATTATACCGTTCCAGGTGAACAGATGACCGTGCCTTGCGTTGCGGCTCGGCATAACACAGTCAAACAGATCGACACCCCTGCTGACGCCCTCAAGAATATTACCGGGTGTGCCCACGCCCATGAGGTAGCGTATTTTATCTTTCGGTGCATAAGGCTCAACCGCGGAAATGATACGGTACATATCCTCCTTCGGCTCGCCTACCGCAAGTCCGCCTATGGCGTAACCGTCAAGGTCAAGCCCGGCAATTGTCTTCATGTGCTCAATTCGCAGATCATCATAAGTAGCACCCTGATTTATACCGAAAAGGAGCTGATTTTTATTCAGTGTATCGGGTAATGAATTAAGTCTTTCCATTTCAGCCTTGCACCGTATAAGCCAGCGCGTCGTTCTTTCGGTGGAGGCTTTGGCATAATCATATTCGGCGGGATTTTTTACACATTCGTCAAACGCCATTGCTATCGTTGAGCCGAGATTTGACTGAATGCGCATACTTTCCTCCGGCCCCATAAAAATCTTTTTGCCGTCAATATGCGAATTGAAAGTAACGCCCTCTTCTTTGATTTTGCGAAGACCTGCAAGCGAGAACACCTGAAAGCCGCCGCTATCGGTAAGAATGGGACCGTCCCACCCCGTGAATTTATGCAGACCGCCGAGATCTTTTATAAGCTCATCTCCCGGGCGTACATGCAGATGATATGTGTTGCAAAGCTGCACCTGACAGTCAATATCTTTCAAATCATAGGCTGAAAGAGCGCCTTTTATGGCACCGCACGTGGCAACATTCTGAAAAGCGGGAGTCTGAAACGTGCCGTGAACGGTTTCAAATTCACCGCGGCGTGCAGTTCCCTCGGTTTTAAGTAACTTATACATAGCGAAACACCTATATAATCAGGGTAGCATCGCCGAAAGAGAAAAACCTGTATTTCTCTTTAACAGCGATTTTATATGCTTCCATTGTATTTTCGTAGCCGTAAAATGCGCAAACAAGCATAATGAGCGTGCTTTCGGGCAAATGAAAATTGGTAATAAGACCGTCAATACATTTGAACTTATAGCCCGGATATATGAAAATATCGGTAAATCTGTCATCCTCGCGTATTTCACCGCAGAAGGTTGCCGCAGATTCAAGTGTGCGGCAGCTCGTTGTGCCGACGGCTATTACCCTGCCGCCGTTTTGCTTTGTTTTATTTATTAGCTCGGCAGTTTCTTTGGGCAGATGATAATGCTCGGAGTGCATGTGATGGTCTTCGATTTTTTCTGCTTTTACGGGTCTGAAAGTGCCTAAGCCCACATGCAGCGTAACATAGCCTATATTTACGCCCATATCGCTGATTTTTTGCAACAGCTCCGGTGTGAAATGCAAGCCCGCAGTAGGAGCTGCAGCTGAGCCGAGCTCTTTTGAATATACTGTTTGATAACGCTCGTTATCCTTTAACTCTTCGGTAATATAGTGCGGCAGAGGCATCTGCCCGATTTTGTCGAGAATGGAATAGAAATTCTCGCCGTCTTCATATGTAAAGCGCACTACCCTGTTGCCCGTATCAAGAACCTTTTCTACTGTTCCGCGCAACAGACCGCCGCCGAAAACAAAAGTTGAGCCTTCTTTGGCGCGTTTGCCCGGACCCGCAAGTGTTTCCCAAACATCGTTTTCAAGCATATTCAGCAGCAAAAATTCAACATTTGCGCCCGTTCCGTCTTTTACGCCGTAAATTCTTGCCGGCAAAACGCGCGTATTGTTCAGAATCAGGCAGTCACCGGGACAAAGGTAGTCGCATATATCTGAAAAGTGACGGTGATCAAGTTCTGCCGTGCCCTTATGCATAACAAGCATACGCGAGCTGTCGCGCGGCTCAATTGGATGTTGTGCTATAAGCTCCTCGGGTAAATCATAAAAAAAGTCGGATTTATTCATTTGATGCCTCTTAAAAAAAATGGTAAATAATAATTGACTAAACCGAATAAAAATGATATTATTAGTTGTCCGTAAAACGAGTATAATTATAATTCATTCTACCCGTTTTTACAAGTACTATTTTATATCCGGAGGGATACTTATGAAAAAATACAAAGTCGGTATTATCGGTGCTACCGGTATGGTAGGTCAGCGATTTGCTCTTTTACTTGCAAATCACCCGTGGTTTGATGTAACCGTGCTTGCGGCAAGCTCGCGTTCTGCGGGTCTTACTTACAGGGAGGCCCTCGGTTCACGCTGGTGCATGACCGAACCCACTCCCGAAAAATACCTTGATATGAAAGTTTACGATGCCGAGAACGATATTGATGAAATCGTTTCAAAAGTTGATTTCGTATTCTGTGCTGTTAACCTCACAAAAGCCGAAACAAAGGCTCTTGAAGAAAAATATGCCAAGGCGGAGTGCCCCGTTGTTTCCAACAACAGTGCCCACAGAATGACACCCGATGTTCCCATGGTAGTGCCGGAGCTCAACCCCGGACATATTGAAATAATCAAATCGCAGAGAAAACGCCTTGGTACAAAGCGCGGCTTTATTGCAGTTAAATCAAACTGCTCGCTGCAGGCTTATGTTCCCGCCCTTTTCCCGCTCCATGAAAAATACGGTGTTAAAGATGTTGTTGTATGCACATATCAGGCGATTTCCGGCGCAGGCAAAACATTTGAAAGATGGCCCGAGATGGTCGATAACGTTATTCCTTTCATCGGCGGCGAAGAAGAAAAGAGCGAAAAAGAGCCTCTTAAGCTTTGGGGTAAAATCGTCGGTGATGAAATCGTTCCCGCAACGGAGCCGCATTTCACCGCACAGTGCATTCGCGTTCCCGTTACCGACGGCCACATGGGGGCTGTGTTTGTAAGATTTGAAAATAAACCCACTGCCGAAGAAATGATAGATTGCTGGAGCAATTTCAAAGGCAGAGCGCAGGAGCTTGAACTGCCGAACGCACCGAAGCAGTTCCTGCACTACTTCACTGAAGATAATTGCCCGCAGACAAAGCTTCATCGCAACCTTGAAAACGGTATGGCTGTTTCAATCGGCAGACTTCGTGAGGATACACAGTTCGATTATAAGTTCGTATGCCTTGCTCACAACACCCTGCGCGGTGCTGCCGGCGGTGCGGTACTTCTTGCAGAGCTTCTTTGCGCCGAGGGCTATATGGACTGATAATAAATAATTTTTTGGGGGTCATTCTGTGAAAAAGCCGATTTTCACGGGGGCCGGCTGTGCAATTATCACACCATTTGCCGGCAAGGATCTTGAAAAAATCAATTATCGTTTATTTGAAGAACTCATTGACGAACAAATAAATAACGGAACAGATGCAATTATCGTCTGCGGCACGACCGGTGAAAAATCAACGCTTGCCGACTTTGAAAATTACGAAGTCATTCGCGCCGCAGT
Organism: Acutalibacteraceae bacterium; assembly: GCA_045617785.1. Taxonomy (GTDB): domain Bacteria; phylum Bacillota; class Clostridia; order Oscillospirales; family Acutalibacteraceae; genus DTU089. Next base: position 43,804 of record JAZLJH010000038.1, read on the forward strand.
CAGCGCATCGTCAAAACGCGTACCCGTAATTGCGGGTACAGGCAGTAATGATACACAAAAGGCCGTCAAACTCTCTAACGAAGCGGAAACGCTGGGGGTTGACGGCCTTTTAATGGTTACACCGTATTATAACAAATGCTCGCAGGATGGTTTGACAGAATCTTTCACCTACATCGAAAAGCGTGTTTCCTCCCCTATTATTCTTTATAATGTTCCGTCGAGAACGGGCGTAAATATCAAACCCGAAACTTATGCCGCTCTTGCCGAGCTGCCGCTTATCAACGGCATTAAGGAGGCAAACGGGGATATTGCATCATTCGCCAAGACAGTTGCGCTTTGCGGCGACAAACTAAATTATTACACGGGTAATGACGACCAGATCACATCTTTTATGTCTTTGGGCGCTGTTGGCGTTATTTCCGTGCTGTCCAACATTGTTCCCGCGGTAACTCATAAAATTGCCGATTTCGGTCTTAAAGGCGATTTTACGGCATCTGCAAGCCTGCAAACCGAGTATATTGATTTATGCAATGCTCTGTTTTGTGATGTAAACCCTATTCCCGTTAAGGCTGCTATGAGGATGATGGGAAAAGATGCGGGCAGGTGCAGAATGCCGCTATCGGAATTAAATGAAGAAAACGCGAATAAACTTAAATGTGCTTTGCAAAATCACGGCATAATTTAAGTTCGGAGCGATTTTATGACAAGGATAATATTAAGCGGCTGCTGCGGTAAAATGGGCAATACTGTTGCAAGTGAAGTGAAAAATCGAAGCAATTTTGAAATAATTGCCGGATTCGACAAAAACGAAACACATTATATTCAATGGATGATATGATACACACAGCATAAAAAAACGGCTCTCACCACATATGATGAGAGCCGTTTTTTATGTTTAATCAATACGCTTTGCCCCAATATACCATACACTCCGCAGGCTTACCGCAGCAGATGCAGGTGTCTGCAAGCTTTTCCTGCTCAAAGGGAATGCAGCGTGAACCTACGCCGGTGATTTCCTTGATTTTATCCTCACAATCTTCGCTGCCGCACCACATTGCTTTTACAAAGCCATCGCCATTGGCATTGAGCTTTTCGGTAATTTCATCAAGGCTTGTGCAGGCAAATGTTCTGTTGTTGAGATTTTCAAGTGCCTTGTTGAAAATAGCCTGCGCAAAATCGTTAAGAGCATTGGTGATGCCCTCCTCAAGATTATCAAGAGAAACGAAAATCTTTTCGCGGTTGTCGCGTCTTACAAGTACACACTGATTGTTTTCAATATCCTTCGGACCGATTTCAAGACGAAGCGGAACGCCCTTCATTTCATATTCGGCAAATTTCCAGCCGGCAGACTGCTCGCTTGCATCGATTTTTACTCTGAACATCTTCGAAAGACGGTCTTTAAGCTCATAAGCCTTATCAAGAACGCCATCTTTATGCTGCGCAATGGGAACGATAACGACCTGAATGGGAGCAATATCCGGCGGTAAAACGAGTCCGTTGTTGTCGCCGTGGGACATAATGACTGCGCCGATAAGGCGTGTAGTGGTACCCCAAGAGGTCTGGTGAACATACTGAAGTTTATTGTCTTTATCCTGATAGGTCATATTGAATGCTCTTGCAAAGCCGTCGCCGAAGTAGTGAGAAGTTCCCGCCTGCAGCGCCTTACCGTCGTGCATAAGTGCCTCTATTGCATATGTAGCAACTGCACCCGCAAACTTATCGCTTTCGGTTTTTCTGCCTTTTACAACGGGCATACAGAGCGATTTTTGGCAGAAATCGGCATAAACATTGAGCATGCGCTCTGTTTCTTCAACAGCTTCCTCTGCGGTTGCGTGAACGGTGTGGCCTTCCTGCCACAGAAATTCACGTGTGCGCAGGAAAGGACGTGTAGTCTTTTCCCAACGAACAACATTGCACCACTGGTTGTAGAGCTTCGGCAGATCTCTGTAAGACTGAACTATTTTTGCATAATGCTCGCAGAAAAGAGTTTCGGATGTGGGTCTGACACAAAGTCTTTCTTCAAGAGGGTCATTTCCGCCGTGTGTTACCCATGCAACCTCGGGCGCAAAGCCTTCAACATGGTCTTTTTCTTTCTGTAAAAGGCTTTCGGGTATAAATACCGGCATATAAACATTCTCGTGGCCTGTTTCTTTGAATCGGTTATCGAGAATTTTCTGAATATTCTCCCAAATTGCATAACCGTAAGGGCGAATGATCATGCAGCCCTTAACGCTTGAATAGTCAACAAGATCAGCCTTTTTGACTACATCCGTGTACCATTGCGCGAAATCATCTTCCATAGATGTAATCGCTTCTACCATTTTTTTCTGTTCTGCCATTTTTAAGTCCTCTTATTCAATGTTTTCTTCGATGTAGCTTATGAGGTTGCCCAAAGTAGAGATTTCATCAAGAGCTTCATCGGGAATTTCAATACTGAATTCATCTTCAAGCGACATTACAAGGTCGTAAATATCGGTTTCCCAATCAATACCCAAATCGCTTTCAAGTGTTGCAGAAAGTGAAATTTCTGATTCGTCAAGGTCAAATTCTTCACAAAGAATTTTTTTGACTTTTTCAAACACCATAAAAAAGAATCACTCCAAATATCACAAATGTGTATGACCTTATAAATTTTATTCAGTTTAGCCGATTTTGTCAATACTTTTGCAGATTTTACTTTTTATTAAACATTTTGTCGTATTGTTTTAATATGAACGGATATAAAATATTGAACAGAACTATGTTGCAAAGTGATTTAATTACATTGAATGCAATACATACTACGATATATCCGTCAATAAATTCATTAACCGGCAGCTTCATAAAAACTGACGTCAGCCAGATGTTCATCGGTATCATAACCACCGTCATAACAAGAATGCCCGCAATTGCCGAAATAATTACACCTTTTAAGCCGTTAATGCGGTTTCTGACAAAATAAACAAGCAATATCATTGCGGCGGAGGAAACGAAGTGCATTACAAACCCGATAATTCCGCTGAATGAACTGACTGTAAGCATCTGTAAAATGCTGACAATGGAAAGTGAAACCAGAGAATATGCCGGACCGACAACAAAAGCGCACATCAGCAGCGGAAAATCGGAAAATTCAAGCTCATAGAATGATGTGAACAACGGTATTCTGAATAACAGCATAAGCACAAATGAAAGCGCCGTGAATATAGCCGCAACGGTAATACGCTGAATTTTCTGCCGCATGGTAAGTTTCTTATTATTGAGCAAAGTTATCCCCCCACAAAAAAATCGCCCTGAAATAATCAGGGCGAAAATCCGTGAATGGCAGAAACATTCTTTCATCCGGACTTTAACCGTCGGTTCGGGAATTGCACCCGATCAGCAAAACGCTCGCAGACTATACTGCCGGTGAGGAATTACACCTCGCCCTGAAGTTTCATCGTAGTTATTTTAACACCAAATCAGTAATTGTCAATAGCGTTTTAAAAATTTCGGTCAATTTTGAAATAATAAATCACTCCCGTTTCGGCATCATACAGTACAAATTGTAAATTTTCAAAATTATCATGTGTGTAATAATTCTTTCCGAAATAATCATTCTCGCTTAATATTGATTCATCAAAATCGTACGCTTTTAAAATTATATCACTTTCAGCTGCGAGATTTTCAAATTGCGATAATGATTTTTTAAAATCTGCAATGTTTTCGTCATTGACTTTTGCCATGCAATAATCGTAATCGGAAAATTCAAATTCGGCTTCATTGAATGTGTACTTATTGTAACATATATTTATTTCGCCGAAATTATCGTATGTAATACTCTGTTCCAGAACCGAATCATAAGGTAAAAACTCATATATTCCGTCGGCGGCATACTCATAATCAAAATGCTTGTTGTATATTTCGTCAATGTCTTCCTCAGTATAAGTATTGTGTAATTCAGCAACAATCTTCAAAGCTTTGGATTTTGTTGTATTAAATCTGAAAATATCGTATATACTGCGATTCTTTATATCATAGTTTTCGTCGTTAAAATCAAACCTTGACTGAGCATCTTCCAAAAGAATATACTCGGCTTTGCTGCTGTATTTTTCATCGCCCGTTTTTACTATTTCATATAACTGCAAATAGCCGGAAACTCCCAATTCGCTGTATTCGTTTAAATCGAGCTCTTTGCCGTCTGCTGCATAGCGTTCGTAATTGTGCTCGGCTATTACATTGTTTATATCGCAGATTGAAACGGAAAGAAGTGTAAAAGCTGCTATAATTATTATCGCTTTTCCGTACGGTATTTTTTTGACAAAAAGACTTAACAGGATTACCGTGAATATCACGAACAGCATAATCATAAAAACACTTGTAAGAACCCTCAGCCTTGTTAAGCCGAAAGCGCTGATATACTGCGCCATTTTTATAAATGCCGTGATAATATAAAACTGTGAAAATACTGTTATGAATACAAGCAGTATCTTGGTGAAAATCAGTAAATTACCTTTTTCATTGTGTTTAACAAGGTTGCCTGTAAGACCGATTATCAGCACATTTATGAAAGCGATAATGCTCATTTCAAAAAATCCGCTTCTTGCAAACTGAGCTTTTGTGTAATTATCGGGCAGTATAAATGCAAATGCATCTGAAATATAGGCAAGCTGTGAAATGAGATAAATAACATAAGCGGCGCAAACACAAAAAAGAACCGTGTTCAGTGTGGCAGGCGATATGTTCCCCTGCTTGCTATTAAAAGCCTTATTATTTTCAGCACCGCATTTTCTTTCGGCAAAAAGATAGATGAAAACAAACGGAAAAACCAACGCCGATATTAAAAGACTCACGATAACCGTTGAAACATCTTCAAATAATTTTGAAATCAACGAAGAAAAGGCTATATCCGATTCAATAAGCAGCGGCAATATCACGGCAAGCAGCGGTATTGCAATAAGTAAACCGAGTGCAATGCGTATTACAGCGCTCTTGCTCCCCTCTTTTTCCGCTTTTTTAAGCGAGTTTGCAGGAAGCGTGAAGTTGTCGATCGTTCTTGTAATTGCATTGATAATCGGTTCAAACAGAGACATATATTTGCCGTCTTTGCAGGTCAGCGAACCGCATTCGTCGGCAGTAAAAATAATATAAAGAAATCCTATTGCAAGTATATCAATAATTTTAACGGCTGTATCGTCATTAAAAACGAATGATATTTCCAAAAGGACAGACAAAATCAACGTCAGTTTTGAATAAATCCTTAAACCGTTATTCTTTTTATATACATAAAAATACGAAGCAACCGTAAAAAGTACAGAGAACAGTGAAAAGCCGAGACTTAATTCACAAAATACTCCGAGCAATAAATCACAGAATGTGAGAACGGCAATAATAATAAAGAAGACAGAATCTTTTTTATCAAGCGGAACAGTTTTAACTTGTTTAACGGGCGGCATCTGATAATACTGCTGCCGATTCTCAAAATTATTATTCGATTCAGGAATATTGTTGCCGTTATTAAGTTCTTCCATCGTTATTCCTCCTTTTCATCATCAATATATTCAAGAATATCGCCGGGCTGACAATCAAGCTCGCGGCATATTGCCGAAAGTGTTGAAAACCTGACCGCTTTCGCTTTACCCGTTTTTAATATTGAAAGATTTGCCTGAGTTATTCCCACACGCGCCGCAAGAACCTGCGATGACATTTTTCTTTTGGCGAGCATAACATCAACATTTACGATTATACTCATTTCCGGCCACCTCAAACAGTCAAATCGTTTTCGTCTTTAATTTCGCAGCCTTCGGCAAAAACATTTTTGAGAACGCGCAGAATAAGTGCCATAAACGCTGCCGAGCAAGGTATGGGAAATGCACCAGCAAAGAAAAAGCACATTGGTATTGAGAGCGGAACTGCTGCGAAGCAGGCGTAGGAAAGTACTCTGAGTATTTTAGTATTTTCTGCAGTGAAGACTTTTCCCTTCTGAACATTTTTCAGGAATTTATGTGTATAATAAAGAACGAGCGCCGCGAGCGGTGAACAAACATAAAATGTTATAACCAGGGCTAAGTATTTGCCGTGATTATACGAAACATAGGCATACCTGCAATAAATATCCGCAAGTTTCCGGAAAACAAAAAGCAGAACGGTGAAAATTACTCCGATAAATTTAATAACACCGACAGTAAATTTCAAAGAAAATTCATTTTCTTTCATTTATTTATCACCTCGCGAAAAATATATCACAAAAATTATCGTTTGTCAATAATTATTTCTCGTTTTAGTTTGATAACTTTTTCTGTTGTTGTTGACAATCATCTTTTGATTTTATATAATGTATAAGTTAAATTATGTATTTAGGAGACGTATATTTATGGGAATTTATGAAGAACTCATCGCCCGTGGTCTTATTGCGCAGGTAACGAATGAGGAAGAAATCAGAACTATGGTAAACAGCGGTAATGCTAAGTTTTACATAGGTTTTGACTGCACTGCCGACAGCCTTACGGCAGGTCATTTTATGGCGCTTACACTTATGAAAAGGCTGCAGATGGCGGGCAACAAGCCCGTTGCACTCATCGGCGGCGGCACGACTATGATAGGTGATCCCTCCGGCAGAACCGATATGAGAAAAATGCTTACCAGGGAAGATATAGAGCATAACGCCGAATGCTTCAAAAAACAGATGGAACGCTTCATTGAATTCGGCGAAGGCAAAGCTGAAATGGTGAACAACGCCGATTGGCTGCTTAAACTCAATTACGTTGACCTTTTGCGCGATGTAGGTCCCTGCTTCTCGGTCAATAATATGCTCAGAGCGGAATGCTATAAGCAGCGTATGGAAAAAGGTCTCAGCTTCCTTGAGTTCAATTATATGATAATGCAGAGCTATGACTTCTACTATCTTTTCAAAAACAAAGGCTGCAATATGCAGTTCGGCGGCGACGATCAGTGGTCCAATATGCTCGGTGGTACGGAGCTTATAAGGAAAAAACTCGGTAAAGATGCGCACGCTATGACCATTACCCTGCTCACCGACTCGCAGGGCAAAAAAATGGGCAAAACCGCAGGCAACGCCGTATGGCTCGACCCGAATAAGACCACGCCTTACGATTTCTATCAGTATTGGCGTAATGTCGGCGACAGTGATGTTCTTAAATGTATTAGAATGCTCACCTTCCTTCCCCTTGATCAGATTGATGAAATGGATAAATGGGAAGGCAGTCAGCTTAATAAGGCTAAAGAGATTCTCGCTTATGAGCTTACCGCTCTCGTTCACGGCGAGGAAGAGGCTAAAAAAGCCGAAAGTGCCGCAAAAGCCGTATTCTCCGGCTCGGGCAATTCCGAAAATATGCCCTCAACCGATATTAGCGATGCTGACTTCACAGACGGAAACGTCGGTGTTATAGATGTTATGATAAAAGCCGGTCTTGTATCATCACGCGGCGAAGCAAGGCGCCTTATCGAGCAGGGCGGCGTAAGTATTGATGATAATAAAATCACCTCGCCAGCCGCGGTTATCGGTACCGCTGAATTTGACAAGGGCTATGTTATTGTCAAAAAAGGCAAAAAAGTTTTCCATAAAATTATAAAGAATTAACAAAGGTGGTATTTTGAGCAAGCTACATAATGCATATATTTCGTCATACAGAAAAGATAAACAGTCGTGGAATGACTATCTTTCAGTTGCAGGCGATTTATACAATTCTCAACAGCTTCAACAGCTTGCCGGATTTGAACAGCACTTCAAAATCAACAGACTTCAGCATATTACAAGCGTTGCGTATTTGAGCTTTCTTGTTTCACGAAAACTCGGTCTTGATTATGTAAGCACGGCGCGAGCGGCAACTATGCACGACCTTTTCTATTACGATTGGCGTGAGGATGATTCAAGCCACAAGCTCCACGGTTACCGTCACCCGAAAACCGCATTGAAAAATGCTTATTACCTTTGCGGTACTCTCAATAAAAAAGAAGCAGACATTATCGGTAAGCACATGTGGCCGCTTACTGTTGTGCCACCCAAATATGCCGAAAGTTATGTTGTTACCGCTATGGATAAATACTGTGCTACTGTTGAGCTGATATACTCTGCATCGGAAAAATATCGCGAAAAAATCCATAAGCTTACGGGAATCGGCGGTGAATCATGAGATTTATTGATTACATTTTTTACTTTTTCTTTTACAGCTTCATCGGTTGGTTTTTTGAATCGTGCTATTGTTCATTCAAGCCTAAAAAGTGGATAAACCGCGGTTTTTTGCGCGGTCCCCTATGCCCCATTTACGGCACCGGCGCAATGGTCATTCTGCTGTTGCTGATGCCGCTTCGCGAAGCAACATCTCACCCGTATCTGAATGAATTGATGATTTTTTCGGTCGGTATGCTTGTATGCGATGCGGTTGAATTTGCCACAAGCTACATTATGGAAAAACTCTTCAATGCACGCTGGTGGGATTATTCGGGTATGCGCTTTAACATTCAGGGCAGAATTTGTTTGACACATACGTTTTATTGGGGCACTGCTTCGTGCTTATTCTGCTATGTTTTACACCCGATAATAGATTTATTTATAATAAAGCAGGTCAGCGAAGCTTCACGCGATATAATCGTTTATATTATTCTTACAGTCTTTTTCTTCGATTTGCTTGATACCGTCATTAACGCACTCGGTATTAGAAAAATATCTGTCAAATTCAAAAAGCTTTCCGATGAAATTTCTGTTTATGCAGTCAGAGCTTATACTGTAATGGAAAATAAGTTTGATCGTATTTCCGATGAAAGTCGCGATGAAATCGTTTCCGGGTTTGCAGATTTGCGCTGTAAATACGACAGATTCAAAATTGAGGCTGTCGAGAAAAAGAATAAAACCAAGTCGCGCCTGCTGAAAGCCTTCCCGTTTCTAAAAGAGGGATTCAAACGCCAGACTGTTCTTCTTGAAGAATTATTAGATGATTTGAAGGATAAAATAAACAAATTAAAATAAAGGAAATATTTATATGAGTATAAAAAATTTATATTACAGAGCATACCAGTCAAGCTTTAAGCTGATCATGGGGACTAATCTTTTTAATTGGAAAGAGCCCGAGCTTCTTGAGGGCCCCGGCTCGGTAAAAAAACTCCCGGAATTCATTAAGTCCAAAGGCCTTAAAAATGTTCTTATAGTTACAGATAAAGGTCTTATGGGGCTTCATCTGCTTGACGGTCTTTTTGAAGCTCTTGAAAAAGAGAGCGTTAAATACTGCATATTTGACGGCGTTCAACCCAATCCTTCTATTGAGAATATTGAAGATGCAAAAAATGTCTATCTCGATAATAATTGCGACAGCATCGTTGCATTCGGCGGCGGTTCCCCGATGGATTGCGCCAAAGCTGCAGGTGCAAGGGTCACAAACCCGAAAATCAGTGTAAAAGATATGCGCGGTCTTCTTCATATACGCCATGCTCTGCCTCCGCTTTTTGCAGTACCCACCACAGCGGGTACGGGCTCCGAGGTTACTCTTGCAGCGGTTGTTACCGATGAATCAACTCACGAAAAATGCCCGATAAACGACCCGAAGCTTCGCCCCATATACGCCGTACTTGACCCCGAACTCACTGTCGGTCTTCCTCCCCACATTACATCAACGACCGGTATGGATGCGCTTACACACGCGGTTGAAGCTTATATCGGCAGAAGTAACGTTGCAAATACCGAGGAATATGCGATTAAAGCTATTAAGCTTGTATTTGATAATGTTAAAACAGCATACGCCGACGGCAAGAATATTGATGCTCGCAACAATATGCTGAAAGCTTCGTATTATGCCGGAATGGCTTTTACGAGAGCTTATGTCGGGTATGTTCACGCAATCGGTCATAATCTCGGCGGTTATTACCATATTCCGCACGGACTTGCCATGGCAGTTATACTCCCGTATGTGCTTGATTATTACGGTGAAACCGCCTATAAACGCCTTTCCGAGCTTGCCGATTTAGTTGGTGTTTCAGGTCCTGCACAGGGCGACAGAGAAAAAGCCAAAAGATTTATTGCCGCAATTCGCAAGTACAATGAGGATATGAATATTCCGACCGGCTTTGAGCAAATAAAAGATGAAGATATCGATATTATTGCAAAGCGCGCTCTTAAAGAAGGAAATCCCCTCTACCCCGTTCCGAAAATAATGGACCTTGAGGATTGCAAAACGCTTCTCAAAAAACTGCAGATAAAATAATTTGATTAAAATTATCCCCGCGCATTTAACGGATAACTTACTCCGAAGTGCGCGGGGATTTTTTTATTTTTGTTCTTTTTTCATTTTATACTTTCTGTATTGAATAATTGTATATTTAATAAGAACTCTTACGAGCGATGAAGCAATGATACCGCCGCCGATAGCCACGCCGACATTAAGTGTCATAAACAGGTAATTGGCAGCTTCGCTGTAATTCTGTTCAAGCAGGTTCGTCATTCCGTAAAACAACATACTGCCCGGTACGAGTGTTATACAGCCGGTAATCAAAAATACAGTTGTCGGTGTTTTACAGATAATCGCCAATATCTCGGCAGTCAGTGCCGTTGCGAATGCGGCAAAAAAATTTGAAATGAACATACTGTTCAATTCTTTATATAACGGAAAATAAATCAGGCAAGAAACGAGCCCGCATAACATTGAAAACGGCAGATGCTTCGGCTTTAGCTTAAAAAGAATTGCAAAACCAAGTGTACTTATTACACCCGAAATTACTTTAACAATCATATCGGAGGTCATATAATCACACCTCCGAATACCAAGCCGGCTGCTGCAAAGCCAAATGCAACCATTACGGCTATAAGCGCCGCCTGCACAAGCTGAAATATGCCGGAAATAATATCACCGAATAATAAATCCCTTATCCCGTTACCGAAAGAAAGCCCGGGTATGAGCAGCATTATTGTGCCTATCATAATCATATCGGTATTGTCGCCTATTCCGAATTTCATAAGTATAAGCGCAATTATACCCGCAATAAAAGATGTGATAACGACATGAATAAGCGGATTTATAAATCTGATTCTGTGTCGATTGAGTAATGTAACAAACAAACCGCAGATCATAGCGGCAATACCGTCAATATAAGTGCCGCCGAAAAATACGGCAAATCCGCCTGCGGAAAGAATACTGCCCAAATATGCAAGCAAAGGGTTGAAAGGTTCTTTCTTCTCAATATCGGCAAGCTTTTTATCTACTTCGGAAAGCGCAATTTCGAACGAGCAGACTTTTCTTGAAATATCGTTTGCGATATCAAGACGGAACATATTGTTTTCGGTTTTCAAAACACGGCGCATCTGTGTGGAATGTGTACCGTCAGGCATTCTTATACCGGCAATAATCAACGACGGCAGAGCGAAAACGTCTGTATCCGACGCACCGTAAGCAAGGCAGATACGTTCAACGGTATCCTCTATTCTGTGGGGCTCACCGCCGCATTTAAGAATTGACTCGGCGATATTCAAAGCTTTGCACAAAACGAAATCCGCAGAATACTCGTCGGAATTCTGCGGTAAATCATATTTATTAAGGTCGGCAAAACTTAATGATTTGAACATAAAATTACCTGCCGTAAAGGAAATTAAAAACCGGTTTTTGCGGTGGGAAGCTCAATTTTAGAAGAATCCTCAAAAGCAGAAGCTTCTTTAAGAACACGCGCCAATGCCTTGAAGCAGCCTTCAACAACATTATGGATATTTGAGCCGCTGATTTCTTTAACATGCAGTGTTATACCCGCATGGCGTGCAAAAACAATAAAGAATGCTTCCAGAAACTGTGTATCGAAATCACCGATGGATGTATGCTCAAGCGGAACATCGAACTTAACATAAGCGCCGCCGTCAACATCGGCAACCTCAAGAATAAGAGCATCGTCGATGGGTATGTAGCAGTTGGCAAAACGGTTGATGCCGCGTTTATCACCAAGAGCTTCTCTGAACGAAGTGCCGAATAACGAGGCAACATCCTCAACTATATGGAAAGCATCATACTGCTTTGAAACCATATCGCATGTTATATAAATATCGAAGCCTGCGTACTTGGCAATAACCTCAAACATATGGTCAAGAAATGAACAATTCGTCTTAACCTTAGATTTGCCGGTACCGTCGATATTAAGTGAAAACGAAGTTTTGGTATTATTTGTAGTTTTAGTTATGCCGTAAGTTCTCATAACATTCTCCTTAACAAATAAATCATAATCTGACAATATATTTTAACATTTAAGAAAGATTAAGTCAATAAAATTTACAAATTATTTCAAATTTACTTTTCTGTGGTCAATATAATTCTGCAAAATTATTTCGGCGGAAACTGCATCAACAGTCTGTTTGCGCTTTTTCCCGCGAACATTCACCTCGTTTAGTATTGAATGGGCACTTACTGTTGTCAGCCTTTCATCCCAATATTCAACGGGCGCGGCGGATTTTGCACTTATAAGCTCACCGAGATGTCGGCACTCCTCCGTTCTGTAACCGGAAGAACCGTCCATATTTTTCGGCATCCCTATAACGATAAGTTCGGCTTTGCGCGCAGCCGCTTCGTTTGAAATTTTCACGGCAAGTGCTTCGGCGTTCCATTCTTCAATAACTTTTATGCCGGTAGCAAGGATTTCATTCTTATCACACACGGCAATACCCGTACGCCTGTCGCCGTAATCAACAGATAATATTACCATAATTCTCCAAAATCCGAGGTTGACGGTTTTAATATCAGCCTCTTAAATTTTATTCTTCGTCATTTGCGGCGGAAAGTGTATCGCCGTCTTCAACGGGGGGTGCCGCGGTTGCAGGTTCATCGTTGGCGGGTTTCTCTGTTGTTGTCTCAACATCTCCGGGATCGTCCGGTTTAGCAGTGGAAGCAGATAATGCTTCGGTAGTTGTAACCTTCTTTGTAGTCGTTGCAGAGGGTTTGGTCACCTCATCGGGTATTTCCGCGCCGATAGCGTGAATCATTGCACAGTTCTTGCAGGTTGCGGGAATATTAGACGACTTGTAGTACCCCAAAGATGTACTCGCGCATGTATCGGAAGCAATATCGCCCGTAATCGTGCAGTATCGCCTTGCAACCATTCCGCTTGCGGAGGGATAACTCTTGTCGGCAAGACCTTCGTGCGCAGGTTCCATAACAGCGTTAAAGAGTTTACCTGCGGGGTTGCCCCAAGTATTTGTTATGGCTCGCGGTTCATCATAACCATACCATACAGCAGCAACATAATAAGGTGTGCCGCCGACAAACCAACGGTCTTTATCATCGGTAGTTGTACCGGTTTTTGCAAATGTTTCAAAGCCGCTTACGGCATAACTGCTGCCGGTACCCATTGTAACAACTGTTCTCAAAAGCTGGCGCATAACACCTGCGGCACTTTCGCTCAATACCTGTTTGCCGGGCTTATCGCCGTCTTCAAGCAGAATCTCGGAGCCGTCATTGTTTGTAACCTTATAATAGCAGTACGGCTCAAAGTAATAACCGTTATTGCCGAACATTGCATAAGCCGCAGTCATTTCAAGCGTGGTAACACCGTGGCTCATACCGCCGACGCAAATCGATGAATAGTTGCCGTCATAATCTTCATCGTTTTCATCGGTAACAAGCGTTGTGAAGTGCAGATCATCAACAAGAAAGTCAAAGCAGGGTGAAATACCTATTTGTCTTACAAGCTGGGCAGGTACGGTATTAAGTGATTCCTGAACGGCATACTGAACGCTGACAAATTCCTTTGCCGAACCGGTAACGCCGCCGAAGTTTCTCGGCCAGCGCGAAGAACCAAGCCTTATGCCGTAGTTCTGAACCTTTGTGGAGTAAGTGCAGATATTATTTTCAATACAAGGAGCATAAACAGAAAGGGGTTTAATTGATGAGCCGGGCTGTCTCGGTGAGTCGGTAGCTCGGTTGAGTCCGCGGAAAGCCTCCTTTTCGCCGGCACCGCCGACCATTGCCACTACCCTGCCGCTGTAATCCATAATGGTCATTGAAGACTGTGCAGCGGGTTCGTCTTCGGTATCTTCTTCCTCAGGCATTGTTTCGCGGTTAACATAAACATCTTCAGCCGCGCGCTGAACTTTGAGGTCGACCGCGGAGTAAATTCGTAAACCGCCGAAGAAAACCTTGCGCCAGGCTTCGTTGTAAGTCCAATCGTATTCTTTCTGTAAATCGGCAATAACCTTGTCGATAACATATTCTACATAATATGAGGATTCGCCGGAATCTTTGAATCTTACATCCTCTTCGGTATACTCTTTATCATTCTCATCGTCATCATCATCGTCTGAGACGGTGCTGCCCTTAAAATTTTCGCTGTTGGTGTAAATCAACTCAAAATCGCAGGCTTCTTCATATTCTTCTTCGTCTATATCGCCCGCTTCAAGCATATAACCGAGGCAGAGTTCTTTACGGTCGGTAACACTGTCGGGATCGTAAAGCGGGTCCTGCTCGGCAGGAAACTGAGTAATTGAAGCAATAACAGCACATTCGGCGGCATTAAGGTCGCCGACATTTTTACCGAAATACTTTTCCGCCGCGGTTTTAATACCGTAACAACCGTTGCCGAGGTAAACGGTGTTAAGGTAGAATTCCATAATTGTGTCTTTATTATAAAAGCGTTCAACATTCAGCGCATTCAGTATTTCGTAAAACTTACGCGAAACGGTTCTGCCGTTTTCGCCGGTAAGGTTTTTAATGAGCTGCTGTGTTATTGTGGAGCCGCCTTCCTTAAAGCCGGATTTCACGACACCGCCGACGGTACGGATCCAGTCAACACCGTGGTGGTCGGGAAAACGCTTATCTTCAAGATCTCTGAACGCATCAACAAGAGTATCGGGAATCTCGTCATAGTTGATCCACACGCGGTTCTGAGCGCCGTGAAGTCGCAGAAGCTCAACAAGATTATCGTCGGAGTCATAGGCATAAATTATACTTGTCTGCTCCTGGTTGGCCTTATAATCATCAAGGTCTATTTTCTTTTCGCCCTCAACATAATCTTTTGCAAATGTGAAAACATAAGTGCCGCCCACAACGCCGCATATAAGCGCTACGGAAAACAGTATTACACATACTGTTAATACACGCTTAAGCCAAATCGGCATGGGTTTGCGATTTTTCTTTCTCCTGCGCGTAGATTTTGCGGAAGCATCAGATTGTTGCTTAAAGGATTTTTTAACTTTCAGTATTGAATCCGGAAAGCTCTTTTTATGCGGATTTTTCGCCATAAAGGAAAGTACCTCCAAATGAAATGATTTACTGTTATTTATAAATAATTTCCCCGAAAAACGGAAAAATAAAATAAACTGAATAAACGCGTTGAAAGTGAAAAAGATTTGAACGAAGGAAGTGATAATATTAAAAAGACAATAACCATAATATCGGTATCGGCAATATTGGCTGCAGGAATATTGGCAGGTACGGTGCGCACCCGTAACAATAAAACCGAAAACACAACAACATTATCCGAAATAACCGTTCAAAAATACATTCTCAAAGATTACAACGGCAGAATCGCCGTTTTCTACGACGGCAGTGAAACGCCCAACGAAATTTATGAAATCTATACGCGCTCATTACCTGCCGAGGATATCGCGAAAATTGAAAAAGGCATAGAAATTTCAGGAATTGATAAATTAACCGAAATCCTCGAAGATTACACAAGTTAAAATTTAATTGGTTGATTTGAGTTGTTTTGACGTATCAAGGTAAGTTTTTAACTATTGTTTCGGCAACGGCAAGGTCAAACGGCGTTGTAATTTTAATATTGGAATCAGAGCCCTCAACGAGCTTAACGCGAAAACCGCGGTCAAAATAGACAGAAGCAACGTCGGTATAAGTTTGCAGCTCTTTATCGGTGAGTGAATTCATAACGATGTTGAGGTTATGCAGCGTAAATGTTTGCGGCGTTTGCACGCGGTAAAGCTCCTTGCGCGGCAGATGCTCTGTGAGAAAATCGCCGCTTGAGGTCCTTATTACCGAATCATAAACAGGCATTACCGTATTTGCTGCGCCGTATTCTTCACAAGCTTCAATATTATCCTTAATAATGCGCGCATCAAAGAACGGGCGAACGGCATCGTGAGTCAGAACGATATCATCTTCTGTTACATTAAAGCGTTCGGTCAGAAATCTGCAGCCGTTTTTAACCGAAGAGCTTCTGTTTTTGCCGCCGGAAATAACGAAAACATTTTCGGAATTCAAGCCGTATTCGCCGAGCAGCGCTTTGGTGTATTCAATCCAATCAACCGGGCAGCAGATAACTCCCGCCTGAAACACGCCGTATTCTTCAAAATTTCGAACAGTTCTTATAATTATCGGCTCTCCGCCGACTTTAATATATTGCTTGGGAAGCTCGGGCGAATGCATTCTTTCGCCTATTCCGCCTGCAAGTATCATATAAAAAAGATCCACATTAACCTTTACCTTTCGTTTTTTCCTTAAAGCCCTCGGTACTGTCTTTGCTGAACAAAATTCTGACAGTCATAATAATCAGCTTTATATCAAGAGCCGGCGAATAATTCTGTATATAGATCAAATCCATTTTCAGTTTATCGTATGGCTTTGTGTTATATTTGCCGAAAACCTGCGCATAGCCGGTAAGACCGCCTTTTACTTTGTACCTGAACACAAATTCCGGAATCTGAGCACAATATTTACTGACATGTTCAATTCTTTCGGGACGAGGACCAACGATTGACATATCGCCCTTCAGAATGTTGATAAGCTGCGGTAATTCGTCAATTCTTGTGGAACGCAGAAATTTACCGACAGGTGTTATTCGTTCATCGTTTTTTGTTGCGGGCTGCGGACCGTTCTTTTCAGCATCAATGACCATACTTCTGAATTTAAGAATATCGAATTCCTTCAAATTTTTCGTACAGCGTTTCTGTTTGTAAAATACGGGACCCTTGTCATAGCATTTTATACACAACGAAACAATCACAAACAACGGCGAAAGAACGATCAATGCCGTTAATGAAATGACAATATCGAATAAACGTTTGAAAAAACGCTGCTCAACAGTAAGTCCGTTTGATTTGCAGTTAATTAAAGGCGAATCGAAATATGTAACATCGGAAGCACTGCGCAGAAGAATATCGGAAATCTTCGGGACAACATAAATATTTTTATCATTATCGTAACAATATTTAAGAATATCGTTACGCAATCTCGCGGGTACATCGCAGATAATAACACTGTCATATCTGTCAACACGTTTTATTATTTCATCATAACCCTCATCAACGCTGACAGATTCCCTAATAACGAAGCGTTCTTTTATTCTGCTCATTTTATACACAAGCTCGGTCGCCTGATGACTGCCGAACACAATAAGCATATTTTCAGGGGGATTAAGGGTGTGAACGACCGCGAACGAAGCGTAAGACCAGAGCAGCAGGAACGTGGTCTGAAAAATAAGGATATAAACCATACCCATAATATTTACAATACGCGACGCGATAAGGCACACCTGCGTATATGCTATGCCGTTTGTAAATATGAGCGCAACTGCGGAATAGAAAATTATTTCACCCTTGCGAAGCTTGTCGATTCGAGAAGCTCCGAGAAATACGCCGGAAATAATCAAAACCACAAAATACACAGCAACTATAAACAACTTACCGCTGCCGACATACGGATGCTCGAAAACTTTATGATTATATAAAGAGTTCCAAACAAAATAATATATTACCGTAGCGGCAATAGCGAATAATGTTAAAGCCGAGATACGAATTGTAGAACTGAATTGTTCGAATTTTTTCATTTACTCACTCTTTTTTTCGGACTTGCAAAGTTAAGGAGTCGCAAGCATAAATTAAACCGAGGTGATGACATGGATATAATATCCGCAATCGGAAATATGCTGTGCCTGATTCTGCAGGTCACAAATGATGATGCATTCCCCGCCCCTTTAAAACCCGCAGAAGAAGCCGAAGCTCTCGCTCTGCTTGTAAGAGGTGATAATAAGGCAAAGGAAAAACTGATAGAACACAATTTAAGACTTGTTGCGCACATAATAAAAAAATATTACTCAAATTATGCGGAACAGGATGATTTGATTTCCATAGGTACAATCGGATTGATTAAGGGAATAAACAGTTACAAAACCGCAAAAGGAACAAAACTTGCTACATATTGCTCGCGCTGTATTGAAAATGAGATACTTATGTACTTCAGAAGCTGCAAGAAAATTTCGCAGGAAATTTCAATAAGCGAGCCGATAGATACCGACAGCGACGGTAACCCAATGACGCTGATGGAAATAATAAGCAATGAAAACGATATAATAGATGATATAGATACCAAAACCAAAATTTATAAGCTCGTGAAACTTGTTGATGAAATAGCCGATAAGCGTGACCGTGAAATAATAATCAAGCGTTACGGGCTTGACGGCAGCGAGCCTTTAACTCAAAAAGAAATAGCCGATAAGCTTAATATTTCAAGATCGTACGTATCGAGAATCGAAAAAAGGGTTTTGGAGGAGCTGAAATCGCAATTATGATTTCGGAATAAACATCATGTGGAATCTTACAGGCACCCCTTTATCATCGACAATGCAGGAAACGGTCAACTCATAGTTTTTGAATGAGCAGGCGTGCGCATCGGCTATAATTCTTATATCAAAGCGTGCTACGGAAAGTGTAATTTTCAGCTTTGCGAGCTCGGCGAGTGCAAATTCAAGGTCATCGGGATGAATAAGGTTCTTGAATCTGACGGTTGCGCCGTTGGCAATATGACGGAAAATATCAAAACCGAACACTTTATTGACATTGGATGACAATGCAATACTGTCTGAATTGATATCATAAATACCGTATACAGAAGCACCGCGGACAAAGTCGAGATAAAACATCATCGGGTCGATTTCACTTACGGGTGATTTTGCATAGGATACAGGCTTCATCACCGATTTTTCGCGCTTTACGAAATCTTCGACAAGAGCTTCCGAGCCGACAAGTGTTTCTCCCGTAATCGAAAATGATTTACAGCCCGATTCGTGTAGCTTGTCGCACGTGAAATTCATATTTTCACCGGGTAAGGTAATATCGTCAACACATCTGCGCAATCTGTTGATCGTTTCAACGGTATAATATATATCGGCGCCGTAAGCGACGGAACGCGAAATATATTCCGGCGTAACTACATAGCGCCTGAAAATATTCTCCTTGTAACAAATGTTATGTATATACCTTGCACCCACAAGATATAAACCGAGACTGAAACCGCAGTCGTTTATGAAACGGGAAAATGTCTGCAATCTTCTTATTGATATACCGTCAACAAAGTCCTGCGGAAGCATTATGCATATATCAAGTCCCGAGCAATCATTATCGCGAACAAAGTTTTTCAGCTCCTGTGTAAGTCCCGAAATATCATTTGGTGTAAACAGCGTGTATACCGAAACGGGCGGAACCTCTTTGCCGGATGATTTCATACCGAGAAGCATATATGCGATGGTTTTGAATGCAAGGAAGCTTTTATTCTTTTTGCCATCATCATTTTTATTAAGGTCAAAGAATACTTCGGGATTTACATTTACAGCATTATCGTAGACAGTAAACGGAACATAATCATAGCATATAAGCTTTTTGGTTTCAGAATCATAAACAGGCACAAAACGCGGTTCAACGGCGATACTTTCGGCACTGTGCTCACCTTTTTCAGAAAGGTCGAGAGCATTTCTCATACCGGCATTATAAAATGTATACGCGCCGTTGCCGTTAAGTTTTGCGGTGGTAGCCGCATATTCGGCAGTCATGAGCAGATGCTTGCAATCCTTGCCGTCAACAGAATAACGCGATATACCCATGGTTGCGGTAAAAGTACCGCTTTCAAACGGAGTTTTATACGGCTTGCGAAGCTCCTGATGAAGCTTTTCAACGAATAAGACCAGTTCGCTCTGGTGAGTTACATTTTCAACAAACACATAAAATTTGTCGGAAGGACCTTTGCACACCAAAGTGTTTTTGGTATTTAATGCACGCAGCTTATTGGCAAATTCTTTAATAAGAGAATTGCCGTATTCATAGCCAAGCGTGCTGTTGATAAGGCTCATATTATCAACATCAATGTAAATCATTACATTTTTGGAATTGGGATTTTGCTTTAAGAAGTCATCAACACTCTCACTGAAGTTATTCGGTGTAATAAGTCCTGTCATTGCATCGGAAACACCGAAGCCCTGACTTAATTCAAGTTTTATTTCATCCTCGGAATATATATTAAATGCACCGTAGACAGATGAAACGGTATGTTCATCATTTTGCTTGAATATGACAAAGCCGATAATGAATTTTTCCAAGCCGTCTTTAAGTGTTCTGAACTCTATACGCGATTTCGTTTTGCCGGCGGCAAGGGCTTTATTGAAAAACGGAATGTTAAAATTACTGTCAAAACGGGCGCTGTCTGCCGGGTGGCATACTTTGAAAAGCTGCGAAATTGCCTCGGCAAAGTTTTTGGGAATATAGTTAAAATACTTCTCCCAATTACCTTTAATAATATCAAAACGGTCATTGTCTATATCGGCGTTAAAGATAACATCAAAAGAATTTAAGATTACACGCTCACCGGCTGAAAAACCGTTCTCTGCCTGCCCGTCGGTTTCATCATCAACTTCGGGTGCAGCTTCGATTTCCTGAGGAATGTTTTTCTGATCATTGGAAGCGACGCTTTTAAGTTCATTTTCAATTCTCGCAAATTCGGGAAGTGCAGCTTCAAAGCAATCCATAAGCTTTTGCGAAAAAGCGCCGCATGCGCCGCCCATAATAAGACTGACGGCTTCCTCATGAGAAAGCGCACTTTTATACGGTCTGTGGCTTGTCAAAGCATCGTAACAGTCGCAAACCGCAACTATCTGTGCGGAAATGGGGGTTTCATCCTCTTTAAGACCGCGCGGATACCCCTTGCCGTCCCACCTTTCGTGATGGTTAAGGCAGATTTCCTGACAATACTTGAAATAATCATTGCTTTCGCTTATATCATCAAGCATACCGAGCAAATCCGCACCGCGGGTAGTATGGGTTTTCATAACCTCAAACTCTTCTTTGGTGAGGCGCGCGGGCTTGAGCATTATCGCATCGGGAATGGCAATTTTGCCGATATCGTGAACTGATGAGGCGTAATAAATATATTCAGCCTGCTCACGGGAAATGTTATACTCCGGGCAGCGTTCAATAACCTGATCAAGTAATGCTTTGGTAAAATAACGGATTCTTTTGATATGCTGACCGGATTCGAGATCACGGCTTTCGATGGCGGCAACAAGCAGTTCGATAAGCTCATAGTTGATGCTTTTCATTTTATCGCTCTGTTCTTTGAGCTTACTCGCCTGGTTAAGTATACGTTTGGTATGTATCTGCGACATATTGAGAAGCTGACGCTTCAACTGACGGATTTCGCAAATATTATCAAATCTGCGGCGCGCAGTTTCAAAATCAAACGGAACCGGCAAAACATCCGATGCAAAGCTCGAAAAGCCTCTCGACTCGAAACTGTACATAGCTTCAAATGATGTGAACAATGCGGGAATTTCTGAAAACAAACCGTCTTCGGTCAATTTTGAAAGTATCCAAATGGCATCTTTGGAAACAACATTGTCATTCGGAATCTCATCAAGAATGAAAGCAACATTGTTATTTGAATAAAAATCGACATCGTTCCAGCTTTCCGAAGAATAGGAACAGATACTTACTTCACACGCAGAATTAAGCATATTGATCAGCTCAACATGCTTATCGGCTTCGGTTGTAAAAAATATGGCTGAGGTGTTTTTCATCAGTGTACCTCCGTATAAGTACATAATTACACATCATAAATCAATTTATAATACCATTATTTACAATAAAAGTCAACGAATTAGAAAATATGTAATATATTTGACATAATTTAAGAGCGCCGTAAAACCAAAACCGTTTTTCCCTCGCCCAAAGTGTTTAATTTAAAAATTAAGTTTATATAATTCCCTGCGCAAGCATTGCATCGGCAACCTTTTTGAAGCCGCAGATATTTGCACCCGCAACAAGGTCATAACCAAGGTTGAATTCCTCTGCCGCTGCGGCGGAAGAATCATGGATATTTTTCATAATATCGTGAAGCTTACTGTCCACTTCATCGGCAGACCAGCTGTAACGCATGGCGTTCTGGCTCATCTCAAGTGCCGAAACAGCAACACCGCCGGCATTAACAGCCTTTGAAGGAGCAACTGCTCTGCAATTCTTTTTAAGGAATGCAAGCGCATCGTTGGTGGTGGGCATATTGGAAACTTCAATGTAATACTGAACGCCGTTATTAACTATCCATTCAGCTTCTTTCATTGTAACCTCATTCTGTGTTGCGCAAGGCATTATTATATCAGCCTTGGTGTTCCACGGCTTTTCACCCGGGAAGAACTCAACACCGAATTTCTCAGCGTAATCGGCAAGCGTAAGAGCATCGTTCGCTCTGAGTTCAAGCATATAGTCGATTTTTTCATTCGTAGAAACGCCGTCGGGATCATAAATATAGCCCTCGGGACCTGAAAGTGTAACGACCTTTGCGCCAACCTGAGCAAGCTTTTTGGCAACGCCCCATGCAACATTGCCGTAGCCGGAAATTGCAACGGTTTTGCCCACTATACTGTCACCGAAATGATTGAGAACTTCCGTAAGATAATAGACAGCACCGTAACCGGTCGCTTCGGGTCTGATGAGCGAACCGCCGTAACTTATACCCTTACCCGTGAGCACGCCGTTTTCAAAAGAAGTCTTTATACGCTTATACTGACCGAAAAGGTAACCTATCTCTCTGCCGCCTACACCGATATCGCCTGCGGGTACGTCGAGACTCGGACCGACATATTTATAAAGCTCTGTCATAAAAGCCTGGCAGAAACGCATAACCTCTGCATCACTCTTGCCTATCGGATCAAAATCCGAGCCGCCCTTTGCACCGCCGATGGGCAAACCCGTAAGTGAGTTTTTGAAAGTCTGCTCAAAGCCGAGAAATTTCATTATACCGCTGTATACCGACGGGTGAAATCTTAAACCGCCCTTGTAAGTGCCGATTGCGCCGTTAAACTGAAAACGGTAGCCTCTGTTGACCTGCACATTACCGTTGTCATCGACCCACACGACTCTGAAGCTGATGCATCTGTCCGGTTCTGCCATTCTGCCGAGAATATCATACTTTTCATATTCGGGATGCTGATTCACGACAGGCTCAACGGAACGGAAAACTTCTTCAACGGTCTGAATAAACTCAGGCTCGTGAGAATTGTTGGCTCTGACTTTTTCGATTGTTCTTTCAATATAAGGATTCATACGACACGCCCCGTTTCTGCAAATTGACTGAAAAAATGTTTACAAATACATTATATGCACATTTTTATTCATTGATAAAATTTTACAACATTTTACAAATATTACAATATGTCAATTAAACAAAACAAAAGGCATATTTTCATATCTTTTTAGTAATAACATAAGTGAATAAAAATTCACCCGTAAATTCAATAAAAAATGCACCCCCGGCGGGAGTGCATCAAGAACCGTGTTATATGTTATATGTCTTCTTAATCGACTCGGTAAGCTTAAACATTTCGTCGATTTCGAGCTTTCTGCTTTCGGTGAGCTCGGCGGGATTTCTCGTTCTTGTATTTATCTTGATATCAACGCCGTCAAGACCAAGGTAATATTTAGCGTTTACCGGATAGCACTGGCATTCCGCGACCGAGAAAAATCCGACAAGGTTTTCAAGAAATTCAGCGCGGTCGTTATCGCCGTCATTAAATGCTTTTATTAGTGCGGAATAAAGGTCGGGATGGAAATTCGCCATAACGCCCGAATATCCGGCGCAGCCCATTTTAAGGCTTTCAAGGAGTGTTGCGGCATTGGCATTGAAAATCTTTATGGTGCTGCCCTCGCAGGCTGCAAGCTTATCTTTTAATTTCGGAAGACTGCAGCAGGTATCTTTTATAAACAGATATTTGCCCGTTTCAGCCATCTTTTTAAGAACATATGGTGTAAGCTCGCGTTTGTAGGGATAAGGGCATTCATAAACGCCGAAAGGAATATCACCGAGTTGATCGGCAACTTTTGTCATATTCGCAAAGAGAACATCATCGCTTTCATCGGCTTTTGCAAATCTGTTTGAGATAAATACATAAGCATCAATGCCCTCGGCAATAAAAGCTTTTGCTTCTTTTATCTGCGTATCAAGGTCATCGGCTGTATGGCCCGAAGCGACTACCGACATTCCTGCAGGTTTGTTTTTCATAATAAATCTGAGCAGTTCAAGTCTTTCCTCAAAAGAAAGGAAAAATATTTCGCTGCTCTGGCAGATGGCAAAAATGCCGTCAACGCCTTTTTCGGCATACCATTTGAGCAATTCGAGCACGCCGTTGTAATCAATTTTGTTGTCATCTGTAAAAGGCGTAAGCATTGTCGGATATACGCCGTAATTGATATCTTTCATAAATATCACTCCTCCTGAAAATAATAACACATTTATTCGAAAAAATAAATAGACTTTTCAAATAAAGTATAATATAATATCAACATTAAGTGAATTATGGGCGTGATAATGTGAAAATAAGGAAATATCAGATCAAAGACAAAGAACGTGTTATTGAAATCTGCCTTAAAAATGCCGATATCGATTCATCAACAAGCGAAGATACGGTTAAGTTCATAGAATACACTTTCTGCAGATATTATATCGAGGTTGAGCCGGAAAACTGCTTTGTTGCCGTTGATGAAGATGACGTGCCATACGGTTATGTTTACGGAGCAGCAGATTTCGACAGTTACCGAAAAAAATTCGAGCCGTACCTTGAAACCGTTGCGGGACTTAAAAACGGCGCATTTACCGCCGATGTTTATGTTGAAATGTATAATCACTATATTTATAAAGATGAATACCCCGCTCACCTGCACATAGATGTACTTGACGGGCACCGCGGCGAAGGCACAGGCGCAAAGCTCATTGAAAACTACTGCGAATATTTGAAATGCAGAGGCATTAAAGGTGTTATGCTCATAGTCGGCTCGGATAACGACGGCGGCAGAAACTTTTATGAAAAGAACGGATTTTCATTATTGAACGACAGACCGTTCGGCGCTGCATACGGCAAAAAACTGTAAAGGATAGATATTATGAGCACTACTTCCGTAATCTGTTTAATCATTTTTTCGGTATTCTTCACCTCATATTGCTGGGGTATGCGCGGTACCACCATCGGCGGCGAAAAAGGCGCTATGCTGCCCGGCGCTGCAATCGGCTTTGCTCTTGCGGTTTTCAGCGATATTCTTATTGTTAAAGAAAACTTTTTCGTGTTTGCGGCAATCGGCTCGTGCGGTATGTATTTCGGCGGCACAATGACTTACGGCGAAACACTGTCGATCTCAATGAGCAAGCGACCTGCCGAAAATATGAAAAAAGGTCTTATAGCATTATTCGTAAAAGGCTTTGGCTGGTTCGGTGCATTCGGCGGAATATTCTCAATAGGCACGCTTGCCGTCTGCGGCAGCTTCAAATTATATGAAATACTTTGTATTGCGGCAGCGCTCCCCGCTTCAATGCTGCTCTTCTACTTTATTTTCAACAGACCCTACAAGCCCCGTGAAAATACATTCCCGAAAATATATTTTTCATATACAAGACCCGAAAGCTGGGGCGCACTTATTGGTTTGTTCCTGATGTGCCTGATTACCGTAATACTCAAAAACAGCTTTTTCGGCATAATATTCACCGTATTTTGTGCTTTCGGCGGTGCAATCGGTTGGGTAATCGCGCAGCTTTTGCAAATATTCATCAAGCATTATGCGCTTGACTGTAAATTCAAGCCGTTACAGCTTCTTTCGGAAAAACGCGGGGCGGAATCCTGGAAAGCAATGGAATGCACGCTCGGCGGCTTCGGCGGTCTTTTCGCGGCACTCGGCTTTATAATCGGCTATAAGGACTTTTACCGTCTTACATCCGCCCTTGAAATGAACGGCGGAGTGTTTTCAACATCAAAGAATCTTTCACAGATATTGCTGATAATATGGTTTGTTCTGCTTGCCGCGGATATGGCGCACTTCTTTATTAAGCCGCCAAAAGATGAGGAAGAATTAAAGAGAAATCTCCTTAACGGCGTGATTGACCAGATACAGTACGAAAACGCCATAGAAAACGGCAGCAAGCACTCGAAAGCATTTAAGATTTACCAAACGGCGACCGAGGGAATAGAATCTTCTCTGTATGCGGCTGTTCCGTTTATACTCATCTGCCTTGGTAATATTACGGCTGCTTCGTTTACCGCATTAT
Organism: Acutalibacteraceae bacterium; assembly: GCA_045617785.1. Lineage (GTDB taxonomy): Bacteria > Bacillota > Clostridia > Oscillospirales > Acutalibacteraceae > DTU089. The sequence goes on from JAZLJH010000038.1 coordinate 70,038, forward strand.
TCCTTGTTGCGTTTGTTGCGATACAGGAAGTTGCACTTGAAAAAGAGCCCTACCCGAAAGCAAACGTTATTTTGAAGGTATTGTTCCTTGTGCTCGGTGCAATAATTGCGGTAATAAGCTTTGTTTTCAGACCGAATATCCCGTTAATATTTATTATTTACGGTGCATTTTATGAGCTGACGGCGCTGTATTTCCTTATACCGCGTGTAAAAAAGTCGGCAATAAAAAAACTTACCGAAGACGGCGAGAAAAATCCGAAGGCGAGTTTAATATTCAAAACAGTATTGAAAAACAAAGGCTTCCTTTCGGTACATATTTATTTTGTTTTATGTGTTGTCATTTCTGCAATTATTCTGTATAAATAAAAACTGCGGCTGCCGCTTTCAGCGCATAGCGAAAAACACGCTTTTGCATCTGAATGCGACAGCCTTTTTTATGTACTAAAACAATTCTTTCAACTTTTTTATATCGCGGCAAACCTCTTCGGCAGTACCGTTCTCGGTAAATTCCAGTAATGTGCACCCCTTGAAGCCGAGTTCACGAAGCCATTGCGAGATTTTATATATATAATCTTTGTCAATATGTGTTTCGCCTTGAAACTTAACAAGCTCCGAAAACGACACGTGAAAATCAAGAACGAACGGAAATGTTGAAAGAAGCTTTTCCTTGTCGTTTTTTTCATCACAATACCATGACTGATAATAAGTTTTCACATTATCTTTGCCGATGTCATTAAGGAAATGCAAAGCCGATTCGGTAGTGTCGTTATATGTATGCGGGTGGCATTCATTGCTGACAATCAAACAGTATTCGGCGGCAACATCAGCCATAAAGCGAGCATCATCAAGAATACGCGAATATTGCTCGTTATCGGTATCAATACTTCCCTTTTCGCCGAGCCATGTCCGTATGCTGTGTGCGCCCAAACACGCCGATATGCGGCAAATTTCACGCCAATTCTCGTTATCGCAGCAACCGACACGGTAATATGTGCCGTATGAATTAATTTTTATGCCGTTTTGAGCACAAAGCTCGGCGGCAAGCGCGGCGTCGGAAATTGATTTAATATGAATATCCGAGCCCCATTCAATAGCCTCGGCTCCCGCTTCGGCAGCAATTCGAACGACTTCGGAAATACTGTATTTTCGTAAAGTTGTGCTTGTTAAACCTACCATATAAACACCTCACACTGCGGCGAATAAGCTTCTTCAAGCGTATGTAAAGGTCTTGTTACATAAATATAACACACGGTTTCACCGATTGCAACGATTTTAATATCGGATAAAAAATCCTCGTTCCGAAGAACGAGGATTTTTGGCGGAGAGTTAGGGATTCGAACCCTAGGTACTTTACGTACACAGCATTTCGAGTGCTGCACCTTCGACCACTCGGACAACTCTCCGTATATTCAATTTACAAGGTGTTTGCGACTTGCGCCGCAGACACCTTGTAATTATAGTTTATAACACCGTAAAAGTCAAGGAAAAAATGAGTTACAGTGTAATTTTCTTTTCTTCTATCGGCATATTCGGGCGGAAATTCGGTAATTCGATTGTTCTCGATTTATTAGTTACCGAAAGCTCCGAAAGAAGTCCTACCGCAGTCCACTCGCAAGCCTTATATACATCAAGCTCGGGTTGAGTATTTGTGCGAATGGCGTTGATGAAATCTTCAACAATGAAATAGTCGCCGCCGTTGTGCCCCGCTTTAAGCTGAGATTCCGTTGCATTGCGGTAGCGTTCCGGCATATACATATTGAATTCTTCCATTTTGCGCCATTTCATATTATGCAGCGGACTGTCTTCACCAATGAACGATACACGGTCATAATCTTCGCCGTGAAGCTTGAACTGCGCAATACCTTTTGTGCCCTGAAGCTGGTAATTATCCATATTATGCGGTCGCGGCGACATACAGTCAACTCTGATATTGAGAAGCTTTCCCTTTTCGGTGCGGCACATTGTCGTCGTACCGCTGTCCTGACGCAAGCCCAGATCGTTATAAATACCGGGTGAGAATGTGCTGATCTCGGTAATTCTGTCTTCGGGGAACCACTGCATTACAGGACCCACACTGTGTGTCGGGTAAAAATTACCGCGCTTGCCGCACTGCCAGAACGAACGCCACGAGGTCTTGCCGTTGGGGTAAACGAATAAATCACCTATATTGTGCAGATACATACCCTCGGCATAATAAGGTTCGCCGAAAACGCCCTCTTTTACCATATTCTTAATAAGCTGAACACGCGGGTCATATATGTAATTTTCGGCATACATATAGATTTTACTGTATTTTTCAACAGTTTCGCAGAGCCAAAAAAGTTCATCCATCGTTACGCCGGCGGTAACCTCGCACATAACGTGCTTGCCCGCTTCCATCGCGGCAATAGCCTGCGGAACGTGGCACTGCATCGGCGTTGCAATAATGACTGCATCTATATCGCTTTCAAGCATATCGTCAAAAACTCTGTAACGCTTTTCAACGCCTACCTCATCACCGATTTTATTGAGATGTTCTTCATCAAGGTCGCAAACAGCGGCAATTTCAACATCTTCAATATCGCGCAAGCCCATAACGCTTGACATACCGCGAACGCCCGCTATACCGACTTTTATTTTTTTCATAATACTACCTCGTTATTGTAAATTGATTTTTTTACCGTCAAAACAAAGTTTGGTTTTATAAAACTGTGATAAAGCATCTGTCATATAGGCGGTATCTTTAATACCGGCAGTTTCAAAAGCCGAATGCATCGCAAGCTGAGCAATACCTATATCAGCCGTGATAAGCGAAAACTTTGAATTGGAAATGTTGCCGAGCGTTGAACCGCCGGGAATATCCGAACGGTTGGCATAGCTTTGATACGGCACTCCGGCTTTTTCGCAAACAAGCTTGAAAACGGAAGACGACACAGCATCACTTGTATATTTCTGCTTTGCATTATATTTAATGACAACGCCGCCGTTGATATACGGTGCATTGTTTTTATCTGAAAGCGCCGGCTGATTGGGATGAACGGCGTGTGCATTATCACACGAAAGCATCATGCTCTGTGCCGCAAGCATACATTTGCGATCATCGGAAATACCGAGCAAGGCACATATTCGCGTGAGCGTATCGGTAAGGAAAGTTGAATCTGCCCCCTGCTTTGTGGAACTGCCAACTTCTTCATTGTCGAAAACACAAAGCATATTTATATTAGACTCAACTGTTTCGGTTTTCGCAAACGCTGCAAGCGAAGCATACACACACTGCAAATCATCAAGCCGCGGTGCAGATACAAGATCGTTATAAACAGCCGCATCCTCGCAGGCATACAACTGAAGATCCGTTGATATGATATCTTCTTTCTTTACTCCCGCCGCATCAGCCAAATCATCGGCAAAACCACGGCATTTGTCAGACGAATACAGCGCAACAAGGTCAACCGCGGGGTTGTATTTTATACCGTCATTGGCGTTTCTGTTGAGGTGAATAGCAACGTTCGGCACAATTGCACAGGCTTTTCCGAAATCAACGTTTTTTACCTCAAAACCGTTTTCGGTTTTAACGGTAATTCTGCCGGCAATTCCGAGAGGTCTGTCGAGCCAGGTGGAATAAAGCATACCGCCGTAAACCTCGGTGGAAAGCATTTTATAACTGCCGCAGGACAGTTCGGGATTTTCCTTAATTTTAAGGCACGGACTGTCGCAATGCGACGCGGTTATCATAAAGCGATGAATATCGTTATCGGGAACGGTAAAGGCAATAAGTGCCGAGCCGTTGCGCGTAGTAAAATATTTTTTACCGCGTTCAATCAGCCATTCTTTATATTCACTTAATTCCTCAAAACCGTTTTCACAAAGAACCTGCGAAATCACGGAAACAGCGTGAAACTGTGTCGGCGATTTTTTTATAAATTCAGATAAATTCATAATATCAACTGTTATTCGAGTGAAATCATTTGATGAATATTGACCTCAGGCACGGTAAAAGAAACCTTGCCGTCAGCATACTCAAACGGAATTTCGACATTCTGCGGAACAAGTATGGCTTTAGTCGGCTTTTCCGACTTAACACTTACCTTTATATTATAAAGCGGAACAACATCTTCAATCACTTCGGTATCGGCACCGCGCTTGGTAGTGTGAGCAAACAGAAGATGAACGATTTTTCTGTTCCCCTGCTTTAAGAGTGTTGTAACACCGCGGTCGGGCATTGAAGAGTCGATAATGAAATCATCATTCATAAGAGTTTTGATAACATAATCGACAAGCTCTTTTATGTGGAAATCACCGTTGACGGCATATCCGTTAAATATTTTCCACCCGATATAAGCAACATTCCCCTTTTTGATCACCGTGGGATATGTGAACGAATCATCATTCGGAGCGTGTTGATGCGAGCAGAAATGCTCTGCAGTACGGTTGAAATACGGATTCTGACCGTAAGCAAGAACAACGGCATCATTATTTTTGAAGCGGTAGGAATCTGCGCGCATTATGTACTCGGTCGTGCCGTTAACGGTGTCAAAACCGGGTATATAATATGTGGGCGAAAATTCATTTTTGCCTATAAACTCAGCGCCTGTGTCGAATACGAAATTGCCGTATATGTCGGTTCCGGATTCACCGGAAATGAGTAATCTGCCGCCGTTTTTCAGATATTCATCAATTTTGGCTTTTAATTCATCGCCGATTTTGATTACATCGGGCAAAATAAGCAGCTTGTATTTGTTAAAATCTTCACTTATATCAATAAAATTATAAAGCCTGTTCTTTTCAAGCAAAATACGGTTTGCGCCTACATCGGCATTGCCGTACTCGCCAAAGCGCTGTTTATAAACAGCCTCGGCGGAAAGAACGGCAATTTCAGTAACGGCTTCTGCACCCTTGCACCACGGCTCTTTTGCTTCGACCTCGGCATAAGCCTTGCCGATAAGACCGAATGTTGATTTATTGAGCTGACCGTTCGGGTGCATCTGATCACCTACGGAACAACCGGCGCCGAATGCAAGCGAAAGTGCCGCTTCATACCTCAAAGCGTTTGGATGCTTGAAACCGCCGAATTCGCCCCATGATTTGTGAAATTTGCCCGTCATACCGAGAAAATCCTCACGAATTGTTCTCACATAGGAAGCAGAAAGCGGAAAATGGTCATAGCCCCAACCGCCCGTCGGCAGACTTTCAAGCTCAAGGTGTGAAACAGTATCGATCAGATCGGGTCTGCCCTTGTAAACATGACCGGAGTTATGAAAAACAGAGCAGTTCGGATTGTATTTCCAAATAACCTCGGCAACCTTGTCGCGATAATTCTTGAAAACCTGTTTGCCGAATTTTTTAACATCATCGTCGTTATGCCAATCAAGACCGAGTTTTTCCATATCTTCACGGCAGTACTTACAATAGCACATATGCTCATCAAGAATATCAAGGAAAATCTCACACGGGTTATAACGAACCATAACTTCTTCTATTTCGGCAAGAAGTTTATCCAAATACGGAGTATTCAGGCATATACGGTGATAACCGGGATGCGAAAAATCAGGCTCTGCATCAAAGTTATCCTTACTTCTGGCAATCCATTCGGGATGAGCAACAGCATCCTTTTCATCAAGTCCGGCTGATATGTAAACGGGAGCTCGCACGCCGATTTCGCGGCAGGCTTCAAGCTGCGCGCCCAGCAAGTCAAATTTCAGCTTCGGGTGCATTTCATTGACATCAGTCGGATGATAAGAATAACCGTGATGACATTTTGAAAACACGGTTATTGAATCAACATGGCCTAATTTAAGAGTTTTCTGCCATTCCTCTTTATTGAATTTATCACCCACGCTCGGAACAGCCGATGATGTGTGAAAATCAAGGTGTATCTGCCTTAAACAAAAATCTTTATTCATAATTTCACCCAATCTTTATTTTAAGCCGAGTTCATTAAGCAGCTCGGCTGCATTGTTTATAACTTCGTTGTCCTGCGAAGCGAGATTTGTCATTCTGCCGACTACCCTGTCCCCGCTCCCGGTCAATTTTGCGAATATCCTTTTTATATAATAAAACGGCAGCAAAATCTTAAACTTACGTAAAACAGGATAAGTATTGCACATGGTCTTGTAAGGCGGAAAAACTATGTTAATAAAGTTTTTCAGCTTATTATCATTATAAGCGCTGCGCATAATGTTATTGTTATCAAGGTTTCCGAATACGCCGCCGTCAAGTATAAAACGCTCCATCGCAAGAGTTACGGTGTCATGCCGGGCTTCGCCGAACCAGACATCCGTAAGCTCGCAGACTTTTTTGTAAAAGTCGACAAGCCCGCCCTGTTCAAGAAGCGACATAAGCTCGGTTTCCGAAAAATCAAGCTTCGATTTAATTAAATACAAATCAACAAAAGGCTTAATACCGCACCCGCCGTGAATAAAATGATAACACATGTGCGCAATATGATGAAACACGAAAAATGCACAGTTTTCGCGATATTCGCAATTATTAAAGCGCGTGCAATAATCCCAGACTTTTTCAAGCACACAGTCGATTCGCGGCAGATTTTCGCAGATATTGTAGTGCAATTCAATATGGATGCCGTCTTTCCTCAAAGAAACATCGTGGTAACTTCTTTCGCGATTCGTTTCAAAACCGTTTTCTGATAATACATCAAGTGCTTTTTCAATATCGGCTTCGTGAACGAGAATATCTATATCGCAGCTTGTGCGCATCCACGTTTCGGGATAAAGCGGAGCTATCAATGCACCTTTTAACGGCACATAATCAATGCCGGAATTATTGAGAATTTTAAATGCCGCATTTCTGACAACTTCTCTGTTCACATCACGAAAAACCGCGGCATTGTATGCGGATTTCATCCTTTTATTGAGCTCATCATCGCCAACCGTTATACCGTTTTGCTGAAAATACGGGTAAATCAGATGCGCCAAATCATGTTCCTTTGCCAATGAGTACAAAGCAGCAAAATCGCAGTCAAAATCAATTAACTGCGATACATTTTCAAAATTTAGTATTTCATGCTGTAAAATAGAAAACAACATCTTCACATAATACATTTTTACACTTCCTATTTAGTGTTATCGTCGCCTTTGTTTCGTCCAAATTTAGGCGACGAGTATTGTTTGAATTGAATTCAGTAAGAGTATTCCTATTTTCGTCGCCATCCTTGAAATACTTATCGTAGTTCAAGCCACGGTTGTCTGCTGGAACACGGTAGAAATCGCCCATGTCGATTGCTTTAGCACATCCTTCGTTGGTTAAAATGAGTCTCATACATCTTTTCACCGTGACGGATTCCGATGATTTTGATATTCTCTTTCTTTCCGCCGAACAGTTCGCAAACAGCTTCAGCTTGTGTCAAAATCGTGCAGGCAGGTGCTTTCATAATGAGCAAATCACCATTCTCTCCGTGTTCAAAAGCAAAGAGAACAAGATCAACAGCCTCTTCCAACGACATAATGAATCGAGTCATCGACGGTTCGGTGACAGTGATAGGATTGCCTGCCTTGATTTGGTCGATCCAAAGTGGAATAACAGAACCACGTGAACACATAACATTGCCATAACGAGTGCAGCAAATTTTTGTTTTTCCAGATGTTCTGCTTTTAGCTTTTCTCTAATGACTTTGACTTACCCATTGCATTAATAGGATATGCGGCCTTATCGGTGGAAAGGCAAATAACAGAATCAACACCACTCTCAATTGCTGCTGTCAGCACATTGTCCGTTCCGATAATATTAGTTTTGACCGCTTCCATTGGGAAAAATTCACAGGAAGGAACCTGTTATAAAGCAGCGGCATGAAAGATGTAATCCACACCATGCATAGCAGAACGGCAAGACTCTAAAGAACGTACATCTCCTATGTAGAACTTTATTTTTTCAGCATATTGCGGATACTTTACCTGATACTCATGATGCATATCATCCTGCTTTTCTCATCGCGTGAAAAAATACGGATCTCGCCAATATCTGTATTAAGGAATCGATTCAAAACTGCATTTCCGAAAGAGCCTGTCCCTCCAGTAATCATCAATACTTTATCAGTGAATTGTCCCATTTTTTTTACACCTCTCCGCATAATCGCTCATTGCGCAACCTATAACATAAGGTTTCAAATAATCAAATAACTCTTTCATGTTAGCATATAGGCGTTCAATACTCTCATTATTTGTGAAATTTGGGCTTCCACCCGGCATTAATTCAGACGAATGTATCATAAACATTAAATAATCAGCCTTATTATCCTTAATAACACTATCTACCAACTTTTTCATTTTTCTATTTGAATATTCCGTATTATCTGGTCGTAACCAAACCTTTTCACCCAAGCACATATAATAAGCACCTTTAGCTATGGACTTAGGTTTCATGCCATCAATATTAAAAGTATGAATTTTTCTAATAGTCATCGGGATTTCAACAATGCCTGAATTGGTTAAAGTAGGATATAGACTTTCTCTTGCATAATTATTTCCAGGAGCCGAAGTAGCCCCTACCACTCTTGTCCAATCCATCAGCGGAGTAACAGAACAGTCTACCTCATACCCATATTTTGCTAGAACGGACAAATAATTGTCGTTTATTGCCCATCTCCCTGATCTATGGCTTACAATTTTCTTTTCAAAAACATCAGACAATAAAGTAGTAGCACATTCAACCTTTTGTTCAATGATCTCTATTGGGTATTCCGTTATATAAGGTCTGGCTTTTGTTGAACTCTTCAGATGATATGTTGGCAAAACATCCCACGCATGCATATGCATACCAATTTCACATTTTTTCTTGTGGAATTTTTCTTTCATATATGAAACATAGCTTGGATCTTTCGCCATTCCATATGTAGTCAAATAGGTAGGTATGAAGCCATACTCTTCGCATAGCTCTTGGAATCTTGGCAAATATTTAACATTCTCTGTTGAAGGAATATGTGATGTATCCCATTGGTTATCCTCTTCCGTATCAATGGAAATTATAAAATCTTTCATTATTTGTCACCATGCTTTCCTATTATAACTAATCCAACGATAGCTTTTATAAATTCCTTGTTAAATAGCACATTCATTATAAAGGTACACCCATACACAAAACAAGTAACAATCAGTGCTTGAATAAACCATTCAAAAAAGTTTGCTGTAGAGTTCTTTATCAATAGATAAATCGTAGCCCCAATAATAGATCCTAACAAATTAGGTAACAACCTTTTTATTGTGTCTTTAATGTTATTGTAAATGATGTTTTTTTTCAAAAAAAACATATAATCAAGTGTTCTGTATGTCATTGCAACTAATGTGCCTATCGCAATGCCAACTAGATTGTATTTTCTCACAAGAAGTATAGATACAACAATATTAATAATTGCTTCTATATATGCACCCGTTCTTGTTTCCTTATAAAACCCTGCCGAAAGAATCAAGCTGGAATAAGGTATTCTAAAACAATATACTAATTCTGCACAAATAAATATATAAGCAAATAGCGGGTATATGTAACTCACATCAGCATTTTTTACATATATTTGAACAAAAGGTATTATCATAACAGCTGTTATGGTAAAGAGTGGAACACACAATATAAAGTTTAGGCTTTCAACAAATTTGAATTTTTCATCTAACTCTTTAGTCTTATTTTGAGCAAATAGATTTCCAAAAGTTGCATTAAAGCTTGTTATGACAGAATTAATAATTCTCTCTATACCACTGAGAACCATTAAATACACCGAATAAATAGACGCACATGTTACTCCCGCAAATAATGAAAGAACAACAATATCTGTATTAGAATGGATAAAAAAAGCAACATGCTGTCCAAATCCATCCCATCTGTTTTTTAGTTTTCCTATTTCATATTTCTTAGGTCTCTGTATTGTATATGATTTATTTACAAAGAGTCTAATCACAATCGGACGAATGAAAAAGACAATTGAACTACCCAATTTAACTATTTGGATGGATGCGTAACATTTTACTAGAACGACCGTCAGAATTGTGTTTAATATTAATGCACCGCTTTCGATATTCGAAACAATATATGTTTTATTATCTGATTGTAGTAGTATTTGTCCAGGAAGCCCAAAGTAATACCTAGAAAAATTGCTCAATCCAATTATTAACACTAAAGAAGCCAAAAAAGAAAAATCAAAACTAGTATGAACAATAAATGGATATACAACAGATAGTGTAAAAACATATCCCAAATAAATCCACGCTATTTTTTTAAAAAAAACATCAATCGTATATACCGTTTTTGACAGCACACCTGTATCATTTTCAGCTAACGGCTTATATAAAGCAGCTTTTGCAACTCCTCCTACTCCTGATTCTAATAATGTGATGTAGCTTAAAAACTGAGTTATCGAAGCAACTGAACCATTTACCTCAGAACCAAAAGATAAAATTAACAACCGTGGCGTAATTAAACCACAAATTATCGTTATTGCTTGAAGTAATAAATTGCAAAAAATATTTAGCGCGGTATCTTTTCTTTTAATCATTAATCATTCTCTCCAAATATCTCAAACTATTTGGTCTTCATCCCACATATTTTTCTTACCCTATTTATAAAAATAAATCTACTGACCTGCTGTTTAATTTTTCCTTTTTTCAAAGCACTAATAACCCCATTCCTACTATTAGGTACGCCAGATGTATCTTCAAGATACTGTTTTGATAAAGCTGCATCTTTGTCTTTTTCAACAATATCGCCTGTCTTAAGTTCTTTTATTGTATTTATCCCTTTTTCAGTAAATATTGCCAATACGTTAACGCCTGTTTTGTCCTCAGCAAATTCTGTTCCCCAAAAGTCTCCAACTCTAATATCGGCAAAACTTTTTACGCTATGATATGGACACGAATAACACGAATCATTCATGCATAATCGTTTCTTAAATAAATAATAAAACTCATTCCGATCTCTATCTTGGTCAACAGTTTTTATTTTATTATCGTAAGTTTCAAACCTCATTGTGTAATCGTGCCAACGTATACATTTGCTTCGAAATTCGACAGATCGAAAAAACTTATGTTGAGGAAAATATGTATTTAAAAACGAAGTCCATAAGTAATAGGTCGGAATACCAAAACAAAACAGCTCTATTAATAGATAATCTTCTCTTTTCAGTTTCTTACTTTTAATTATATTATGAACACCAGCAATCTGACAGGGCAATCCAAAGAATACATATTTTTGATTTGGCAAAAACTGATACCCTTCAATAGGATAACTTTGGATATATTTTGAGCCGGCAATCCTTTCAACATCATTTAATTCCGTAATCATAATATGTTTGCAAGTATTATCCTTGTAATCATATTCGGCTCCAACAATTGTGTATCCTTTTTTTATGTACTCTTCTGCTATATCAGTACAAAATGCACCTGATGTGGATTTTGATAAATACTCTGCATTGTAACTTTTATATGCAAATACGGATAATAAATTCTGATCCCCTATATCGTTTTCTAAAGGACATATTTTATAGCATAACCCACAATTAATACATTGATCCATATTTACAATTGGACGTAAAAATCCATTGTCATCCAACTTAAGTTGAATACAATTTTTGGTACAAGCAATCACACATGCGCCACAACCTGTGCAATTATTATGTGGCACTTTCTGCATTACAGTTCCCCTCCATAATCTGAGATAGATAGCTTTTAGATTTATTTATCAATTCCACATAATTCGTCTGGTCAAACCAACTACTCTCTTTTTCCACAGTATTATTCAATGCATAATCTGACAAATCTACTCTTTTTAATAAGTTCTTAACTCTATGGCTTATGCCTGTTTTTCTATCAAAAGCAACAAATTTTTTGTTAAAAATCAAAGAAAAAGCAACACAATGGAAGGAATTTGTTATTACAAGGTCTGCATATTTTATGTAATTTAAAAAATCTTCCGGGCCAGCTTTGGAATCATTGATAACGCCGTCATAATCTATGCGAACTTCACCTATCGAAATAACTTGGTACTTGTCAAGGTATTTGGAAACTAGTTGATATGCTTTTTCAGTAGAATCTAAAGCATAAACAAGTATGTATGGCTTATTTCTTAGTGGTTTATCTCCTGCCAAACGTTCCCATTCCGTTTTGTTAAGCAAAAAAACCGGATCTACAACTTCTTCAGCTCGAAAACCTAATCGATTGAGCAAATCCACGCCCGAATTTTCTCGTGTAGAGATATAGTTAAACTTACGCAGACTATTATTTATCCTATCAATATCTCCGTTATCAAGTTCATTTCGACCAAAACTTGCAGCATACGAAGCTCGTATTACTGAACTGTCTCCAAATTGCAAAAAAAAAGCTGGATCTTTTCCATTCTTATAATCAATACCATTCCATATTTGATCACTACCACAGAGATAAACCTCAGCTTTGGGAGGATCATTAACCAATTCTGTATATGATGTATACCTTTTTGTTAGTTTGATTCTTGAGTGTAAGAAATTATCAAATTTCAGTCGCCGGCTGTGAAAAGAAGCTATTTTGACATGGTGATACCCACACCATATTAATTTTCTTACAAAATCACTATTCCATCGTTCTGGAACTCTTCTATATCTAACTCTATAATCCATATAGTCTGGCACATAATCTATCACTTCATTTTCATGCCCTGTGGACAGCAAATACTGCTGTAACGCGTAAGTTTGGAGAATAGCTCCATAATTGTAACAGTTATGACATGTTATGGTACAAATCTTCATAAATCTATTTCCCCCATCGATAAAACGCGAGATACTATTCTCTCACAGTTTTTCCTATCTTTATATCGAAAAAAAGCTTCGACTCTTCGTACATATAATTCTTGCATAACCAACTCGCCACAAAATCTTTCTTTTAAATAGTTGATAACTTCTGTAGAATCTACGAAAACCGGACCAAAACCATCTGTTTCAAAATCATAATATCCCTTAGTATAATGTTCTCCATAGAAATCTTTTTCATCAAACTGATAATAACAAAGTGGTTTTTTTTGATATGCAAAGTCAAAATGGATGCTAGAATAATCTGTTATCAACAAGGCAGAAGCATTAAGTAACTCTTGAACGTCATATTCTTCATGAGGAGCAATTACTATTTCTTTTTCACAAGTACTAAATAGACCTATAAATTTCTGCATCTCATAGTGTGGGTAAAACACCAACTTTATATTATTTTCCCGTAAAAAGTTGATAAGCATTTCATCGTTTAAAAACGATTCTATTTTGTTAAAATACTCTGATTTTATAAACTCACCTGCCGACATATTTGACAAGTATCCTCTCCATGTCGGCATGAACAAAATCTGCCTTTTTATGGGCATAGTGCCTAAATTATCATATCGAGCCAAGCCAGATAAGCACATTACCTTCTCCGGAAAATGATTTGCTGTCATCAAAAATTCTTTTTCTCTTTCGGCACTGCATATATAAAGCGATATATTATTGAATTCATACATGTCAGCAGGATGAAAATTCATAATAACACCATGCTGAAGAAACACCCGCTTTTTATTTTGAGCAAACAATCTATCTAACTTTTGAAAAACACGCCGATTCGGAGCATACCCATAAATATGAGTACTCAACAAATATCCAGATAAAAAATAGTACAAATAGTGCTTAAATGACCCAAACTTAATTAATCTATCGCTATATTTTTCTAGTCTATTATAATCGGAACAGCTAAAATCAATGGCATAGTACGCTTCAATCTGCTCTTGGCAGTTAGTATATGCATACTTAAACAAATGATAAGAATTGTCACGTGCTTCATTGTGTCTTTCCGCAAATAGCCAATACTTCTTATTCTGCCTGTTCTTCATAAATATGGAGACAAAAAAGGCAATTACATATTTTATTGCAGAAATAACATCAATACAACTAATCTTCATTTTAACACCTTATTTATAACGCATCTAAAGATTCCATCGTTTTTGATCAACTGTTATTTTCGAGTTAATTGCTTTTCAGCAGAATGTACTATCGATTCAATCTTGTGTTTTCTTTTATCCGATCAAACACAGAGTCTTAATTAGATTGAAATAGCTCTTGTTCTCTGTTTGAGTACCCTTCTGCACAAATCAACAATGGCAAAATCAAATAAACCGAATCAAAGCTTGACATCGATAATGCTAATGATGTAATCAACATCATTGTGAAAAAAAAGTATTCAGCTTTAAAAACCTTGTAGCGGAAACGAATATTACCACTCTTTAGAAATGCGAACAAAATAATAAATCCGATAATTCCCAAATCTCCTAACATCTCGATATAGGCATTATGCGCAGCGTATGTATGATCAGCAAAGCTTCCGAGAACATTTGAACCATTATAAGCCCCCATCCCCAATACTAATGTTAATGGATTATTTTTGAACATATCAAAATAATAATTCCAAATCACATCTCTGCCTGTTAAAATTCCAGCGGAATTCACTCTTTGAGCGAAAACCGATACCAATACAGATTCGTAGAACCAATTTGCGAATATAATCAACAATACTATAAAACAACTTATTCCAAGTACACTAATAGCACTCTTTTTATTTTTCAAAATCAGTGAGGATACATACAATGCAACTAAAACCAAAAATGAAATAACAAAGCTTTTTGATAAGCTTGCTACCCCATAGTAAGAGAGAAATACAATGCCACTGAAAACAGCGATCAAACGCATATATTTTTTTTCATCAACAAGTTTCTGTATTAGTGGTATTAATAGACCAACTGCAATAACTACAAGTTGTGCATAATAATTGGGATCTGCATTTAATGCGCTAAATCGATTTTGGTAAGCCAAAGCTGCTGCTTTTTTACTTGAAATAAGAAACGGAATATTGGGATATAAAAGCGTAAGTAAAATATCTTCAATCATAGAAATAGCAAAAACCACAGCCGAATAGTGAAACATTGTCTTCTTCTGATTATTAGATTTATTCGAGTAGAAACCAATTAAGGTTTTCATCGTTAATACATTCAATAAAAACGCCATTAACGACACAATGCTGTTGTTATATACAAATAAACTAATAATTTGATTGACCAACAAAGCCAAAAACCATATCATAGCTTTACCATTTTGTATTCTTGAACGCATGCTAGTAAAAATAAAAAGAGCGTAAAACAGAGTTAAACTTGATGGCAAAGTTGCAGCAACTTTAAAAATAGCCGCAAACGGAAGCCCTGCGAGAAGAAATAAAGCTTTTTCATCAATATTTAAGGACAAAAGAAAAAATATCACTCCAAGGATTGATGAAAAAATACCACCATTATACCCAAGATAGTAAAATAAAATTGTGGCAACGGGCCAAAACAACAGTATTAAAGCCACTTTACCATTTCGTATTCTGTTGTAACTCAATTCCTCTACCATCATTCTATTGACTCCGTACATCTATTATTCAAACGCCGCAACAGCTTTCGATACAAAAGAGCAAAACGACCAAGCAATGAAACACTTTCTTGCACATAATAGACTGTTCGTCTCTTTCCACCGAACTTATTCTTAAAATCTGTTATATTTTTCAATTCTGGAGCATCACTAATACCGCCCCAATCATATCGTCTTAAGCCGTTGTTTTTAAACCATATCAAATCATCATAATGAAGCATTCTATTAGCCATTCCTATGCTTGTCCTACTTACAGTGTCATCTGATCTGAAATGCGAAATAGAATATAACAATCTAGTTATTTCCGAATCATAAATATAAACATGCCACACTACACTACTCTCATTGATACAAGCCTCAGAAATAACAAGATTGTCATTATCCCTATATTTTTTTAGTAAAGAAAAAGTATCCTCATCCATTTTTGCGGTGAGTCCTTTTTCATTGGCAAACTCGTTATAGTTGTCAATAAATGTTTTTATTATCGTATCAGAAATATTTCCAGAATGTACGATTTGTTTTGTTCCGTCCTTTTTTGCTCTCCTAATTTCATATTGATATTTTTTATCTATTCTCTGAAGAATCATCTCTTCAGGCTCCGTTAAATCGGTTACAAGTGTATCTGAAACTCTGTTAACAAATGCAAATGGGTTTTCTGTCTGCATATAAGATATTATGTCCACTTTCTTATCATTTTCTTTTTTCTCTGAAAACCACACTTCCTCAATTCTTATGAACTTTTTATTTCGTATAATACTAATCATTCTTGCCCCTTCTTTCTTGAAGATTTTATCAAATGGAATGAGAGTATTTTTTATATAACTCTTCATATTGACTTGCGCAACACCGAATATCATACAATTTTGCCATCTCACGCGATTTTTTTCCCATAATTGTCATCAACACATCATTTTCAATCAGAAACTCCATCTTCTGTGCCATTTCGGTTGCATCAGCCGCTACAACAAATCCATTAGCTTCGTTCTTTACAATATCTACTACTCCACCGGCGGGCGTAGTTATAATAGGCAATCCACACGACATAGCCTCTAAGACAGAAATCGGCAGTCCTTCTACTAATGACGAACAACAATATACATCCGCCGAATTCAAAAAAGCTGAAACATCGCTTTGGCTACCCACTAATCTCACATTATTCGTTAATTGCAACTTTTGAACTTGATCATTAATATCATCTCTTAAAATGCCATCTCCGACAAGAAGCAATTCTGTATTACTATACTTTTTATTCACAACTGAAAAAGCATCAAGCAACAGTTTGTGATTTTTAACCTCTTCAAATCTCCCCACCGACACAAACACTTTTGTCTTGCTTTCATGTTCTTCCGGGGTGAAAATTGTCGTATCAACACCATTGTAAACACATTCCACTTGTGCATCGCATAAAGCATATGTATCAATAATAGATTTCTTTACAGTATCACATATTGCAACAGGGACAACCCACCCTTTTTTAAAGCATGTTCTCATTATGGTCTTTTTCAAGCCAGAAAAAATCCTGTATCCCATGCTGTGGGTAGTAAATAGATGCTTTGCTTTGGTTCTCGACAAAAAACACGGCACAAGCATGTGCAAAGCGGCACCAACATTTGTATGAATTATTACCGGCTTTTCGGATTTAATCAATTTGATAACTTTATGCGCGCTAACCAAATAGTTCTTTCCACTAACATCAATTACTCGTATTCCCTTTGCTTTTAGTTTATTGTAGAAAGAAGAACCCAAATCGAGATATCTGGTAACTACTACTATGGGCTCATATTTATTAATAAAGCAGGCTAATTCAGTAACAAACCTTTCTGCACCAGCGCCTGCAAGCGTTGGAATACAAATAAATATCTTCTTCATTGGCTACCTATTCCTTTGTCTTGATTGTCGTATCCCTTTTCTGATAAACAACGCTATTCTCAGGTACATTGTCAGCAATGATTGTACCCGCACCAATTGTACTATTGTTGCCAATACTAACACCTTTTAATATAATACAGCCGGCACCAATCCAAACATTATCTCCAATCACTATCGGTTTTGTATTGTATCCGCCTTCCCCATCATGATCGTGATCATATATATATGTTCCTGGTCCTATTGTAACATTATTACCCACTTCTATCTTTTCATGAGCCACAACCATACAATTTCTGTTTATAAAACAACAATCACCAAACTCTATTTTTCCATTTGTGGCTGACAGCACTGTATTAGGACTAATACCACTTTTATATCCTAATCCTATCTGCGAGTGTTTTCCTTTGGTTATAAATGTAGCTCTAAAACTAACTAGTGAAATAGCATTGCAACGCACTTTTTTACCACACAATTTCAGAAGAACAATATATATATTTGAACCTATAACTTTGAAAGCCGCACTTATCTTATTCATCTGTTTTTTCCTAACATTGATTCGTAACAATCTACATATTTTTTTTGTACTTCTTTACTCGAATACTTCAACTTAACCTTTGAGATATTGAAATCGCTTTGGGATTTGCGTATGGAAACATCCGACATATGTACTAATGCTTTAATCGCCTCATCTACCCCATGAACCGGAACAATTATGCCTCCCTTGTCTTCAATCATGTCTCTATTAGCAGCCCAATCAGTAACAATACATGGCAATCCAACAGCCATCGCTTCAACAAGAGAATTAGAAAATCCCTCACCTGGAAAATAGGTAAGAAACATAAAGACATCTGCATCTTCCATTTCCTTACGGATTTCCGCATGCGGCATTGTACCTTTTAATACTACATTGGGGACCGTTTCGGCTGCATTTGCACACGCTTCTTCTGCGTTTCCAAGCAATCTAAATTCTATTTCAGGATTCTTTTTGGCTATCTCAATTATATCTAAGCATCCTTTTGACTCAATAACACCGCCAACATATAAAACACGTTCTATTTTTTCTCGAATTTGATGGGATTCTATTACTTCTTCTGCTTCTACGAAATTTGGAATAACACACGTCCGTGTTCTTGTTATTTTTTGTGTAAACTCTTTACTCTGCTCATTTAATAGCATAATACAATTAGCCTTGTCACAAAGCAATTTTACAGCTATCCTATTGATTTTTCCAACAACCATATTCGGAACAGTACAACGAAAATGAATAATAAATTTTCTCCCACATAATCTTGTTATACAAGCACTTACATACTCTCTCAAAACAGGTAGGGTATTAGCCGCAATACATGCATGAACAACTTTAGCATCTTTGTCCTTTAAAGCCCTTCGTAATCCGTTCCATATTTTGAAACAGCGTTTCACCTCATTGATAATATTATGCTTGGTTTTGTCCCCGAAGAAATCACGTTTTCCAATAATCTTTTCATCCACCACTTCGACCTTCCATTCATTCGGAAGTGATGCATTCATCATTCTTACTGTCCATGAGGCAATACCACCAACCGGAGGTGGTGTCGGAGCCAATAGTATAACCTTATTCATAAATAGCACCCTCTAAAATAATCGTAGCTGCAACTTTAGTATGGTAGTTCTTCGTTAAAAATTGAAACTCTTTTTCCGTCGATAAGCTATGTGTATTCATTACTTCACGGACAACGGAAGCAAAGCATGAAGAATCATTGCTTTCGCACCACCAACCGAAACCGCCGTCAGTTATTACCTTGCCGATATCGGTATTGGGATCAGTACAAGCAAGGACAGGAAGCCCGGCTTGCATATATGAAAGCAATCTGCTCGGAAAATTAGGAATCGTAAAACGATGGTCCAAAAAGATCATTCCTACATCACATGCCGCTACAAGCGTATCATAATCATCTTTGGGAAGCCGTTTTAGAAGTTTAACATTATCGGGTTTTTCTTTATTAATAAAATCTTTAAGTTTGCCATATTCTGTTCCGTCTCCGACGATTAAGAAATACGCATCATGGTTATTTTTTTCAGCTCTTAAACAATCGATTAAAAACGGTATCCCCTGCGGTTTGCCGAGGTTACCGCCATATACAAAAATTTTTCTGTCAACAGGAAGAGCATATTTAATTCTGATTTTAATTTTCTCTTCGTCAGTTATACGCAAATCTTGCGGTTCAATCGAATTTGGACAAATCCCGACTTTATCGTGAGATATTTCAGGATTATGCTTTAAAACATAGTCAACATTGGCTTGTGACATACAACCTATAAAATCAGAAACGGCATAAAGCTTTTTCTCTTTATTTCTGAATATTTTATAAACGATACCTTTAAGTCCGTTCGTTGCCAACATACCAATATCGACCGCGTTCTGAGGAAAAATATCCTTAAGCAGTAAGTAACTTTTTGCATTATCGCGTTTCTTAATGTATTTTATGGCTTTTACCAACGTTATGGGCGGCGTAGCATATAACACCAAATCAAATTTAATATTTGAAAAATAATTCTTTATCGCCGATGTAAATTGAAATTCAATCAACAATGTTGAAATGCCTTTTTCAACAAAATTTGTCTTTTGAATATTGCCGATTTTCAATTTTAAAAGATGGTTGTTTTCTTCAAAATGTGTGTCAATTCCATTTTTTCTTTCTGTTGGAGATATGCAATAAACCTGATCACCGTTATTGATGAACTCCCGAAGCAAATCACAATAGATGTTGTGTTCTGAATAAGATTTAAAATCCAATAAAGTAATAAAAAGAATGTTCATCTGAGAATCTTCCTCGCCGGCACTCCAACATAAGTGCCACTTTGAGTAATATTTTTGACCACTACAGTTCCTGCGCCTAATAAGCAATTATCACAAACTGATAAATTATTTGAAATAACTGCTCCAATTCCAACCCATGTACTCTTTCCCACAGATACAGCTCCACCGATTTTTGCGCCGACGGAAATATGCGAATAATCAGCTATGCTGCAATTATGTTCAACATTTGAAGATGAATTAATAATACAATGTTTGCCGATTACTGCACCTGAATTAATAACAACATTAGGCATAACAACAGTACCTTCGCCAATCTCAACAGACGGTGAAATCACGGCAGAAGGATGAACGGCTGTGTACCATCTGACCGGAAAAGCTGATAATTTTTCGCGAACTTCGGCGTTTCCGATACCTATTATGAATTCGACATCGCTGAATTTATCAAATTCAGCAACCGTTCCAAGAACTTTTTTTGTTATGTCATCATCAAGGAAACCGACGAGAAGGTCGCCGCAAGCTGCAACAATATCAGCAACTACACGACCGTGACCGCCGTATCCTATAATAATTACTCTTCGATTCATAAAGGAGCCACCCAACTTGATTTTTCGTTATCAGAGCCCAAAAATTCTTCCATAGTGACAGACTTTTCCGAGGAAATACCTTCACGCAAAACAACAACTTTTACGGTATCTATGATAATCTTTACATCGAATTTAAAAGATATGTGTTTAACATACCACACATCCATTGCAAATCTGTCTTCCCACAACAAACGGTTTCTGCCGTGAACCTGTGCATAACCGGTCAAACCGGGAAGAGCATAGTGACGATGACGTTGTTCTTCGCTGTATCTTTCAATATAACTGACAAGAAGCGGTCTCGGACCGACAATAGACATATCGCCTTTAAGAATATTGAAAAACTCCGGTAACTCATCCAAACTGGTTGCACGCAATATTTTGCCGTAGCTGTTTAATCTAACATCGTCCGGCAAAAGGTTTCCGTTTTCATCCTTGGCATTAGACATTGTACGGAATTTATACAAATTAAATATTTTTTCTTTTCCGGTTTTAATGTTTATTTTACCGGCTCGCGGTTGCACAAAAAACGGATTGCCCTTCATAACTACTGCGCCTGCAACCGCCAAAATAATTAATATTGGCAACAATAACAGAATTGCGAAGAATGATATTATACAATCAAGCATTCTTTTTATGTATTTAGCATACATCTGTCATTACCTCAATCAAAACATGATTTTACAATTTCGATAATTCTATCCTGAATATCGGGAGTCATCTTATTATCGCTCGGCAGGCAAAGGCCGCGGCGGAAAATATCGCTGCCGACATCGGATGACGGATTCGACTTATCATAAAGCCCGTCAACCGTTACAAACGGATTTTCGGAATAAATCGGCTGAAGATGCATGGGCTTCCAGATCGGTCTGCCTTCGGCATTATATTTTGCAAGAGTTTCGAGAATTTCAGTTGGGCAAGACTTACCGGCTTCCTTTACATAGGAAGCGTTTAGGTCGCCTCTCTCCTGCATACACATAGCTTCTTCATTAATAATCATACATGAAAGCCAGAAGTTGGGGACGGAATTGGCTTCGTCATAAGGATTCATTTTTACAGGAAGATCTTTAAATTCTTCTTTATATCTTTCGTAAATCGCGCGTTTTTGCGAAATATGCTCTTCAAGATACGGAAGCTGACCGCGAATGACACCGGCGATTATATTGCTCATGCGGTAATTGTAGCCGATTTCAGTGTGCTGATACCACGGTGCGGGGTCGCGGCTCTGTGTTGACCACTTACGCACCTTCAAAGCTGCTTCCTCATCGTCGGTAAGCAGCATACCGCCGGATGAGCCGGTAATAATTTTGTTGCCGTTAAAGCTTATGGCATTAAATTTACCGAATGTACCCGTCTGAACGCCTTTATATGTAGCTCCAAGAGATTCGGCGGCATCTTCAACAAGAATTGCGCCGTTCTCGCGGCATATAGCAGCGAGCTCGTCCAGTTTACCGGGTGTGCCGTAAAGGTTGGCTGTTACAACGACTTTTACATCGGGGAAAACCTCAAAAGCTTTTTTAAGAGCTTTCGGATCCATATTCCATGTTTCTCTGTCGGTATCAATAAATACCGGTATTCCGCCCTCATAAACAATCGGATTGACGGTAGCACTGAATGTGCAGTCGGATGTGAAGACCTTATCGCCGGGCTTAACACCTGCGAGCTTCATACAAAGATGCAGCGCTGAAGTGCCGCAGGAAAGACCCACAGCAAATTTGCACCCTATTCTTCCGGCAACCTGTTTTTCGACCTCGTTAATATTCTCACCGACAGTCGACATCCAGTTCTTATCATAAGCATCCTGAACATAATACATGGATTCAACATGCTTAGTGGGAGAAGAAAGCCAAACTTTATTTTCAAATGGCTTAATTGAATTCATTTTATCCCTTCATTCCGATTATTGAGACGGCAAAATTACAAATGCAGATATTCTGCCACATTATCCTTAAAATTATAGCACACCCATATTAAATTTGTCAATTAAATAACATAATTTATTTTATGGTAATAAATATTTGTCGCATATTTAACAAAAAGCGTATTGAAAAATGTCGAAAAGCAAGTTATATTATTATCGGTGATAAAAATGCACGAAAAATTTGCCGCTTTTGATGTTGACACCCAAAAGGAGATGCTTTATGAATATAAAACCGCTTTATAAAAACAAACTTTTTGGTACATTCCTTTTGATAATCGGCATTTTCGGCGTATTGGTGATAGTTCACAGACTTTCTTATTATGTTTATGAATTTGATCCCGAATTCAGCCCGATAGATTACGGCAGATTCAACATACTGTCATTTTTCACCGTTCAGTCAAACATACTTGTTTGCTTTTACCTGATAACATCCGCACTTGCTGTTTTCGGCGTAGAGAAAACGCAGAGAATTGCTTTTTCACCGCTTTTCGGAGCAATGGTAACGACCTACATAATAGTAACGGGAGCCGTTTACTGCTGCGGTATTCCACTCGGCTTTACACCGCCGTTCACCTGGGACAATCCCACTCACGCGATGCTGAGCTTTATTCAGGTATTCCACCACATGATAGTACCGCCGTTTATGGTGATTTTGTGGTTTTTCCCTGCCACCGACAACAGAATAAGTCATAGAAAACTTATATATTTCGGGATATATCCGCTTGTTTATTCTTTGTTTTCCATCGTGCGCGGTTCTGTGAGTGATCCCACATTTTACCCCTACCCATTTTACAGACCGGATTTTATTACAAGTATGATTTCACCCGACAAACCGCAAAATGATGTTGTCGGATATTTGCTGATGATTCCCCTGCTGATTGTCGGAATCGGATTATTCATAGCGGTTGCACGGCTGGTTATTCTGATAAATGACAAAAGGACGAATAAATAATCACTGAAAACAAAAAATCGGCAGATGAACAATCATCTGCCGCAATTTTTTTACTTTTAGTTAGTATAATTATCAAAATAACCCTGAACGAGAACAACCGGGGTCCCCTTATCACCGGAGCCGCTTGTGAGGTCACAAAGAGAACCTATAAGGTCTGTAAGTTGTCTGGGTGTTGTGCCCTGTGAAGCCATATTACCCACAAGATTACCCTGCTTTTCACGGATACTTGCCGAAATAGCCTCTTTAAGCTCCTCACCGGAAAGATCCTTATAATCGTTATCGGCAAGGTATTTAAGCTTTAATTCATTGGGTGTACCAATCAGACCGTCGGTAAACGCGGGAGAAACAACAGGATCGGCAAGCTCCCAAATTTTACCCTGAGGATCTTTGAAAGCGCCGTCGCCGTAAACCATAACTTCTACGTGTTTACCGGTCTTATTGAGAATTCTGCTTTGAATTTCAAGAACAAGGTCTTTGCACTCTCTCGGGAAAAGTTTGATTTTATCTTCCGTGGATTTATTTGAGCCGAGAAGACCGTACTTTTCATTGCAGCCGCTTCCGTTTACGGGAGCATTCATAATGTCATCAAGACCGCAAACGACCTTTGCACCTGCAGCCTTGAGAATGCGCTTTGTGCGGGCACGTGTATGGATATCGCAGTTAATAATGCAATCTGTATAATTGAGAATGGTTTTTGCCTGATTTGCGAAAACGATTTCAACATCCGCACCGCATTCACGAATAAGGTCGCCGTAATACGCAACATAATCAACGCCGGTAAACTCGTGCTTGTTTTCGCCGAAAAGCTCACGGTATTTTTCAAGCGAAAGAACATCTGAATAAGGGTTGATGCCCGCTTCATCGATTTTATCGAGACTCACAAGACAGTTACCGACCTCATCGGACGGATATGAAAGCATAAGAACTACTTTTTTGCAGCCTTTGGCGATACCTTTAAGGCAGATTGCAAAGCGGTTGCGTGAAAGGATCGGGAAGATAACACCGACGGTTTCCCCGCCGAGTTTTGCTTTAACATCGGCAGCAATATCTTCGACGGTGCAGTAGTTACCCTGCGAACGGGCAACTATTGACTCGGTCATGGATATAACATCACGGTCGCGCAGCTCAAAGCCCTCAGCCTCGGCGGCTTCAAGAACACTGTCCGTTACTATTGTTGCAAGGTCATCGCCCTCGCGGATGATGGGGCAGCGAATGCCTCTGGAAACTGTACCAACTCTACGGTTATTCTGTTCCATAATACAAAACTCCTAATTTATCAAATTTCAACTGATTCCGCAAAGCAAAATCATTCCCACTCGATAGTGGCGACGGGCTTCGGCGAGAGGTCATAAAGAACTCTGTTAACACCCTTGACCTCGTTGAGAATTCTGTTTGTAATTTTGCCGAGAAGCGCATAAGGTATTTCTTCAATTGAAGCGGATGTTGCATCTATTGAGTTGACGGCACGAATAACTACGGGCCACTCGTAAGTGCGCTTATTGTCCTTGATACCGGTAGATTTGAAATCCGGAACAACGGTGAAATACTGCCATACCTTGCCTTCAAGACCGGCATTTGCAAATTCCTCGCGGAGAATTGCATCTGACTCTCTTACAGCTTCAAGTCTGTCGCGGGTAATTGCGCCGACACAGCGAACGCCGAGACCGGGACCCGGGAACGGCTGGCGGTAAACCATACCGTCGGGCAGACCGAGTTCTTTGCCGACCATACGCACTTCATCTTTATAAAGAAGTTTTACGGGCTCAACAAGTGCAAATTTAAGGTCTTCGGGCAGACCGCCGACATTGTGATGCGATTTAACGCCGTCGCTCTCAAGAATATCGGGATAAATAGTGCCCTGAGCGAGAAACTCAACACCCTCAAGCTTGCGTGCTTCGTCAGCAAAAACCTCAATAAATTCCTTACCGATAATTTTACGCTTTGCTTCGGGATCTTCAACACCGGCAAGCTTATCAAGAAATCTGTCAACTGCATCTACATAAACAAGCTCGGCATTCATTTCGTCACGAAAAACGGAAACGACCTGCTCGGGCTCGCCTTTTCTGAGAAGACCGTGGTTAACGTGAACACATACAAGTTGTTTGCCTATTGCTTTAACAAGCAGCGCCGCAACAACCGATGAATCCACACCGCCGGAAAGCGCAAGAAGCACCTTTTTGTCTCCGACCTGAGCACGGATTTCGGCGATTTGTTCATCAATAAACTGTTTTGCAAGATCGGAAGTGTTGATACGCTTCATATCTGCGGGACGGACATTATCATTCATAATAAGACCTCCATTAAATTTTACAGTTCATTATATATCAAAAGCATTGGTTTTTTCAATAGTAATATTAACAAATCGAAGAAAATCAACAAAAAAATTTATATAAAAAATGCCGACACCTTTCGGTATCGGCAAAATATTCAATTAAATTATTTCATCATACCGGCAACTTCATCAGCGAAGTTGTCTTCTCTCTTTTCAAGGCCCTCGCCTTTTTCAAGACGAACAAAAGATTTGACCTTGATATCTGCACCGAGATCTTTTGCAACCTTTGCAACATACCCGCCGACAGAGCCTTCAAAGAGGTCTGAACGAACGAATGCCTGCTCGAGAAGGCAGATTTCGGAGAGCTGCTTTTTAAGACGGCCGTCAACTGCACCGGCGAAAATCTTATTTTCAACGATTTCAGCCTTATTTGCAACTGCAACCTCAGCAAGCTTTGCATAAGCTTCCTTGGAGAGGAAGTTGAAGAGGAACTTATTGTTCTTCTGCTCTTCATAAGCGGCGATATCTTCGGCGCTCCAGAGCTTACCGTCGCAGCACTGTGCGCAGAGGTTCATAAGGATGGGCTTCGGAAGAGTGTCGGGCTTGTTGAGAGAGCTGTCAATAGTGATGGATTTCATCTTTGCGAGCTCGTCAGCAGTGATATCTTCCTTTGAAAGATATTCGGGTCTCATAGCAGCTATCTGCATGGCAACGTCTTTACCCATAGCGGTAAATTCGGACTTGCCTGCTGCAGAACCGGCATCAAAAGTAACCGCAACGCCTACTGTGCCGCCGCCGTGGATATAGGTAACAACATCGCCTTCGAGGATTACGAAGCGGCGAACTTTGAGGTTTTCACCGATAGCAAGAACCATATCGTGAAGGTTTTCTTCAACGGTTCTGTCGGACTCAACGAGTGTGGAAGCAAGAAGAGCTTCAACATCGGCAGGTTTAACGGTAGCAACTGTTTTCGCAACTTTAAGGCCGAATGCCTGGAACTTATCGTTCTTGGCAACGAAGTCGGTCTCGGAGTTGATTTCAAGAAGAACGGTGGTCTTGGCGGCATCGTCGGTATAAGCGATAACAGCGCCTTCGGCAGCTATTCTGCTTGCCTTTTTGGTAGCGGCTGCAAGTCCTCTTTCGCGAAGATACTCAAAAGCCTTATCCATATCACCGTCAGCTTCGGTAAGAGCTTTTTTGCACTCCATCATACCGACGCCTGTTTTTTCTCTGAGGTTTTTTACATCTAAAGCTGTAAATGCCATAATAATATCCTCCCTTAAAATAAGGCGGAAGACAAGTTCCGCCCGTAAAATCAATAATTATTCTTCAACTGCTTCTTCAGCTTCTGCTTCGGCTTCATCAGCCTCAGCTGCTGCAACGGTCTGTTCACCCTGACGGCCTGCGATAACCGCATCTGCCATAGCACCTGCGATGAGCTTTACTGCACGGATAGCATCATCGTTGCCGGGGATAACGTAGTCGATTTCATCGGGATCGCAGTTTGTATCAACGATAGCAACGATCGGGATACCGAGCTTCTTTGCTTCGAGAACGGCGATTCTTTCTTTTCTGGGGTCAACTATGAACATAGCTGCGGGCATTCTCTTCATTTCGGTTATGCCGCCCATGAATTTCTCAAGCTTTTCTCTTTCAAGATTGAGCTTGATAACTTCCTTTTTGGGGAGAAGGTCGAATGTGCCGTCTGCCTCCATAGCCTTAAGCTGTGCAAGTCTTTTGATTCTTCTCTGGATGGTTTTGAAGTTGGTGAGCATACCGCCGAGCCAACGTGCGTTTACATAAGACATACCGCAGCGTTCGGCTTCTTCCTTAACGGAATCCTGAGCCTGCTTCTTGGTGCCGACAAAGAGAATGTCGCCGCCGTCCTGAGCGATTTGGTTAACGAAGGTGTAAGCCTCTTCAAGCTTAACTACGGTCTTCTGAAGGTCAATGATATAAATACCATTTCTTTCGGTGAAGATGTAGGGAGCCATTTTGGGGTTCCATCTTCTGGTCTGGTGTCCGAAATGAACACCTGCTTCGAGTAACTGCTTCATTGAAACTACTGACATTGTAATTTCCTCCTTTTTTGTTAAACCGCCGCACAGGCTCAAACGGCACCACATCAAAGATGCACACGGCACCGCAAACACCTGCGCGTGAGTTTTTTGCTGTAAGAGTATAACACCGAAATATTGAAAATGCAATAGTTTTT
The DNA here is from genome assembly GCA_045617785.1 of Acutalibacteraceae bacterium. Lineage (GTDB taxonomy): Bacteria > Bacillota > Clostridia > Oscillospirales > Acutalibacteraceae > DTU089. Next base: position 98,011 of record JAZLJH010000038.1, read on the forward strand.
TCAACTATTTTTTAACGAAAAAGCATATTTTTTATACTTCAACTCGTTGGATATGCGTTTCATACGCAATTCCGATGCATAATCATTTATAAACATACTGCCGTTATCGCGCAAAGTGATAACTTTAAGTGCTTTTGTGCCCGTCGGCAAGCGGTCAAGCGGAAGCCTTATAAGATTCTTTTCGCGGTCAGGCAGACGGCACACCGCAAAAGCACCGTCAAGATATTCAACAAAGAGGTCCATCGTTAGCTCCTATTTCATACGGTTCTTCCGAATTGGAGGAACCGAAATAATTGGGTTCGTCATTATCGGAACCGACATCGTCAAGCGAAAGCTGTTTGGGTGCGGATGCAGATGAATTGGCCTGCATCTGATACCATTGTTCTTTAGTAATAAGAACTTTACGCGGTTTGCTGCCTTCAAAAGGACCGATAACGCCTTTTTCGGAAAGCTCATCGACAATTCTCGCGGCACGCGCATAGCCGAGCTTGAGTTTGCGCTGCAAAAGCGTTGTGGAAGCCATACCCGCTTCTACCACGACCTCAATGGCTTTCATTATCATTTCGTCATCGCCGCCGTCGCCCTGTGCGGCAAAATCTGCAGTATCGGCGGATGATTTTTTCTTATTATTTTCCTGCGCGGCTTTAAGCTCGATTTCCTGCATAACGCCGTCATCATACTTGACCTCACCCTGCGAAGTAACAAAGTCGATAACACTTTCAATATCATCATCGGAAACATAAGCCCCCTGAACACGAACGGGCTTGGAAAGACCGACCGGGCAGAAAAGCATATCGCCGTTACCGAGCAGTTTTTCGGCACCTGCGGTGTCGATTATGGTGCGGGAGTCTATCTGTGATTTAACCGCAAAAGCAATACGGCTCGGAACATTTGCTTTTATAAGACCGGTAATAACATCAACAGACGGTCTTTGAGTGGCAACAATAAGATGCATACCGGCGGCACGCGCTTTCTGCGCAAGACGGCAGATCGAATCTTCGACCTCGTTGGAAGCAGCCATCATCAAATCGGAAAGCTCATCGATAATAATGACTATCTGTGGCATTTTTTCAAGTCCCTCGCCAGCCGCGTATGTATTGTAGCCCTGAAGATTACGGACACCTTTTTCGGCAAAAAGTGCATAGCGCTTGTCCATTTCGGCAACAGCCCACGAGAGTGCGCCGGCAGCCTTTCTCGGCTCATTGACAACCGGAACGAGCAGATGAGGAATTGAACGGTAAACGGTAAATTCAACCTTTTTGGGGTCAATCATAATGAGCTTGACTTCATCGGGTTTGGCATTGAAAAGTATGCTCATAATCATCGTATTGAGGCAGACGGATTTACCCGAGCCCGTAGTACCCGCAACAAGCAAGTGGGGCATTTTCGCAAGGTCTGCGCAGGTTACTTCACCCTGAATATCTCTGCCGAGGGCGACTGTAAGCTTTGATTTAGAGTCCTTGAACTGCTTGCTGTCAATCACCTCATGAAGCGTAACCATAACTTTTTCGGCATTCGGAACTTCAATGCCGACTGCATTTTTATTTGGTATGGGTGCTTCGATTCTGACACCCGACGCTGCAAGATTCATCGCTATATCATCCGATAAAGCCGTGATTCTGCTTATTTTAACACCGGGATCGGGCTGAAGTTCGAACCTCGTAACAGAGGGGCTGCGGCAGATTTCAACGATTTTTGTACCGACACCGAAGCTTGCAAGTGTTTTTACTATTCTTTCGCCCTTTTCGCGCAGTTCGTTTTCATCATTGCCGCGCGAAGTGCTTTTGGGCGGAGAAAGCAAGCTCACGGGCGGAAGCTCGTATGCCTTTTCGGCAATTATTTCATTTTCAGCAGGTGCACAAATATCGGCAACCTCATCGCCGGTAAGAGTTTCACCTGATGATTTATCGGTTTTTTCGGTGTTAGACGCTTCTTCGGCAACAGCTTCGACCGCAGTTTCAAGGTGAGTTTCGGCAGGTGTTTTTTTCTTGGCAGTGGCGAAAATCTCATCAAGCGGCGGCGCATCAAAAGCCGGTGATTTTTCAAAGCTTTCGAGATAAACTCCACGCTCCTCCGCAATAGGCGGAACAGGCGGATATTTACTTTCTTTTTCGGCAGCCGCTTCAGCTGAATTACCGAGCTCGCCTTTTTCCGCAAGGAAGGAATCAAGACCCATATCCGGTGCGGCTTCTTTTTCGTCAAGCTGAATATCAAGAGGATTTGATTTAGCTTTGCTGCGCAGCGCCTCTCGCTCGGCTCTGCGCTCTGCTTTCTTTGCCTTGCTTTCGCGCATATCGTCGGCAACGGTCGAATATGACTCTTTCATATCACCGATTTTTTCTTCCGCATACTCACCGACGGCATCGGCGGGCTTCTTAAGGTAAACAATGAGTTTGGCAATCGTTGTGCCGGTCGAAATAAACAATGCGGCAAGCAGCAGAAGAACGCCGATAATGCCTGCTGCGAATTTACTGCCCCCCGTAAGCAGAAGCGGTATGCCGCCGAAAACGGCACCGAATACGCCTACGCCGAAATGCAAACCCTCACCGGTATAATTCTTAAAAATGTTATACGCGTCGCTAATCTGCGCGCCGTAAGAAAGTTCGGAATTTGCGATTATTATATGAATTAAGCCGAAAAGCAATGTAAGTATGACTGAACACTCAATGGCTTTTTGTTTGAATTTTTTCGAATCCTTACCAAGCGAGCACACAACACCGCACGCCGCAGTAAAAAGCGGGATAACGAATGCACCTATACCGAACAAGCCGAAAGTGAAAGTTCTTAATGCGCCCCACGGTCCGCCGGCATCAACAACGGCAAATGAAAAGAAAAGCGCCGAAACAAGCACCGCGACGGTTGCGGCAATCTGCTTGTTGCTGAAAACGGCAGCATTGCCTTTCTTTTTAGCGGCAGTTGATTTTTTCTTTGTTGAAGATTTTTTAGCAGCCATATTTACCTTCCTTTATTTAATGAAAAGTCGTACAATTCCGGAAATAAGGGCAATCACGCCCAAAGCGATGTTCACGTATGAAAACACTCTTGACTTTTTCTCGCCTGCCATAGCGGAAAAAACAAGTATGCCGAACAATGCGGCAACAACGGAAATAACAAAAGTAAGCACGAGCGCCGCAACGGGTACGACGGCATCGGTGGCGGAACCGAGAATGATGTTGAGAAAACCACCGCAAATCAATGCGGGAACGGCAATTATGTAAGAAAATGCAACGGATTTATTCTTGCGATGGCGGAATAATGCGGATGTTGAAAATGTAAGACCTGTACGGGAAGCGCCCGGCAAAACAGAACAAAGCATCTGCACCGCGCCGACTGCCGCCATTGAAATCGGATTGAATTTTCTGTATTTTTTATTTTTCAATGATTTTGCAACGGCAATGAAATAAACCGCACCCGAAGCAATTAAAGCAACTCCCTCAACAATTGCAATACGACCGTCAAGTATCAAATCGGAGATATTGAAAAGGAATACTCCCTTACCTATCGGAAAAAACAGAAGCAAAAGCGGCGCGCAGCCAATTAAAAAATCTTTGCCGGCAAACATCGGAATATGTACGCCGTATTCCGGCTTTCGCTTAAATTTTTCTGAGCCGGAAAACAGAACATCGTAAATCTGCCTGTAATACATAAGGAGTATTGCAGCCGAGGCACCGAACATAACCATTCCAGAATAGTAATGTGCTTCGCCCGCGCTGCCGCCGCAAAGCTTATTAAGAAATGATATATTTACGGTTGCGGAAAGCGGTAAAACCGCCGAAGCCCCGCCGACCAAAGCGAGTAAAATCGCTTTTATATATGACAACACACTAATTACCTCCGAATTTTTTACGCACACCGGAAATGCACATTGATTCAATGGCATCCAAAGCATCACTAATGCCGCCGATTCTGTCTATTAACCCCTCGTTCACGGCTTCAATACCGCCGAGCACGGTTCCGAAATCGGAAATGAGCTCGTCCTTATTCATCATAAGCTCCTTGAAACGCGAAGCGGATATATCGGAATTGCGGGTAACGAAGCCGATGACGCGCTCCTCCATTTTATTGAGATAAAGCAAAGTTTGCGGCACACCGAGAATAACACCGTTCATCCTCACGGGATGCACCGTCATTGATGCGGTGGGAACGATAAATGAGCGTTTGGCGGAAACAGCAAGCGGGATACCTATTGAATGACTGCCGCCGAGCACAAGCGAGGCCGTAGGCTTTTTCATACCGGCAACAAGTTCTGCTATTGCAAGCCCCGCTTCAATATCGCCGCCTGCGGTGTTGAGAATCATCAGAAGTCCGTCAACATCGGAATTTTCTTCAACAGCCACAATGCGCGGAATCATCTCTTCATACCGCGTAGCCTTTGTATCCGGCGGCAGAACATAATGCCCTTCGACCTGCCCGATAATTGTAAGGCAATGAATATACCTGCCGTTTCTGTTAACGGTAACGGAACAATCACCCGCAGAGTTCTCAACAGAATACTGTGCCGTATCTTCGGCACTGCCGGACGGCATCTGCTGTGGAAAATCGCCGTATTCATTTATATCTTTTTTACCGAAAAATAATTTACGCATACAAATCACCGCATATATTGTGCCCGTGTATGCATTATTTATCAATATATATTATCACATACTGCGAAAAAACGCAACTATATATTAAAGTAAAATTATGAAAATATTAACTTAACAGTGTTGACAACGGATAAGAAAAATAATAAAATACCATTGTTAAAAATATGAACAACTTTGCGGAGGCAAATACTATGGGTTACACACTTTGCGAAAAAATCATCAGAAATCACCTTGTGGACGGCGAATATCGCCCCGGTGCGGAGGTCGGCATAAGAATCGACCAGACACTCACGCAGGATGCTACCGGCACAATGGCATACCTTGAGCTTGAGGCTATGGATATTGACCGAGTCAAAACCGAATTGAGCGTTGCTTATATCGACCACAATACTCTGCAAACCGGCTTTGAAAATGCCGATGACCACAAGTTTATTCAGTCGGTCTGCAAAAAGCGCGGTGTTCGTTTCTCACGCCCCGGCAACGGTATATGCCACCAGGTGCATCTTGAAAGATTCGGCATTCCCGGCAAAACACTTATAGGCTCCGACAGCCATACGCCCACGGGCGGCGGTCTCGGTATGCTTGCAATGGGCGCGGGCGGTCTTGATGTTGCGGTTGCCATGGGCGGCGGTGCATACTACATCACCGTTCCAGAGGTAATAAAAGTTGAACTTAAAAACAAGCTTTCGCCGTTTGTTTCGGCAAAAGATATAATACTTGAGGTTTTAAGAATACTTTCGGTAAAGGGCGGCGTCGGCAAGGTAGTTGAATACGGCGGCGAAGGCGTTAAAACGCTTTCCGTTCCCGAAAGAGCAACCATAACCAATATGGGTGCCGAGCTCGGTGCAACCACCTCGATATTCCCCTCGGATGAGATAACATATAAATTTATGAAAGCACAGGGCAGAGAAGCCGATTGGTGCGAGCTTCTGCCCGACTGCGATGCCGAATACTCGAGAATAATTGAAATAGACCTTGCTTCACTCAAACCGCTTGCCGCCATGCCACACATGCCCGACAATGTTAAGAGCGTTGCCGAAATCGGCAAAATCAAGGTCGACCAGGTTCTCATCGGCTCCTGCACCAACTCCTCGCTTTATGATATGATGAAGGTTGCCGCAATTCTCAAAGGCAAAAAAGTTCATCACGGCGTTTCGCTCGGTATTGCGCCGGGTTCTAAGCAGGTGCTTAATATGCTTGCACTCAACGGTGCGCTTGCCGATATGATAGATGCCGGCGCGAGAATACTTGAAAGTGCCTGCGGTCCCTGCATAGGTATGGGTCAGTCCCCCTGCTCTGCCGGTGTATCACTTCGCACATTCAACCGAAACTTTGAAGGCAGAAGCGGCACCGCTGACGGTAAGGTTTACCTTGTGAGCCCCGAAACCGCCGCTTACTCCGCAATCAACGGCGTGCTTTCCGATGCGACCGAATGCACGGCGGACATAAATGTGAAGCTTCCCGAAAAATTCATTATCAATGACAATATGATTGAACTTCCCGCCGAAACAAAAGCAGAAGCCGATGCCGTTGAAGTATATTACGGACCTAACATCAAGCCGTTCCCGAAGACTTCACCGCTTGAAAATGCACTTGCGGCTAAAGCCGTTCTCAAAGTCGGTGACAACATCACGACCGACCACATTATGCCCGCAGGTGCAAAAATACTTCCCTACCGTTCCAACATTCCGCATCTTTCGCAGTTCTGCTTCCGTCAGTGCGATGAAAACTTTGCGGAACATTGCAAAGCGGTGGGCAGCTGCGTTATTATCGGCGGCAGCAACTACGGTCAGGGCTCATCACGTGAGCACGCCGCACTCGTTCCGCTTTATCTCGGCGTTAAGGCGGTTATCACAAAATCATTTGCGAGAATACATAAAGCCAACCTCGTAAATGCAGGCATACTTCCCCTCAACTTCAAAAATCCCGACGATTACGACGCAATCGGTCTTAACGATGAACTTGAAATGCCCGATATCAAGAACGAGCTTTCGGCGGGCAAGGATATAACCCTTATTGACAAGACGAACGGAAAAACATTCTCGCTTATCTGCGATGTTTCCGAAAGACAGAAAGAAATACTCGAAGCAGGCAGCCTGCTTGATTTCACCAAAAAGGAGAATAAATAATGAACGACGCACAAATTCAAAATGCTCTTGATAAATTCAAAGCACTCCTCACCGAACAGAATGAACGCAACGAAAGAATTAAAGCCACCAAAGATTTCAAGGATTTCAAATCACTTGATAAAATCGTTATCGGCGTTTGCGGCGGCGACGGCATAGGTCCCATCATCACAAAAGAATCCGCAAATGTTCTTAAATTCATACTTAAAGACGATGTTGAAAGCGGCAAGATAGTTTTCAGGTATATCGACGGACTTACTATTGAAAACCGCGCAAAAGTTATGAAAGCCATCCCCGATGATGTTATAGCTGAGCTTAAAAGCTGCGATGTTATTCTTAAAGGTCCGACAACCACTCCCCAGCAAGGCGACGGTCTGCCCAATATAGAGAGTGCCAATGTTGCCATGCGTAAGGCTCTTGACCTTTTTGCGAACGTTCGCCCCGTTAAGATCCCCGAGGAAGGTATTGACTGGACATTTTTCAGAGAGAATACCGAGGGCGCTTACGCAGTAGGCTCAAAGGGTGTTGATGTTGACGGTGAGCTCGCTTTTGACTTTGTTGTTACAACCACAGAGGGCACCGAGAGAATTGCAAAACTCGCATACGAATATGCCCGCAACAACAAGAAGGACAGAGTTTCCATAATCACAAAGGCAAATATTATAAAAACAACAGACGGCAAATTCCTTAACCTCTGCAAAAAAATCGGTGAAGACTATCCCGAAATCACTACCGATGAATGGTATATAGATATTGCAACCGCAAAGCTTGTGGATAAAAAGCGCAGAACTGATTTCAAGGTGTTTGTTCTGCCCAATCTTTACGGTGATATCATTACCGATGAAGCTGCCGAATTTCAGGGCGGCGTAGGTACCGCAGGCAGTGCGAATATAGGCAAAAATTACGCTATGTTCGAAGCCATTCACGGCTCTGCACCGCGCATGGTGCAGGAAGGCAGAGGCAAATTTGCAGACCCCTGCTCAATGCTCAGAGCTTCTGTGCTGCTGCTTTCACACATCGGCAAGCAAGCCGAAGCGGACAAGCTTGAAAAAGCTCTTGATATTTGCATGATAACTGAAAAGAAGCTTACCATAACCGGCAGAAATGACGGCTGCACCTGCGAAGAATTCGGCAGATATGTTATGGATACGCTTAAAACACTTGATTGAGGAAAAAATATGAAGAATACTTCCGAAATATCGGTACAGGTTATAAAACGACTGCCCCGCTACCACAGATACCTTGAAGACCTTCGCAACGCCGGTGTAGTGCGAATTTCTTCAAAAGAGCTTTCGCAGCGCATGGGGCTAACCGCATCACAGATAAGGCAGGACCTTAACTGCTTCGGCGGCTTCGGTCAGCAGGGTTACGGATATAATATCGAGCAATTATATAATGAGATAGGCAATATTCTCGGTATGAACAAAAATGCCGCTGCAATCCTCATTGGTGCGGGCAACCTCGGCAAAGCCATTGCCACACACTTGAAATTCGATTCGCGCGGTTTTGACTTAATAGGCGTTTTTGAGAAAAATACCGCTCTCATCGGTCAGGAAATCGGCGGTATTACAGTAACCTCCATAAGTGAACTTGAGAATTTTTGCAAAGAATACAATCCGACAGCCGCTATACTCTGTATTCCGGCAGATGCCGCAAAGGATGTTGTGGCGAAGCTTGTTTCGCTCGGTGTAAAAGGCTTTTGGAATTTCACCCACTACGACATTTCGCATTATTACGATGATGTTTCGGTTGAAAATGTTCACCTGGGCGACTCACTTATGACATTACGCTACCAGATCAAGAAATACGAAAACAGCGGAGATACACAATGAAAAAACTCATGGATATAGATATAGCCGATATTGTTCCGTTTTCAAAAGGAATTATCGTTGCACGCAGCGATGTTCTTAAAAGCGGTGAAACAAGAATCAGCTTTATTGCTTACGATGTGAAGCTTGAACGCCCCACGCAGAGCACACGCGGAGCATACCTATTAAATAAATTCGGCGAAAATTTCGAGAAAATATCAAAACAGCTCGGTGATTTTCTGCATTGCGATGCAGTCGTGCTGCCGAATAAGCATGTTGCGGTTGCTTACACAAGCGGCGAAATCGGAATTTTCAACGACAAAGGCGAGCTGTACTGGACGGGCGATCTGTTTTACAAGGATTGCCCCATCAGCGGAATTGCGGCAGAGGGAAAGTATATATGGTGCACCGTACCGGACAATAACTGCATTGTGCGCTACTCACCCACGACCGAAAAAATCGTGCTGCGCATCGGCGGAGACTCATCAACGGCGTTTTTGAACCCCGTTTCAATTGTAAATTACGACGATATGCTCTATATTTGCAACTACAAATCGTGCAAAATAAGAACAGTCAGCCTCAAAGATTACACCGTGGAAGATTATAAAACCTTTGAGGAGCCTGTTTACAGCTACATTAAAACAAATGACCGCGAGCTTGTTGAGCTTGAATCCGGCGTATATATGCTGTAAATCGAAAACAGTCGAAAAAACACAATAAATATTAAAAAAACACTTTACAAACACAATATTTTGTATTATCATATCCGTAGTAACTTTTAAGGCGATCCGAGAGATCGACAAGGTTTACGAAAATATGCTTATTTTTGCGCCTTGTCATATTTGACAGGGCGCTTTTTTCGGGAGTGTGAACGCTATGCTTTTCAAAGCGGAAATTATGGATTCATCATCCGTTAAACGCTCACTTGTGCGTATCGCCCACGAAATCACCGAAAAAAATAAAGGTACGGACAACCTCGTGCTTCTCGGTATACGCCGCAGAGGTGTTCCCATCGCGGAAGAAATCGCAAATAATATCGGCATTTTCGAGGATGTTACGCCACCCGTCGGCGAGCTTGACATACGCCATTACCGCGATGATCTGACCGAAGATACCGACTCCCCCGTTGCGGAGCCGGTTACGCTGCCGTTTGATATTGCAGGCAAAAACATCGTACTTGTTGATGATGTTATTTACACCGGCAGAACGGTGCGCGCCGCAATAGAAGCGATTTTTTCACTCGGCAGGCCGGGCAGAATACAGCTTGCGGTGCTTGTTGACAGAGGTCATCGCGAATTGCCGATCCGCCCCGATTTTGTCGGAAAAAACGTTCCCACTGCAAGTAATGAGGTGATCTCGGTACAGATTCCCGAATACGACGGAAAGTTGTGTGTTGAACTGTATCAAAAATAATTCGGTTATTTGCCGCAAGGCTTTTAATAAAATTTTTTTGGGGGAAATATTATGAAACTCGTTTACAACGTCAAAGACAAACCGAAATTCGGTCAGTTAATTGTCTTTGCAATCCAGCAGCTGCTTGCAATACTTGCTGCAACCATCGCCGTTCCGTCAATCGTAGGCAACGGTATGAGCCAGTCCGCCGCCCTTTTCGGTGCAGGCGTAGGCACACTTGTTTATCTTCTTTTCACAAAATTCAAAAGCCCTGTTTTCCTCGGCTCATCGTTCGCATTCCTCGGCTCGATGTTTGCAGCCTTCGGCGGTGCCGCTTCCGTTGGTGCAGGCTATGCCGGAATAATCTTAGGCGCTATATTCGCAGGTCTTGTTTATGTTGTTATTGCCATTGTTGTTAAGTTTGCGGGCGTTAACTGGATCAACAAGCTTATGCCTCCCGTTGTTATAGGTCCTACGGTTGCCATTATCGGTCTTTCACTTGCCGGCAACGCCGTAGGCGATGCACTTACCTTTGCCAAAACCGATGCCGGTTTTGTAATGGGTACAAAAGGTTGGCTCGGTTTCATCTGTGCGCTTGTTACTCTTTTCACCGTTATGATCTGCTCTGTTTACGGCAAAAAGATGACTAAGCTCATCCCCTTCATCATCGGTATACTTGCAGGCTATGCAGTTGCCACGGTATTCACCCTTATCGGCAAATCCACCGGCAACGAAGTTTTTCAGATCATCGACTGGTCTGCATTCTCAAATATGAAATGGGTTCCCGATTTCACATTCATCACCGCAATCAAGGAAGGCGGCTTCAGCGGTCTTACTCCCTCTTACATAGCGGCGATCGCGGTTGCATACATCCCCGTTGCATTTGTTGTATTTGCAGAGCATATCGCAGACCACAAGAACCTCTCTTCAATAATTGAGCAGGATCTTCTTGAAGAGCCCGGTCTTCACAGAACACTTCTCGGCGACGGTGTCGGCTCGATGGTCGGTGCTATTTTCGGCGGTTGCCCCAACACCACATACGGCGAATCGGTCGGCTGTGTTGCCATTACCGGTAACGCTTCGGTAGTTACAATAGTTGCAACTGCAATTATTGCAATACTTGCTTCTTTCCTTGCTCCGTTCGTTACATTCCTTTCAACCATCCCCGCTTGCGTAATGGGCGGTGTCTGCATCACTCTTTACGGCTTCATCGCTGTTTCCGGTCTTAAAATGATCCAGAAGGTTGACCTTGATGACAACAGAAATCTCTTTGTTGTTGCTGCAATCCTCATCAGCGGTATCGGCGGTATGTCTCTCACGATCGGCAAGGTTACTCTTACTGAGGTTGCCTGCGCTCTTATCCTCGGCATCGTTGTAAATATCGTACTCGGCAAAAAGGATAAAAAAGCGGCTTAAGTAATTGACAGCCAAACTCAAAAAGAATATAATCAAATAAACAATAAAAGCATTGCATTAAGGTGCAATGCTTTTATTTACAAAGGACGGTAAAACAATGATTTATTCTGTTGAAAATGAATATCTCACCTTGCAGGTGAACGACATCGGCGCAGAACTGCATTCGCTTAAATCAAAGAAAACGGGCGAAGAATACATCTGGTACGGTACGCCTGAAATTTGGAACGGGCAATCCCCCATTCTTTTCCCCGTAATCGGCAGAGTGCTTGACGATAAATACAGATTAAACGGCAAGGAATATACAATGCCCAAGCACGGTATTGTCCGCCGCAAGCCGTTTGAGCTGTTTGAAAAAACCGAAACAGCACTTACATTTGTAAAAAGAGCGAATGACGAAACGCGTGAAATGTACCCGTATGAATTTTCGCTTTATGTAAAATACGAGCTTATCGGCAATGAATTAAAGGTTTCGCATACCGTTGTCAACGAAGATAACAAGGCTATGCTCTATTCATTCGGCGCGCATCCGGGCTTTAACTGTCAAGTCGGCGATTACCTTGAATTTGAATATGATGAAACGCTTGAAACCGAAAGAATCGAAGAATACCTGACCGATAAAAAATTCCCCGTTCTTAACAATGAAAAGAAAATAGTCATAACCGATACGATTTTTGAAAACGATGCGCTTATTTTCAGCGGATTCAAGAGCAAAAAAATATCGCTGAAGAGCGACAGACACAACAGAAGCGTTGTCTTTTCACTCGAATGCCCGATTCTCGGTATATGGGCAAAGCCGGGCGCACCGTATGTCTGCCTTGAGCCGTGGTGGGGAATCGACGATACATACGACAGAAAAGACGATTTAAGCCAAAAGCGCGGAATAATGGAGCTTGAAGCCGGAAAATCGAGAACTTTTTGCTGGAAAGCGGAAATAAACGAATAAATCGGTTGACTATTATATTATTATTTATTAAAATAGATAAAGAAAGGAATGATATAGATGACAGATAATTTCAATGATGAGTTCTCCCCCATCAATGACGAATACGGCCCCGATATTGTATCGGTAGTTGACGAAGAAGGCGTTGAGCACACCTTTGAGGAGCTTGACAGAATAGAAACCGACGAAGGTCGCTTTGTTGCCCTTTTGCCGATTTATGACGAAGCCGAAGAAATAATCGACAGCGACGGTGAACTGATAATTCTCTCCGTAGTTGAAGATGAAGACGGCGAAACATACCTTGAACCCATTGAGGATGAAGACCTTTTCAACGAAATAGGCAAAATCTTTGAAGAAAGACTTGAAGATATTTTCGAGTTCAACGACGAAGAAGATAAATAAAATTCATTTCACCCTGCTGTGTGCGATAAATGCGTTTAATACTAACCCTATGACTATTAAAAGGGAGCCCGCCTTCGGCGGCGGATTGCAGACCTCCCGCTTACAATGCGGACGAAGGGAGCGTGAACCCGTTGAGAGGGCACCCACCTGCTGAGCGCAGGTTACTATTGGCGCATCCGGCACGGCGGGGCGATATTATAAAAAACACCGTCAGACTTTCAGTCTGACGGCATTTTTTATGTTTTATTATTTTGCTTTTTTGCCGATGGCAACTTTTGCCTTAGCAATGATATTTGCGGCATCAAGACCGAAAATATGAAGAAGATCAACCGCAGGACCTGATTTGCCGAAGGTATCTTCAACGCCGACTTTAACAACGGGAACGGGATATTCGCCGCAAACCGCGTCGCAAACCGCATCACCGAGACCGCCTATAACATTATGTTCTTCGGCAGTAACAATGCAGCCCGTCTTCTTTGCAGCCTTTACAACGGCTTCTTTATCGAGCGGCTTGATGGTGTGCATATTGATAAGCTCAACGGAGATGCCTTCCGCTTCAAGAGCATCGGCAGCCTGAATGGCTTCGTTGACCATAAGACCGGTGGCGATGATGGTAACATCGGTACCTTCTCTGAGGGTAACTGCCTTGCCGATTTCGAACTTGTAATTTTCATCGAAAATTCTCGGAACGGCAAGCCTGCCGAAGCGCATATAAACGGGGCCTTCATACTCTGCAGCAGCGAAAACGGCTTCTCTTGCTTCGATATCGTCTGCGGGGTTAATAATAACCATACCGGGAATACTTCTCATAAGAGCAATATCTTCGCAGCACTGGTGGCTTGCACCGTCTTCACCGACGGAGATGCCGGCGTGGGTAGCACCGATTTTAACATTGAGGTGCGGATAACCGATAGTATTTCTTACCTGCTCGAATGCTCTGCCTGCCGAGAACATTGCAAAGCTGCTTGCAAATACGGTAAAGCCTGCAGTTGAAAGACCTGCCGCAACGCCCATCATATTTGATTCGGCAATACCGGTATCAATAAATCTGTCGGGAAAAGCCTTTTTGAAAGCGCCGGTCTTTGTGGCGGCGGCAAGGTCTGCATCAAGAACAAGAACGTTGGGATTCTTTTCACCGAGTTCAACGAGGGCTTTACCGTAGCCTTCACGGGTAGCTGTTTTAATTACATCTGCCATAACTTAACCCTCCAATTCCGCAAGAGCCGCATCGAGCTCTTTCATAGCAATTTCATACTGCTCCGCATTGGGTGCGGCGCCGTGCCAATTTACCTGATTTTCCATATAGGAAACGCCCTTACCCTTAACAGTCTTGGCAATGATCGCGGTGGGTTTGCCCTTGCACTCACGTGCGGCTTTAAGAGCGTTTTCAATGTCATCATAATTATGACCGTCGATTTCAACAACATTCCAGCCGAAAGCGGCAAACTTTTCGGGAATGGGATAAGGAGAGTTGACTTCTTCAACCGTGCCGTCAATCTGAAGATTGTTGTTATCGACAAAAGCTACAAGGTTATCAAGCTTTTTGGCTGCTGCATACATAGCAGCTTCCCAAACCTGACCTTCTTCGATTTCGCCGTCGCCGAGGATGGTGTAAACTCTGTAATCGGCTTTTTTGAGCTTTGCGCCGAGTGCCATACCGCAGGCGGCGGAAATGCCCTGACCGAGAGAGCCGGTGCTGATGTCGATACCGGGAAGATATCTCATGCTCGGATGACCCTGAAGTCTTGAATCAACTTTTCTGAGAGTTTTGAGCTCATCTACCGGGAAATAACCCTTCTGAGCCATAGCCGAATAAAGAGCGGGTGCTGCATGACCTTTTGAGAGAACGAGTCTGTCTCTGTTCTCCATAGCGGGTGCGGATGCATCAACATTCATTTCAACGAAATACAGGTATGTGAGTATTTCGGCTATTGAAAGCGAGCCGCCCGGATGACCGGATTTGGCATTAAAAGTGCCTTCGATTATGCCCTTGCGGACATTGCAGGCAATTTTAGCCAATTCTTTTTTAGAATTTGCTTCCATAAGTATTCCTCCGTTATTTAATATATTTTGTTTCAATATAATTTATAAAATCAGCTACTGCACCGTCATCGCAGTGGCAGGCAATGTGCTCGGACAAGGCTTTTATCTCATCCGGCGCCTGACCGCAGCAAACGGGGTGCGCAACCGCTTTTAACATATCAACATCGTTGTAATAATCGCCAACCGCAGCGGTATTTTCAAGCGGTATATTCAATAAACACGCAAGTTCCTTTACGGCGGCGCCTTTATTCACACCGAAACTTACTACCTCAAGCGTATACGGCGAAGTAAAGAAACAGTCAAAAAGTTTAACTGCGCCGCAGCTCAGGTCATTTTCAATCTTTTTAAGCGTTGAATTCAAGCCGAAAAACGTCGCTTTACCGATATTGCCGGACTCAATTCCCCTGCCGTCTTTGCAGACCTTATGCGGCAGTTTATCAAGCATTGCGGCAACCCGCCCGAAAAAGAACGGTTTAACGATATAAAGCATATCCGGCGAAAACATTGTCAAATCAACCGCAAAATACCGCTTTGCAGTTTCAACGAGTACCTTTTCGGCTTCCTCTGAAAAAGGCTTAAATGCGAGCATTTTCTGCAATTTGAAATCATATATTCCCGCGCCGTTCAAAAATACGGCAGGTGTTTCAACCCCGAGGTTAAGGAAATGAGGTGTAAGCGATTTTAAGTTTCTGCCGGAGCAAAGCGTAAAATTTCCGCCATTGGCAACAAAATCACCTATTGCCGCTTTATTGACGGGCGGCAGCTTGCGTTTTTTGTCATTCAAAGTGCCGTCAATATCCGAAACAAGCAGCCACCTTGAATATATATCACTCATCTGTCAATTCTCCTGATAAAATCCTTAAAATATTCCGGTAAATCAGATGTAAACTCCATATATTCGCCCGTAAGCGGATGAATAAAACCGAGTTTAATCGCGTGCAGGCACTGCCCCTGCAAACCGCAGCCGTTTTTAGAGCCGCCGTAAACGGTATCACCCGCCACAGGGTTGCCGCGGTAAGCCATGTGGACACGAATCTGATGCGTTCTGCCCGTTTCAAGCCTGACCTTCAGGTAGGTGTAACCGTTATACCTTTCAAGCACCTCGTAATGCGTTACGGCGTTACGGGCATTTTTATCGGTAACTGCCTGCTTTTTTCTGTCCTTGGGGTTTCTGCCTATCGGAGCATCAATCGTACCTGTATCATCCTTAATATTACCGACAACGACCGTTCTGTATTCGCGGGTAAAGGAATGCTCCTTTATCTGCGCGGCAAGCGAACGGTGGGCAACATCATTTTTGGCCACCACAAGCAAACCGCTTGTATCTTTATCGATACGGTGAACGATACCCGGGCGTATAACGCCGTTTATACCCGAAAGACTGTCGCCGCAATGCGCTAACAGCGCATTTACAAGCGTGCCTTCGTAATTTCCCGCCGCAGGATGAACGACCATACCTTTCGGTTTATTGACAACAAGCAGGCATTCATCCTCATAAACAATATCAAGCGGAATATCCTCGGCGGAAACTTCAAGCGAACGCGGCTCGGGCAAATCGACGGTTACGGTATCACCTGCCGCGACCTGAGATTTTTTATTCGGCAATCTACCGTTAAGCAGCACTTTTTCACTTTCAATAAGCTGCTGTGCCATACTGCGCGAAATTTCCGGATTTAAGAGCGAAACGGCTTTATCAAGTCTGTTGCCGGATATTTCAGCTGTAACGGTGTATTCCGTCATAAAATCAAACTCCGTCATTTCTTTTTTGCGGTGCTTTTGAAGCTGTCATAAATAACATAAAACACAAGTGCAAAGGCACCGACGGTAATAAGGCAATCGGCAAAATTGAAAACCGCAAAATTAATAAACATCGGCTCTATAAAATCAACGACATATTTCAGCCTGATGCGGTCAATTATATTGCCTATGCCGCCGGAAACCATAAGAATAAGGCAGGCGTTTACAAACTTTGATTTATCTTTATTTTTAACAAGATAAATAACCGTACCTATAATCAAAATAACCGAAACGACCGTCAGCACAACTGTATGTGTTGAGAACGAGCCGAAAACCGCACCCGTATTTTCAACATAACGGAAACGGAGAATTTTCGGTATTACGTCAACATAGCCGATCGGCTTCAAATTTGTTACCACAAGGTATTTTATAAGCTGATCTGATGCAATAAGAATCGCACTGATAAGAAAAGTTACGAAAATTATCATATACGATTATTTCTTTTTGCGGAAAAATCCGAAACGGGGCTTGTCGGGCTTTTCCTCATCATCTTCGTCATCGGTGTAATCATCAGCATCGTCATTTACATCGATTTTTTCAAAAGCTTCAAATGAAATCTGACCGTCATCCTCACCGTCAGCGTCACCCTCGTAATCAACATTCTCGGAATCGTCGGCAACTTCGACCCCGGCTTCATATTCAAAGTCGTCGCTTACAGAGTCGAGTTCAAGCTTAAATCCGCCGGAAATCGGAATATCGGCAGGCTCGGCGTAATCGTCGTCCGCGTTATACTCGGCTTCGGTATCTTCGGTAAATTCAAGCACGGGCGCATCTTCGTCGTCGTCTGCAAATGAAGCTTCTTCAGCTTCATCATCGGCAGCATCGTCCGCTACATCTTCACCGTCGGTAAATTCAACATCAAAGTCATCGGCGGTAAGGGTGATATCGGAAAAATCAACCGAAAAACCACTTGCTTGAGGTTCCTCCTCGGCGGGTTCATCGGCAACTATTTCAAGTCCGGGATCTTCGCCGAAGAAATCAAAAGGAAGTGTTGTTTTTACAACGGGTTCTTCCTCTGCCTCCGGTGCGGCGGGTAATTCAAAATCTTCATCAGCCGACTGAACATCAACAAATTCAAGAATGCTGTCGGTATCGGGCTTAACTTCCGGCTCATCAAGAATAACATCCTGAACATAAGGCTGCTCGGGCATATCCTTCGCTTTTTCATCGGCAAGCTCCGGAAGCTTTGAAATCATTTCGATATGAGCTTTATACTGCGCGAGGATATTTGAACGGAAATCCGAAACCTCTTTTTTAAGCATATCGAAATAAAGTGATTCACTTGTAACGGTTCTGTTGGCGGCGCCGACTTTATCCTTTGCGGAATCTTTTGCATCGATAAGTATGGTTCTTGCTTCATCCTTGGCTTTTGTGATTATTTCAGCAGCTTTATCCTTTGCGGCGGAAACGATCAAATCAGAATCGGCAACAGCCTGCTTTTCGGCATCGGATTTAATAACCTGAGCTTCGCCCTTAGCGGCGGCGAGTATTGCATCTGCCTCTGTGTGAGCATCGGAAACCGATTCCTCGGCTTCCTTGACGATCATATCGGCGGCACGCTGTGCGCTTAATACCGCCTGCTTTATGTCGCCCTCCTCTTTCTTCATCTGGTCAAGACGGTCTGCAAGTAAGCCGACTCTTTTAATAAGCTCGGCGTTTTCACGGAACATCTTTTCATAATCAATGGCAACCGTAGCCAGAAATTCATCAACTTCATCGGCTTTATAGGCATTTCTGCCGGCGCCTTTGAATTCATATTCCCTTAACTGTGCCGGTGTCAACATAATTATTCCCCCACTGCAAAATATAAATGATCAATTAGCGATTAAAAGAACACGCCGGTATTTTCAAGCTCATCGAGCAAATCGCCGGAAACATCAACATCGTAAGGAGTGATGATGAATGTATTATTGGCAACCTTTTTGATTTGACCGTTATTTGCATAAGCAACGCCGGAAAGGAAATCGATAAGTCGCCTTGCAACATCCTTGGGAGTTTTTTCAAGGTTAAGTACTACCGTGCGCTTTGCATTAAGGTTATCGGCAATTTTTGAAGCATCTTCATAATGGTCGGGTTGTGCAAGCACTACCTGCAAAATGGCGGTAGTAGCCATTTTTACGACCTTATCCTCACGGTTTTCAACGTGAGTTATTCTTCTGGCACGCTGAACGCGGCGTTCGGGCTCGTATGACTCGGCATAATCGGGAGCTTCGCTGTAGGAAACTTCCTCTTCCTCTTCATATTCTTCCTCATCATCACCGCGGTTGTAAAGCTTACCGAATTCCTCTTTTAATGAATCCCAAATCATAATAATACCTCCGATTATTTATTATAAATTCTTGCTCCGTAAATTGCAGAGCCGACTCTGACAAGATCAGAACCGTGTTTTACAGCGACCCGGTAATCGCCGGACATTCCCATTGAAAGCATCTGCATATTGAAGCCGGCAAGATTTTTTGATTTTACATCACAGTAAACCGAATGTATTTTATCAAAATACCTTTCAAGCTCAACACCCGATAATTCAACGGGCGGCACGGTCATAAGACCGCAAACCTCTATGTTTTTCAGTTCCGAAATTTTTTCAAGTGAATCAAAAAAGCCGAAACTGTCAAAACCTGTTTTAGTAACCTCGGCATCAAGGTTCAGTTCAAGCAGCACCTTCGCAGTAATGCCGCATTTGGCAGCCTGCAATGCAATTTCCTCGGCAAGGCGGAAGCTGTCAACAGATTGAATCATATCGACCTCACCGATTATTTTGCGCACCTTATTAGTCTGCAAATGACCGATAAGGTGTTTTTCAACACCATCAAGATGAAGAAGCTCGCGTTTGCCCAAAAACTCCTGAACCTTGTTTTCTCCGATAAGGTCAACGCCGCAATTATCAATGGAATAATTTATAAATTCAGCATCGACCGTCTTTGTAACAGCCATAAGCCGCACCGAATTTTCGCTTCTGCCGGCTTTGACGGCGGCATCGGCAATATTTTCGCGTATGCGCTTCAAGTTTTCGGCAATGGCGATGCAGCGTTCACCGTCAGATGAGTTTATAATCATAAAGCTCCACCCCCTCGGTAACTACTTTATCGTATAACTTTATGAATCCCGATTCGGAATCGGGGTTATCAACAACCGTGAAATCATCAGCAGCATAAACGATATGAACCTTTTTGAATTCAATGATAGTGCCGCTTACAACATAGACGCCCGTTTCACCGTCGACGGTACGTATTGCGGAGCTCGGAATTTTCAAGCCCGTATACTGCTTTGTAACAATTTCGACATCCTCAACACGAAGCGAAGCGAGCGACTCGTTCATAAGGTCACAAGAAAGAATAACAAGCGTTTTATCCGCGCCCTTATCACCGACCTTATATAATTTTACGGGCAGTTTCTCAATTCCGCGGTAAGGGAAATTAACAAACAACTCGGCATCGTCGGTAAGGTTAACGGCGTAATCGGAATCGATAACGCAAGCAATATACCAGATAAACGAAGACACCGTTCTGCCGGCGATATTTTCATTACCCGCAGCAGGCTCCGCCTTTACCGCTTTTTCAATATCCTCGGGCGTGAGCGAATCAATATCGGCATACTTAATGACATTTTCGCAGCCGTCGGAGCCGCCGATATAATAACCTGCATTATTGCTTTTGATTTCGGAATACGAAAGCTCCGTGGCGCGCAAATCGGAAAGCTCGCCGCGCAAAGTATTAAGCTGCTCGCTGAAATCGAGTGTACCGTTTGTTGCGATTTGCATATCGGTAATGCAGTCACGGTAATCGTCGGCTTCGCTGTTTACACGTTCAAAATCACAATCGTCGATTGCTTTCAGATATTCGTCAAACTCAGCATCCGCCTTTGAATTTAGCGTATTGATATTGATTACCTGCGCATTGGCCTGCGACTCCAACTTTTCGTAACGCTCAATATTCTTTTCGACTTCCGAAATCCGCAGGTACGCCTCTGCACTTTCCTCGGAAGAAAAAACCATGGAAACCGTATCGCCGCGGGCAACACGCTCACCGTCTGCTGCAAACGAAACGATCGTGCCGCTTGACGTATTCTCTATAAATTCCTCATCGCGAATTACAAATGCGCGGGAATCAATGGAATTGTAAACTGTTTCGGTAAGGGCATATTGTGTTTTAATATCGTCCTTGGTGGAATTGACGATCTGAAAAATAATATAAGAACCGAACAGACAAATGGTAAGAATGATGGCAATCAACCTTTTTGTTTCGATTTTCATTTCAGATAATCACCTCCCGTAAATTCCGCCACGAGTAAATCGGCGGCTGCAAAAAATTCATTTGCATCTGTAAATTCATCAAAATAAAGCCAGTTTATATGTTCATTACGCCTGAACCATGTCAGCTGGCGCTTTGCGTATTTTCGAGTTTCCCGTTTAAGTGCTTCGGCACATTCATCAAGCGAAGCAATACCGTCGATGAAAGTTTTTAGCTCCTTATAACCGATGGCATTTACAGCCGTGCACGAATAGGAACGGTAATAGAACCCGCGCGCTTCATCAAGCAAACCGTTTTGAAGCATAATGTCCGCCCTTTTATTTATACGGTCATATAAAACATCGCGGTTTTTGAAGCCGATTCCGATAAAAAGCGGCTCGTATTCGCTCTCTTTCAGATGTGAAAGACGCTTTTGCTCGGTAATTGTTTTGCCGGTTGAACGATACACCTCAAGTGCTCTTAAAACACGAACGGTATTGTTCTTGTGAACAGTCGCAAGACTTTCGGGGTCAACCGAAGCAAGTTCATTATAAAGCTCATCAATTCCGCGTTCGGAAAGTTCTATTTTCAGCTGCTCGCGAATTTCGGCAGACGAAGCATCATCAAGAAATTCCGTTGCGGTGATAAAGGAATCAATATAAAGGCCCGTACCGCCTACCATAACCGGCAGCTTGCCGCGCGAAATAATGGAGTTAACGGCTTCGCCCGCATCCTTGCAAAAGGATGAAACACTGTATTTGTCGCTTGGGTCAACAAAACCTATTAAATGGTGTGGTATCCCCTGCATTTCCGCCTGTGTGGGCTTGGCGGTCGCAATATCCATACCCTTGTAAATCTGCATGGAATCGGCAGAAACGACCTCGCCGTTAAATACTTTTGCAATATGCACACCGAGTGCGGTTTTACCCGATGCGGTAGGACCGACAATAACTATAATTTTCTTTTTCATATTAAACAATGCGCTTGAACTGCTTTTCAAGTTCGGCGCGGGTGATTTCGATAAGCACCGGTCTGCCGTGCGGGCAATACCGTATATCATCACGGCGCAAAAGCTCTTTTACAAAATGCTCCGCCTCGTATGGCGTGGTATAATTACCCGCTTTTATCGCGGCGCGGCACGCCATTGAGTGATATATCCAGTCAAGCTTTTCGGGCATAACGCTGCGGTTGTGCAAAGCAAGATACGAAGCTATCTCGTTTATTATTTCAGCAATATTTTCATCGGCAAGCTCGGCGGGACAAGCATTTATTTTAACTGATTTACCGCCGAAATCGGTTATTTCGTAACCTGCTTTCAATAAAATATCGGTATTTTCGATTACAGCCGAATACTCATCCGCCGAAAGAGTTACGGTTACGGGCATAAGCATAAGCTGTGCGCAAGAGCTTTGCTCGGCTTTGAATTTTTCAAAAAGAATACGTTCGTGGGCGGCGTGCTTGTCAATCATAACAAGTTTGCCGTCAACCTCAGCAATAAGGTAGGTGCGAAATGCCTCACCAATGTACCTGAATTCGATTCCTTTTACGCTGCTTTCGGTTGCAGGCTCAATATATGTATTATCTGCCGCGGCAGAGTTATTATCGTTTTTAACTTCCTTTTCCGCTTCAACCGGGGCTTTAAGAGTAATATCAAAATGCTTTTCGGTACCGACGGCAACATCAGCATCGGTTTGCGCTGCGAAACCCTGACTGACGGTTTTAACCGAAGGTTTAAGATATTCATCTTCAAGAAAATCGAGCGTTTTGCTTTCATCGGGCGAATTGAGAATATCGGTCTTGCCCGTTACGGGATTACCGAATTCGGTTATGCGAAATCCCGATTTGACGGCGGAAACATTTTCTTCTGCTTGTTTTACAACGGGCTGAGCTTCGTTAAATTTAAGCTGCTCGCCCTTTTGGGGTTGCTGAGCGAAGATTTTGCCGGTATTAAAGCTTGCCTGCGGCCTCTGAGTATCGGCGGTAACGGCGCTTAATACGGCATTATAAACACAATCGAATATGCGGCGTTCATCATATAAACGCACCTCTGTCTTTGCCGGGTGAACGTTCACATCGACGGTTTCGGCCGGTATTTCGATAAAGAGCACACACGCGGGGAATTTACCGACCATAACGGAATTTTTATAAGCCGCTTCAAGTGCGGACATAATGAGCGTGCTTTTAACATATCTGCCGTTAATGTAGAACATCTGCATTGAACGGCTTCCCCTGCCGCCGATGGGTTTAACGGTATACCCGCTTACGCTGACACCGGCATTTTTATACGAAACCGTAACAAGCTGCTCTGTAAACTCCCTGCCGAAAACGGCGTAAACGGCGGCTTTAACATCGCCGTCGCCGGGGGTGCTGAACGCAACCTTACCGTCACGGATAAGCCGGAAAGAAACAGAAGAATGCGAAACGGCTATTCTTTCGACAACGGATGAAATGAAGTTACCCTCCTGAACATCTTTTTTCAGGAATTTAAGACGGGCCGGTGTGTTATAAAACAAATCCCGCACAATAAGAGTAGTTCCGACGGGACATCCGGCATCGTCAATGAGAATTTCCTCACCGCCCTCGATAACATAACGCGTACCGACATCTTCGGCAGCACTTCTCGTAAGAAGCTCGACCTTGGAAACGGCGCTTATACTCGCAAGTGCCTCACCGCGAAAACCGAGTGTCATAATGGCATCAAGGTCGCTTGCTTCTGAGATTTTACTTGTTGCATGGCTCAAAAAAGCGTTGTGAATATCGGCGCGTTCAATACCGCAGCCGTTATCGGTTACGCGAATAAACGATTTACCACCGTTGTTGATTTCAATAACTATTTTTGTTGCGCCGGCATCAATGGAGTTTTCGATAAATTCTTTGATTACCGAAGACGGTCTTTCAACGACCTCGCCTGCCGCGATAAGATCTGCTATATTTTTCGGTAATACATTTATACGCGGCACGCTTTTCATCTCCCGTAATTATAATGACGAGGCGTCCTTTTGCAGCTCGTAGAGTTTTGAAAGAGCCTCAATGGGTGTAAGTGTATTTACATCAATACTTTTAAGTTTTTCTATTATCTGACTTGATGAGCTCCCGTCAAGCGAAAGCTGAAGCTCGGGCTCATCTTCCGTAATAATTTCGAAAACATCCTCGGAAGCACTAACGCGCACCTGCGCTTCAAGTGTTGCGAGTATTTTTTTGGCATTCTCGACGACCTGCTTCGGAACGCCTGCAAGCTTTGCAACCTCCACACCGTAACTTCCGTCTGCGGGACCTTTGACGATACGGCGTAAGAAGGTAATATCATCACCGCGCTTTTTGACGGAAGTGCTGTAATTCTTAACGCCGTCAATTTTACTTTCAAGCTCGGTAAGCTCGTGATAATGTGTTGCAAATAAAGTCTTTGCGCCGATTTTCTTCTTATCGGCGGTATATTCGAGCACGGCTCTCGCGATACTCATACCGTCATAAGTTGATGTACCTCTGCCGATTTCATCAAATACTATGAGACTTTTAGAAGTTGCATTATTGAGAATATCTGCAACCTCTGTCATTTCAAGCATAAATGTTGACTGACCAGCCGCAAGGTCATCGGAAGCGCCGACACGGGTGAAGATTTTATCCACAATACCGATTTTGGCACTGCTTGCAGGAAC
The DNA here is from genome assembly GCA_045617785.1 of Acutalibacteraceae bacterium. Lineage (GTDB taxonomy): Bacteria > Bacillota > Clostridia > Oscillospirales > Acutalibacteraceae > DTU089. The sequence continues at coordinate 122,406 of JAZLJH010000038.1, forward strand.
AAAACTGCCGATTTGCGCCATAAGCGTAATAAGCGCGACCTGCCGCATATATGTGGATTTACCCGCCATATTGGGACCGGTGATGATAGCAAGGCGGTCTGATGTGCTATTGAGCAAGGTATCATTCGGAACAAACGGCGCGCCATTGAGCATAAGCTCCACAACAGGATGCCTGCCATCCTTTATGATGATTTCATCCGATGTATCAACGACGGGGCGCGTGTAATTATTTGTAACCGCGGCATAAGCGAGTGAACAAAGCGCATCAAGCCTTGCAACTGCCCTGCCGGTCTTTTTAACGCGTTCAAGCTGTTCGGCAATTTTAACACGAACTGCCGAAAACAATTCAAATTCGAGGCGAACTATACGCTCCTGCGCACCGAGCACTTTGGATTCGAGCTCTTTGAGCTCCTGTGTTATATAACGTTCGCAATTTGCGAGAGTTTGTTTTCGTATGTAAGTTTCGGGAACAAGGTCTTTGAACGAATTTGAAACCTCGATATAATAACCGAAAACGCGGTTGTAGCCGATTTTAAGTTTTTTAATACCGGTTTTTTCCTGCTCAGCCTGCTCGACGGAAGCGAGAAAGCCTTTACCGTTTTCGACAATATCGTGCAGTGAATCAAGTTCCTCGTTATAGCCGCGCCTTATCATACCGCCTTCGCGCACGGTAAGGGGCGGATCATCGGTAATGGCGACGGAAATAAGCTCTGCAATATCCGTGAGCAAGTCAATATCTTCGTATATTGAAGAAAGCTCGTTCGACTTACAGGCACTTAAAGCCGATTTTATGCCCGCAAGGCATTCAACCGTTGCACCGAGAGTGCGAAGCTCTTTTGCATTTGCCGTACCGTAAACGATACGGGTCATAATTCTTTCAAGGTCATACATATCGGCAAGCAGCGACATTTCCGTATCAAGAAGGATTGTATTGCCCGAAAGCTCTTCGACTGCGTTTTGCCGTTTAATAATGGACGAATAGTTGACAAGCGGCTGCTCGACCCAATTCCTTATAAGACGCTTGCCCATAGCGGTTTTGGTGTGGTCGAGCACCCAGAGAAGACTGCCGCGCTTTTCGCGCCTTAACTGTGTTTCGGTAAGTTCAAGGTTGCGCCTTGCCGAAAGGTCGAGCGAAAGGAAGCTGTCTTCATTATAGAAATCTGCGCCGTTAATATTTTCAAGGTCGTTTTTCTGAACCTCACCGAGATAAACAAGTGCAGTACCGAAGGCGTACAAAAGGCAATCGTCTGAATTGAACAAATCGAATTTTGCATTGCCTTCGGGTAAATGCTTTTTAACTGTTGCCAGAAGCTGCTCGCGGTCATAATCTTTTTCGTTAACAACGGAAAAGTTAACATTAAGACGCTCCTTTATGAAAGCAACAACAGAGGTAAGAGAAGCAGCGTATTTATTTATGATGATCTCACTCGGAGAATAGCAGCCGAGCTGATTGACAACATGAACACTGACATCACCGTCGCAAAACGAGTCAAGCTGAACATCGCCCGTTGACACATCGACGAAAGCGAGAGCACAGGACTTGTCCGAAACGAAAACGGATGCAAGATAGTTGTGCTTGCTTTCATCAAGCATACTGCTTTCAATAACCGTTCCGGGCGTAACGATCCTTATAACATCACGCTTGACTATACCCTTCGCAAGCGCGGGATCTTCCATCTGCTCGCAAATGGCAACCTTATAGCCGCGGCTGACGAGCTTTGCTATATAAGAATCGGCACTGTGAAACGGCACGCCGCACATAGGGGCGCGCTCCTCCTGACCGCAATCCCTGCCGGTGAGAACAAGCTCAAGTTCTCTTGAAGCGATTTTGGCATCTTCAAAGAACATCTCGTAAAAATCACCGAGACGGAAAAACAGCAATGTATCGCCGTAATTCTTTTTTATTTCAAAATACTGCTCCATCATCGGAGAAAGTTTAGCCATTTCTTACCTCTTGAAAATGTATTTGATCAGTGACAGCCACCGCAGCTGTCGCAGCTGCCGTCGCAATGATGCTCGTGCTCTTCGGGTTTGCAGGTTTCGGGATCCTGACCGTCGATGCAAAGTGCGAGAATACCCATAATTTCGTTCATCATATCGTCGATAGCGGTTTTAGCTGCTTCAAACTTAACCATATTGCCGTTAAGCATGATTTCGCGGTAGAGCTCTTCAAACTCCTTGCTGAATTCTTCCATCTTGGCTTCATCGGCATCTTCGCCTTTGGCGGCTTCGTTCTGATAATTCATCTGAAGAAGATTGATTTTGCCGATCATTTCGTTGAGCTGCGCATCGTTTTCGTTGGCGTTTTTAGCAGCCTCAAATTCTTTGTAGCGTTCATCAGCCTGAATGGCTGCGCCGAGTTTTCTTGTGAGTTCGATAACTGTCATTTTGTTTGCTCCTTAATATATTTTTAGTTCAGCAATGAAACATTGTCTGTTACTTTGCGCCGAGTTCTGCGGCTATTTTTTCCTGCACGGCAAGAAGCTCCATAAACCACTTTGTTTTTTCCGCTTTAGTGTAAGGGTCGTCCATTGCAGCGGCAACGGTGCCTTTTCGCGGTGAAAAAATGAATGTGAACATTGAGCCGTATTTAACACGTTTTACAAGCGAAACGGTATCGAGAAATTCTTCGTATGTTTCGCCGGGGAAACCGACGATAATGTCGGTGGTAATATCAACATCGGGCATCTTTGCCCTTGCGTAGTCAATAAGTTCAAGGTAATGAGCGCGGTCGTAATGCCTGTTCATAAGCTTAAGTATTCTGTCATTACCCGACTGAACGGGTAAATGCAGATGACCGCAGAAATGCTTTGAAGCGGCAAGCGTATCAAGAAGCTCAAAGGTACAATCCTTAGGGTGCGATGTCATAAAATCAAAAGTGAAATCGCCGTCAATCTCATCAACAAGCCTCAACAGAGCCGAAAAATTCACGCCGAAATCGCAGCCGATGCCGTAGGAATTGACGTTCTGACCGAGAAGCGTGATTTTTTTATACCCATCGGCAACAAGACATTTAACTTCATCAATAACCGTTTCGGGTCTGCGCGAGCGTTCCCTGCCGCGCACGTAAGGTACAACACAGTATGAACAGAAGTTGTTGCAGCCGTACATAATCGGCACCCACGCATTTTCGCCGCCGTCGCGGTAACAGGGCAAACCCTCTGCAATAACGCCGTCGGAAGAATCGGTACAGAAAACGCGCTTGCCGGAACAGAGAACTTTGGACAAAAGCTCCGGCAGACGGTGAAGAACGTGCGTACCGAACACAAGACTGACAAACGGATAACTCTTTTTTATCTTTTCGGCAACGTGCTCCTGCTGCATCATACAACCGCAAAGCGCGATTATGAGATGCGGTTTTTCCTTTTTCAAGCTTTTCAGAGCGCCGACATTGCCGAAAACTCTGTCCTCGGCGTGTTCGCGTATGGCGCAGGTATTGTAAAGAATAAAGTCGGCTTGCTCGCAATTATCGGTCATTTCATAGCCCATTTCAACAAGCAGCCCTTTAATGTGCTCACTGTCGGCAACATTACCCTGGCAGCCGTATGTATGAACGAACGCCCTGGGCTGACCGAGCGGGAAACGCGCATTCAGGACGGTGCGGACTTTATCTTTATATTCTGCCTGACGGAGCAGCTCCGCTTCGGGCACGAAATAATCTTTCTGCAAAATGTTCAGCCTTTCTTAAAAAAGTACCGTATTGAGCCAACCGAGAATGTCATAAAATACCTTTTCCTTGCAATCCTCGTTGAGAATTTCATGACGGGCATGGGGGTAAATAACCGTCTCAACGCTTGTATGGCCTGTCTTTTCAAGCGAATCGGCATAAGCAACGGGAGCCTTGCCGTTAAAGCCGACCGGGTCTTCATTACCGGAAATGATAAATATCGGTAAATCAACCGGAATGGTCGAAGCGCACATATTGTCGGAAGCGAGAATACCGAGACAGGCAAGGTCGCGGATGCCGGCAAATGAAAGCTCGCTGCCGCAAAGCGGGTCTTCGATATACTTCTGAACATTCTCTTTGTTATAGCTGAGCCAGTCAAAATCGGTAACTCTTTCGGAAATGCCGAGCGCGGAAGTCTTGTTTATGAGCGAAGCTACTTTGCTGTTGACAGTGCGCGGACCGAATTTTGCGGCAAGCTTATCGAAAGTATCTATTGTGAAATCGAGCCCCGACGGAACCTGAACGGTACCGCATATAATAAGACCTGCAAGGTCTGCACCGAATGTGCTTGCATAGACCCTTGCACAGAGCGAGCCCATGCTGTGCCCGAAAAGTATGTAGGGAAGCTCGGGGTAACGGCGATGCATTATGGAATAAAGAATGTGCATATCGTCGACCATACGTCTGTAACCGTCTTTTTCGGCGGTGAAACCGAGGTCATCCTCACAGTCAACGGATTTACCGTGCCCTATATGGTCATTACCGCAGACTATGAACCCCTTTGACGCGAGAAATTCAGCAAATTCGGAATAACGCCCCATATGTTCACCTACGCCGTGAGAAATCTGAAAAACCGCTGACGGCTCGACGCTGTCATCGCTCCAGATGAGTGTGCGAATTTTATTAACGCCGGTGGAAGAATTGAAATAAGCTTCTTTTTTGATAATTGCCATAATTAAAACCTCCGATTTATAGAGCCGCACAACATATAGGTGAAAATCACCCATAATTACAGTTTATGTTACCATAGACTGATTCAAATATCAAGAGATTTATCTATATTATAGAAATATTTATAATAATATTTTTACTTCATCTATGTTGAATTAAAGTTTATATGTAAATTTAATGAAAAATTTTAAAAATAAACCGAAATTTATACAATTTTCCATATTGAACAAGCAAAGCAAAGGCTATATAATGTAAATTAGATTTCTATGTTTTGTGAGGTTACCTTAAATGTTAGGAAAACTTATAAGGCTCGTTATTACCGAGCCCGTGGGCACGCCGATGCCGAACGGCGGCATTTACAAGCTCAATCAAGGCACACCGATAGGCAACTTTAATGTGTCATCCCCCATCACGGGTGTACTTGTTCTCGGCATTGATTCGCCCGTCAAGCACTTTGACGGCAGAGTTATTGCAACACTCGTGTTTGAAGATAACGGCGAACAGAAACTTCTTGCGGCACCTAAGTCAAAGCACCTTATTGACTGCGATATCAAAAAACAAATCAGATTTATCGTAAAAGACAGACCATATACACTCACCTGCTATTACGAGCGTTCGTGCGGCGCGGTTATTTTCCGCAAAATCAACGGTGAAGTGCGATATCTGCTTATAAAAAACAGGCGCAGTTCTAACTGGAGTTTCCCGAAAGGTCATATGGAAGACGGCGAAACGCTTGAAGAAACCGCCATACGTGAGGTGCTTGAGGAAACCGGTATGCATATACGCATAATTCCCGGTTTTTCAAGCAAATCCGAATACACAATTCAGAACAGAATACAAAAAACAGTTATGATTTTTGCCGCAAAAACGGCGGATATACAGACTAAAATCCAGCACGAAGAAATTGAAGATTACACTTGGCTCCCGTTTGAAAGAGCTTACGAAAGCCTTAAATTTGACAATGACAAAACCATACTCAAAGAGGCAACGGCTTTTTTAGCGGGGCACGAATACATCTGAGAGGTGCACAATGGCAGAAACGGCAGTTAATTCACTTGTTGAATTTTTCCACAGTTTCCCTCCCCGGCTGATTGCATTTATTGTTTCACTTTTGCCGGTGCTTGAGCTGCGCGGCGGTATGATTGCCGCAAGAATACTTGAGCTTGATTTCATTCAGGCTTTTGTGATCTGTTATATCGGCAATATGCTGCCTATACCCTTTATTCTTCTGTTTATCAGAAAAATTTTCAAGTGGATGAGAAAATTCAGCTTCTTCTCAAAAATAGTTGACAAACTCGAAGCCCGTTCCGAAAAGAAAAAAGGTACGATTCTGAAATATAAGGAATGGGGGCTTTTACTGTTTGTTGCGATTCCCCTGCCCGGTACCGGCGGTTGGACGGGCGCACTTATTGCCGCTTTAATGGACCTGCGCATAAAAAAGTGTCTGCCGATAATCGCACTCGGCGTATTTATTGCAGGACTAATTATGTCGCTTATAACATACGGCATATTTTAAGGCGGTGCATTATGAAAACTTGCTTTATATTCGGCGCATTGCCGTGTGAATTAAAAGAAAAGCCTCTTGACGGCGATTATGTTATCGCCGCCGATAAGGGGCTTTTGTGCTGTAAAGCAAACGGTATTGAACCTGATATTACCGTCGGCGATTTTGATTCACTCGGAAGTGTGCCCGACGGTGAAAATGTTGAAGTACACCCCGCCCGCAAAGACGATACCGATTCTATGCTTGCCTTAAAAATCGGTTTGGAGCGCGGCTATAAAAGATTTATATTTTACGGCTGCATAGGCGGCCTTACCGACCACACGCTTGCAAACATACAGTTAACGGTTTATGCCGCCGAGCACGGCGCAAACGCCTATATGTATGACGGCGGCACCTGCATTACATCAATTAAAAACGGTTCGGTGCTTTTCGGCAAAGAATGCAGCGGCAGAGTTTCGGTATTCGCATTAAACGGCAAAGCGGAGCAAGTAAATATATCGGGGCTTTCATACGGACTTGAAAACAGCGAAATAAGCGGAGATTTCCCGATTGGTGTAAGTAATGAGTTTACTGGCGCAGAAGCCGAAATCAGAGTAAAAATCGGCACGCTTACCATTGTATTCAACGGTACGGTATCAGACATAAAAACGGAGGATTTTGTATGAGCAAATTAAATATAAACGATATTAAAGGCGCTGTTTTCGATTTAGACGGAACTATTCTCAACTCGATGTATATTTGGGATGAAATCGGTGTGAGGTATCTTCAAAAGCTCGGCATTGAGCCCGATGACGAATTCAAAAAGAGTTTCAAAACGCTTTCACTTCGCCAGGCAGCCGAATATTACAGAAAATACTTCAACATTGACATAAGCATGGAAGAAATAATAGACGGCGTAAATAAAATGGTCGAAAATTTTTATTTTGAAGAAGTGCTCAAAAAAGATAATGTTGAAAATGTGCTTGAACTGCTGAAAAACAACGGCGTGAAAATGTGCATTGCAACGGCAACAGACAAATACCTTGTTGAAAAAGCACTTGAAAGAAACGGCATACTTCATTATTTTTCGGAGATACATACCTGCGCAACGGTAAACGCCGGCAAAGATGAAGCAAAGATTTACGATGTTGCGAGAGAAATGCTCGGAACGCCTATTGAAAATACACTTGTATTTGAGGATGCGCTGTATGCGATAAAAACCGCAAAATGTGCCGGGTACAAGGTTGTGGGAATAGAAGATGTTTCCGCCAAGGAGGACCGCGAAGAAATCAAAGAGATATGCGATATTTATGTAAAGGATCATTATGAACTTTACGAATTGCTGAATAACTGAACTAACAAAAATTATGCCGTGTGAAAAAATCACACGGCGCATTTTTATTTTATTACTGATTATCTTCTTCGGTCGGTAAATCCTCGGCAGGAGCGATTATCTGACCTTCTTCTACAGGCTCTGCGGGAGCATCACCTGTCATAAGCTTAATAAAGTCATCCCCGGTAATCTTCTCCTCGGAAATAAGTCTTTCGGCAATCATATCAAGCTGATCGCGGTGTTCGGTAAGAATGCTTTCGCACTTATCGAAGCAGGTGCAGAGAATACGCTTGACCTCGTCATCAATCTGCGTAGCATAAGCATCGGAATAATTCTTGGTGTGGTTATAATCCATACCGAGAAAGACCTCGTCATTATCCTTACCGTAAACTACGGGACCGAGCAGGTCGCTCATACCGTAACGCGTAACCATAGAACGCGCGGTATCGGTCGCGTGGGAAATATCCTGCGAAGCGCCCGTGGAAATATCGCCGAAAACGATTTTTTCGGCTACCCTGCCGCCCATTGACATAACAATACTGTCAATCATGGCAGAACGAAGCATGTGCGAGGAATCCTCTTTCGGTCTGTAAAGAGTATAGCCGCCCGCCATACCGCGCGGTATAATGGAAACCTCGTAAACGGGGTCAACATTTTCAAGGTAGAATGCCGAAACAGCGTGACCCGCTTCGTGGTATGCGGTTATGCGCTTATCCTTTTCGGTGTATTTATGCGATTTCTTTTCGGTGCCGACTTCAACTTTGATGGTGGCTTCGTCGATTTCGACCATTGTAACAGCCTTTTTGCCGCGGCGCGCCGCAAGCAATGCCGCCTCATTGAGCAGGTTTTCAAGGTCTGCACCCGTAAAGCCGACTGTGGCGTGTGCTATGGATTCAAGATCGACATCGGGACCGAGAGGCTTATTATGAGCGTGGACCTTAAGAATTTCCACCCTGCCTTTAAGGTCGGGTCTGCCGACGGTAACCTGACGGTCAAATCTGCCGGGGCGCAGAAGCGCGGGATCAAGTATATCGGGTCTGTTGGTTGCCGCGATAACGATAATGCCTTCATTATTGCCGAAACCGTCCATTTCAACAAGCAGCTGGTTGAGCGTCTGCTCGCGTTCGTCATGACCGCCGCCCATACCGGCGCCGCGGTGACGACCGACTGCATCGATTTCATCAATAAAGATGATTGCGGGCGACTCCTTCTTTGCCTGGTCAAATAAATCCCTGACTCTCGATGCACCTACGCCGACATACATCTCAACGAAATCCGAACCGGAAATAGAGAAGAACGGAACATCGGCTTCGCCCGCCACTGCCCTTGCAAGTAAGGTTTTACCCGTACCGGGAGGGCCTACAAGCAGCACGCCCTTGGGTATTCTTGCACCGAGCTCGGTGAACTTTTTCGGATCTTTAAGGAACTCAACTATTTCCTGCAGCTCCTCTTTCTCCTCATCGGCACCCGCAACATCCTTGAACAGAGTTTTGCGCTTTTCATCCTTACCGAATTTAACACGCGCCTTGCCGAAGCTCATCGCTTTATTGTTTTCGGAGGATATGGAATTGTTCATCTTCTTCATAAAAACGAAGCCGAAAATAATTGCAAGGGCAACGCAAAGCACAATGGGAAGAAGATCAAGCCAAAATGAATACGATGTGCCGGAAACATAATTACATTTTACGGGGGTATCGGGATGAGCTCTGTTGTATTCTACGACACCGCTGTGTATATCCTCAACAAACATATTGATGTTGGGAACGGAATACTTGCCGGATTCACCGTCCGCAAGCTTATATACAAGAGCGCCCGTGCCGAGATTAAGCTCATATTCGGTAACCTTACCGTCATCAAAAAGTTCAACTATCTGGTAATACTGCAGCGATGTTTTCTTTGCGGGCTCACCCGAAAAGAAACCGACAAGTGTAAATATAAGCAGCGGGATTATAATATAAGGCAAAAAAGCCTTGATTTTATCTTTGTTTTTAATAATATTTCACCTCACGCGAAACTGATTCAGTCTTTATATACATCCTCTTTGAGAACACCGATGTAAGGAACGTTTCTGTAAAACTGTGCATAGTCAAGGCCGTAGCCTACTATAAACTCGTTCGGCACCTGCGCACCGATATATTCGGCATAAAGGTCGACCTCGCGTCTTTCGGGTTTATCAAAGAGTGTGCAGATGCGAATGCTGTTGGGATTTCTTGCAAGCAGAAGCTCCTGAATATAATTGAGGGTCTTGCCGCTGTCAAGAATATCCTCGACAATAAGTATATCTTTACCTTCGATACTCTGATCAAGGTCTTTGAGTATTCTGACAACACCGGAGGATTTTGTTTTATCGCCGTAAGTGGAAACAGCCATAAAATCGATACTGCAGGGAATGTCAATGGCTCTCATAAGGTCCGCCATAAAAATTACCGAGCCTTTGAGAATGCTGACCATAAGCAGATTTTTGTCGCGATAATCATCGCTTATCTGCTTGCCGAGTTTTTTGACTATATCTGCAAGTTCCTGTTCGCTGATGAGCACTTTTTCAATGTCATCATTATAAGATTTACTTATCATATTTTTCTCCTTCGACCAAATAAATATTAGTGGAATTTTTATCGGGACGGCATCTTTTAGCCGTACCGATGCCGGTTATCCACACAACACCCGCTTCATCGCAAATGATCGGCAGAAAATCGCGTTGTTCAACCGGAATATTCAACTCGTTAAAGAGTTTTTTAACTGATTTAGTAACGCCGCGCCTGCCGAGAGTGAACTCATCGCCCGCGCGCCGCGTACGAACTGACAAACTGCCGATTATTTTATCACAATCGACAAGATTATCCAATACATAATTTGAAATTTTTTTTGAACAAATTGTGTATTTTTCGGCTTTTATAAGAAAATCGGCGAAAGTTACGGGAAATTCGGAAAAATCGACATATATTTCACTGTTTATTTTTTCGGTATTGCGGATTTCAAAAAGCCTGAATACCCCGCCGGTGTTTTCGGCAAAGCCGCTTCCGAAAAGCTGAATACGCCCGCCGTGCCCGCAAATTTCGTTTATGCTTTCAAGCTTTGAAGAATCGCAAATCCTGCCGCAGAACTCAAAAACCGCCTTTGAAATCACACGAAGCTTTATGCTTTTATGCAGATTATCAATCTCGGTCGCGGAGCAGGAATTATCGGCAAAAAGTGAGGAATAAGCCGCTTCTGCGGCAGTATCAAGAAAATCACAGTCATCGGCGGCAGAGCGCGAAAAATGAAGAATATTGGCAACAGCCGCATTATTGATGCTTTCAAGCACCGGCAGAACATTGTGGCGAATTTTGTTGCGCGAATAATCATCGGTAAGGTTAGTGGAATCAGTAACATATTCTATAGCGTTTTCGCGGCAAAAGCTTTCGGTCATACTGCGGCTTACATAAAGAATGGGTCTTATGATATTGCCGCGTACCGCGGGAATACCGCACGCGCCCTTAAGAGATGAACCGCGCGTGATGTTGAAAAGCACAGTTTCGGCATTGTCGTTTGCATTGTGAGCGGTTGCGATTTTTGCACCGTTCTCATCACAAAGCGAGCCGAAAATTTCATAACGCAGACGGCGCGCACATTCCTCGGTAGACTCGCCCGTTTCTTTACTGACAGCGGGAACATCGACCTCAAAAAGCTTAAAATCAATGCTGTTCTTTTCGCAAAACGAACGGCAAAACTCGGCATCGCGGCTCGCTTCGGCGCCGCGTATGCCGTGGTTGATATGAACCGCCGTAAGCGAATAGCCGTATTCACCTTTAAGCATATTGAGTGCGGCAAGCAGACAGCAGGAATCGGCGCCGCCGGAAAAGCCGACTATTATATTGCTCACACCGTTAAACACGCCGTATTCGCCGTTAAATGCGCGGCAGAAGCTTAAAACCGAATCGGTAACGGAATTACTGCTCATCTCGGTACTCCAGTGTTGAGAACAACGTAAACTGACCTTCCCAATGAAGATTTATTCTGTCGGTCGGGCCGTGTCTGTTCTTGGCGATATCAACGTCCGCCTTGGACATATCGACTTCCTCCGCGTTATCCTTGCCGTCCTTTTTATAATAGCCCTCGCGGTAAAGCATCATTACGATATCGGCATCCTGCTCGATAGAGCCGGAGTCACGCAAATCGGAAAGCATGGGTCTGTTTGAGGCTTTGCCGTTCTTTTCGGGTCCGCGCGAAAGCTGGCAGCAGCACACAACGGGTATTTTCATATCTTTTGCAAGCATTTTAAGACCGCGGGTGATTTCCGTAACTTCCTGCACCCTGTTTTCCTTACGGGTAGCAGATTCCATAAGTCCGAGGTAATCAATGAAAATGCAGTCGACATTGCCCTCACGCTTGATTTTCGCTTTAATATCCGGAACGGTAGTGGACGAGGTGTCATCAAAATAAAGATTGCATTTTGTGAGCCTGTCTGCCGCCTGGGCAAGCATTGTCCACTCCTCTGCGGAAAGCTCGCCGGAACGAAGCTTGTTCGACTCAACGCGCGCTTCGGTTGAAAGAACGCGCGAAGCGAGCTGTTCGTTGGACATTTCAAGTGAGAAGAAAAGCACCTTTTTGCCGGTCATACCGACATTGCGGGCAATATTAAGTGCAAAGCTCGTTTTGCCCATTGCGGGGCGGGCGCCTATAAGAACAAGGTCAGACCTGTTCAAGCCGGAAATCGCTTCATCGATTTTTGAGAAGCCGGTGGGTATGCCCTTAAAATCCTCGGCATTATCGGATGTGATGTTGACAAGATTAGGATAAACCTCACCCGCTATAATATTGCTCAGGCGCTGCAAAGAGCCGGTGGTTTTACCTTTTCTTATGTCATAGATTTTCTGCTCGGCTGAGTCAAGAATTTTATCCGCTTCATTTTCACCGGCAACTACCGCATCAATCGTCTCACGCGAGATATTGATAAGCGAACGCAGATAAAACTTTTCTTTTACGATTTTGCAGTGCGTTTCGATATTCGCAGGCGACGGCACAAGCTGCGCAAGCTGGAAGAGATAGTTCTTGGTCGTGTCCGCGTCGAGTCCGTCAACACCCTTGAGCCTGTCAAGAACGATGACTATATCTATTTTTGAGCCGAGAGCTTCAAGCGTAACGATTTCGTTCATTATCGTCTGATGCAGCGGCATATAAAAATATTCGGATTTAAGATTGGCAAGAATCGTGGTAACTGTTTCGGGAAACACAAGCGCGCACCCCAGCACCGACTGTTCCGCTTCAAAACTGAAAGGCATTTCAATGCCTTCGGCAGAGGCGGTGTAATCATTTGTAGCCATAAATCATTCTCCCACGCGAAGCGTCAAGCTTCAACTACTTTTACCTTGAAATCGGCAGTAACCTTGGGATGAAGTCTTAATTGCGCATTGTATGTACCGAAAGCCTTGATATCCTCAACGGTGATTTTGCGCTTGTCGACTTCGACCTTAAACTGCTCACTGACTGCTGCACTGATCTCTTTTGCGGTAACAGAACCGAAAAGCTTGCCGTTGGCGCCGCCCTTTGCCTTAACTTCAACGGTGTTGCCGCCTATAAGCGCGGCATTCGCCTGAGCAGCTTTCAGTTCTTCATCTGCCTTGAATTTTTCGGAAGACTGCTTATTTTTAAGCTCGGACATAAGCTGTGCATTCATTTCAGCCGCAAGCTTTCTCGGGAAAAGGAAATTTCTTGCATATCCCTCGGATACACTCACCTTTTCACCTTTTTTGCCCAAACCCTTTACATCACTCTGAAGTATAACATCCATAATCAAAACCTCCTGTTATTTTGAAAGTAAATATTCATCAATAGCTTTTTTCAGCATAATTATTGCATTTTCAATATTTCCGGCATTCACCTGTGCAGCCGCCATTGTGCTGTGACCACCGCCGCCGAGAAGTTCCATAATAAGCTGAACATTCTCCTCACCCAGTGAACGCGCCGAAATTTGAACGGTGCCGCTTTCGCCGAGCCCGGCAGCCACGAACGAGGCTTTTACGCCCTCAACCGAAAGCATATCGTCTGCGGCATTAGAAATAATAACACGCAGCCCGTCAACATTTTCGGCAGTAGATGAAATCATAAAGCCTTTATAAATTTCCGCACTGTCGATAATTCTGTTCTTCACCGCAGCCACATCCGAACCGTATGAAAAGAATTTTTTCACCTGAACGGTATCCGCGCCGTTATCGCGGAGAAAACCCGCCGCTTCAAATGTACGCTGAGAAGTGCGCAGAACAAACTCACGCGTATCAAGAACGATGCCCGAAAGTAACGCGGTCGCAATATGTTTCGGTACTTTTCTCGCAACGCTTGAATACTCGATAAGCTCCGTTACCATCTCACTCGCCGATGACGATGAGGGCAAATGGTAGAAAATTTCTGACTCGGTGAGGTAATCCTCGGAGCGTCTGTGGTGGTCAACAACCACCTGAGCGCCGGATCTGTCAAAAAGCTCGCCGCAGTCAAGAAGCATTTTGCGGTGCGTGTCAACAACGGCAAGCAGAGTTTTGGAATCGCATATCTCAACGGCTTTTTCCGGAGAGATGAAATCGTCAAAACCGCTGTTTTTCAGGTAAGCTGTAAGCACCGAAGAAAGTGTTGTCGATTCATCGGCAACGACATAAGCCTTAACGCCGTTTATCTGCGCAAGAAAGCACATTCCCGCAGCCGCGCCTACGGAATCGAAATCGGAAAATTTATGCCCTTCAACAAGCACCTTGTCGTACTTTTTTATTAGTGTGGCAATATTTGCGGATGTTACGCGCGGCGAAACTCTTGAATTATCATTCATTCTGTTTGAAACGCCGCCGTAATAAATATGACCTGAAGGTGTATAAACCGCTGCCTGATCACCACCCCTGCCGAGCGCCATATCAAGCGCCTTTTTGGAGCGTTCTTCGCACTGAATAAAATCATCGCCGCTTCCGACGCCTATTGAAAGTGTGGCTTCGGGGTCGGTATCCTCAAACCGATATGCGCGCACCTGCTCAAGCACCGAAAACTTATTTGCGGAAAGCTTGTCAAGGTCGCGCTTTTCGCCTATTACAAGGAATGAACCGTTACCTGTTCTTTTGAACAGAACATTGACATCTCGCAGCCAATTTTCGATTTTGCTTTCAATCCCGCTTGAAACAAGCGCAAATTTACTGTCGGTATACTGACGGGAAAGGCGTTCAATATTGTCGACAAGTATCTGCATTACGAACGGTCTTGAAAGTCGGTATTCATCATCGGTGTTTTTGTAGTATGTATCATCCGCAAGGCAAACACACACGGCAGGCTCCGAAGCCGTACCGACAGATGAAATAAACGCCGTGAATTTTTTATTGCCGTATTCGGCATTAAGCGATATTTCGGCTGCGATTTCATCAAAACCGCATTCGCCGAAAAAATCGGAAATTCGCAGAGAATGCTTTTCATTTTCGGCGATAACGGCAGTTGAAAACAGCTTGTTGTACCAGATAATATTGCCGGATCTGTCGCAGACGAAGCACGGCATTGAAAAATCATCGGCACCGCCGGGAACACCTAAAAAGGAATTAAGTTCCTGCACGCATTTTTCGGCAAAGCGCAAACCGTCGACCGCAAAAATAAGCGTTAAAATAAGCAGCAATGCCGACGCAGCAAAAAACACGACCGAAGCAGTTTTATTTAATGCAAGGCTTATAAATGCCGCGGCAATCAATAACGCAAAAGCCAAAAAGCCGGCGGGGTTTTTATAAAAAATCGCTTTGAATTTCATTTCGCCCTCCGCATCAGACTTCGAGAAGAATCGGTAAAATCATCGGACTGCGCTTTGTGCGGTCATACATAAGGCGTGAAATTTCATCCCTTATCCTGTTGCTCATAATGTTTATGTCAAAGCTGTACGGCGGGAAGCCGTCTATAATGCTCATAGAAAGCTGCACAGCCTCATTCATAAGTGTTTCCGCTTCTTTAACATAAACAAAGCCCTTTGAAACCACTTCGGGACCGCTTAAAAGCTCGCCCGATGCACCGTCGATTGTGGCGGCAACAATAATTATACCGTCCTGACCGAGATGCTGCCTTTCACGCATTACACGCGCACCGACATCGCCCACACCGGAGCCGTCAACATAGACGATACCGCTTGTTACGGTACCCGTAACGGCGATGCTTTTTTCGGAAACGGATATTTCGCTGCCGTTGTCGGCAATAACGATGTTTTCACGCGGGATCCCTATGCTTTCGGCAAGCTTGGCGTGGCTTCTCAAATGCTTCTGTTCGCCGTGAACGGGTATAAAATACCTTGGATTGACAAGCGAGAGCATAAGCTTGAGTTCTTCCTGACAAGCATGACCGGAAACATGGACATCGTACATTTTTTCGTAAATGACCTCGGCACCGAGACGAAGCAAATCGTCAACGACCTTGCCGACGGTCTTTTCATTGCCGGGAATTGGGCGCGCGGAAATAATTATGCAGTCATTACTGCCGATAAATACCTTGCGATGACTGTTTGAAGCCATACGCGCAAGTGCGGACATAGGCTCACCCTGACTGCCCGTGGTAATAAGCACAAGTTTATCATCGGTGAAATTCTTGATTTCATCAATTGAAATAAGTGTACCTTTCGGAATTTTCATATAGCCGAGCTCCGAGCCGATTTCAACGACTTTTTCAAGGCTTCTGCCGGAAAGCGCGACCTTTCTGCCCTGCTCGTGAGCTATATTTATAATCTGCTGAACGCGATGTACATTTGAAGCAAAAGTGGCAATTATTATACGGCGCTTGCCAGCCCTTGCAAAAAGACTTTTGAAGGTTTCGCCGACCTTGCTTTCACTTTGCGTAAAGCCGGGCTGTTCGGCATTGGTCGAATCGGAAAGCAAGCACAGTACGCCGTTTTTACCGAGCTCGGCAAAACACGCAAGGTCGATCATACCGCCGTCAACCGGAGTTGTATCGACCTTAAAGTCGCCGGTCTGTATTATTGTGCCGCTCTGCGTTGTGATAGCAACGGCAACTGCATCGGGAATAGAGTGATTGACTTTGATAAACTCAACCGAAAAATCGCCGAGACCTATTCTGTCGCCTGCCTTTATAATGTTGAAATTGACCTTATGACCGATATTATGTTCTTCAAGCTTGGCATTTACAAGACCTACCGTGAGCAAAGTCGCATACACGGGAACATCGAACTTTTCAAGAAAATAGCAAAGTGCGCCTATATGGTCCTCATGACCGTGGGTGATAACAATGCCCTTGACTTTATCGATATTCCTTTCAATATGAGAAAAATCGGGTATGACAAAATCAACACCGAGCTGGTCGGTTTCGGGGAAAGCGAGACCGCAGTCGACAATAAGCATACTTTTGCCGTACTCATAGCAGGTCATATTTTTGCCGATTTCGTTTAAACCGCCGAGAAATGAAATTTTAACGGGCTGCGCGGAAACGGGCGGCATTATCTTTGAATACCTGCCGTGACGGCTGCTCTGCTCAACGGGTTTCGATTCGGTGCGAGCGTTTTTGCGTGGCTTCTGCTCCTGCATTTTGCGCGGTTTTTCTTTCGCGACCGATTTTTTCGTGTTTGCGGATTGTTTATTCTGTTTTTGTTTTGATGCCTGTTTATTCTTTTCCGGTTTTTGTTTTTTATTTTCAACGGCATCGTAATTGTTATTTATATTCTTTTTTTGCATATAATCTCCTATAAAATCATGTGAAAGCCTGCAATACGGCACAGTAACCTATTCTTAATTATTTTATATTACTATTATTTACAATTATTGTCAAGTGCGGCATTTATAATTTTCATCACCTCGCCCGTAAGTTCCTCTGAATACTCGGCATTGACCGCTTCGGTAATTATATGCAGTTTATTGCGATACATATCTCTCATAATTTTTGCCGAACCGTGGTCTGTTTTTATTTGTGCAATACCGTCGCCGTACAGCATATCGGAATCTGCTGTTTCGGATAAGCGGCAGGGCTGAACATCGATATCGAGACTGCGCTCCGAAATGAAAAATTCCGGTATATCGACTGAAAGCTCTTTCAGATTTTTACCGTTAACCGAAACGGCTTCAAGCAATTTAACCGCAAGAAAAAACGCATCGAACGCCCACGCACCGTCGAATGCGCCCGCGCTTTCGCCAAAGCTGATTTTGCCGTTATATTCATTGATTTCGGCAAGAAAAGACGGTGCATTCCACGGCAGCTTAATGACCGAGCCGCTGCGAAGTTCATAAAGCGAAGCTATTGAAAGAAGCTTTTCGTGAGAAAATGCACAACCCTCGGATTCGGCAGTAAGGCGCTCGCCCGTTTTACTCACACAGAACGAAATTTCGGCGTTTTCGTCTGCTGTAAAATGGCGAAAAGTCTTAACAACAAACGAAAGAACATTGTTTTCACACACAATTTTGAAATTCGGCATATTCGTGATTTTCACAAGACGTTCAAATATACCGTCGGTATAGGCGTCGCGCCACGAAGAATTGTATAAAGGATATTCCGCACGCTTTGATTCATTATTGAGCACAGTGCTTCTGCAGCACATTTCGCACACTTCACGGCGGGTAAAAGGTCTGCCGAAGCGGTCAAAAAACGAAAATTTCCGCGATTGCGAGGAGCTTATAAAAACCGTGTAAGCAACATTCAGTACACCGCCGACCGCAACACATTGGCACACATCGCCTTCGCCGCAGTCAATCATACGCGCACCGGCGAAAGAAGCACCGGAAATGAAGGCGTTTTTAAGAAGATAAGAGGACACCGAGCCGTCGTTGATAACCGCTGTTTCGGCACAATCGGTAAACAGAGCAAACATTTTACCGAGGCTTGCAGCATCATGCGGCAAAGGGTTGCTTTCATCAATCAAAAGCTTATCGGAAAGACCGTCGCTTTTGCCGTTGAAACAATCATAATCGTTACAGATAACGGATGAATGCAGAATACGGCAGCCTTTTTCAACGACCGCACCCTCACCTATAAGGCTCAATGCACCGACCACGGAATCCGGAAGCACGGCACAGTTGCGGCGAAGCGATGCGCTTTCACCTATAAGCGCGCCGTTCACATAACAATCTTTTGAAATATAAACATCCGGAAAAAGAACGGAGTTTTCAATTCTCGAGCTTTCGGAAACAAGGCAGGAATCACCGACAATAACCGACGGACCGACAACCGCCCCGGTTTCAATTTGAACATTTTTACCGAAAAACACGGGCGGAACGGCAACAAAATGACCTGCCGGCATACGGTCAACACAAAAAACACCTTTGTTGATTTCCTTAATGTTATCAAAAATCTCATTATCAAGCAATCTGAACGCGTAATTACGAAAACCGCGCTCTGAATAAAGCAAGCCGAATTCTCCGTTTACGGGAAATAACGAACACTTGATTTTTTCGTTTTTGAGTATTGTGTAAATATCCGAAACACTGTACGGATTCTTGCGGCAGGAAATATCGTAAAGTAAAGAGCCTTTAATTATGCAAAGCACCTTTGCACGTTTACCGTCGCACAAAATGCAAGGCTGTAAAAGGCGTACTTTTTCGAACATCGGCAAACCTTTCGGCAGCATCATTCTGTCGCTTTCGGCAACAATAAATGTGCTTTCAAGTAAGGTTTTGCCGAATGCTCGAAAAAGTGACGGAATGTTTTCAAAACACGGAAGTCGGCGCGAGCCGCGAATATTTTCGGTAAGCTTACCGGAGACCGTATAAACACCGTCTATTGACCAGAAACGACCTAATGATTCTGCACTGATTTCCGCCAAAGTCTGCGAAAAAATCTCTGCAAATGCCAAGGATGATGCCGCACTTAATTCATCAAGCGGGTTGCGCTTGAATTTATCGAGAAGTATCAGTTTCATATTATCCCCCACGCCTTTAATATCACTATTATTTTCCCGTTTTTGGCGTTTTTATTCAAAAAGCGCTTTATTTCATTGAAAAAGAGTGATAATATAGACACGGTGATTAAATGAAAAAGGTTGAAATTTTTACAGACGGAGCATGCAGCGGCAACCCCGGTCCCGGCGGTTGGGGTGCGATTTTGCGCTACAACGGAAATGAAAAGGAATTGAGCGGCGGTGCCTGCGACACCACAAACAACCGTATGGAATTATGCGGTGTTATTGAGGCATTAAAGGCATTAAAAGAGCCGTGCGAAGCCGTTATTACAACTGATTCAAAGTATGTTTACGACTCGGTAACAAAAGGCTGGGTCTATTCGTGGCGCGCAAACGGATGGCGTAAAGCAGACAAAAAGCCTGCACTGAATGTTGATTTATGGACAGAGCTGCTCACTCTGCTTGAAAAGCACAATGTTACATTCTGTTGGGTTAAGGGACACAACGAGCACCCCGAAAACGAACGGTGCGACAGACTTGCCGTAGCACAATCCGAAAAGCACCGAAACTGTTAACCCGCGACTGTTTACCGCATATAATGTACCGAGCGCAAATGAATATCCGCTCAGAACATCAGGAGGTAAACAAATGGCAACTTTTACTAACCAGGCACGCATCACATATAACGGTGCGGTCGCCGACTCCAATGTAGTTACCGGTGAAGTGCTGGATGTTCTCGGTGTAACGAAATCCGCACTTAACACCACCTACAACCCAGACGGCACGGTAACCTATGCAATTACGCTCACGAACACGGGCAACACAGAGCTTACCGGCATAAACGTCAGTGATAATCTCGGTGCGTACACATTTAACACACAGACGCTTGTACCGCTTGATTACACACCCGATTCTTTAAGGCTTTTTGTAAACGGCAATCTGCAGCCTACGCCCGCTCCCACCTCGGTAAATCCGCTTACGCTTGACAATATCACTATCCCCGCAGGCGGCAATGCTCTTATAATATATGAGGCAAGAGCGAACGAATTTGCCCCGCTCGGCACAGGCGAAATCAACAATACAGTTTCCGCTGCGACACCCGGACGCGCGGCCCCCGTAACCGATTCACTCGCCCTTGCACCCGCAAGCGGCGCACTGCTTGATATCGTTAAAGCTGTTTCACCCGCAGTAGTTAACGAAAACGGTCAGCTGACTTATACACTTAACATCAACAACTACGGAGACACCGCCATCACCACAGCCGACGATGCCGTAATAAGCGACACATTCAACCCCATTCTCGACCCCATTACCGTAACTTATAACGGCACACCGTGGGTACAGGGCACAAACTATGATTATGATGCAGGCACCGGCGTATTCACCACAAGAGCAAATCAGCTTGCGATACCCGCCGCAACTTACGCACAAAATCCCGTTACGGGCGCCTGGTCAACAACGCCCGGCTCGGTTTCACTTGTAATCGAGGGAACTGTTCAGGGTTAACGAAACCATGAAAAACGCCACCGACACCAAAGTGCCGATGGCTTTTTTTTGCATTTATTTTGCAATAAAAGCATTAACGGTTTTTTCAAGCGCTGCGGCTATTGTTGCCGCGGTTTTCGGACCCATGGAGTTGGTTTCTTCATAATGGCGTCTGCCGTGAACATCAATGGCTTTATCCATATACGGTGAGTCCTCGTTGAGAATAAAGTCATTGGGCGGCAGCACATAACCGAGCTCATCGTTTGCAAGACCGAAAACGAGTATCTTTTCATCGCCGGTAATATCGCAAAGCAGCGGCGGATTCACCTCGGGACCGTTACCGGTAGCTGATTCCTCGGCGCTGAGTGCACCTCCGAAAACAAGCTCCGGGAAAATTTCACAGGGAAGCATTACAATTTTCTTTGAGCCTATTTCTATATAAGTGATTTCCGATTTAAGTGTCCAATATTTTGAAGCTTCGCTGTCGGCGTATTTATCGGCTTTGAGAATACCGACATCGCAGGCAACGGTAAGAACGGGGTTATCGGCTTCTGCATAAAATTCGGACTTTGCGTAATTGATGATGGGTTTAAGCTTGGTTTCCTTTTTTATGCTCATAGCATAATCGGCAAGCTTATAACCGATTTTACGAGTGGATTCAAGAAGACGGTGCTCCTTGCGAAGCAGGTTTTCGTCTTTTATATCCATACTGATCATACCGCCGATGGCGCCGACACCGTAAAGAACATCGGCATTTGTCTCGCTCTTGATTTTTTCGCGCAGATAACACGGGAAATCGGCACTTACAAGGTGGTTGCAGCCCTGCAGAGATTCAGAGTGTGAAGCGAAGTTGAGCATCCATATTTCATTTGAGCCGTCATAAGGAGCGAATCTGAAACGCGTTAAATCCTTTGAGTAAACAACAGGCGTTCTTATATCCTCCTGCATATCGGGCACCTCGACCGTTCCGAGAAACAGATCGCCGTCCCGCCTGCTTTCATAGGCTTGAAAAGCGGCTGATTTAATGCCGTCAAAAACTATCTGCATAAACTTCGGATCTCTGCCGGTAAGCGGAAGCGGACCCCATATACCCATAGTGTCGATACCCGCGTGATTGTGAGTGCAGAATATATTTATATTGCGGCAGCCCGTAATTCTGCAAAACTGCGAAAGATACTTCTTTGCGGTATTTACATCCTTATTGAGAAGTCCGACCGCATCAAGCGAAACGAAAAGCATACCGCCCCTGCCGCTGTTATCGTCAAGCCAGACGGCGTGTGCATACTGCGGGTCAATAACGCCCTTTGCCGGATTATTCTCACCGTATCCGGCAATATAATACTTTTTTGTTTCAATATCATCGGGCAAAAGCACCGTTTTACCAAAACCTACCGTAAAGCATTTGCCGACGGGCTTTGCTATTTTATCCACAAAAGTTGCGGGTAATTCGCTAATGGCTTTTGACTTTAATGCGCGTTTGCCTCTGCCGGTAACAAAACCGTTGAGAACCTTGGAAATATAATTTGCCATACTGATACCTCCGAGCCGTTAATATTTCAAGAGCTTTTCACGCTCTTTATAATCGGGCAGCACTGATTCGATGAGTTTATAAAAATCTTTGCCGTGGTTGTGGTGAACGATATGCGCAAGCTCGTGAACAACTACATAGTCTATTGCGCGCTCGTCCTTATCCATAAGGTAAAGCGAAAAGTTTATGCTGTTTTTGCCGGAACAGGAGCCGTAACGCGTTTTTGCCGATGTTACATGGAACCCCGTCGGTCTCACGCCCATTATCCGCGAAAAATATTGGACCTTTTGCGGCAGCTGCGCCAACGCGCGTTCCCGCAGAAGCTTTATTTCTTCCGGTGAATAAATCTTACGGTTCTGTGCGCGTTCGTGCTGAATTTCAAGCGTTTTTTCTATCCATTCCGAGCGTTCAGAAAGGAATGCTTCAATCTTTTTCACACTAAGCCGCATCGGTGCGCGAACGGTTATTTTACCGTCAATGCCGACCTGCACCGAAAGCGTTTTTCGGTTTGACCGAATAAGCTCGTAATCTGTCATTACGGCTGTTCGGTGAACGGAATGTTTTCCGTTTCGTGCTCAATGGAAATATAGTTATTGCGCTCGGCATAGTTCCATTTCATACCGAAGCAAGGCACAACGGCATCAACGGGAATATACAACTGCCCCTTATTGCCGCGGTAAACGGGTGCACTCAACCTGACCTCGCCTTTTTCGGTAACGGCAATATCCGAGCCCTCGGTGAATGTTGCGGTACGATTATACACCGAAAGCGTGATTTTATTTTTCTCTTTTACAACACCGGCGCAAATAGCCGAAAAAAGCACGGCGGGACAGAAAAACCATTTGCCGTCTTTATTTTCGGGCCACAAATCCTTTTGACCTATGCCGAGGTCGACGCCCTTATAAAAAACGCGCGGTCTTCTGAATGTGGGCGCAAGTGCGTACGGTCTTATTTCATCATTCTTTTTATCAATAACACAACTGTCGATAATTCTCCCGTCATCAAGCTTTGAGGTGAGCTCGATTCTGTCCTTGAACACCTCAACTATTGCATAAGCCGAGCCGAGATGCGCCTGCGGATAATACGCGGCGTGCCACACCTTGTCGCAGGTGGGAGTACCGGCGGGATTGTTGTTGCTGTTGCCGAGTTCATAGTGAACAGTACCCTGCGAAGGTCTGTCAAAGAGTGATTCGTTTCTTATCGGGTAACTGCGCGAAAAATTATGCTCGTGGCCTGAAAAAATAAGGTCAAGCTGCTCTACGCCCTCGCGCATCATCGGGTATGCATCGTCATTACTCAACTCGGGACCGGAATAATAAATCGGGAAATGATACGAGCCGAGCTTCCACACTCTGTCGGAAGCGGGAACATCCTTCAAAAGCCATTCGTTCACAAGCTCCGGCTCATTTACGCCGATAATATTAAAATGAGCATCGCCGTAATCAAATGAGTAATTTTCGGTTTCCCAACCTTTAGGGCCGTTAAAGGCATACGAGCCGCGGAACTGCTTATCAAAAAACTCGGCGGGTTCGGCATAATATCTTCCGATACCGTTTTTATAATCCTTGAAGCCGCGGTTATCATGGTTGCCTACGGTCATCATAAACGGGATATGCTCAACAATGCCTTTCAAGCCTTCAAAAGCGCCGTTCCACTGCACCTCATGCTGGCCGCAGTCGGTGTTATCGCCTGCGGAAAGGATGAACTTTGCATCGGGATTATCGGCAAGCACCTTATTCATAAGATGCGTAAAATCGGAGTAATCGGGCAAATCATGAGGCTCGCCTTTTTGCTGGTCGGAAACACAGATAAACTTAAAGCTTTCTGCATTTTCGGGCTCGGTGATGAAATAAAATTCATCGCTGCGGTAATCATCATTGCCGACGGTATAAAAATATTTCGTACCTGCTTCAAGTTCGTTCATATGCGCCCAGAACATATTGCTTACATCAATATCGCTCTTAAACTCATCGGTTTCGGCATCATAGCGCATAAAAGCACTTTCGCCGTCCTTGCGGCAGAGCGCATAGCCGTTTTTAATATCAGCGCAGGTGCGCCAGGTAACCGTCATGGAGGTTTTGGCATCGCCGTTTATACTTAAAAAAATGTGGTCGGGCTCGCACTTTGAGCCGCGCGGAGGTTTTTGCATTTCTGCCATAATCACACCTGAATTTCTTTGAAAAAGTCATCTATCTGCGCTTTTGTGCAGGCGGCTTTGCCCTGGACCATACCGTCTCTGCCGCCGCCCCTGCCGTTTAAGGGCGAATTAATAAGTGCGGAAATATCACGCGAATCCATTGATTTTGATGCCGCAATATACGAGTAGCCGTTTTCATCGCTGCCCGAAAATACGGCACTCAATCTTACGCCGTCAACCGTAAGATTCACGAGCTCGCGCATCATATCGGCATCAAATGAATCTGTTACAAAGTAAGCATCGCTGCCTGTTCTGACCATCCTTTCGGCACTTGATGCGGCAACACTCATTTTGAACGAGTTAAACTCACGCCGAACTGCATCGCCGTCTTCAAGGAGTTTATTTACACGGGCGGCGATCGCTTCCGGTTTTACGGAAAGTGCGGCACCCGTTTCGGCACAATAATTATGTTTATTGCGATAATCCTCGTAAGCACTTTTACCGCATTTGATCGTAAAGCGGATTCCGCCGCGATGGCGCAATCTGTCGATTATTTTAATAACGCCGACCTCGCCGGTGCTGTGCACATGAGGAGCGCAGCAGGCACAAACATCAACATTTTCAATATTTACTATGCGCACATTTTCGGTAAGCTCAAGCTTGCTTCTGTAATCAAGCGTTTTGAGTTCACTTTCATTCGGAAAATATGCCTTTACGGCGTAATTGCACCAAATTGCCTCATTCGCTTTTTCTTCAATAATATCAAGTTCTTCATCTGACAGTTCACGGTCAAAGTCTATTACAGCTGTTTCGTCATCCATGTGGAACCCTACATTTTCACAACCGTAAAGTGAATGAGCGATGCCGGAAACAATATGCTCACCGGTGTGTATCTGCATACGCGCAAAGCGCTGCCGACTGTTAAGAGAACAATCCGCCGCACCGCATTCCACGGCATCTTTACAGTGATGAATAACAACGCCGTCTTTAATCTGCGTATCGGTAACGGCAACGCCGTTTATGGTGCCGGTATCGCCCTTCTGACCGCCGCCCTCGGGGAAAAACGCGGTTTTGTCGAGCACGACTTCAAAGCCTTTTTCAACTTTCGTGCAGGAAATAACGGTTGCGGAAAAATCGAATAAATAACTGTTTTCGTAATAAAGTAACTCTGTTTTCATATAGCAAAAAATAATGATACTGCAATAAGATATTGCGCAATGTAATAAAGCGTGTGATTGAGAACGATGCCCGTGCGGCTCGTTCTTGTTTTCTCATCGTTGCCGAAATAAATGCCTGCAAGCAGTGCGTCGGAAGCGATAAAGAAGACCATACCGACAAAGAATATAATGCTCATTACCGTAAAGCCGCTTTCGATCATACAGTCGCCCGCAAGCGAAAGTGTTCCGCCGAGTACCGCCATATATGTAACGGTGATTTTCTTGGATTCGCCGTACTTGACTTTGAGAATATTCTCGGTAAATGCCGTAAAGCAGGCAACTACAACCGCACCGCTCAAAAATGCAAGCCAGCCGAATTCAGGCTTATAGTATATGAACATAAAAAGAGAATAAAAAAGATGACCTATAAGAAAACTCAGAAAGCCTGCATTGAGGTAGCGCTTTTCGCCCTCTTTATGTGCATATTTGAGGTCAAGCCAAATATCACCGAGCATACCGAAGCAAAGACCCGCTATTACGAATAAAGCACTCGCAAACGCGCCTCTCATCACAACCGGTATAGCCTGACTGGAATACAAATCGAGTTGTTCAAGCCTGAGAACAGGCATAAAGTTAGGTATCAAAGCACATACAGCTGTAATTATGAATAGAATACTTGCAAGTGCTTTGCGAAGAACAACATCAACCGTAACCGCCGCTTTGCGCTTAAACAGAAATGATAAGGTAGCCGCAATACCCGCAACAAGCGCAGCGATGAGCGCGATAAGCGGTACATAAGAGGAAATTTCGCCGACAAATTCACCTGCTTGGTGACTGCCGCTTAAATATTCAAGATAATACATTAAAAGCACTCCCAATACTTAATGTTTTGATGATAGCACAAACAAAGTGTAATTGCAATGAATAAACGAAATAAAAACGATTGCATAATTTTTCGCGCAAAAGTTTGTTCAAATTCACGATTTGTTTACACTTGCATTTTTGCTTGCGGGGTGATAATATTGTCTTAAAGTTAATACGCCAATAACTTTACGCAAACACCGACGGTCACTCAAGCGATTGAGTAACCGTCGGTGTTTTATAATTTTATGTAATCAATTACCGATTATATATAAATTTTTCCGATTTAATATTGATTTTGAGGCAGCATTGTTGTAAACTTGAAATAATTACGGGAAGTGATTTTTATGCCGCTTGTTACAATGAAAGAACTGCTTGAAAATGCAGAAAAAAGCAGCAATGCCGTCGGTGCTTTTTCCGTCGGAAATATGGAAATGATAATGGGTGCGGTCAAAGCCGCGGAAGAGCTGAAAACGCCCATAATACTGCAGATAGCCGAAAAACGGCTGCCGTATTCCCCGCTTGAGCTTATCGGTCCCATGATGATCGCGGCAGCCGAAAACAGCGAAACCGACATTTGCGTTCACCTCGACCACGGTCTTACTTATGAAACGGTTTGCGAGGCGCTTGAGCTGGGCTTTACTTCCGTTATGCTTGACAGTTCCGCTCTGCCGCTCGATGAAAATATAGAAGCAACAGTTGAGGTCACGGAAACCGCCGCCGAATACGGTGCAACGGTCGAAGCCGAACTGGGACTTGTGGGCGGTGCCGAGGGCGGAGCCTGCCACGAAATTCAGTGTACCGACCCCGATATTGCACGCCGTTACTGCGACGAAACGGGTATTGATGCACTTGCGGTTGCAATCGGCAACGCACACGGCAAATACCCCACACTGCCGGAGCTGCGCTTCGATATACTCGAAAAAATCAACAAAGAATGTTCCGTTCCGCTTGTTCTGCACGGCGGCACCGGCATAACTCCAGCCGATTTCAGACGGTGCATAGAAAACGGTGTCAGAAAAATCAATATTGCCACGGCAAGCTTTGAGGCGGTTATAAAAGCATCCGAATCATCCGCTGCGAAAAATCTTGACTATTTTGCTACCTCCGCCGCAATTGTTGATGAGGTTTGTGAAAATGTTAAAAAACATATAGAAATTTTCAATATGAGATAAAATCCGAAAGGAAGTTATAAAATGAAATACGCAGAATTTCCCGAAAACAAAAAATTTGACCTCGTTCTGCTCGGCAGAGTTGCGGTCGATTTCAATCCCACCGATTACTACCGTCCGCTTGATGAAAGCACAACATTCAAAAAATACCTCGGCGGCTCCCCCGCCAACATAGCGGTAGGTCTTTCGAGGCTCGGCAAAAAGTGCGGATTCTTCGCAAGAGTTTCAGATGACCAACTCGGTACATTTGTAGAAAATTTCTTCAAAAACGAAGGCATTGACTGTTCGCACATCACTCGCTGCACCAACGGCGAAAAAATCGGTCTTACATTTACAGAAATTCTTTCGGAAACCGAAAGCTCCATACTTATGTACAGAAACGATGCCGCCGATTTGAAGCTTGATGTTGCCGATATCGATGAAGAATACATTTGCAGCGCAAAAGCGCTCCTCATTTCAGGCACGGCACTTTGCGAAAGCCCCTCACGCGAGGCGGCTCTCAAGGCAACTCTGCTTGCGAAGAAAAACAATATCCCCGTAATTTTCGATATTGATTACCGAGCATACAACTGGAAGAATAAAGACGAAATTTCAATATACTATTCTTCCGTTGCTTCCAAGGCGGATATAATCCTCGGCTCACGCGAAGAATTTGACCTTACCGAAAAGCTTATAGGGCTTGACGGTACCGACAAAACAAGTGCCGCTTACTGGCATTCCTGCGGAGCAAAAATCGTTATTATCAAGCACGGCAAAGAGGGTTCCACCGCCTACACCAACGACGGCGAAAGCTACAATATAAAACCCTTCCCCGTAAAGCTGCTTAAATCTTTCGGCGGCGGCGACGGTTATGCTTCGGCATTCCTTTACGGTCTTTTTGAAGGTTGGGATATCTGGGACTGCCTTGAATTCGGCTCGGCTTCGGCGGCAATGCTTGTTGCAAGCCACGCCTGCTCACAGGATATGCCCTCGGCTGAAGCTGTCAAAGAGTTCATTCAGAAAGAAAAAGCCGAGTACGGCGAAATGGTTGCACGCGGATGAAAAAGAAGCGAAAACTCACAAAAACCGAAGCGCGCAAGGTAAGAAATGCCAAAAGATTTTTCAAACGCTGCATTTCGGTTATTTGCGCGTTCGCATTTATGTGCGCAACCGTTGCGGTTGCATTAAATGCATTTGTGTGCGGCTATTCAAAGCAGCTCCTTGTCAGCACTGATGACCTTGACAATATGGAATTTGACTGCATACTCATACTCGGTGCAGGTATAAAAATGAATGCACCGACCGATATGCTTGCGGAAAGGCTTGATTTCGGCATTGAGGCTTATAACACCGGCTGTGCGCCAAAACTGCTTATGAGCGGCGACCACGGTCGGAAAGATTATGACGAAGTAAATGTGATGAAAAAGTACGCAGTCGATGCGGGAATTGATGCCGACGATATTTTTATGGACCATGCCGGTTTTTCAACCTACGAATCAATGTACCGCGCGCGTGATGTTTTCGGTGTGAAAAAAGTGCTTATAGTTACACAGAAATATCACATTTTCAGAGCGGTTTACGATGCGCGCAGGCTCGGTCTTGATGCATACGGTTTGCCCGCTGACTTACGAAAATACAACCCGCTGAACGAATGCCGCGAATGTCTGGCAAGAATCAAAGATGTAATTTGGTGCACCATAAAGCCCGAGCCCACATACCTCGGTGATTTTATCGATATAAGCGCGAGCGGCTCACAGACCGATGACAAAATTCAAAACGAAAATCAATAACTACGGGAAGATGATATATTATGCTTGAAAAACTCGAATTTGACAAAAACGGTGTAAAAACGGTATGCGAGATGGGTAAGTTCCACCCCGAGATGAATCTGACCATTAAAATATACCGTTTCGTAAAAGGCGAAAAGCGCGATTTTTTAAGTGAAGACTGCGAATCCGCTTTTCTTATACTCAAAGGCAAGGCGGTTATTTCTTGGGACGGCGAAAGCCGCACTATGGAACGCGAAAATCCGTTTGTGAAAACACCGTACTGTCTGCACGTACCGAAAGGCATTGGTGTATCCGTTACAGCCGATGAGGGCACCGAAATACTTTGCGAGCAGACCGATAACGATATTATTTTTACCCCCGTTTTCTACGCTCCGGATGATATTCTTTACCAGGAGTTCGGAAAAGGTCAGTGGAACGGTGCAGGCCACAGAATCTGCTCAACCGTTTTCGACTATGAAAACGCGCCGTATTCGAATATGGTGCTCGGTGAAGTGTTCAATCAGCCCGGCAAATGGTCAAGCTACCCGCCGCACCATCATCCGCAGCCGGAGGTATATTACTACCAGTTCGACAAGCCGCAGGGCTTCGGCGCCTGCTTCAACGGCGACGATGTTTTCAAAAGCGTTGAAGGCTCTGCGTGTTATATTACAGACGGCAACGATCACCAGCAGGTAGTTGCCCCCGGCTATGAAATGTGCTATGTATGGATGATAAGGCACATTGACACGGACCCGTGGTATAAGACCTCAAGATTTTATGCACCCGAGCACGAATGGCTCACTAAAGAATAATTAAAAATTTCCGCAAGGAGTGATATAAATGCCGAAAATGACAATGGGCCAGGCCCTCGTTAAATTCCTTGACAACCAGTATGTTTCTTTCGACGGTAAAGAAACAAAGTTCGTGGACGGAATATTCACGGTATTCGGTCACGGCATCGTTTGCGGTCTCGGTCAGGCCCTTGATGAGAACAGCGGCTCTCTCAGGGTTTACCAGGGCAAAAACGAGCAAGGTATGGCACACTGCGCCATGAGCTTTGCCAAGCAGAACAACCGCAGAAAAATCATTGCCTGCTCATCCTCAATAGGACCGGGTGCGGCGAATATGATTACTGCGGCGGCAACCGCAACGGTAAACAATGTACCGCTGCTTCTCTTCCCTGCCGACACTTTTGCTTCACGCCAGCCCGACCCCGTGCTGCAGCAGTTTGAGCAGCCCTATTCACTCAGCGTTACCACTAACGATGCTTACAAGCCCGTTTGCCGTTACTGGGACAGAGTCGTTCGCCCCGAGCAGCTTATGTCGGCAATGACGAACGCCATGCGCGTACTTACCGACACCGCCAACACGGGTGCGGTCTGCATTGCACTGCCGCAGGATGTTGAGGGCGAAACTTACGATTACCCCGACTATTTCCTTGAAAAGAAAGTACATAAAATAACAAGAATCGTTCCCGCAGAAGATGAGATCGAAGATATTGCCGCAATTATTAAAGCAGCAAAGAAGCCTCTCATTATTGCAGGCGGCGGCGTCAGGTATTCCGAAGCCGGCGAGGTCTTGCAGAATTTCTGCAAGGCGCACAACATTCCATTTGCCGAAACACAGAACGGCAAATCGGCAGTTCTTTCCTCACATCCGCTCAATGTGGGCGGCGTGGGTGTTACCGGCAACCTTAGTGCAAACCTTATCGCCAAAGATGCAGATGTTGTTATAGGTATCGGTACAAGATTTTCCGATTTCACGACCGCTTCAAAATCTCTTTTCAGAAGCGATGTAAAGTTTATTGCAATAAACACCGACCGTTTTGATGCCTATAAACTCGGTGCAGTCAAGGTCGTTGCCGATGCAAAGCTTGCAATATCCGCTTTATGCAAAGCTCTCGGTGATTACAAGGCTGCATACACCACAGAAGTTGTCGATGCAAAAGCCGCGTGGGCAGAAGAAATGGAACGCCTTTCGGCTTATGCTTACGACGATAACTTTGAGCCTCTCATTAAAGCACGCGACGAAAAGACAATTCCCGAATTTGTGGAAAAAATCGGCGGTAAAATCACACAGACCGCTGCGCTCGCGCTTATAAGGAAGAAAATCGCCGACGATGCCATAGCTGTTGCGGCGGCAGGCTCACTCCCCGGCTGTATGCAGAGAATGTGGACAACCGACTCGCTCTACACATACAATATGGAATACGGTTACAGCTGCATGGGTTATGAAATCGCAGGCGCGCTCGGTTCAAAGCTTGCAGAGCCCGACCGCGAGGTATATGCCTTCTGCGGCGACGGCAGTTACCTCATGCTTCACAGTGAGCTTGTTACATCCATTCAGGAAAGAAAGAAAATCAACGTTCTCCTTTTCGACAACTCCGGTTTCGGCTGCATAAACAACCTGCAAATGTCAAACGGTATGGGCAACCTTGCCACAGAATTCAGAATGCGCAACGATAACGGCGAGCTGCTCGGCGACCTTGTTCCCATTGATTTTGCAATGTGTGCTGCGGGCTACGGTGTTAAGACATACACTGCAAAGACTATGGAAGAACTTGAATTTGCCCTTGAAGACAGTAAAAAGCAGACGGTATCCACACTTATTGACATAAAGGTACTGCCCAAGTCAATGACAGACGGCTACGGTGCCTGGTGGCATGTGGGTATTGCATCAACTTCAGCAAAAGAAGCGGTAAACGCCGCTTTTGCCAATAAAGAAGAAAATCTCAGGAAAGCGAGGAAATTCTGATGCTTGACAAAAACAAAGTAAAACTCGGCATAGCTCCCATCGCCTGGACTAACGACGATATGCCCGATCTCGGAGCGGAAAACACCTTCCAGCAGTGCGTTTCGGAAATGGCACTTGCGGGATTCACCGGCTGCGAGGTGGGCAATAAATACCCCAAAGACCCGGCAGAATTGCACAAATACCTTGATATTCGCGGTATGCAGATTTGCAACGCATGGTTTTCCACATTCCTTACCACAAAGCCTTATGAAGAAACCGAAAAGGAATTTATTAAACACATCACATTCCTTAAAGCCATGGGCGCAAAGGTGGTGGGCGTTTCCGAGCAGGGCCACTCAATTCAGGGTACCGACCTTTCAATATTTGACGATAAATATGTTATGAACGACGAAGAATGGGACAAACTCTGCACCGGTCTTAATAAACTCGGCAAGGTTGCAAAGGATATGGGTATAACCCTTACATTCCACCATCACATGGGTACGGTCGTTCAGACTGCCGCCGAAATCGACAGACTTATGGAAAACACCGATCCCGAGCTGTTCAATCTGCTTTTCGACTCCGGCCACCTTGCATACTGCGGTGAGGACTATATGTACGTTCTCAAAAAATACATCAAGAGAATCAAGCACGTTCATCTTAAAGATATCCGCCCCGAGGTTATTGCCGAGGTCAAGGCTGATAAGATGAGCTTCCTTCAGGGTGTCCGCAAGGGTACATTCACCGTTCCCGGCGACGGCGCAATAGATTTCGCCCCCATCTTCAAGGTGCTTGAAGAAAACGGCTACGAGGGCTATGTCCTCGTTGAAGCAGAGCAGGATCCCGCCATTGCAAATCCGTTTGAATATGCAGTCAAGGCAAGAAAATACATTGCCGAAAAAGCAGGTCTTTAATTCCGATTACAGAAAAGGTGAATAAAATGTCAGCAGAAAAACTGAAATATTTTTGCAACGGTCAATTCGTTGACTCAAAAACAGAAAAATGGTACGACCTACACAACCCGAGCACCGGTGAAGTTACCGGCTATGCCCCCTGCTGCACAAATGACGAGGTTCTCGGTGCAATAGCGGCAGCCAAAGCGGCATTCCCCGGCTGGAGCTCTACCCCCGCAATCAAAAGAGCGCAGATACTTTATAAAGTAAGAGATCTGCTTATTGAGCACATGGATGAACTTACTCAGCTTGTTGCCGAGGAAAACGGCAAGGTGTGGGCTGAAGCCGAGGGCGATGTGCTTAAAGCCAAGGAAGGCACCGAGCTCGCTACTCAGGTTCCCTCACTTATGATGGGCGAAAGCGTAATGGATGCTTCAAAGGGTTACGATACCGTAAAGTACCGCGAGCCCCTCGGCGTATTCGCAGGCATTGTACCCGTAAACTTCCCCGCAATGATACCGTTCGGCTGGATGACTCCCACCTGCGTTGCCTGCGGCAATACGATAGTACTTAAAGCCGCCTCACTTACCCCGAGAACGGCTCTGCGCATTGCCGCGCTTTATAAAGAAGCCGGTATGCCCGACGGCGTTGTGAACGTTATTACCTGCTCAAGAAACGAAATCAACACTTTACTTGACAGCCCCGATGTTAAGGGCATCACATTTGTAGGCTCAACACCCGTCGGCAAGCTTATTTACGAAAGAGCCGCAAAATCGGGCAAGCGCGTACAGTGCCTCTGCCAGGCTAAAAACCACGCTCTTATTCTTGAGGATACACCCATTGAAAGAACCGTTGCCGGCGTTATCAACTCGGCATTCGGCTGCGCCGGTCAGCGCTGCATGGCACTTTCGTGCGTAGTTGTTCAGGAATCAATCGCCGATAAATTTGTTGCCGAGCTCAAAAAGCAGGCTGCAAACATCAAGGTCGGCTGCGCTTATGACAAGTCATCGAAGCTCGGCCCGATAACCTACAAGGCACATTACGATGAAGTTATTGCCGATATTGAAAAAGGCATCAGAGAAGGTGCGGAGCTTGTACTTGACGGCAGAAATCCCAAGGTCGATGCAGGCTTTGAAAACGGCTATTTTGTAGGTCCGACTGTGTTCGACAAGGTCACACCCGAAATGACCATCGGCAGAGATGAGATTTTCGCTCCCGTGCTTTGCGTTAAGCGTGTTAAAGACTTCCACGAAGGTCTTGCCGTTATGAACGCCAACCCCTATGCAAACGGCTCTGTTATTTTCACGCAGAACGGCTACTATGCACGCGAGTTTGTTCGCCACACCGACGGCGGCATGGTAGGCGTTAACGTCGGTATCCCGGTACCGATCGGCTTCTTCCCCTTTGCCGGTCACAAGGATTCATTCTTCGGCGATCTCCACTGCCTCGGCAAAGATGCTTACCGCTTCTACACCGAAAGCAAATGCGTTACCACTCGCTGGTTTGACGAAGACGAAATCAAAAAGACCGAGGTTTCCACCTGGGACGGAACTATATAATATTGAAAGGTTGATAAATTATGCTTAAAGTTGGTATCGTAGGCTGCGGCGCTATCGGTAAAGACCATTGCCGCAGACTTATGGATAATATTCCCGGTGTTACGGTTGTAGCCGTTTCAGACTATGTGGCTGCAGCCGCTGACGAAACTGCAGCAAAATACGGTATAAGATCATTCGGCAATGATTGCAACGGTATGATTGCAGACCCCGAGGTCGAAGCTGTTGTTATTACCTCGATTGACCCCACACACCACGATTATGTTATGGAAACATTAAAGTATGCAAAGTGGTGCTTCTGCGAAAAGCCCCTTTCACTTTCAGCTCCCGAATGCGAGGAAATAATCGCTCGCGAGCAGGAAATCGGCAAAAGACTTATTCAGGTCGGCTTTATGCGCCACTATGACCGCGGCTATGCCGAAATGAAAAGAGTTATTTCCTCAGGTGAACTCGGCGCTCCCCTTATTATTAAAGCCTGCCACAGAAATGTCAGCCAGGGTCCCGGCTTCAAGACCGAAAACGGCATAACAAACGTTGCCATTCACGAGCTTGATATTTGCAGATGGCTGCTTGACGATGAATACGAAGACGGTCAGGTCGTTAAGGTTCGCCAGTCCGCTAACTCCAACAAGGGTTATGACAATCCGCAGGTAGTTCTTCTCAGAACTAAAAAAGGCTGCTTCATTGATGTTGAAGTTCAGGTTGCCGACGGCTACGGCTATGACATTCAGTGCGAAGTGGTTTGCGAAAAAGGCACTGTTAAACTCCCCGACCCCTATGCAGTTGTCAGGCGTTCGCGCCCCGGCTGCTGGGATGATGTAAGCCCCGCAGAATCAATGCCCATTATGACCGACTGGAAAGAAAGATTTATCGAAGCATACGATATTGAATTCTGCGATTGGGTCAAGGCTATTGAAAACGGTGCCCTTACAGGCCCTTCCGCTTGGGACGGCTATGTTGCCTGCCTTGCCGGTGATGCCCTCAATGCTTCGCGCGGCACAAGCGAATTCAAGAAAATCGTTACAATCGACAAGCCCGAAATGTATTGCTGATTTAATATATGAATAATTACGACATTATTGTTGTCGGTGCAGGCTGCGGCGGTTTGACTGCCGCAGCATTCGCCGTAAAAGAAGGTAAAAAAGTATTACTGCTTGAAGGTCAGAAAACTCCGGGCGGTGTACTCACAAGTTTTATACGCGGCCGCTTTGAATTTGAAGCGGCTTTGGGTTCTCTGCGCGGTTTTTATGAAAACGGTGACGGCGATATGAGTATTCTGCTTAAAGAGCTCGGCATAAGCGAAAACCTGCTTTTGACCGAAAAAGCGGAAAAGTTCAGAATTATCACCAAAAGCAGCGACGGCTCAAAAACCGATATGCTTTTGCCGTACGGAACAAAAAACTATATTGATGCTGTAAGCGCCGCCATACCCGAAAGCAGGGATGCTCTTGAAAAAATATTTGATATTGCCCGCGAAACCGCCGAAGCCGAGAAAGCCTTTGAGCTTCTGGGTGAAAAAATAGGCAATTCGCATTTAAGCAAATTCAAAAAAGAATACGGCAACTTTGTAAGAACTGCCGCATACTCGGTAAACGATGTTACCGCTTCGCTCGGTTTGAGCAAAAAAGCGACAGAGATATTCAACTCGCTGTGGCTCCTTGCCGCAACAGATTGCGACAGATTGAGCTTTGTTCATTATGCAGCGCTTATCAGCCGTTACCTCGACAGCGGCTGCACCCTGCCCAAACGCCGCGGCTATGATATAAGCATGGCGCTTGCAAGCTATATTGAAGAAAACGGCGGAGAAATAAGATACAGCGAGCCGGTTCAGAAATTTATGCTTGAAAACGGCAAAATCAGCGGTGTGATTCTCAAAAGCGGCGAAAGAATAAAATGCAGCCACATTATCGCAAACTGTTCACCAACGACCGCGTATTCAAAAATGATGCGCAGCCGCGACATTCCCGCAAGTGCTTTAAGACGCGTAAACGCCTCAAAGCTCGGCGCAAGAAACGCGTGTGTATATATCGGTCTTAACCGTTCCGCTGAAGAGCTCGGCATAACGGAACAAACTGTATTTGTTACGGAAACGGCTGACACCGCGGCACAGTTTTCGCTTATGGGCCGCATTGATACAAACAATGCATTCATTGCGGAATGCCCGAATGTTACTGACACCGCCGCTTCGCCGTTCGGCACCTGCATTTTAAGACTTTCGACATTCTACACCGACAACTGCTGGGCGAATGTTAACCCGCAGGATTATTACAACGAAAAAGATATACTCGCCGCACGGCTTATTGCAAAATATGAGGATGCCACGGGTATTACCATACACAATAATATTGAAGAGCTTGAAGTTGCCACTCCCATGACATTTGCACGCTACACCTCGGCACCGAAGGGCGTTACCAACGGCTACCTCGCAACCGATTGGGACGGCATTGTTGCAAGAGTTCTGACCGAGAAAAACGATAACGACATTCCCGGTCTCAGGTTCTGCGGCGGTTGGGGCACACAGCACACCGGCATTAACGCTTGTGCCGCTTCCGGCAGAAATGCGCTTTATGCAACGCTTGACGATATTGAAAAAGGAGGAACAACCGATGAAAAATAAAATCACCGTTCGCTCCTCTTTTAAGGATATATCTGCTTTTAAGTCAATACCCGAACTGCGCAAGGGTGTTATAAGTCAGGCACCCGCCGAGCCGATAGCAGGTAATTTTGCAGTTAATGCAATAGCAAATTTTCTGCACCCGTCAAGCCAGTCGCTTATTGTTGCAGATGTTGTCGAGCTTGCAAAAGACACAAGAAAATATATTTTGAAGCCGAATGTTGCAAAAGGCACGGCGGTACTTGCATATTACAGACCGGGACAGTATATAAGTATTACACTCAATATCGGCAATTCTGTAATCACAAGGCCGTACAATCTTTGCTCTGCTCCGTCGCATTCGCTTGATGACGAATATGTTTTGATAATTCGGCGCTCCCCGTTCGGTTTTGCTTCAAAATATATTTTTGAAAACTGGCAGAAAGGCACAGAGGTGGAAGCCTCCGCACCCACCGGAAACTTCTATTATCAGCCGATACGCGATTTCAAAAATGTTATAGGAATCTGCGACACTCGCGGCGTTACTTCGTTTATTGCAATGGCAGAAGCAATTGCCGAGGGTACGAGCGATATGAATTTAACGCTTCTTTATGCCTGCCGCAAAAAAGCGGAAGCGGCTGAGGCTGAAATACTCAACGCCTTATCGGCAAAAACCGATAAATTCAATGTTGTATATGTGTTAAGTGATGAAAAGCTTGAAAAATGCGAGCGCGGTTTCGTTACCAAAAGCACTATAGAAAAATATGCTCCGTCGGCTCATTACAGCGTCTTTGTTTCAGGTGCGACTTCGCTCTACAACAGAATTTCGCCGCAGTTGAGCAATATGAATATCGACAGTAAAAACATCCGTTTCGGACTCACCGGGCAGATAGTCGGTGTGGAATCGCTTGCCGATTACCCGAAAGAGCTTGACGGGCGCTCGTTCCTCTGCAAGGTTATGAACGGCGAAAACACCGTTGCAACCATCCCCTGCAGTTCAAACGAAAGCCTGCTTGTTTCGCTTGAACGCGCGGGCATCGCTGCTGCCTCATCGTGCCGTTCGGGCGAATGCGGTTTCTGCCGCGCAAAGCTCACAAAAGGCAATGTATATATCCCGCGCGGTATCGACAGCAGAAAGCTTGCAGACTCAAGCTACGGTATGATTCACCCCTGCTGCTCGTACCCCATGAGCGATCTGACGCTTGTAATAAAATAAATCCGACAGCATACAAAAAGCCCGACAGAAACATACGCTCTGTCGGGCTTTGTTATACATATTTATTTACGGGCGTTCGTTAATCTTTGCATCGGAATAGTCAAATGTTACGGAATTGCCGTTCTTTGTCAAGCCAAGCTGCAAAATAACATAGCCTACGCTTTCATCGTCGGAAGATGTAAGCACAACTGCATAGTTACCGTCTTCAACGCTTGAAAAATCGCAGTTAAAAACATAGGGTGTGCCCTCATCGTGAGCATCAAAGCCAAACCAGATAACATCGGCATCATCTGCTTCTGCCTCGGTAATGTAGTCCTTACCCGCGGGGCAAAGTCCGAGCCATCCGGTTTCGTCGTCAAACTTAACATCGGCGGCGATATTTACAATGACCTTATCGCTTGCAGGAGCGGAAGATACGGGAACAAACAGTTTTTCGATTTCGGTTGCAGGCTCGGTATTGTCAGCTTCGGCAGCGGTAGTATCCTCAGCCTTGCCGTTATTATATTTTTCGGTCGTTACAACACAGTTGCTTGACATTCCCTCGCCGTTTACCCAGTTATCGGTAATTTTAAAGGTTTCATCCTTATTTACGATGCAGCCGTCTTCGGTCATATGCCAGCCGTTCCAGTTAAAAGGCTGCTTTATCCAGGCTATAATAGTTCCGTCCCAACCCTCAAAGCTTGAAACCCAATAATAAGAGTGCTCTTTACCGTTTTCTTCAATACTGAACGGGCAAATATTTTCACCGGGGAATTTTTCCGCCCAATAATCCATGGAATACTCGGCGGGGTCGCCTTCAATAACAAGCTCGGTGGTTTCCGCTTCCTGAGTTTCGGTGGTATTTTCTGCGGCAGGCTCATCTGAATTTTTGCCGCAAGCGGCAACGCTTACAAGCATAAGCAGAGCAAGAAGTACAACAAGTAACTTTTTCATAAATATCCTCCAAATTCATTAGTGGGTATATCATATCATATATCTGTAAAAAATGAAAGTATTTTCGGGAGAAAATAAAACCAAATTTTACCGGTGATTTTCCGGCGGAATGAGCAGAAATAAAAAAGGAGCAATTCGCAAAGCGAATTACTCCCCGAAAATAACCGTATTATTCAAAATCGCCGAAGGTTTCGGGCTTTTTCTCGGGTTCGGGTTTTGCAGTGCTGCCCGGCATAATAAGCGGTTCTGCCGGATTAAGCGAAACCTTTGCGGAATCCTCCTGCGAAGCAGGAGCATCGGGAGCGGTACTGTTTACCTGCTTCATAAGCTCATCAAGTGCTTCTGGATTATCCTTAAAAACCGAAGTGAGCTTGAATGCGATGGCGGCATTCTGGATTTTCAGCTCTTCCATTGCTTCTTCAACATTCTTTCTGACGGAAATGATGTTTGCGAGAATGAAGCCGAAGCTTGCGAAAATTATGATGCCGAAAACAAGCACATATACTGAAAAATGCGCTGTAGAATCAACAAAAGCAATAAGCAGTAAAAGCGGTATTATTAAAGCTGCAACCACAAATACGGCGGTGAAAATTATTCTTTTTGACAAACTCATAGAATATTCCCCCTTGAAATTATATTTATATTTTATCACAGAAATTTACATTGTAAAGAGTTTTTTATAAACATTAACACAAAATATACATTTATTATTCAAATATCTCTTGAAAACACAAGCGGGTTGTGTTATAGTTAAGCAGTAAACGCTATGACCGAGAGAGTAAATTCCCGCTGCCTGCAAAGAGAAGCGCACCACGGCTGAAAGTGCGCGCCTGCGGTTGGTTTTGAAGTTCACTCGCGAGCGGTGCGGCTGAATACAGTAGGCTGCAACGGTCAGTACCCGTTACAGTACAAAGAGTGTTTGCTCTATGCAAAAACAAGGGTGGTACCGCGGAGTCAAGTCTTCGTCCCTTTTGGGATGGGGCTTTTTTATTTTGCCCCGTTTCACATATCGTATTGAAAGGATGAAAAAAATGCTTGAAAAAGCGCAACAGCTCAAAAATGAATTTCTTGAAAAAGTAGGCAAAGCCGAATTTCCTGCCGAGCTTGAACAGCTCAGAACGGAATTCTTAGGCAAAAAGGGTCCGATATCCTCACTTATGAGTGAGCTTCGCAATGTTCCCAACGAGCAGAAAAAAGAAGCCGGTCAGATAATCAACGAGGTAAAGCAGTTTATTGAAAACACCATTCAGGAAACCGGCGCCGCCCTCGCCAAGAAAGAGGAAGAACGCCTCATAAACAAGGCTGAAGATTATGATGTAACATTCCCCACGGATGAGCCTGCCGGTTCATATCACCCCATTACGCTCGTTCAGCGCGAGGTTGAGGATATATTTGCAGGTATGGGATTCTCAATAGAAGATTATGATGAAATAGTTGACGATTACCACTGCTTTGAGGCTCTTAACATACCCAAGCATCATCCCGCAAGAGATATGCAGGATACTTACTACCTCAGTACGAACCAGCTCCTTAAAACGCACACCTCCGCGGCTCAGAATGCCATACTTAAAAAATACACACCCGAGCTTGAAGCCGGCAGACCCATAAGAGTTATCTTCCCCGGCAGATGCTTCAGGAATGAAAAAATTGATGCTTGCCACGAAAACACATTTTTCCAAATGGAGGGCGTTATGGTCGATAAGGATATTTCGATTTCCAACCTTATCTACTTTATGAAAACAATGCTTTCGGAAGTATTTCAGCGCGATGTTACCGTAAGGCTTCGCCCCGGATTTTTCCCGTTTGTTGAGCCCGGATTTGAGCTTGACATCAAGTGCCTCATCTGCGGCGGTGACGGCTGCCCCTCCTGCAAGGATTCCGGCTGGCTTGAGCTTTGCCCCTGCGGTATGATTCACCCGAATGTACTTAAAGCGGCAGGTCTTGACCCCGATGAATACACGGGCTTCGCATTTGGTCTCGGTCTTACAAGGCTTGCGATGATGCGTTACGGCATTAAAGATATAAGGGTATTTAACAGCTGCAACCTTAAAGCCCTTTCACAGTTTGAAAACTCAACCTTCGTTGAGCCGGAAAAGGAGGTCAAATAAATGTTTGTATCAATAAATTGGATAAAAGAATTCGTTGACCTCGACGGTCTTGATATTAAAAAGCTTATAAATCAGTTCACACTTTCAACCGCAGAGGTTGAGGATGTATATTACAAGGGTGCCGATATTCGCGGTGTATGCGTCGCCACAATTCTTTCGGTTGAAAACCATCCGGACTCAAAGAAGCTGCATCTTTTGAAGGTTGACGGCGGCGACAGAATTTACAATGTTGTATGCGGTGCGCCGAATGTGCGCGAAAATATGCGTATTGCCTTCGTCAAAGCCGGCGGCAGAGTACCTGCGGGTGAAATCACACTTGCAACTGTTGCAGGCTATGAATCCGAGGGTATGTGCTGTTCTGCTTTTGAACTCGGTCTTACTGACGACAAAACCGGACTTATGGAAATTGATGTTGATGCTGCCAACGGCACAGACATTAAAGAGCTCTACCCCATTGACGATGTTATTTTTGAGGTTGATAACAAATCGCTTACCAACCGACCGGACCTTTGGGGTCACTATGGTATTGCGCGTGAAATCGCAGCACTTGCAGGCAGACCGCTCAAGGCTCTGCCGCTCGCTTCCCTTGAAAGCGACAGTACAGAAAAAATCAAGGTTACGGTTGAAAGGCCTGACCTTGTTTACCGTTATTCCTGCATTAAAATGGATAACATTACCAAAAATGCAAGTCCTTTTGCTATGCAGATACGCCTTTACTACTGCGGTATGCGCGGCATAAACCTGCTCGCTGACCTTACCAACTACATAATGCTTGAGCTCGGTCAGCCCACTCACGCTTTCGATGCAAAGAAAATTGATAAAATTTCAATAGGCACTCCCGCCGAAAACTGCAAGTTCACCACACTTGACAATGTTGAACGCGACATCACGACCGACACGCTTATGATAAAGAACGGCTCTGAGCCCGTTGCGATTGCCGGTATTATGGGCGGTCTTGATTCGGAAATAGTCGGTGATACCGATGCAGTTGTTCTTGAATGTGCAAACTTTGACGGCATAAGCGTCAGAAAATCGTCTTCAAGGCTCGGTCTGCGCACCGATGCTTCGGCAAGATACGAAAAGATGCTCGACCCTGAAATGACGGTTGCTGCCGCACAGAGATTTGCATATCTGCTTAAAGAAATTGACGGCGGTGCAAAAATCGCGTCGCAGCTCACGGATGAATATGTTCGTAAATACCCCGAAATCGCCATTGACTTTGACAAAGCCTATGTTGACAAATACACGGGCATTGACATTACCGCGGACAGAATCGAGAAAACACTCGTTTCTCTCGGCTTCGGTGTGGTGCGTAACGGCGACAAATTCAATGTTAAGGTTCCCTCATACAGAGCAACAAAGGATGTTACCATAAAAGCGGATATAATCGAGGAAATCACAAGAATATACGGCTACGACAATTTCAGTATAATCACCACCAAAAGCCCGCTGAAGCCCGTAAAGAGCTCCCCTGTTCGCGCCGAAAGCAATGAGATAAAAGATATACTCGTTAAGCATTACAATATGCACGAGGTACACTCTTACATCTGGGGCGATGTAAGAAAATACAAAAAGCTCGGCATTGAGGTCGAAGATAATGTCAAGGTGCTCAACATTGAAAGCTCCGATAACGGCACCATAAGAAATTCGATGCTGCCCACCCTGCTCAGCGCACTTTCAGAAAACAAAGATTTTGACAAAAAAATCGGCATTTTTGAAATAGGCAGAGTTGCCGACGGAATAAAAGCTGACGGCACGTCAAACGAACGCCGCAGACTCGGCATTGTTATGTTTGACAAGGACGGCGACGAAAAGGCTCTTTACTTCGATGCAATCGGAGTTGTGAAAAAGCTTTTTGAACAAATCAAGCACAAGGCTCCTGAATTTGAAAAAATCGCACCCGTTCATGCCTGGCAGCACCCGAAGAACACCGCAGGCATCAGCTGCGACGGTGTAAAAATCGGCACGGTCAACACCCTGCACCCCGCCAATGCGCAGAAGCTCGATAAAAACGGCAAAGCGGTTTGTATTGAAATAGATATTGATGATTTTATTACAATAAACGGCGAAAACATCAGCTTTTGCGAGCCCTCTGCAATGCAGTCCACTTACTACGACCTTTCGCTTGTACTTAAAGACGGCGTTAAGTTTGCCGATATTGAAAACTGCTGGAAAAAGCTCGGTATTCCGGAATTGACCTCATACAAAATCATCGATACATACGAAAATGATGTTCTCGGTATAAAGAGTGCAACGGTAAGACTTTTCTTCGGCTCAATGGAAAGAACGCTCGAAATGGACGAGGTGCAGAAATATATTGATGCAATACTCGCAAATCTCAATGAAATCGGTATCCAAATAAGAGCTTGAATTTTTGTTAACAAATAACTGTTGTATTTTCCGAAAATACAGAGTATAATGGTAGAAATGAATGTGAAATGTTCTATTGCACACAGGAGGTGTTTTTATGACAGACAAAACCATTCAGTTCACTATCAATGATGAGCACGAAAAGGAAATGCGTGAAATCCTCGTTACAGTTTATAACGCGCTCGTTGAAAAGGGGTATAATCCCACCACCCAGCTTGTCGGTTATATACTGTCAGAAGATCCCACCTACATTACTTCACACAAAAATGCCAGAAGTCTCATCAGAAAAATCGACAGAGATGAGCTTTTGCAGGCTTTACTGAAAGCATATCTTAACAATTAAGGAGTGTTAATTTTGGCACAGAATGAAAAAAGCTTTCTTACCTATAAGGGCAAACCCCTTGTTCGTAAAGGCAACACGATTTATTACGGCAATATGCAGGATGCGTATGTTATTATGCTTTCAATAGGCGATTCCCATGATGTTCACGGCGTTAATATTGCCGACAAGGTCGTTGTGCAGCTTCTTAACACAGACCCGAATGTCAATCCACTTGAAGCAATCGTCAAAAGATC
Source organism: Acutalibacteraceae bacterium (assembly GCA_045617785.1). Lineage (GTDB taxonomy): Bacteria > Bacillota > Clostridia > Oscillospirales > Acutalibacteraceae > DTU089. The sequence continues at coordinate 166,724 of JAZLJH010000038.1, forward strand.
AGAAAAGAAAGGTCTTTGGGCGGCAATAGACATCGGCTCTGTATGGCTCGAAAGAGCTCTTCAACAGTAAAAAAGTGCAAAACAAAAGCGAGTGTGAAGGCACTCGCTTTTTTGTTTTCGCCGCGGAAATTCGGAGGGATGTCATTCGGTTTTGATTGCGCGAAATGTATGCGAATGGTACGGGCTGCACCCCGTGCCGCCCGGGTGAACTGCCGACGGCATTTTTTGCCTGAGGCAGTTCACAGTTTGAAATAACGCAAAATGAAAAAACAACGCGGTTTCTCGGAAACTGCGTTGTTTGACTTTTGCCCTGCGGGCAAACCGGGTGGCACGGGGTGCCACCCGTACCGTTCGTTCTGAATTTTCGCGTGGGAAACTGCAAGGTTGTTTTCATCTGTCAATCGCTCCGCGATTGACCCGGGCTGCATACTATGCCGCCTCAACGATTCGTTCCGAATTTACGAGCGACATATTACCCGTAAAAATCGAACAGAACGGGATAATACTTTTCAAGAACATCGTATGTACTGTTATAAATTTCGTGCTTGCAATTCTCAAAATACGCTTTTTTGCCGTTTTTGACTTTGGCTATAAAATCATTCTGGTACTGCGGCAGAACCATTTTATCGGTTTCCGGCTGGCAAAGAAGCACCTCGGACTTTATCTTTGCGATATTTTCATCCTTGATGATATACCATGTGTTTTTCATAGCCTCGTTCACCCAGTTAAAAGAGGGACCGCAGGTTCTGTAAACGGGGTTTTTGATTTTCTTTGCCATATAGTAATCGAAACGCGCTTTGCTTGTGTCGTTACTGTTTACATAAGTTGAATTCGGGTCAAATGTGCATCTGCCGGGAACGGAAGCATTCCCGAAGCCGAGCGTCTTTGAAATTTTGCCGACTGCAGTCGCAACATTCTCGGGCATACCCGTATTCGCGCAGACCATAGGTGCTGACAGAACGACTTTTTTGAATGTGTCGGGGTACATTTCCATATACCTGATTGCTATTGCGCCACCCATTGAATGTGAATACATATAAAGCGGCAGACCCGCACCGTTGGGTAAAACTATCTGCTTGACAAACTCGTTGAAATCCTCAACATAATCGGTGAATTTGCCGATTTTAACCGTATTTGGCGCACCGGGTATTCTGTAAGAATTGCCGTGGCCGCGGTGGTCGACTGCAAAAACATTGTAGCCCTCGTTAATAAAGTAATAATAAACCTCACGGAATTTTTCCGCGGATTCGGTAAAGCCGTGGCAGAAAGCAACATTAGCCTTTGCCTCGGGTGTTACATAATATTCATAGTGAATATTTTTGCCGTCAAAGGTATTAAAGCCGCCTGTTTTTCTGATTTCTTCAAGAAAAGGCTCAACTGTATTGAGCATTTCGTTCTGAAAATCAGCATCCTTGATTGGTGTAAAGCTCATAATTACGCCTTCTTTTTATAAAATTTCGCCGTTTTCGATGGCGGTTATCTGGTCTACCCTGCGCTGATGCCTGCCGCCCTCAAACTCGGTATTGAGGAAAACATCGACAAGTTCAATAGCAAGACCTGCGCCGACAACGCGAGCACCCATGCAAAGTGCGTTTGCATCGTTGTGCATTCTTGTAAACTTTGCACTGAAATAATCGGAGCAGCAAGCGGCGCGAATGCCCTTGACCTTGTTTGCCGCCATTGAAATACCGATGCCCGTGCCGCAGCAGAGAATCGCTTTATCAGCTTCGCCGGAAACGACCTTTAAGCAAGCCTTCTGTGCAAATGCGGCATAATCTACGGAAGCGGTTGAATCGGTACCGCAATCGATAAATTCAACGCCGTTTTCTTCAAGGTGCTTTTTGATTTCCTCCTTAAGCGGAAAACCTGCATGGTCGGAAGCAATAACTATCATTGTGAAAATCCCCTTTCGGTATTATGATTGTTTCTTTTTCAACTCGCGTTCCGCCTGCGAAACGCGAAGATAACAAGGTAAAAGTTCATCGGCATCAACAAAACCGCTTTCATCGGCTTCACAAGCACAAAGAGCAACACTTGCGGCACTCTGGTAGCGAATACCGGCAGGTGCAAGTGTGACATTTTGCAGTTCATCCTTAAAGCGCTTATAACAAAGCTCCGCTCCGTCGCCGATTAAAACAATTGGTTTATACACCGATTTAAGCTGATTTAACAGTTCATCGAGTGTGATTGCGCTGTCGGGCGTAACTCGCGTCATTTTGCCGTTTTTGCAGTCGAATTGCGCAGTATAGACCTGATTGCAGCGTGCATCCATAGCGGCAACAGCGTAAACCTCGGAACATTCAAGCGGTTTTGCTATTACCTCAAGAGTGGAAACACCAAAGCATTTATTATTAAGCGGCCGGGCAAGACCTTTGACGGCGGCAACGCCTATACGCACACCGGTAAATGAGCCGGGTCCGCTTGAGACCGCGAAAGCATCAATATCGGCGGGCGTAAGCTTTGCAAGCTTAAAGGCATTATCTATTAAAGTCATTAAGGTCTGACTGTGGGTAAGTCCGGTATTTGTAAACTGCACTGCAAGCAGCTTGCCGTCTGCCATAATGGCGGCACTTGCCGCCGTGGCGGAACTGTCAACGCCAAGAATCTTCATATAATTTATCTCCGCTCATGGTAATAATTCTGTCATCGTTATTCTCGCCGCGGCTGAACTCGATTCTTATGAGTTTTTCGGCGGGAAGCGCATTTTCTATATTTTCGCTCCATTCCACCGCAAGCACCGCGCCTGTATCAAGGTAATCGAAGAAGCCTGTGGAGCACAAATCGTCAAAGCCCGTAATGCGATACATATCAAAGTGATAAAGCATAGGATTGCCGCGATATTCATTAACTATTGCGAATGTGGGGCTTGAAACATCGTCTTTTATTCCCATACCGCGTGCTATGCCGCGTGTGATGCAGGTCTTGCCCATACCGAGCCCGCCGAAATATGCTATAACCTCGCCGCCGCGAAGCACTTTGCCGAGCTTTTCGCCAAACGCCTCGGTCGCTTCGCACGAGGAAGAATCAACTGTAATCATACGCACCTCAAATTTAATAAGTAAAAAACTTGAAAAAGAATGTCTATATATGTATAATATCAATACGGACAGATAAAATCAAGGGGGCAAAGCCTTGAAAAAAATATTTTCACTTACAAAGCGGTTTTTCAGCGAAACCGATAAAATGCTTTTATTACTGATAATAGCCACTTCGATATTCGGCATACTTATGGTTTTCAGCGCAACTCACTGCGATCTTGCGGAAGGTCAGTTTATTTCGCGTGATGCAACAGTTATGGCGGCAGCCGCCTTTGTGGGCATAATCATAACGCTAATTATATCGGCACTTGACTACAACTGGATTATGAAGCTGTGGCCGTTTATAGGGCTTTTCTGCATTGCGCTGATGGTTGTAACACTCTTGTTCGGCGTGGCACCCGAAGCGCGTCCGGACTCAAAATGCTGGCTCGATTTCGGCGGAATTTATTTCCAGTCTTCGGAGCTTGTTAAAATAGGATTTATTATTACTTACGCTATGCACCTTGAGTTGTGCCGCGACAGTATAAACACACTGCGCTCAATAATTCTGCTCGGTGTACACGCGGCAATTCCGATTGGTCTTGTTGTGCTCACCGGCGATATGGGCTCGGCGCTTGTTTTCATTTTTATAGCAATAGGTATGCTTTTCTTTGCGGGGCTGCATTTCGGCTTTTTCGCCTGCGGTGCAATTACGGCTATTGCCGCATCCCCTCTTATATGGATGTTCGTTTTCAGCGATTATCAGAAAAACCGCTTTCTTGCGCTTATAAAGCCGGAGGATTTTCCCGACGAGAGCTTTCAGCAGCTGCGCGGTCTTAACGCCCTCGGCTCCGGCGGATTTTTCGGCCAGGGCTTTCTGAAAGGCGCTTATACGCAAGCCGGTGCTGTTCCCGAAAGCGAGAATGATATGATATTCAGCGTTGTCGGCGAGGAAACGGGCTTTTTAGGCTGTTTGATTGCTTTGGCGTTACTTTTCCTCATTGTGTGGGAAATGTTCAGAATAGGCAAAAATTCACGCGAATTCTCGGCACAGCTCGCCTGCTGCGGCATGGCGGTGCTTATAACCTCGCAGGTCATTATAAACCTCGGTATGTGCCTTATGGTGCTGCCGGTAATCGGTATAACGCTCCCCTTCTTCAGCGCGGGTGGTTCAAGCACGCTTTGCCTTTATGTCGGGCTCGGTCTTGTATTCAGCATATACCGCTACAACCGTTCACGCGAGGTCGTGAATTTCAGGTTAAGTAAAATTTCAACACCGTTCTCGGAATTTTGATTCACCCATACTATACAGCAACGCACCGCAGCATTAAAACCGCGGTGCGCTATTTTGTTATATTTTTTCGAGTTTTGCCATTTTTGCCATTATCTTCTTTGTACCGAATGAGTCAAAGGCGATTTCAAGCACCATATCGCCGCCGACGGATTTGGCGCTTATAATCAGACCTTCGCCGAAAGTCTTATGCTTAACAAGGTCGCCGACTTTGAAATCAAGCGAAACGCTTTCCTTTTTGCCCGATGAGGAATAGTTGCCCATTCCGCTGAAACCGCCTGCGGACTTTACATTTTCGCTTGCGCTGCCGGAATACTGCTTTTTGGGGGCGGGCTTGGAGGCTGACGGTGTATATGTTGAACCGGACGAGAAACCGGAGCCGCCGAAAAATGACGAGCCGAACGACACGCTGCTGCGCTTATTATCCTCAACATCCTTCAATTCATCGGGAATTTCACCGAGGAAGCGCGACGGGCGCGTAAGGGTCGTATTGCCGTACATCATACGCGAACGGGCGTTTGTGATATATAATTTCTGCTTGGCGCGGGTAATGCCGACATAGCAAAGTCGGCGTTCCTCCTCGACTTCGGAGGGGTTATACATAATCTGATTGCCGGGGAAAAGCCCTTCCTCCATACCGACGATGAAAACAACGGGAAATTCAAGGCCTTTTGCCGAATGTAAAGTCATCATTACGCAAGAATCGGAATCAGCGTTGTAATTGTCAATATCGGTCATAAGGGCAATTTCTTCAAGGAAGCCCGTAAGAGTGGCATCTTCGTTTTCCTCAAAATATCTTACGAGGTTTGCAAGAACCTCCTGAACATTCGCCTTGCGTTCTTCGACGGTTTCCTTATCCAGCTCAAGCGACTGCAAATAGCCGGTTTTATTTATAACATCATCAAAGAATTCAGATATTTCGTTTTCTTCAAGTGAAAGAGAAAGCGAGTCGATAAGATTTGCAAATTCTTTAAGTTTACCTGCGCTGCGCGAAAGCATTGGGTAATTCTCGGCATGGGAAATAACCTCAAAAACCGAAAGTCCGAGTCCGTCGGCAATTTCAAAAGCATTGTTAACGGTCGTTTCACCTATACCGCGCTTCGGCTCGTTTATAATCCTGCGAAGCCTTACCGAGTCAGATGAATTTGCAATAACACATAAATAAGCAAGGACATCCTTGACCTCTTTGCGCTCGTAAAATCTGTGCCCGCCTATGACCTTATAAGGAACGGAATCATACACAAGCGCGCGTTCTATGCTGTTTGACTGCGCGTTTGTTCTGTATAAGACGGCAAAATCCGAAAAGTGTTTGCCGTTCGCCACGCCGTTTAATATCTCCTCGGAAACAAATCTGCCCTCATCGCGGTCATCGTTGAGAAAGCGCACGGTGATTTTGTCATCGCCCTCGTTTTCGGTCCAGAGAGTTTTGCCCTTTCTGCCCTGATTGTGCTTTATGACGGCATTCGCGGCATCAAGTATGACCGAGGTGGAACGGTAGTTCTGTTCAAGTCTTATAACGGTTGTATCTTCATACTGATTTTCAAATTCAAGGATATTCTCGATGGTCGCACCGCGGAATTTGTAAATACTCTGGTCATCATCACCGACAACACAAATATTGCGGTATCCGCCCGCAAGGAGCGAAGTAAGCACATACTGCGCGTGGTTTGTGTCCTGGTACTCATCCACCATTACATAGCGGAAGCGGTTTTGGTAGTATTCAAGCACATCGGGATTTTCCTGCAGGAGCTTTACGGTATTGACAATAATATCATCAAAATCCATTGCATCCGCACTTTTGAGCATTTCTTCATACTTCTCGTAAGCACGGGCAACGAGTTTTCTGTTCACATCAAAGGCGTTTATGCACTGCCCCTCATACTGCGCGGGGGTAATAAGCGAATCCTTTGCCTTGCTGATTTCGGAAAGCACATACTTTACGGGGAGGCGCTTTTCATCAATATTGAGAACGCGCAAAACCTCTTTCATAACGCGCTTGGAATCATCAGTATCGTAAATTGTGTAGTGGTTTGAAAAGCCGATCCTGTCGGAATATTTGCGAAGAATGCGCACACAGCAGGAATGGAATGTGCTTGCCCAGACATCGCTGCCGTCTTCACCGAGCATTGTTTCAAGGCGTGATTTAAGCTCATTTGCCGCTTTATTGGTGAATGTGATGGCGAGTATCTGCCACGGACGCGGAGCATCGTATGAAAGTATGCGCGCCAGATTATCGGAAATTTCGCCGCCGTTGTTTATGTAATTTTCAAGCTCGGAACAATCTTCGGCGGTCGGTGCTCTGTAAGAATTCGGCGATTCATAAGCGTTGCCGTATTTTATCAAATATGCAATTCTGTTGACGAGCACGGTCGTTTTGCCGCTGCCTGCGCCCGCAAGAATAAGGACGGCTCCGTTAACCTTGAAAACCGCCCTGCGCTGCATATCGTTCATACGTGAAAATTCTTTTTCCATTAACTTTTTTCTTAATTCAAAAAAATTCATAGTTCACCTATTTATATAAACTGCCGCCGAGCGAATCTGTTGCGACTGTCAGCGGAAAATCTTTAACCGTAAGTTTTTTGACGGACTCGCACCCCAAATCGTCAAAGGCGATGACCTCGCACGATGTAATACACCTTGAATAAAGAGCACCCGCGCCGCCTATTGCCGCAAAATACACTGCGCCGTGTTTTTTCATAGCTTCAACGACCGATTCATTGCGTGCGCCCTTGCCTATCATGGCGCAAAGGCCGTTTTCTATAAGGAGCGGAGTAAAAACATCCATTCGTGAGGATGTTGTGGGACCAATGCTGCCGATGGCAAGCCCGTCCTTTGCGGGCGTGGGTCCGGCGTAATATATTGCGGCGCCGCTCAAATCAAAAGGAAGCGCTTCCCCCGCAGAGAGAAGCGATACTATCCTTTTATGTGCGGCATCGCGGGCGGTGTAGACCGTGCCGTTAAGCAGGACTCTGTCGCCCGCACGAAGCTTTGATGCTTCGGCTGATAAATCCTCGGTATTTATAACAAATTCGCGCATATCAACACTCACTGTTCGTCATCGGCTGCAAACGAGACTGTTTCGGGCTCGTTTGTGTAGCTTATTTCAGCTGAACCCGCATCTGCAGCGGAGGATGTTTCTGAAATAAGAGCCTGTGCGGTTTTGCTCATATCGCCGGTAAGCACCTTAATGCGAAGCTCAACCTCCTCAACGGATTTTGTGAATGACCGGGCAATTTCGGCAATGCCGCTTGAAAGGTCGTCGATTTTAACAGCAGTTTCGCCTATTGCATTATAGACGGAGCGCGTGGCTGAATCGGCACGCTGCTTTGCTGCTTCAACAAGCTCCTCGGAATGAACGCGCGCATCAAGCATGGCGGCGCCCACCTGACGCTCAAGGTCTTTTTTACGGTCGCACTCGGCTTTAAGGCGCAAATTTTCCGCCTTTAAGGCTTCTAACTCATCACTGTCGGCAGTGTTGTCAAGCGCCGCGGAAAGTGCGGAGCGCTGCCTGGAAAGCTCCTCATCCTTTTCGCAAAGCAGAGCTTCCTTTTCCTCAACAAGTGCGGTAAGCTCCTCGACCTTATTTTTAAGCTCGGACATTTCGGCATCGAGCTTTTCCCTTTCAGAGACCTGCCCCTCAAGCTCATGGATTTTCATATTGAGCTTTGCGGTATTGTCGGTATTGGCGGCAAGCCTCATTTCAAGGTCTGATTTTTCATTAAGAAGACCGTTAACATATTCAAGAACGGAATCCTTGTCGTAACCGCCGAACGCGCGTTTTTTGAATATAACATCGTTTGCCATAATACTACCCCGCATAATAATTTTCGGACACGCTGAAATTATAACAGAAATAAATATATAAAACAACAATAATTCTCAATTTTTATTTATTTTCGAAGAAGAATAGTGTATAATTAAACCAACATATGACCGAAAGGGTGATTTTTTTGAAAAAACTCGTAAAGGCGGCTATCGGTTCTGCCGCAGCTTTTGCAGGAATCGGTGTTGCAATGAACACACTTATTCTTACAAGGGCATCACTTAAAATGAAGGAGCTTTTTAATTATAACGCCCCGAAGCCGGAGGAAGAAAAGACCGATATTGAAAAGCAGATAGAACGCGTTATGGCTGAGGGCGACGCCTGGCTTGAAATGCAGAAATATGACCACGTTGCCATTGACGACAGAAACGGCGATACCATTCACGGCTACCTTGTAAAAAACGATGAGCCGAGCAACAAATGGGTAATCTGCATCCACGGATTCACAAAATCGCCGAAAAATATGGGTGAATACGCCCTGCATTATCAGGAAAAAGGCTACAACATTCTGTTGCCCGCGCTCAGAGGCCACGATATAAGCGAGGAACGCTATATTTCAATGGGCTGGCTTGACAGATTTGATATTATTTCGTGGATATATTACATATTGAACATTGACAAGGATGCGCAGATAGTTCTGCACGGCGTTTCAATGGGCGGTGCAACCGTTATGATGACGACGGGCGAAAATCTGCCAAAGAATGTAAAATGCTGCATTGCCGACTGCGGCTACACATCTGTTTGGGATGAATTCGGCAACGAAATAAAGCAAAAATACCACCTGCCGATTTTCCCGTTCCTGTATGCAGCGGATGCAGCAACAAAGGTGATTTGCGGCTACGGATTTAAGGAGGCTTCAAGTGTGGAGCAGGTTAAAAAATCAAAGACTCCCACCCTTTTCATTCACGGCGAGGAAGATACATTCGTGCCTTACAGAATGCTTGATATAAACTTTGATGCCGCCGCCTGCGAAAAAGAAAAGCTCACCGTTCCCGATGCCGAACACGCAGACTCTGTTCGTGTGCACCCCGAAATTTACTGGCCGGCTGTGTGGAATTTTACGGATAAACACATAAAGTAAATAATTTGACCGATAGGCAAACGCTTATCGGTCATTTTTTATAAGAGAGATTTATTATCCGCCTTGTGTTCTTTAATGTATTTTGTCCACTTTATGTAGCCGTATGTGGTATTTGTGAGATAGCCGACTTTGAGCACAAGCAGCACATACTGACCTGAAAGTATATTGATAGCCGCTTCTAAAAGCGAGCTTAAATACCATGCTATCCACTGCTCGCGGTAGCGAAGCAGTATGAACACGCCGTTCGCTATGCCGACCGCTGAGGCGCAGGCATCAAGGTAGCACACGATATTTTCAAGAGTTGCGTTGCCGTTGAATAAATCCGTACCGATTTCAAGCGTGGTAAGGAAATAACCCACACCGACAGTCCACGCGGCGATAAGCAATAAAACCAACACTTCGGCTTTCCCGCTGAGCTTGCGCACGCAGGTCAGTTCTTCCTGCTGCCTGTCGGGGTGTTTGTGCCAATTTATGAAGCTGACAATGTCAATCGGTATCCAGAAAAAGAGCGTGGATGCCATTGTAGCAAAGCGGTACGAAAGCACCACACAAATGGCAATTTCGGTTATTTCAACAAACAGCGAAACAATGAAATTCCATTTGCTCTGTTTGGAAATGAGAAGTTCACACAGTATATTGAAAAATGTATCGGCAAGGTAGAGTGCCATAATAAGCCCGCCGTTAACGCCGTTTACATCTTCCTCGGGGAAAATAAAAGAAAATATTACGGCGAGCACCAATATACTGAAAAACCATATTTTTTCGTATGCGGAAAAGAAATGCCACAAATCCGCGCAGCGTTTCGATAATGATCGTTTAGCCACTCAATCACCTGCTTTCAATTAACATTATATCACACAATCGCCGAAATTACCATATCAATACGAAATTAAATTGCGGCGGCTCCGTTCTTTCCTGTATTTATCTGCAATTATTATAAAAAATAATTTTGTTTTGGAAATCAACTGAATTTGAATAAAACGGAAACAATATCCAAACAAAAAATCAACTAAGAAAAGCCCCCAACCGCAGGGTTGAGGGCAAATTTTTGGGTTTGATTATTTTACGGTAACAGAAGTGATGTGCGGATTTGCACCCTCATACCAATAGAGGAAGCCTTCCAGATCAACGGTGTCGCCGACATTAAGTTCTTTAACCGCCTTATAAACATCGCTGTCCTTATCGCAGAGATAGGATTCAACGGTGAATGAATAAGTAGTGCCGTCAAGAGAAGCGTTGAAATAAAGGTCGTCGCCGTCTTCGCCTGAGCCGTCCCAATTATAGATGTATGCAGCGCCTTCGTCGTTAGCGGCTTCAACAGTCAAACCCTTGAAGCTTACAAACTGATTCTGATAATTGATGAGTTCGTCTTTGCCGAGGAATTCGGTTGCATCGAATGCGGGAGCGATGTAGGTGTCGCCTTCGATGATTTCAAATGTTGCGCCTTCGGCGATTTCGACTTCACCTGACCACTCTGCTTTGTAACCGGTAACTCTGATTTTGGTACCGATAGCGAGAAGCGCGTTTTCTTCCTTGGTGCAAGCCATATTGTAGATGAAATATGCGCCGTCTTTGTCTGCAGCGTAAACGGTAACCTTGTCTTCCCACCAGGACTGCATTGCCTGAATGTAAGCCTCGATAACTACCTTATCGTCAACGGCAGCGTTCTTATAGGCTTCAAAGTCCATAACCTCTACGTTTTCATCGGTAGCCTGCGGCTCGGTTGTTTTGGGAGTGGTTTCGGTCTGATTACCGCAACCGACAACAAGCAGAAGCATGCAGAGAATGAGTGATACTGCGATTATTTTTTTCATAATACTCGACCTTTCTTTATTTAATGTGGCGTTTGCCACAATTTCACGAATATATTACTAAATAAACTACGATATGTCAACAAGCATTGTCAATTTTCCGCAACATTTTCAAGATGATAACGCACGGGAATATCTTTATACATTGCATCGATATATGCATCGTCAACCGTTTCTTTGCGGCGCACGGATTTTGTAACGCGTTCAATCATCTCTCCGCTCGCCTCACGAAGTGAAGCAGAACCGTTGAAAACAGGTGTAACGAATGTATTCGACTGATTTTCGGTCATCATTTTAACGGCATCTATTTTAACGGAATAATGGATTTCGTTATCTGTGCCGGCAAGAGCGAGGTAGCTTTTGTATTGCTCGCTCTGCTGAGTCTTTAAGGTCACGGGAACATAACCCTCGGTTTGTGCATAGGCTATCTGAATTTCGTCGGTAAGCAGGAACTGTGCAAACAGCCATGAAGCAAGCACCTCCTGCGGATCCTGCTTATTGAACACGCAGACCGACGGGCCCTGCGAAATCATAACGGGATGCTTTTCATCATACTGAGGAACGGGTCTTACGGCAATTTCAAAATCGACTGTTCTCTCCTCGCCGATGTCGCTGAGCGGCGCATCAGAGCCCATCCATGTTGAACCTGCGGTTGAGTCTATTGCAAACACGCACTGACCTGCATTGAGGAAGTTTGCGGGGTAACCCGTAACCTTGAATGTTGAAAATGCGCCTGTTGCAACGTGTTCTGCAACGGTTTTGAGAACGCCCGCAGTGGTATCGTTAAACACCTTGATTGCGCCGGTGCCGTCTGAATAATCGCCGCCGAGCTGACGGAGCATTGTAATCATCATATTATCCGTTGACTTGTAAATGAAAGGCACCATAACGCTGTCGCCGTTCAGAAGATAGTTACCGTCTGCACCCTTTTCGGCTGCTTTGTCGGAAACCTCCCATATAAAATCCCATGTTAAAATATCGGGCACATTATAACCGAGCTTTTCGACATAAGTTTTATTGATATAGCAAGCCTCGGTTGAACGCATGAACGGAAGCTGATAGCATTTGCCGTTTATGTAGCCCTCGTTGAAAAATTCGGGAACGACCTCATCTTTGGTGGGGCTGTCGAATTCAAGCTCGCTGCCGCCGAGACCGTAACGCTCATCGGCAATAAGGTCATCGAGCGGAACAACAACGCCCTCGCCCGTTTTATAGGTGGCGATGTGGTCGGGGTAAGTTATGCAGACATTGGGTGTTGTCTGTGTGGCGATGTTGGTGATAACATCCTGATATATTACTTTGTAATCGGTATAATAGCGGATGTTCACGGTGATGTTCGGATACAGTTTCTGAAAATCCGCAACCGCTTTATCGTAAACGGCAATCTGATTTTTGTTTGTATCGTTTTTTGCCCAGAATGTAAGCACATAATCACGGCTCGTATCAAAGCTTTCCGGCATTTTGAAATCGGACTGTGCCTTTGCACCGTGGCAGCCGGCAAGGCATATTACATTCGCCGCAAGTGCAAACACGAGCAGAAGCTCAACGACTCTCGAAAATTTTTTCATCCTTTTGTACCTCCTCTTGATACACCCTCCATAATCCGTTTGCGGAAGACTATGAACAAAATAATAAGCGGTACCGATATGACGACGACTGCCGCCATCATAGCCGGTATATTTTCACGCCCGAGACCGTTTTCGCGCATCTCCTGTATTCCGTTGGAAACAAGGTAATAATGCGGATTATCGGTAATAAGGCGCGGCCAGATATATGAGTTCCAGCACTCAACGACTTTAAGCACGGTAACCGTAACAACAGTCGGTTTGCACATGGGTATCATAATACGGAACAGAAATTTAAGATCGGAAGTACCGTCGATTTTTGCGGCACGATAAAGCTCATCCGGCACCATTTCGAAGCTTTCTTTCAAAAGAAAAATATAGAACACCGATGTTACCGACGGAAGAATCAGACCTAAAAACGAATTACGCAGACCGCACTCGGTTATTGTGCGGAAGTTGGTAATCACAACAAGCTCATTCGGTATCATCATCAGCGCCAAAAAACCCGTAAACAGTAAATTCTTGCCGCGAAAATCAAGCCGGGCGAATGCGAACGAGGCAAATATTATCACCGCAAGCATCAGTGCGGTCGTACCCACCGCAAATATAACGGTATTGTAAAAATATCTGCCGAGATTCACTTTACTGAAAGCATCAATATAATTCTGAACCGTAGGTGAAAGAGTGAAAAGCGACGGCACCGATTCGCCGTTATAGGCGCTGTAACTTTTCAGTGATGTAAGCACCATAAAGTAAAACGGAAAAAGAACCATTACCGCCCACAATGCAAGCACCGTGTAAGCAAGCGTTTTGCCCGCGCGGTTTCTCAACTTAACACCGCGCTTTGCAGGCACAAACTTATTATTCATAATGTGCCCCCCTGTCAGTTATAAACAGATTTTTTGCGCACGGCAAGATTTATGCAGGTAACAACAAGCACAATGCCGAAAAGCACAAGTGCCGCCGCCGAAGCATAAGACGGATAGCCGCCGCTGATTCCGTAAAGCATATCGTAAACATAACCGACTATTGTGTTCATACCCGCACCGTTAAGGTCTGTGCCGAAAAGCGCGACCTCGTCGCTGTATGCCTTGAACGCACCGATAAAGCCCGTGATTATAAGGTAAAATATCATAGGCGAAATCATAGGCAGGGTTATACGCGTAAAGACACGGAATTTTGATGTGGCATCGATTTTTGCGGCGTTGTAATAATTTTCATCAACAGAGGCAAGCGCACCCGTCAGAATAAGAATTTTGAACGGAAGTACTATCCACACCGTGTAAATGCACATAACGACCATTTTCGCCCAATACGGTCCGTCGATAAAATCAACCGTATTGCCGCCGAAAAACTGAATCAAAAGATTTATTACGCCGTTTGTATATTCAGTTTTATCAAAAAGCACCATAAACACAAGCCCGACGGCAAGTGTATTGGTAACGTACGGCAGGAAAAACACCGTCTGAAAAATCTCTTTAAGTTTCTTGATGCTTGAAAGCGCAAGTGAAATGAACAGCGCAAGCAAGGTGGATACGGGAACGGTGATGATAACGATTATAAATGTGTTTTTTATCGATTGCAGGAAATACGGATCCCGCATAATGTACTCGAAATTATAAAAGCCTATACCGTTGTACGTCTGCGAAGCGGAATTGAAGCCCTCTTCAAGCGAATAGATGAAAACATCTATAAGCGGGTAAACAAGAAAAGCACCGAGAAATGCTATGGCAGGCAGCAGATAAAGCCATGCCTTATTGTTGTTTTTCGACATAAGCTCACCCCGTTACACAGTAAAGCGCACACGCGCACCGTCATCACCCGCAAACAGAAACAGCTTCTGCGGCTTAACGGTAAAGCGCATATTTTCGCAAACGTTCGTTTCGGGCGAAACGATCGAGCGTATAACGTCGTTTTCGCTGCCGTCGTGGTGTGATACTATAATAACATCGCGCCCCATTACCTCAACGCGGTCAAGCTTGCAGACGAAAGAGCCGTTTTCATCCGGAACAAAGCCCTCGGGCCTTATTGCGGCGGTGTAGCTGCCGTCTGCAACACCGTGAACATCAAGAACACAGTCTTCACCGATATAAAGCTTTTCTGAACGAACGGATGCGCTGAAAACATTTATGGGCGGTGTGCCCAGGAACTTTGCAACGAACAGGTTAGCGGGGTCGTCGTACACCGCCTGCGGATGACCGATTTGCTGAAGGATGCCCGCCTTCATAACCACAATGAAGTCGGAAATGCTCATAGCTTCTTCCTGGCCGTGGGTAACGAATGCGGTTGTTATGCCTGTTTCTTTCTGAATACGGCGTATCTCCTCTCGCGTCTGCAAACGCAGCCTTGCATCAAGGTTTGAAAGCGGCTCATCAAGAAGAAGTATCTGCGGCATCTTGACAAGCGCGCGGGCGATTGCCACGCGCTGCTGCTGACCGCCGGAAAGCTCCGCAGGCTTGCGGTCAAGGAGCGTATCTATCTGCACAAGCTTTGCAACCTCTAACGCGCGCTCTTTCATTTCAGCACGCGAGAGCTTTGCCTCGCCTTTGAGATTGCCGAGTGGAAAACAGATATTCTGCATAACCGTCATGTGCGGATAAAGCGCATAATTCTGAAACACTACGCCTACCCCGCGGCTTTCGGGGGGAAGATTCGTAACATCATCACCGTCAAACAGAATTTTGCCGTTTGTCGGCTCCAAAAGCCCGCAAATCATATTGAGAGTTGTGCTTTTGCCGCAGCCCGACGGACCGAGAAGCGCAACGAGCTTGCCGTCGGGAATGGTAAAATTAAAATCATTCACCGCGATAACATCGGGGCCGTGCTTCACCCTGCTTTTGAACTTTTTGGTGATATGCTGCAATTCAACATTCATAATATCACAAATCCTCATCCGGAAATTTGGTATACTTATTTAAGTATAACTCCTAAACAGAAGAAATGCAACAATAATCGAAAAAAAAGTGAACGGACGGGACGAAAAATTTGCTTACAGTTCCGCAGGAGTTGTATCGCATCAAACCGCAGGAGGAGTTTGATGCACACCTACGGTGTGATGATATCCAACCACGGCGATGCCGCAGTCGATGATATACACGGCTACGCCGTAATGATATACCAAGCCTGCGGCTTGGATAAAAAAACGACAAAATTCTGTCGAATTTTGTCGTTTTTTGTGATCGGACTACGAAAAAGATATTTTTGACAAATCGGTGGATGGAATTGAACGGATTTCATTGAAAAAGACTTGTCTTTCGGCAAGTCTTTTTCATGGATAAGAACGACCAAACAGGGTAAATAAACAACGTGATATGTCAAGCAACCAGCCACAGGAATAAATGCTTTCATTTGTTGTTTGTGCGTATTTTCGGATTGTGTCGTAATGCTGTTTTACACCTGCGACTAAATCAGAATAGGACGGCAGAACTAATTGAATTCGTATATCCGTACCGAAAATCAGTTTGCCGTATTTCATAAGCTCAAACATTGAAAAAACATCAAGGGAATATGCGTTTGAAATTTTTTGACCGCTTGTTCCCCAATAGACAAGTTTCGAAAACCGATTACTCAGAAATTCGTCAATGCATACGACGGCGCCTTCAAATTTTCTGTATATCGGTGAAGCTTCGGAAGTAACAAGTGCTTGCCTCAACGTCAATAACCGATCTGCTTCGTCAGATGAAAGTTTTTCGGATGTAAAGCAAATCAAGTCGATATCGCTCCATCCATCTTTATAGTCTTGAAGTACAACTGAGCCGAAAAGATAGACAGATTGGAGCTTGCCATCGAGAATATCGTGAACGCTTTCTGCAAATTTCTTTATACAGTTTTTCAGATCAACGTCAGTTATCATGCGATTTCACCGTCTTGCAGGAAGCAATCAGCATTACACGAATCGAAGTACACTGTTCATTCAGTTCTTTGTATGTCTGTTCTTCAATATAATTCGTGCGGTACAACAGTTCGAGCCAATATCCCGTTTCGCTTGCTTCTTTAAGTGCAATTTCAAGTTTAGAGACAAAGTCTTTTGTGCCTTGTGCATAATTTGCTTCGTAAATATTCGCTCCGATGGAAGTGCCAGAACGTCCGATTTGATTAGAGATGACTGATTCGTGCTTTGATTTCAGGTCCTTGACAAGTTTGATGATCTGAACGGAAAAAGACATGGACAAATCACGGAGTTTTGATTCGGACATATACAGTAGTCGAGTAGGCAAACTCGACACTCCTTTCAAAATTTCATGTTAGCCGATTGTAAAAGTCAAAAAAGCCAATCGGCACAATGCTTTTTTAACAGCAAAACTACTGATTTTTCTCCGTTTTTGTGATATACTTGAAGCGACCAAACAACAAATACATAACAAAAAACGGAGAAAAAATCATGCGAAAGAAAGTAATGCAAATGTCACTGTTTGACACTTACAACGATGTGCTCGATGCAGTAGAAAACAAGAAACCGAAAGTAATAGCCCTTTTAGAAGAACACATCAATTTTGAAAAAATCATTTCCGAACGATTTTATCATACGTTTTATGCACGCATCGGCAGGAACCATATCTATCACCTTGAAAGCTGCATAAGAGCATTAATTTTACAGAAAATTCTCGGTATTCCAACCGACAAGCTCTTGCTTGACATATTGAAATGCTCCGCGGAACTCTGCGATTTCTGCGGCTTTGACAAGATACCGGATGCTTCCGCGCTGACTCGTTTCAGACAGAGATTTGC
>JAZLJH010000039.1:0-4494 GCA_045617785.1 Acutalibacteraceae bacterium
GTATTGTCTTATCAAGCATCGTATTTGTTACCACCACACAAATACACTTGTTAGGGACTTCTCGGCTGCCGGCTCGGTCGGTGCTTCTGCCTTTGGCAGAGGTGTCCACCGGACACCCGCACCCCCAAAACCCGCCGAAAAGGAGTGATGTGTAAAAATGGAAAATTCAATATTAAAAAGCCGTGCAGCGTTAGCTCTGAACGAAATTTTGGCAACAGACCATGTTGATTATCATTCTTTTGAGCGTTCCCGTTTGTGCTTTTACATACAGGATTATCATAACGATATTGAAAAAGAAGTTGTACTTGCTCTTGCTCCGGAATGGGAAGAAATCAAAAATTATGATAGGTTATCTTTCTTCAAAAGACTTCTTAACGGAATCGAACCGCGCTGCGCGCGGCCGCCTTCGGCGCTGCAATTATGTTCCGCTTCGCGGAGTTGTTGATGGTTCGATTCCCCTTTCAAGTTATATAAATAAAAGCCTTGTTCACAATAATCAGTGAAATATCGCTGCGCGATATGATATACGGCTACGCCGCATGATATATTTCCGCTTCGCTCAAATATGAGATAATATCCGTTCCTTAATATGCCGAAGGCATATCTCATCCACCGCAGGTGGATATCATATCGAAGATATATCATCCGTTCCGCAAGGAACGGATATCATTGAAAAAAGCACTTGCCGAAGCAAGTGCTTTTTTCATGGTGGGCCATCAGGGACTCGAACCCCGGACCAACCGGTTATGAGCCGGTTGCTCTAACCAACTGAGCTAATGGCCCGTATCTCAAGGACGAATAGAATTATATTAAATTACTGCATATTTGTCAAGTGCTTTTTTGTATTTTTATAATAAAATTCTTTGATTGCAGACTTTGATAAATTATGATATTATTATGTAAGAGAGGTGTAAATTATGGCGAATAATTTTGCAGATAAAAAGTCTTATGATGTCATTGTTGTCGGCGGCGGTTTCAGCGGGTGTGCGGCTGCTCTTGCGGCGGCGCGCGGCGGCTGCTCGGTTTTGCTATGCGAGCAATACGGCGCTTTGGGCGGTGCGGCAATAAATAATCTTGTGCTGCCGTTTATGCCGTGGTACACCAATATTGTTAACGGCGACGGCAAAAGAGAAAGGTTTTATCTTTCCCGCGGAATATTTACGGAAATCTGCGATGAACTGCAAAAATTCGGTGCATTGGAAAACGGCTGTTTTAATGAAGAGTATCTGAAAATAGTGCTTGACCGTATGCTTGCGGCTGCGGGTGTTAATGTGCTTTTTCACGCAACGCTTTGCGATGTTTTCACCGATAACTCCGAAATAACATCATTATCGGTCATTACGAAAGCCGGCAAACTGAATTTCAGCGCAAAGTGCTATATTGACTGCACCGGGGATGCAGACCTCGCAGTTATGAGTGGTTGTCCGTTCCGCCTCGGCAGACCTGCGGATATGCTGTGCCAGCCCATGACACTTTGTTTCAGGGTGGCAAATGTTGATATCGGACTTTTCTTCACTGCCGAAAGCCGTGAAAAGATGCAGTCGATTTATAAGAATTGGCAGGAGCATGGCAAAACATCGGATCCGCGCGAAAATCTGCTTGTTTTCAGAACGCTTATAACGGGTGTTGTTCATTTTAATTCAACAAGAATTGTTAAGAAAAACCCAGTAGACCCGTTCGATGTTTCATACGCAGAAGCAGAGGGCAGAAAACAGATGCTTGAAATATTCACAATGCTCAAAGAGGAGCTTCCCGCATTCAAAAATGCGCAATTGCTTGAATCTTCAATAGCAATCGGTGCGCGCGAAAGCAGAATGATAGACGGCGAGCATATACTCAGCGAGCTTGAGCTGAAGAACTGCACACGCTTTGATGATGCCATTGCCGCAGGGAATTATGATATTGACATTCATTCGCCCGACGGTGCGGGTACCGATCATTATTATTTTAAGGATGGCGAATATTATACCATACCTTACCGCTGCCTGTTGCCGAAAAATATAAATAATCTGATTGTTGCCGGCAGATGCTGCTCTGTAACACACGAAGCACAGGCATCCATCAGGATAATGCCCATTGTCTGCTGCCTCGGCGAAGCGGCTGGCACGGCTGCGGCAGTTGCGGTTAAAAACGGCGTCGGTGTGAAAAATGCGAACATTACGGAAATACAAAGAATATTAAAAGATAACGGCGCATTTTGCGGATAAATATAAACGGAGGTTATGCTGATGACGGATAAAAAGGAAAATAAAAAGACTCACATATCGCGTAAAGATGTGATTAAAAGTGCGTTGAAGGAATTGAAAATCACAACATTTTTGATTCTCTCGCTTGCCGGAACCATAAATGCATTCGGGGTTACGGTATTTCTGTTCCCGGTAAAACTTTATGACAGCGGAATTTCAGGCGTTTCGATGCTGCTTGATCAGGTTACACCGTCATATTTGACACTTTCGATTTTCCTTTTGCTGTTGAATATTCCTATTTTTATTTTCGGCTTAAAACGCCAGGGACTGTCATTTACAGTTTATTCTGTTTTCACGGTAGGGGTTTATTCTTTGGTTTCATTCCTGATAATGGAAGTTTTGCCGGTAGATGTTTCGTTTATTTCGCCTCTTGCCGGATCAGATTTGTTGCTCTGTGCGATTTTCGGCGGCATTATATCGGGTGTAGGCAGCGGAATGACCATTCGCTTCGGGGGTGCCATTGACGGAATTGATATTCTTTCGGTTGCTTTCGCAAAAAAAATCGGCATTTCAATCGGTTCGTTTGTTTTAATATTCAACACAATACTTTATATAATTTGCGGCATTGTAATCAAAAGCTGGATATTACCGCTTTATTCAATTGTTACATATTATGTTGGCTCAAAAACCGTTGATTACATTGTTGAAGGCTTTGACAGAGCGATGTGTGCGATGATCGTTACAACTAAGGCAAATGAAATATCCAATGTTCTTTCTGTTTCGTTCGGTTCAAGCGGTACCATAGTAAATGCAGTCGGCGGTTATTCAAAAGAAGAAAAAAAGATTATATATTTCATTGTAAATCGTTTTCAGATAAACAAACTCAAACAGATCGTTCATGATATAGATAAGGCTGCTTTCATCTCTCTTGAAGATGTTTCCGATGTTATGAAAGGCAACGGTTGATAAAAAACTGAACACCCCTCCGGTCGGGTCTTTCCTGTGCGGAGGGGTGTTGTTTAACCTATAAATATCTGTGTAACAAAATATGCGCCGCCGGCGTATTCAATACAAATGGCAGCCGATGTGTATTTGCTATTCATAATATTTGAACGGTGTGCTTCCGAATTCATAAAGGCATCTGCCATTTGCTGAACGGTGTTGTCCGATGTTCCGCGCTGTATGTTTTCGCCCGCCGTGGAATAAGATACGCCGTCATTTTCGAGTATGGTGTTAAAGTAGCCGCCAACAGGTCTTTCGTGGCTGAATTTAACCATTATTTCAGCCGTGCGAAGCTTTGCGCAGCGGTAAGCGTTTTCGTTGAATGAAAGGGGAGCGTAGCCCTCTTTTGCGCGCTCGGTATTCAAAAGGCTCAACAGTTCATATTCCTGCCCGGCATTGTTATGCGTAACAGGCTCCGGGTCGGCGGCAAGCTTGGGTATCACTTCACCTTTTTCAAGTTCTGCACCGCAGATACGGCAGCGTTTATCGCCGGTGTAACCGGGCATATTTTTCGTGGCGGGTACAATGTTATAAACCTCAACCGATAAATGACCGTCCGGCTCTATTACATCACCTTTTTCAAGGCATTTTCCGCAATCACTGCAATAAGTGTCGCCGGTGTATCCGCTTTCGGTACAAGTCTGCGCTTTTTGATTTTTTATTAACGTGTTTTTATGCTTGCAGGAATTGTCGGCAGTTGTGCTTACCTCATTCTTGGGTGAGGACGGTTTTTTTTCGTTTGACTTCGGATTGTCTGTTTTATTGTCAGTAGATTTATTGTTTTTTTGGGTCGTCGACGGAGTATCGGAGCGGCTTTTGGCTTCGGTATTTTCGGTCGTGTCGGATTTTTCGGTTAAATTATTATTTTTTTCGGTTGTCTGTGAATATTCTGAATATTCGGTACTGTCTGTGATTTCGGAAGCTTTCATGCTGTTACCGCTTTCGGTTAGTGTTACCGGCGAATCTGCCTGTGTCGCTGCGCTTCCGGTTGTGTCGGAATCGCCGTCAGATTTGCCGCAGGCGCATATTGCAAATATAAGCGTAAAAACACACGATAAAGCTAATGCTTTTTTCATGACGATCCCTCCCGTACTTCTTAATAACATTATATATTCCTGATTTATTTTAGTCAATAAATTTCTATTGACATTTATAATTCACTTTGTTATAATATGCCTGCAAATGCGGATGTAGCTCATCTGGTAGAGCGCCACCTTGCCAAGGTGGAGGTAGCGAGTTCGAGCCTCGTCATCCGCTCCATTTTTTGTATAGCTGTTTTTAGGAAAATCAGTTAATGCAATGGTTG
>JAZLJH010000040.1:0-41767 GCA_045617785.1 Acutalibacteraceae bacterium
TGCTTTTCAACCGTCGGCGGCGTGCTGTTCGGCAAGCTTCTGTACATCATCACCAAGGGTAAAATCAACCCCCTTATCGGCGCGGCGGGCGTTTCCGCAGTTCCCATGGCGGCTCGCGTTGCTCAGGATGAGGGCAGAAAAAACAATCCCACGAACTTCCTGCTTATGCACGCTATGGGTCCCAATGTTGCGGGCGTTATAGGCTCGGCAGTTGCGGCAGGCTTCCTGCTTGCGGTGTTCGGGTGAATTTAAGTCTTACAGGAGGAACGACAATGGCAAATTTCAAATCCAAAACCGATTGCTTCACCTTATCCAACGGCGTGAAGATACCCTGCATAGGCTACGGCACCTGGCAGACTCCCGATGATATTACCGCAAGGTGCGTTAAGGATGCGCTTGATGCGGGCTACCGCCATATAGACACCGCCTTTATTTACGGCAACGAGGCGGGTGTCGGCAGCGGCATTAAGGCTTCCGGCGTGAGCCGCGGGGATATATTCCTCACCTCAAAGCACTGGGTGACCTGCAGGGGTTACGAAAAAACGCTTGAAGCTATTGACACCTCGCTTAAAAATCTCGGCACCGATTACCTCGACCTTTACCTTATACACTGGCCCTGCGTTGAAAAAATCAGCGAAACCTGGGCAGAGATAAACAGCGACACCTGGCGCGGCTTTGAAAAAGCGTATAAAGACGGCAAGCTCAAAGCGATAGGTGTAAGTAATTTTCAAAAAAAGCAGCTTGAGCCGCTTTTTGAAAATGCCGAAATCAAGCCGATGGTAAACCAGATAGAGTTCCACCCCGGCTACACACAGTTCGACAATGTTGAGTATTCGCTCGGCAAGGGTATGGTAGCGGAAGCGTGGAGTCCTCTGGGCAGCGGTGCGGTGCTTCAGGATGCCGGTCTTGCCGCAATTGCCGCCAAATACAACAAGAGCATTGCTCAGCTTTGCGTAAAGCTCGCGCTGCAATGCGGCGTGCTGCCCCTGCCGAAATCAACCGATAAAGGCAGAATGGCAAGCAATGCCGATGTGTTCGATTTTGAAATAACAGATGAGGATATTAAGGCGCTCATAAATTATCCCGTTTTGGGATTCAGCGGATTTTTGCCCGAGGAAGCACCTGCGGATGCGCTTGTTTGATTTAGAGGCTGTCACATTTATGTGCGTTGAAAATAAAAAAACATACATCCTTGAATAAACACACAAAAGAGGTCAGAACTTTGAGTATTTACTCATAATTCTGACCTCTTAATTCTTAATTCTCAATACCTCATCAGCGGCATTGGCTTTTCGCTTTTTACAAGCTTTTGCTTACTGTAAAGCTTTGCGGCAAATGCGATTATTGCCGCAGGCGGCATAAGCGGCGAGGCGGCGCACACTACGGCAAACAGAATCGCCATAAGCGCTTCGCCCGCGTGTGAAACGGGGCGCTGCGGTGCGTACGGCTTTTCGGGAATTTTCGTGTAATCTGTTTCGCCGCTGACATTGTCCGCACCGTCTGTGCAGAGCAGATCCTCTATAATATCAAACATCGTATAGCCCTTGAGCGATGATTTCCTTATATCCTTGAACGGCTGGGCATTTATTACACTTTCAATAAGTGCGGCGAGCGCCACACCGAATTTATATTCGGGCGAATCGGGCGTGTAAAGCCTTCTGCCGTCAAGCATATTGAATGCAAGGTTTATAATGTAATCAAAGAATTTTACATCCTTGATTTTTTCATATTCCGCTTTTGTGAGCTTTGCATTGCCGCGCACAAGGAAATACAGGTCGCCTATTTTCAGCGTGCGCAGGCGCTTTGCCATAACGGTATTTTTACCGCAGATATCTCTGTAATAATCCTCATACATTCTGCGGAAATAGTATTTATTCAGGTCATCCTCGGAGCAGCTTACATCCTGCGGCTTTTTAACATTTATGCACTCATAGCTGATTTTGTGATTTGTGCCGTCAAAATCCACAAGTCTGTACTGCGGCGGATAGAAGCGCACCGACGGAGTCATCACCGAGCATATCGTATTGCCCTTGTCCGAACGCATAAAGCTGACATCGCTCGCGTGCGTGTGACCTACAAAAATCAGCTTTACACCGATATCGGCAAGCGTGTGCCCCGTGTACGGTGTACGCAGATTTTTTTCGCTTGCGCCGAGCCGGTGCGCCGCAACGATCGGCTTTATGGGGTGGTGCGAGCAGGCAAAAATCTCCTTGCCGTCGCGTTTGGCTTCATCTACCATCTGCTTGATCCACTTAAAGCAGCCCGGCGAGAAAGATGCGCTGATATCCGCACATTCAACATTGCGGAAAATATCGTTGAGCATAAGGCAGCGCGTATGTTCATCAAGCTCAACACAGTAGCAGTATTCCTGCGAATATGAAGAATACGCTTCGTCGGGTCCGAATTCCTTATATAAATTCCATATTTCAAGGTCTGTAAGAGCCGGTATCAGCTTGGGCGCGGGGTCGCCGCTGCCGAGTGCGCGCTTTGAGTCATCGGTGAGCAGCGCGGCAAAATCCTCATTTTCCGGGTCAAAGTACGGTGCATTCCACGGCTCGCTCTTATATTTCAGCTTATTGTCGCCGTACATTCTCACGAACGCCTTCTGGTGGCGGTAATCGTGCGTGGCAAATATAACGAAAATGCGCTTACCCTGCGCCTTTAAGCCGCGCAGAATTTCGGCAAAATCCTCGTGGCTGTAACTGTCGCCCGAGTCGGTAAGATCGCCGGTTATTATAATGGTGTCACCGTCCTCGGCTGCCTGCCTGAGCGCCTGCTCGGTCACGGCAATATCATTAAGCGTGTCAATTCCGACATTCTCGGTGCAGCTCCTGCGCGAAATATAATGGGTGTCGGACATCATTATCAGCCTCATACAAACACTCCCGAAAAAATAATATACTGATAAGAGGCTTGAAACCCGGATTTCAAGCCTCTTTGTTAATCATCATTTTATGTGCCTTATGCTTATCCTCATAAAGCTTTTCATCCGCAGTGGCTATCCATTTGTCAATGCTTTTGCCGCTGTCGTATTTTGCGCAGCCTGCGCTTATGGAGAGGTCATATTCGGCATCGGTTTCCACAACACTTACCGCATCCCGAAGTTTATCGCATATAAGCTGAATTGCAAGCTCGTTTGATTCACACACCACGGTGAATTCATCGCCGCCGTAACGCGCAAGGAAAAGTCCGCTTTGCTCACAGTATTTTGAAAGCGCATCGGCAACAAGGCAGAGTGCTCTGTCGCCCTCGGTGTGACCGTAATTGTCGTTGATTCCCTTGAATTTGTTTATATCCATCATTATCATATACAGTCCGCGTTCATCGCCGCTTTCGCGGTAATCGGATGTAATTTCAAGCAGATGGCGGTCAAGACGGTAGCGGTTGTTGAGCCTTGTGAGGCTGTCGCGCGTGATTTTCTGCTCCTGCAGGCGGACAAATACATTTACAAGGCCGAGCGTTATGCCGAAGCCCGTAAGCAGTAAATCTGACATTATTACCTGAATCACGCCGCAAATTGCGGGGAAAACGATATACGCGCCGAGCGCGGTGAAATTCTGCCTTTCGGTGCTTGTACGCGCTTTTCTGCGCAGAATAACTGCCTGCACACTTGTAATAAACGGGTACAGATACAAAAGCAGCAGCTCTATCGCATACATAGGCCCGCGGTGGTAAACATTGTTTTCGTCTATGTTAAAGAACCAGCCGTTGAATGCCGATGCTACGCATAAACCGAACATAACGGCGAACGGTGCTATGCCGTACCATTTGTCTGAAAGGATTTTGCTTTTATCCTTAACGAAGCGCATTTCGAAGTAGCGCATCCACAGGTAACCGAGCAAACATTCGGCGGTCAGGTCGGCTACATTAAGCACCTTGTTTACGGTAACTGCGGCTAAAAAATCACTGCCGTTGACTACCGCCCACAATGCCTCGCACGACATATACACGCAAGCCATAAGGTACACGATTTTCAATCCGTCTATTTCGATTGAGTGGTTCTTCTTCGGCAATGCCGAAACAAGCAAAAGCAGAAGTATAACACAGAACACGTTGCCCACGGTATTTGCTGATATCACGACACCGCCTCCTTCAAATAGCACTAATTTATTCTATAATAGCACTACCGCACATACTGTGCAATATGTAAAGTTGCCCAACGTTGCCGATAATTATTCTGTATTATTCACAAAGTAATGTATATATACATTTTTTATGCACACTATTCGCGTTGACAAACGCAGATAAAAATAGTATAGTTATTGTGTATAATTATATGGGAGTGGTGGCTATGTATCTCTGCCCGCAGCCGAAGCATATAGAATTTTCAAACGGTGCTTTTGAATTTAACGGCACCCCCGCCGCAAAAAAAATCTGCGACAGCTCGTTTGAGGGCGAAAGCTACCGTCTTACCGTCGATGAAAGCGGCGTCACAATTTACGCAAACGGCGAAAGCGGCTTCCACGCAGGCGAAATCACACTTAAACAGCTCCTTATGAATTACCGCGGTATGCTGCCATGCCTTACCGTTACCGACAGTCCCGATTACCGCTACCGCGGCTTTATGATAGACTCCTGCCGTCACTTTTTCACGGTAAGTGAAATCAAGAAGATGATTGATGCCGCCGAGCTTTTCAAATTCAATTACTTCCATTTTCACCTTTCCGATGACCAGGGCTTCCGCATAGAGTCAAAGATTTTCCCCGAGCTTACCGAAATTGCCGCCACGCGCAAAGGCTCGCACTTTGATATTGATGACGATACCAATGAGCAGTACGGTCCGTATTTTTATACTCAGGCAGAGCTTAAAGATATTGTCGAATACTCCCGTAAAAAGTGCATAACCGTAATACCCGAAATCGACTTGCCCGGTCATACGGGGGCAATACTTTCGGCGTACCCTCACCTTTCATGCGGCGGCAAAAAAGCGGAAGCAAAAACCACCGGCGGCGTATTCTCGGATATTCTGTGCGGCGGCAGCGACGAAACTCTGCAGTTTTTACAGAAGCTCTGCGACGAGCTTTGCGAAATTTTTACGGGCGAATATTTCCACATAGGCGGCGATGAAGCGCCGAAAACTCATTGGAAAACCTGCCCGAAATGCCGGGCGAAAATGCGCGAGCTCGGCTTTACCGACCCCGAGCAGCTTCAGGGCTATATCGTAAACGAAATGGCGGAGTACCTGCGCGCAAAGGGCAAAAGGGTGATTTGCTGGAACGAGGCTCTGCGCGGCGGCAATGTAAATGCCGACGGCGTGACCGCGGCATTCTGGATGGATAATACCGATGCCACAATCACGTGGGCAAACGCCGGCAACCCCCTAATTTATGAAAAATTCACGCCGTATTATGCCGATTACCCTTACGGTATGCACCCGCTTAAAGCGGTTTACAACCACAATCCGAAAGCCTTGCGCGGTCTTACCGAAACCGGCAGAAACTCGATTTGCGGCGTTGAATCGCCTATATGGACAGAGCATGTGCGCACATTTGAAAGAATGAGTTATATGTGCTTTCCGCGCTGGCTCGCCGTAGCCGAAACCGGCTGGAACGGCGGCGACAATAAGAACTATGCCAGATTTAAAAAGAATGTCGCTTTTTTCTGCGATATTCTGCGTGAGTACGGCATCTCCCCCGCGCCCGAAAGCGATTGGGACAGCCTGCCGCACAAGCGCCTTTCGGAAATTCTCGGATTTTTCAGGCGCAAAATGACAAAAGAAACCGTTGCGGCTTTAATGAAGAAGGAGAACTGATGAAATATTCCGTTATAGGTACATCGTGGATAACCGCCTCATTCATTGACGGCGCCTCGCTGTGCGAAAATCTTGAGCTTGACGCGGTTTACTCGCGCACTCGCGAAAAGGGCGAGGCCTTTGCCGCCGAAAACGGCGCAAAGCGCGTATTCACCGACTTTACCGACCTGCTTGGATGTGACAGCGATTTTATTTACATTGCGAGCCCGAATGCCCTGCATTATCCGCAGGCAAAGGCGCTGCTCGGTGCGGGCAAAAATGTAATCTGCGAAAAGCCCGTCACCGTGACCGCCGCAGAATTTTGCGAGCTTTGCGAAATTGCCGACAGAAACGGCTGCATATATTTTGAAGCGATCATGTATATGCACGCCGCTGCGCGCAATACACTTAAAGGTGCTGTAAAAAGGCTCGGCAATATATCCTCGGCTCATATAGATTACTCGCAGCTTTCCTCAAAATACCCCGCACTTATTCGCGGCGAGCTGCCGAATATTTTTAACCCCGAAATGAAAACGGGCGCACTCAACGACCTCGGCATTTACTGCGTTTACCCGATAGTCGATATTTTCGGTATGCCCGAAAGCATTACTCCCGTGCAGCATTTTCTGCCGACGGGTGCCGACGGCTCCGGCTGCGCCGCCTACAAATACAGCGATAAGCTCGTTACCGTAACCTATTCCAAAACCGGTCAGAGCCGCACAAATTCGCAGATAATCGGCGACAAGGGCACGCTTACCGTAGACAGTATTTCAATGGTTACGGGCATAACGCTTTTCGATAACGCCGGAAACGGTGAAACGCTTGTCGGTGAAATTTCAAAGCGCGAGCTTATGGGCAACGAGGCGCGCGATATGGTGAGATTTATAACCGAAAAAGATAAATATTCGGCATTTTACGCGGAGTGCCGCGAAATGAACGAAAATGTGCTGCGCTGCATGGAAATGATGAGGACCGCCGAATGATTCGTGATGAAATAAGAGAATTTCTTTTAAATAAAGGTGTGAGCGATGTCGGCTTCTGCGAAATCGGCGGCGACGGCGAGCTGCGATATGCCGTAAGCATAGCCGTACGCCTTTCGGATGCTATAATCGACGAAATCGACGGTGCGCCCACGCCAACATACTTTAACCACTACCGCACGGTAAATGCGTATATAGACAGAACTCTTTTGGAACTCGGTCTGTTCTTACAGCAGCGCGGTTACCGCTACATAACCGTTGCCGCATCGCAGAGTATGCCCGGCACGCCGTATGCGGGCAGAATTTCGCATAAGGAAGCCGCCTGCAAAGCGAATATGGGCACAATCGGCAGAAACTGCCTTTTTCTGCACCGCGATTACGGTGCGCGCGTGCGGCTCGGCACGCTGCTTACCGACTGTGAGCTTGCGCCCGACCGCGAAAAACCCGAAGACTTGTGTATCGGGTGCGACAAATGCAGAGCCGCCTGCCCGAGCGGTGCAATCCTCGGCATCAGCTACCGCGAAGGCATGAAGCGCGAGGACATTTTCTGCCCCGCGATTTGCAGCGAATATATGAAAAAAGCATACCAACACATAGGCAGAGGCGCCGTTTGCGGCATTTGTATGAAGGTCTGCCCCGTGGGCGCGAAGCCGCACAAACACCAATAAAAATTCCGAAAGGATGTTACCGTAATGGCAAAAATACTTGTTGCCGATGATGAACAGCTTATAAGAAAGCTTATAGGCGACCACCTGACGAAGCTCGGGCACACCGTAATTGAAGCCGAGGACGGCGAAAAAGCCGTTATAGCATTCAGATGCAACCCCGATATTGACCTTGCGCTGCTTGATATAATGATGCCCGAAATCGACGGCTGGCAGGTCTGCCGCAAAATACGCGAAACAAGCGGCATACCCGTAATACTCGTTTCGGCGCGCTCGCAGGACTTTGACCAGATAATGGGGTTTGAATCGGGCGCAGACGATTACGTTACAAAGCCGTTTTCGCTCGTGGTGCTCGTGCAGCGCATAAATGCGCTTCTGAAGCGCGGCGCACAGGCGGTAGAACAGACGAAAAAAGAGGATGACAATACAATAAAAATCGACGGGCTTGCCATTTCGCATTCCTCGTACGAAGCAAGTATAGACGGCGTTAAGCTCGAGCTTACCCTCAAGGAATTCAGCATTCTTCTTATGCTCTGCTCCGCACCGGACAGAGTTTACTCGCGCGACAACATACTCAACGAGGTGTGGGGGCTCGATTACATAGGTGACACGCGCACCGTTGACTCGCACGTGGCGCGGCTGCGCACAAAGCTCGGCAGCTGGGGCATGCGGCACCTTATCACCGTTTACGGTCTCGGCTACAAGGTAACTAAATGAAACACAGAAAAATCGGCATAAAAACCCGTGTGTTCCTCGAAGTCGGCGCGATTATTGCGGTATGCCTGCTCGGTATGTCGCTTATAAATTCAAGCCTGCTTGAAAAATTCTACATCCGCAACGAGGAATACTCACTCAGCTCAATGGCTCAGGACATTGAAGAATATAACGGCGGCGACCTTTTTGCGCTCCTGAGCGACTACGAACACTCAAAGAGCGTTTCCATAGATTTGTATGACACGGAAGATAACTACATCTACGCCGGAAGCGGCAAGTTCATATCCGGCGGCAAGCTGTCGGTAATAAGCCGCACAAACAATCCCGACGGCAGTTATTTCAACGTTGTTGCCACCGAAAACAGCTCCATGCAGTACATTCTGTTCGGCAAGGATTTTTCTGACGGCAGGCATATCGAAATAATGGCGGAAAAAAATCCCATTGAAGAAAACGCCCGCCTCGGCACGCGCTTCACAACAATTATAAGCATACTCGCACTGCTGCTTGCACTGTTCTTTATTTTCGGCTATGCAAAGCGCTTTACAAAGCCGCTTATTGAAATGAGCGACGTTACCGCCGGTATTGCGGAGCTTGATTTTTCACGAAAGTGCACGGTCGAGCGAAATGATGAAATAGGCGCACTCGCCGAAAACATTAACACCGTTTCCGATTCGCTTGCAGGCGCGCTTACCGAGCTTAAAGAGAAAAATACAAAGCTCGAGGAGGATATTGAGCACGAACGCCGCATTGAAAAAATGCGCAGCGACTTTATTTCCGCCGCCTCGCATGAGCTGAAAACGCCGATTGCGATTATTCGCGGTTACGCCGAGGGCTTAAAGCTCGGTATGAATGAAAACGATGCCTCGGGGCAGGAATACTGCGATATAATTCTTAAAGAAAGTGACAAAATGAATACTCTTGTTTTGAGTATGCTTGAACAGTCGCTGTATACTTCCGGCGGCAAGGTTCCCGAACTCGCACCGTTCAATGTACTCGGCACAATTAAAAGTTATTTGCGTTCACTCGAGCCGATTTTTAACGAAAAAGGCATTTCCGCTTCTTACGATTGTGATGAAAATATCACGGCATTTGCCGATGAATCGCAGATCGTGACCGTTTTGCAGAATTACATTTCAAACGCCTGCAGCCACGCGGCGGGCGAAAAGATTATAAAGGTTTTTGTTGCCGATAACGGCGAAAAATACCGCCTGAATGTTTACAACAGCGGCAGCCGCGTAAACGAAAAGGACGCCGACTCCATTTTCACGAGCTTTTACCGTGCCGACAAGGCACATTCGCGTGCCGAGGGCAGATTCGGTCTCGGGCTTTCCATAGTCCGTTCCATTGCCGATAATCACGCCACCGACTGCGGCTTTATAAACAACGACAACGGCGTAACATTTTGGTTTGATTTGCCGAAATGCGCCGAATAATCACCAAAGGATTTTTATATGAACATCAGATTTTGTATTCCGTCATTGCTCGGTGTAGAGGGCTTCATCGCCGATGAACTGAGATTTTTAGGTGCCGAGAATGTTGCCGCCGAAAACGGCAGAGTGCTCTTTTCCGGCGATGAAAATATGCTTGCGCGCGTAAACATCTGCTCGCACTTTGCCGAGCGTGTGCAGATAGTTGTGGGCTCATTTACCGCAAGGACCTTTGAGGAGCTTTTTCAGGGTGTAAAAGCTCTTGAATGGGAGCAGTGGATCGGTAAAGACGATGCTTTCCCCGTAAAAGGCTATTCGCTCAAATCCACCCTTTTCAGCGTCAGCGACTGCCAGGCAATTATAAAAAAAGCCGTCGTTGAACGCCTTAAAGAAAAATACGGCATTTCGTGGTTCAACGAAACGGGACCGCGCCACCAGATACAGTTTTCGATTATGAATGACAGTGTGCTTATGGTAATCGACACCACGGGCGACGGTCTGCACAAGCGCGGCTACCGCCTGCAGCAGAACGGCGCACCCATTAAGGAAACACTTGCCGCTTCCATTTGCGCGGCGGCAAAGCTCAGGCACTACCACACTATGTATGACCCGATGTGCGGCAGCGGCACACTGCTTATTGAGGGTGCTTTGTATGCGCACAACATCGCCCCCGGTCTTAACCGCCACTTTGATGCGGAACGCTTTGACGTGCTTGACCGCGGAATATGGAAAGCGGAGCGCGAGCGCGCAATAAGCCTTGAAAAAACCGATACGGACTTTGAGGGCTACGGCAGCGATATTGACGGTGAAGCAATAGCAATAGCGCAGCAGAACGCAGGCAGAGTGAAAATCGGAAATAAACTGCATTTTGAAAAGCGCGATATAAAAGATTTTCAAAAATTCAGCGAGCGCGGAACGGTTATATGCAACCCACCTTACGGCGAAAGGCTGCTTGACATTGCCGAAGCCGAAAAGCTTTACAGAACTATGGGCAATGTGTTTGACAAGGCGCACGGGTGGAGCTATTATATAATCACTCCCGACGAGGAGTTTGAAAACTGCTTCGGCAGGAAAGCGGACAAAAGCCGCAAGCTTTACAACGGTATGATAAAGTGCAGACTTTATATGTATTTCAAATAAATAAAAAAGAGGTAATGGTATGAAACATCTTTTCATCGTTAACCCAAAGGCAGGCAAAGGCTTTGATGCCGGGGTATTCAAAGCCGATACCGAAAAAGAACTCAAAGCTCTCGGCATAACGGATTACGACATTCACATAACCACCGCTGCAGGTGACGGTATGGAATACGCCAAAAAAGTTGTTGCAACGGGCGAAGAAGTGCGCGTTTACGCGTGCGGCGGCGACGGCACGCTTTACGAGGTCGTAAACGCCTGCGCCGAGCATAAAAATGCGCAGGTCGCCGCAATACCTCTCGGCAGCGGCAACGATTTTATAAGAATTTTCGAGAAAAAAGAAAATCTGCGTAAGGTTGCCGACCACATTAACGGCACGCCCGTGGAATTTGACATTATAAAATGCGGCGACCGCTATGCCATAAACCAGTGCTCTATGGGCATTGACGCCGAAATCTGCGCAAAGCAGTCATATTTCAAAAAAGTGCCTTTCCTTTCGGGCGAGGCGGCATACACCGCGGCACTTCTGTACTGCTTCATAGGCAAAATGAAAAGCCATTTCACTGTTACCATTGATGACGGCGAGCCGATAGACAATGACTTTCTCTTCTGCGTCGCGGCAAACTCGCGCTGGTACGGCGGCGGCTACAAGGCAGCACCCAAGGCGCTTACATACGACGGTCTTCTCGATTTCATCGTAGTTAAAAAAGATGTTCCGAGAATAGCCCTGCTCGGACTTATAAACAAATACAAACGCGGCGAGCATCTCGACTGGGAAAGAACGCTCTTCAAACGCGGCAAAAAAATTCACGTAAAAAGCGCAAAAACCGCAGCGGTCAATGTTGACGGCGAGTGCTATTACGCGGAAGAAAGCACATTCGAAATAATCGAAAAGGGCATCACTTATGTTGTTCCCGCCTGCTCCGATTTCCTTGATAGAATGAAAAACGGTACTGTTTGATAAGATAATGGATAAAAACTTTTTCAACACTCAAAAATACATATTGCTTGACGGCGGTTTCGGCACCGAGCTTATAAAAAAAGGGCTCCCCTTCGGTGAAGATACCGCCTCGGCGGTTTTTCTGCATCCGCAATGGGTGGAGGAGATACACCGTTCATACGTTGAAGCGGGCTCGGATATTATTTACGCCGACACATTCGGCGCAAACAGCTTCAAGCTGCGCGGCAGCAGCAGAACCGTAAAGGAAACGGTAAGCACCGCCGTCGGAATTGCCAAAAAAGCCGCCGCAGGCAGAGCCTTTGTTGCGCTTGATGTAAGCACTCTGGGCGTACTGCTTGAGCCTGCGGGCGAGCTCACATTCGACGACGCATACGAAGCGTATAAGGAGGTCATGCTCTGCGGTAAAGAAGCCGGAGCCGACCTTGTTGCGCTCGAAACATTTACCGATGTGCGCGAGGCGCGAATCGCTCTGCTCGCCGCAAAGGAAAACACCGACCTGCCCGTAATAGTTACCGTTTCATTCGGTAAGGACGGGCTTACCATGAACGGCACCGCTCCCGAAGCCGCGGCTATGATTCTCTGCGCCGCAGGTGCAGATGCCGTGGGCGTAAACTGCTCAAACGGCCCCGATGCGCTCGCAGATGTGGTGGACGGGTTCCTTAAATACTCGACCGTACCCGTCATAGTCAAGCCCAACGCCGGTCTGCCCGACCCCGATACGGGTAAATATTCTATGGGTGCCGCCGAATTTGCGAATATTACCGCAGGCTATTTTGAAAAAGGCGCTGTCATTCTCGGCGGCTGCTGCGGCACTTCGCCCGAATATATAAAGGCGTTAAAATCAAAGCTCGCCGCGCTTGAATGTACCGTTCGGCGCGAAGCAATAACCGATGCCGTATGCGGCACGGGTGCGCCCGTTCTTCTGAACGAACCGCGTATTATAGGCGAGCGAATAAATCCCACAGGCAAAAAGCGTTTTAAGCAGGCGCTTCTTGAAAATGATATCGACTATGTGCTTAACGAAGGAATTACACAAGTCGAGCACGGCGCAGATATACTCGATGTAAATGTAGGTCTCGGCGGCATAGATGAAAAGAAAGTTATGACGGATGTTGTAACGGTGCTGCAAAGCTCGCTCGGCTTGCCGCTTCAGCTCGACTCGACCAAGCCCGAGGTGCTTGAAAGCGCACTGCGCGTGTATGCGGGCAAGGCTATTGTAAACTCCGTAAACGGCGAAGAAGCGAGTATGAATGCCGTTCTGCCGCTTGTGAAAAAATACGGCGCCGCCGTGGTGTGCCTCACTCTTGATGAAAACGGCATACCCGAGACAGCCGCAGAGCGTGTGAAAATCGCCGAAAGAATTATAGAACGAGCGGCTGCTCTCGGCATACCTGAATATAATATAATTGTGGATTGCCTTGCCATGACCGCAAGCGCAAAGCAGGAAGCACCGCAGGTAACACTTGACGCGATGCGCGAAATCACCGCAAAATTCGGTGTGAAAACCGCACTCGGCGTATCGAATGTTTCGTTCGGTCTGCCCGCGCGCGATACGGTAAACGCCGCATTCCTTACGCTCGCGCTTGAAAACGGGCTTACCCTGCCCATAATAAACCCCAACAGCGAGCTTATGACGGGCGCGTTCAGAGCATATAAGGTACTTAAAAATCTCGACAAAGGCTCGGTTGACTACATAAACGCTTTTTCGGGCGAAAAGACGGATGCCGCACCCAAGGCGGAGCTTACGATTTGCGAAGCGGTGGAAAAAGGTCTGCTTTCGCAGGCGGCGGAGCTTACAAAAAAAGCCCTCTGCGAAAAAGAACCGCAGGAGCTTATAGACGGCGTGCTTATTCCCGCACTCGACAAGGTCGGCGCAAATTTTGAAAGCGGCAAAATATTTCTGCCTCAGCTTATGCGCTCGGCGGATGCCGCGGGCGCGTGCTTCGATGAAGTTAAAGCATATATGAAAGCGCACAGCACCGAGCGCGCCTCCAACGGCAAAATTCTGCTTGCGACCGTCAGGGGCGATGTGCACGATATAGGCAAAAACATTGTTAAAACCGTGCTTGAAAACTACGGCTTTGAGGTAGTGGATTTAGGCAAGGATGTGCCCGTTGAGGAAATCGTGCGCGTACAGCGCGAGCAGAATATAAAGCTCGTGGGACTTTCGGCACTTATGACCACAACGCTCGGCGCTATGGAGGAAACCGTAAAGGCTCTGCACATAGCAAGCCCCGACTGCAAGGTCGTGGTGGGCGGCGCGGTGCTCACCCCCGAATACGCCGCCAAAATCGGCGCGGACTATTACTCAAAGGACGCGAAAATGAACGCGGATATAGCAAGAGAAGTTTTCGGGGTATAATTTTTAACAAAAACGGCAAAAGGGAAGCCGCGTTGATTTCGTAATCAGCGCGGCTTTTTCAATATCGTTTTTTCATCTGTTAATAAAACGGTGCATCTGCGCAAACCTCTGTACACAAAAAAGATGCAGATGTGCCGTTCTTCGACCGACAGGCGTATGAAGATACGTCGAGGGCGAAAACGGTGCATCTGCGCTTTTTTACAAAAATAAGCTGCAGCCGGAGGCGCGGAAACGGTCTATCATTTCGTGCGCTTTTTCCACGGTAATGCCGTAGTAATCCGCAAGGCACTCTATGCAGCAGTATTCCGTTGCTCCGCGGTTGACCATTTTTTTATGGAAGCCTATATCGTCATTGGTGAGTATTTTGCCGCAGGTCAGGCATTTTTCATCGTTCATTCCGAGATTTTGCAGATGAACATTGCGCAGTCGTGCGGTTCAAGGTCGAGCTTCATATACTCTTTCTTTACGCCGATGCTTTCGCCCGTGAAAACATCGGTCATTTCAAGACCGAGACCGCTTGCGGCGGTGAGCCCGATATTTTCAAAATACAGCTCGCTGCGGCGTTTTTCATCGCTGAGGTTTGTAAAGAGAATTGCAAACTCGTTATCGGAAAGCACCTTTGCAAAGCACGGAGTCCTGCCGACTTCCTTTGCGGGAACGAACGGCGGGCGTGCTTCTTCATCCTGATTTATGCGAATAAGCGTTTTGTTTTTAATGAGCGAAAGAATGTAACCGTTCATCTTGCGCAGGTCGCCGCCGAGCATAAGCGGTGTGGAGAACATACACCAGAGCGCAAACTGCGTTTTATAATCGGTATCGTTACAGCCTGCCGAGCCGACGTTGCCCTGCCCGTACATACCGAGCGTAAGCATATCCATATCGTTGAAGCAGCCGTTGCCCGAATACGCGATTTTATCAATCTGGCTGAGCATAATATCCCTGAATGACGGGAAAGAATCGTTTATATCGCCTGTGGAGCGATACATATGCGCACCCGTGGAGCGAATCCAGGTTTCAACATTGTCGCTGCCCCAGTTGCAGGCTGAAAACAGAATATCTCTGCCGCTTGCTTTGAGTGCCATACTCATTTTTCTGTAAAGCAGCGGGCCGTCTGCGAATGATGGCTTGTAGCAGAAATCGTATTTAAGGAAATCCGCGCCGTATTCGGCAAAGGTCTTTGCATCAAGATATTCGTGATCAAACGAGCCGGGGTACTGCGCGCAGGTCATAACGCCCGCGCAGGAGTACATACCGAATTTAAGCCCCTTTGAGTGAACATAGTCGCTCACATATTTCATACCGTGAGGGAATTTCTTTTCATCGGGAACGATTTTGCCGGTTTCGGGGTCGCGCTCGCGCTTGCTCCAGCAATCGTCGATTACAAGGTATTCGTAACCGGCATCGCGCAGACCGAGCTCAACCATTTTGTCGGCGGTCTGCATAATTACTTCTTCATTTATGTTTTCGCCGAAAGTGTTCCAGGTATTAAAACCCATCGGTGCGGTTTTTGCCAACATAAAATTACCTCCCCGCGTATGCGGAATCATTCTGTGTAATTAAGTGCCTTGTCGTAAAGCTCTTCAACTTCCTTAGAGGGAGCTTTGGTGGCAAGGGTAACTATTACCGCGCAAAGCATACCGGCGATAAATCCGGGTGCAAGCTCGTAAATGCCGTTGATTGCGGCAATTTTGGGAGCAGCGAGCAGCCATGCAATATCTACGATACCGCCGCCGAGGATACCTGCGACCGCACCCTTGAAGTTAAAGCGCTTCCAGAACAGCGAAAGCATAATTGCGGGACCGAATGCCGCGCCGAATACGCCCCATGCATTTGAAACAAGGCTCATAATGGAGCCGCTCTTGGGATTTTTGGCAATAATTACGGCAACTACTGCAACTGCAAGCACCACAAATCTGCCCGCCCAGAGCATCTCTTTGTCGGTTGCTTTATTTTTGCGGATAACGGGGTTATACACATCGCTTGCGAATGCCGAGGACGCCGCAAGAAGCTGACTGTCGGCGGTGCTCATGGATGCCGCAAGAACTGCGGAAAGGAGCACACCGGAGGCGAGCGCCGGGAAAATCTTTCTTACCATTGTAACGAAAACAAGCTCGTTTTCAACTACATTGGCATCTTCGCCGAGGAAAAGTCTGCCCACAACGCCGATTATGGCGGCAAACAAAACTATCAGAACGGTCCACGAAATGCCGATGACCGCGCTCTTTTTAAGAGCCTTCTGCGATTTGAGCGACATAAAGCGGATGATTATATGAGGCATACCGAAGTAGCCGAGACCCCACGCAAGACCGCTGACAATATCCTTCCAGCTTGAAAATGCGTTCCAGTAATCGGCGGGAACAGCACCTGCGGAAATGCCGCCCTCCATATTGGCAACTGCGAATATGGGAGCAATAAGCATTGCGCCGAGAATGAGCATACCCTGGAAGAAGTCCGTCCAGCAAACAGCGGAAAATCCGCCGAGGAAGGTGTAGCTTATAATTATAATAGCGGCAATATACATTGCGACGGTGGCATCAACACCCAGAACGGTATTGAAAAGCGTGCCGCACGCCTTGATGCTTGAAGCGGCATACACCGTGTATGCTACAAGGAAAACCGTTGCGCAGATTATCTGCAAAGCCTTTGATTTTGAAAGGAAACGGTTTGTAAGGTACTGCGGTATGGTAATGGAGTCGTTCGCAACTATCGAGAAGCGGCGAAGACGGGGTGCTTCAACTATCCAGCTTATTGTGTAGCCGATTGCAAGTCCGAGCGAGACCCACACCTGACCGAGACCGAGCGCATAAATGGAAGTGGGCAGTCCCATAAGCACCCACGCGCTCATATCCGAAGCGCCTGCCGACAGAGCCGTTACCCACGGGCCCATCTGCCTGCCGCCGAGGAAATATGTTTTTTCGCCGCCGTTTTTATCCTTAAAGAAGAAGAAAACGCCGATGCCGAGCATAAACAGAAGATAGATTACGAATACGATGATTTCAGAATAATTTTGCATATTTTGAACCTCCGAGTCAATTTATATATTTACAGAGCATTTGACGCCCGCAATATATCAAAGATACATTGAATTAAAGCGCTGTTTTAAGGTTATGGAGCCGTCGGGGTGTACCTCGGTAACGGTAACACCCACCTGCCAGTCCTTTTCGGGCCAGTGCTTGCCGTCGTGGTCGCCCATGGTGTAGCAGTTGTAACCGCCGCCCTGGTTATACACAAGTAAAATCCCCTCGAACTCTGCGGCAAAGTCGTTCACATGGTCGTGCCCGCAAAAAATCGCCTGCGAGCCACTGCGCTTCATAGCCTTGAAAAGCCCGCTGTTATAAGGTGAGCAGCCTACGCCCTCATACTGCCCGCCGTAAAGGATTTTCGCCTTGCCCGTGGGCTTGAAGTCGCCGTTTTCATCGCGTTCAAACACATTTTCATATTCGGGAATGGGAATGTGCATATAAAGCATTGATTCCACTTTGCCGTACTGCGCTTTAAGTGCGCTTATTTCGCCCTCATACCACGCAATCTGCGACGGCTTTATGTAGTCGTAGGGCTTGCCGTCGAAATGCGGAATGCGGTCGTTCGTGATGTGCGGCTCGCAGATATTTCTGCCCGAATCGAAAAGCACAAGGCTTTCTCTCAATTCGGTTTCGCTGTTCATAATGTTTATTATGAAATTGCCGTAGCCGAAAAGCTCGGGTCTGCCGAATTTTGAAAGACAGTGCGGATATATTTTGAGACTGTCGAACAGGAGATATTTGAAATATTCCTTTTCCTCGCGCGCCTCGTGGTTTCCGAAAACATACGCCCAGTAAACGCCCATACTTTCCATAAACCGGGCGAACTGCACGGCATCTATCTGCTGGTATTTTGAAAGCACCACATCGCCCGTAAACAGCACAAGGTCGGGCTTTTCGTCGCGGATATGATTTGCGAGCATCTGCAAGGTTTTGTTATTCAGGTCATAATCCTCGTCAAGATGCAGGTCGGTGGCGTTCAGTATTTTGAAATCACCGTCATAATATGTGCCGTCATCATTGAATTTTGCAATAAAGGTCGAGGTCTTTGTTTCCTTTATGACCTTTACCTTACTGCCTATATACTCGGTCTTGACCGATTTCAGAAACAGATTTTCGCAAAGCCTGCCTTTTGTTGCCGCGAAAACGGGTTTTTCGGCATTTATTACCGCTTTTATAAGGTTTTGCTGAATAAAGGTTCTTACGGGGCGCATTTTATTTTTCCTTTCCGCCGCGGCTGAGATAGCCGTCGTAAATATTTTTCTTAAATTCATCGGTATATGTGTACTGCCACAAATCGTAAATGCCGTTAAAATCCTCGGTGGTCTCATCGGGCAGCACGACCGTTTTGCCCGCGCCGTACGGCAGCGGTACGCCCGCCGTTCCGTCTGCGGATATATAATGCTCTTTACTTAAACCTACGGCAATTCTGTCTTCAATAAGCCGCGGGTATTCCTCATCGAACTTTATGTGCGAGTTGGGAATAAGCAGCACGGGAGCCGCCGCAAGCTCGTAAAAAGCCTGCCTGCAGCCCGTGTGACCGTGGTGCGAAAGCTGCATAATATCGCATTTCAGGTATTCGGGGTAACGCGCGGTCATAACATCGCTCGCGTTCCTGCTCGCATCGCCCGGTATGCAGATTTTCGTGCCCTTGTACTCAACCATAAGCGCGGTGGACGAATCATTAAAATCCGCAACGGAATTCGGGTAAACATCCTCGTGAGTGGTAAGCACGGTAAACGCGAAATCTCTTATATAAAACCTCTGCAGAGAGTGAAGCTTATATTTCGGTATATCGCTTCTTTCATCAACAAGTGAAATAAATCTTTTTATTCTGTTTTTTTCGGAGGTGTTCCAATTATCCGCATCGCGATGCGTAACGGGTACGAAGTTATAGTAAATACCCTCGATTTCAACATCCGCGCAGTTGTATTCAAGAAAATCGCAGAATTTGCACACATGGTCGGAATGGCCGTGAGTAAAAAACCAGCCTGCTATGCGGATTTTTTGATTTGCCGGTGTACGCTCGCGCAAAAAGGCGTGTATGCGGTCATTATCGTTTACCGAAAACGAATGGGCACTGTCCACCACGAAAAAGCTGCCGTCGGCAAATTGCAGAATAAGGCACATACCGCAGTCTATAAGGCTGTGGTCGGTTTCAAAAAGGTAAAAGGTCGGCGTGATGCCGCCGCTGACCGCCGACGGCTCCCCGGCGGGAAGCGCGGTGTACGGGTCTGCGATCACCCTTAAAATACCGTCATTACCCGAAAAGAAAATGTGCACGGTAACGCCTCTGCCCGTAAGATCTGCGCTGAAATTATTTTCAAGCTCCGCTTCGGTATAAAGCGAAAAGCCCGCGTTTATGAGCACCTCGCGGTAAGCGTTGAAATCCGCCCCGGAAGCGCCGCCGAAAACGCGCATAAAAGCACCGTTGGCGCAGTCATATTCCGGCTCGCTCTGCACAAGCGGCACGGTCGGCAGTTTTTCAAAAATACTCAAAGCGAAGCCTCCGCAGCGAAAGTTTTAAGTGCATAAAAATACAAAGTATATATTACGACAAAACCTGAAAAATGTCAAACAATAAATGCAACAAACTACTTGTCATATGTCAAGTAGTTTGCTGAGTTTAGTGTTTGTCGATATTAAAAATTAAATTATTGTAATAACATTTTTTATCTGCTATAATATCTGCATAAATATTAAATTCAGGAGGTTTTTTCTGATGAACAGAACCTGGTATAAAGAAATGTCCGTTTACCAGATATGGACCCGCTCATTCTGCGACTCCAACGGCGACGGCATAGGGGATCTTCCCGGCGTTTACAGCAAGCTTGACTACATACAGAGCCTCGGCGTAGACGGTATATGGTTTTCGCCCATTTACCCCACTCCCAATGCCGACTACGGCTACGATATTTCGGATTACAAGAACATCAACCCCGAATTCGGCACGCTTGACGATTTCAAAAAAATTCTTGACAGCGCCCACGAGCGCGGTATGAAGGTGTTTATGGACCTTGTGGTAAACCACACCTCCGACGAGCACGAATGGTTTAAGGAAAGCGCCAAGAGCGTTGACAATCCCTACCACGATTACTACATCTGGCGCAAGGGCAGGGGCAAAAAAGCACCTAATAACTGGCTTTCGGTTTTTGAGGGCAAGGCGTGGGAATACAACAAGGACCTTGACGAATACTACCTGCACGTTTTTGCAAAAAAACAGCCCGATTTGAATATGGATAACCCCCAGGTGCGCGAGGAAGTCAAGAGCATTATGCGCTTCTGGCTCGATATGTCTGTTGACGGCTTCCGCGAGGATGTTATCACCTTCATCTCCAAAAAAGAGGGACTGCCCAACGGTTTTCCGCTGCCGGTTGCCACGGGTGTGGAGCATTACAAGCACGGTCCGCATCTTGAAGAATACCTTACCGAATTCAGAGAGGTGCTTGATCAGTATGACTGCTTCGCCGTAGGCGAGGGTCCCATGACGAGCCTCAAGGATGCCATAGCATTCTGCACCGAGGGTCCCAATCAGCTGCTTAATATGCTCATTTCATTTGACCATATGAACGCCGACTGCTTTATGGCGGACTGGGTAAAGCTGCCGTTCAGCCTGAGAAAGCTCAAATCCACACTCACAAAGTGGCAGAACGGTATGTACGGCAAGGGCTGGAACTGCCTTTATATAGAAAACCACGACCACGCGAGAGTTGTTGAGCGTTACGGCAGCCTTAAATACAGAGTGGAAAGCGCAAAAATGCTTGCGGCTATGTATATTCTGCAATGCGGCACACCCTTTATATATCAGGGGCAGGAAATCGGTATGACGAATATCGACATTCCGCGCGTTGACGATTACAAGGATGTTATGACCTTCAATAACTACCGCCTTTTCAAAAAGCTCGGCGTGAGCGAAAAGACATTCCTGAAGCTTTCGCGCAAGGTCAACCGCGAAAATGCGAGAACTCCCGTTCAATGGAACGCGAGCGAAAACGCAGGCTTCACAACGGGCACACCGTGGTTTAATATCAACGAAAATTATAAGGAAATCAACATTGAAGCGGCTGAAAACGACCCCGACTCGATTCTCAATTTTTACCGCAAGCTGATAAATTTCAGAAAAGGCAACGACCTTGTAATTTACGGTAAATATAAAGAATACTACCCTTTGAGCGGCAGCATTTACTGCTATGAGCGCGTTTACAACAACGAAAAGCTGCTTGTGATATGCTCATTCAGTGAAAAGCCCGTTACCTTCAAGGCACCTGCCGGCTATGACCTCGCCGAAGGCGAGCTTGTGGCTTGCAACTACACGGATGCTGCCGTGGGCAACAACTGCTTCTCAACAAGGCCCTATGAAGTGAGAGTATATAAATTTTAAGTAATCTTTTATGAAAAAAATCAATGTTTTCGGGCTTGCGTTCGGTTTTATGGGCGGCTTTCTTGGCGCAGGCTTCGTTTCCGGCAGGGAGCTGTGGCAGTTTTTCGGCAGATTCGGCGGTGCGGGAATACCGGGCGCTGCCGTCGCCGCGGCTCTGCTCGGCACATTCGCCTATATGACGGAGAGGCTTGCCGGCTATAAGAAAACCGATGACCCGCGCGAAATCGCCGTTTCTTTCGGCAGCGAGACCTCGAAAAAAGTATTCTCGTTCCTTGAGATACTGTTTGTATTCTGCATTTACGTTGTTATGATAGCGGGCGCCGGCTCGCTCTTTGAGCAGATTTTCGGCATTCCGCCAATCATTTCGAGCATTATTTTTGCCGCTGTGGTAAGCGCAGTGGTGGCTTTGGGCGTAAAGTGGCTTGTACGCGTGTTTTCCGTAACGGTTCCGCTGCTCGTATGCGTTTCGCTGCTTATTTCGGTGCTCACATTCACAAAGGGCGGCGTGGAAAGAATTTCGCTCAAAGCAACATCCGTTTCGAATACGCTTACATCGAATCCCGTTGTTTCGTCATTCGTATTCGTTTCTTATAATTTCTTTTCATCGGTGGGTATAATAGCCTCGCTCGGCAGGCGCACCGAAAAAGTTAAATTCATTAAGGGCGGTATATTGCTCGGCACGGTGTTTCTGTTCGCAATAGCCGCATCCATAATACTTTCAATGCTTATGACACCGAACGCGGCAGAGAAAGAGATACCCATGCTCGTTGTTGCACAAAAGCTCGGCAATGTGTTCTATTACGGCTTTGCGGTGCTTATAGGCGTGGGTATGTTCGGCTCCTCCACGGTAAGCGAATTTGCCATTTGCAGTTATTTCAAATCGCGCTTCGGCAGCACAAAAAAGGTTACGCTTAT
Source organism: Acutalibacteraceae bacterium (assembly GCA_045617785.1). GTDB lineage: Bacteria > Bacillota > Clostridia > Oscillospirales > Acutalibacteraceae > DTU089. Next base: position 22,291 of record JAZLJH010000040.1, read on the forward strand.
TACCGTTTTTATCGCTTCGGCACTTGCGGTGGCGGGCAGTCTGTTCGGTTTTTCAACGCTCATCAATACCGTGTACCCCGCTTTCGGCTGCCTCGGTATGTTTGCGCTCGGTATGCTGACGGTGAATTTCATAAGGCTGAAAAAGCAGAAGCTGCCGCTGAAAAATAAATAAAAATTTACGGGAATCCGACATTTCACCTGATTTTGTCGGATTCCCGTTTTTCTTATTCGCCATTTACTCGGGTATATACACATTTTCCGCGAATTTGCATTTTTCATACGCGGCGGCGCCATTGCCGTGAAAGAAGGCGTAAACATCCGTTCCTGCGGGGCTGAAATATGAGCCGTCGGGCGCTATGACTATTTCCGCCCAGCTTGCGTACACAAACACAAGCTCCTCTCCGCGATGTTCATTGAGCCTTTCATTATACTCGGCAAACCACGGCGCGCCGAACGCAATACTGTCGGTAATAACGCCGTTTTCCTTAACAAGCGTAACGATTGCGGCAATTTCCTCGCCGTTATAAATGATATAGTCGCGGAAATTGCGGCGCACCTCGCCCTTTACCGAGCCGTTGTAGCTCGCGTGGCAATAGCCTTTCTGTGCAAAGCGCAGATTATCGGCATTCACTCCGCTTGAAGCGAGTGAGCGTGTAAAATGCTCGCGGTTCTCCGAAAAATACTGCTGAGCTTCACTGTCGGTTATTTCTTCGCCCGTGACCTCAAATCCCTCAAACGGCAACAGCGGAATAAAGAAGCCGCCCGTACTGCCGACATAATCGCCGCCGTAAGTTTCACCGCCCGATTGACCGTCGGGCACATCGCCCTGCGGCTCGGTGTTTTCGGGTATTTGAGTGTTTTCCGTAACATCGGTCTGCGGCTGCTGCGCCTGTGTATTTTCGGGCATTTCGTTATTTATTTCGCTTTCGCCCTTATTTTCGGTGGTTTGAGAATAGCTCTGCGACTTGTTTAATAACTCGTTATTCGTTCTTAAAATCCCCGTGCCGCGCCATATACCGAATGCGAGCGCGAGCACCGCCGCGCAGGAAACTGCCGCGGTGATTTTTTTATTTCTTTTTCTGTTTGCCGCTATGCGTCTGTCGCCCTCACGGTAAATATCGTTAATCATTTCTTCGCTGTTTTTCATTTATTTGCCCTCCTTTTCAAATTCTTTTGTGAGTGCATTTTTCGCGCGGTGCAGAAGCACCGATGTGTTGTTTTTGCTTTTGCCGATAATTTCGCTTACGCCCTCTATCCCCTCGCCCTCAAAATAGACGAGCCACAGCACCCGTCTGTATTCGGGATTCAGCCTCTGCATAGCGGCGTAAAGACGGAAGCGGTCCTCGCTCTCATCGCACAGCATTTCGGGCAGGGGCAAATCATCGGGAATCGCGGCGGCTTCCTCTACGGGAACGGCGGCAAGCTTCTTTTCTTTGCGCAGGTAATCGAGCGCGGTGTGCCTTGCTATTGAATAAAGCCATGTTTTGAACTCCGATTTACCCGAAAAACGCGGCTTTTTCACATAAATACGCACAAAGGTTTCCTGCACCAGATCCTCGGCGGTATGAAAATTATTTACATAACCGTTCAGGAAAAATATCAAACCGTCTTTGTAGAGCCTTACAATTTCGGCAAATGCCTCTTTGTCGCCGTCGAGGAAACGGCTGTAGACGGCTGCACCGTTTTCCATGGAATTCCTCCCTTGTGAAAGATCTTTCACCCGTTAGTCGCACAATACGGATATATATTACACCTTTTTTCTGTAAAATAACGGAAAATTTTTATTTTGCGGCGATTAAACCGAAAAATCGTGAGCATAATACTTGCGAGGTGAATATTTATGAAATTATCGCAAAAAGAATCAGAACTTATGAAGGACCTTAAAAAGCAGGAGCAGCTCTGTATCGACAAGTACACAAAAAGTGCCGAGAGCGCCTCCGATGCACAGCTCAAAAAGCTGTTCAAAAAAATTGCTTCCACAGAACAGAAGCACCTGAAAACCCTTGAACAGATAGAAAAGGGCACCTGCCCGAAGCTCGCGGGGAGCAAGGCACAGATGCCCGAATTCAAGGCGACCTACAACGCAAAGCAGAACGCCGACAAGGAAAATGACTGCTATTTGTGCAACGACCTGCTCACTATGGAAAAACACGCCTCGCATCTTTACGATACCTGCGTGTTTGAATTCGTAAGCGACCCCGTGCGCAGCGTGCTCAACCTTATACAGAAGCAGGAGCAGGAGCACGGGAAAATGATTTACGATTATATGAAGGCAAACTCCATGGCAGCCTAAATGATGAATGATGCATAACGAATAATGAATAATTTCGGGGCGCAAGCGCCGATTGTAAATAAGAATTAAGATTAAGAAAAATCGCGTTGATTGCGGAAATCAACGCGGTTTTTTATTATGTGTCAAAAACTTTCATTGATACAGTAGTATCTGTTCCCGTTCGCATCAAATATCAAAGCCACCCAATGCGAGCATTGCCCGGGTTACAATAATCATTCCATTTCGGTTTTCACAAAGCAGCTGCGGTAAAAATCAATAAACTCATCCTCGTTATTGCAGCTTATGTCAATATCCATATCCGCAAACCAGCAAAAATCAATTTTCTTTTCGGCTTTATATATCAAAACAAAACCGAAGGTCTTTTTTGTTTCTTCCGAAATATCTGCCGAATAATATACATCCGCATCGGCTTTGCCGATTTTGCAATCGGTGAATTTCGGCACAAGCTTTGTGTCCCCGCTTATTCCCTCCACCGCTTGTGTAAAGGCGGCATCGTCGTAACTGCACTTTTGCGTCATTATATATGATGTAAAAACCACTCTGTTTCGTATATCGCAGAAGTAATTTACAGTTTTTGCCGTTTCGGTATATTTTTGAACATTGCCGTAATACTCGGCAGGCGTACACAATTCCCGAAAGCCGAACTTTTCATTCCATTTTTCGCTGAATTCGGCAAAACCCTTTTCAGTCGTTATTTTGGTGCAGCCCGATAATGAAAAAATGCAAACCAAAGGCAACAGAACGCATAATAATTTTTTCATATTTGTTACCGACCTTTCTGAATATATTAAAAATTATACATCTTTCAACGGGATGCCGTAACAAAAGAATTTACTGCTCAGCCACAAAAACAATGAAGTAATATTACCCGGAGTGGTATTCGGATATTTTACGAATGTAAATTCAATGTGTTTTTTTACAGTAGTCAACAAACATCTTCATAATCCGTACCATTGCGTACATATACATAAAATACCACACAAGATACCTTGTATTGCTTTCTTTACGGTTTCTTCCCTTTTCATTTTATTTTTCTCAAATTGAAAAGTCAATTGAAAATCAGTTTTTTTACTTTTATTTAACTTTTTCGTAATAAATCCGCGTTCGTGTGTTGTTTAAATCAGCGCAGTATATATTTGCCGAAAAAGCACAGACAAAAACAACGGCTTTACGGTGATTAAACATTTTCAACCGTAAAGCCGTTTACTTATACAATTATGCCCGATTTTTTCGGAAACAGCGGATCTTTTTTAGTAATGGCAAGCATTCTGCACGCCGCCCCGTTCGGCTGATTTCTTCCGCACTCCCAAGCTTCTACCGTCTTCAAGGAAACACCGAGATATTTTGCAAATACCACCTGTGTAAGACCTGCATTCTTGCGAATCTCTTTTATTTCACTTGCCGTAAATTCCTCAACAGGAGTAATGGAAAGGGTTTTAGCGGGTGCTTTTAAATTGCCTTTTTCATATTCAATAGCCTGATTTAAACCTGTTTTAATATCGTCAAACAGTGCCATTATTGATTACCCTCGCTTTCTTCAAGTTGGTGTTCAAGCACTTTAACAAGTTCTTTGAGTTCGTTGCGTTCCGCTTTAGTCAGATTATCCTTCTCATTCTTAGGATATGCAGTCAAAAGGTAAATTTTCTCATAAATTTCAAAATCAACATATATAATTCAATGACTTCCATTTGGAACGAAATAACGGTAATTCAACAAAAGTTCTTGTCATTCGGTTTCACCCCTCAACCGTATTATACCCTATTAAATAGGGGTTGTCAACCCTGTTTTTTATTCCGTTTTATCCGCCAATATGATCTTCTTCATACCCTCGACTGCGGTTTTTACGGCTATCGAGGTGTCCTCGTTCTGCTTCTGGTCAAGTCCTGCCGCTTCGCGCTCCTGATTCCATATTACATGAAAGCACGAGCCGCATCTGCATTTAAGCGCGCTCGCCACCACGAACAGCGCGGCGGATTCCATTTCGCTCGCTTTTACGCCAAGGCGTTTCCATGCCTCCCACTTTGCAAGAAGCTCGTCGGCAACGGGCATTCTTGCGGGGCTGTGCTGACCGTAAAACGAGTCCTTGCACTGCACCACGCCCGTATGGACATTCGCGCCGAGCTCCTTTGCGGCATCGCGCAAAGCAATTATAATATCGGGGTCGGCAACGGCGGGAAATTCTATGGGCGCATATTCGCACGAGGTATGCTCAAAGCGTATGGCGCCCGTGGCTACGACAATATCGCCCGACTGCACATCAAGGTCAATACCGCCGCAGGTGCCCGTTCTTATGAATGTATCGGCACCGATATTGTGCAGCTCCTCCATAGCTATTGCGGAGGAGGGTCCGCCTATGCCCGTTGAGCAGGCGGTAACCTTTTCGCCGCAGAGGTAACCCGTGTAAATATTGAATTCACGGTTATATGCGACCTGCTTTGCATCGTCGAAAAGCGCGGCTATGGCGGGTATTCTGCCCGGGTCGCCCGCAAGTATTACATACCTGCCCACATCACCCTCAACGCATTTTATGTGGAACTGTTTTTCCTGTTTCTGCATTTAAGACACCTCTTTTAACGGATTCCATTTTCCTTTGAAATAGTAAGTGATATATAAAACGAACAGCATTACATTGTTGCAGATCATGCAGCCCCAAGCCGAAACAAGTGTGCCGTTCATAATATATGCGAAAATAAAAGTGCCGAGTATGCGCACGCCCCACATACAAATCACATTGAATTTGAACGGAGTTTTCGTGTTGCCCACGCCGAGCAGCACGCCCTCAATTATGATTGAACAGCCGTAGACCGGCTCCGAAACCGCAACCATTCTGAGCACCCTGCTGCTTAAAGCTATTACCTCGGCATCCTTTGAAAATATGCCCGCAAGCTGCGGCGCAAATATGAAAAGCAGTGTGCCCGAAACCGTCATAAGCGCGACCTCAAGCGCAAGATTCACGCGCATCTGCTCGCGCATACGCCTGCCGTCGCGCGCGCCGAGAGCATTGCCCGCAAGCGTTGCCGCCGCGCTCTGCATACCGTAGCCGGGTATGTAAAATGCCGATTCCACGGTATTTGCCACGGTGTGAGCCGCCGTCGACACCTTGCCGAGCGAATTTATGATGCCTGCAAACGCCACATAGCCGAAAGATGTGCAGAAGCGCTGGAACATATTCGGCACGGCAATGCTGAAAACGGGTTTAAGGTACTGCATATTCGGTTTAAGGCTTCTGCCGCGCGGTGAAAGCTCGGGGTGCTCAAAGAGCTTTACCGTCATTATGATGCCGCCCGCCGCGTAGGAAACGGCAGTTGCCGCAGCCGCGCCGAGCACACCGAACCCCGCACCGTAAATCCTGACGGCGTGCGAAAACACCGTAACCGTGCGCGTGGGGTAAATAAGCAGAAAATTCAGTATGATGTTCACGGCATTCACCGCTATGCCCGCAAACATCGGCGTTCTTGAATCGCCCGAAGCGCGAAACACCGTGCTGAAAATTATTTCAGCCGCCCTGAACACCATGGGCGTATAAATAATGAAAAAGTATTTTGAAGCAATATCGCGTATTTCGGGGTCGATATTCATAAGCACGGGCACGGCTTTACTGAGTGAAAGCGTTATTGCCGTAAGCACCGCGCCCGCCGCAAATGCCACCGTAACCGCCTGCGATGCGGCATCGGCGGCTTTTTTCTTATCGCCTGCGCCGTATGCACGGGCAATTACCGCAAGAAAGCCGACGCCGAACGCCGAAACGGTGCTGCTTACGAGCCAGTTGACCGTAGATGTGGAGCCGACCGCCGCCGTGGCAACCGTGCCGAGCGAGCCGACCATGGCGGTATCTATGTACTGCACGGCGGTGTGCAGAAATTCCTCAAGCATGGTGGGGCCCGCAAGGGTGAATATGGCGGCAATAAGCTTGCGTTTTTCTTTAAGATTACTCATAATCATCAAAAGCCGTCGCAGAAAAAGCACACAGACGGCGCGAACACCTTAAAGAAATCGGAATCAGCGTTCATTATCTGCGCGCCGTTTATGTAGGAAAGCTCATTTGCGCCGCGCACACCGCGCACAAGCACTGCCGAAGCGTTGCCGTCAAGTACGATGTCGGCATCGCCCTCTGCGGTTTTCGTGATATCGGCTTTGCCGTTTTCGTAATTCACGGTGTAAACGCCGCGGTTGCGCTCAATATTATCGTTGATTTTAAGAGTAAACGAGCCTTTGCCGACAGGGTAAGCGGTTTTTTCGAGTATGCTTTGAACATTGAATATGCGCACCGCGCCGACACTGTAAGCGCGGATTTTCAGTTTTTCGCAATCGGCAAGCAGATGCACAATCGGGCAATCTGCAGGCAGCTTGCAGAAAATCGCATTTTCGTAATTGCCGCCGTAAATGCGCAGAAAGCCGAGTATGCCCTCAAGCGAGGCGCGGCAGGAATATGCAAGCTCGGTAACGGTAACCGTACTGTCGTCTCTGCCGCAGACGAATGTTGCATAGGCGCGTATTTTGCCGTTTTCATTGCGCCAGAGGTATGTATACCTGCCCGTGCCGTAGGGCTTCTCGGGGAAATAGTAACCGTCCTCACGCAGAAAGTCAAGACTGCAGCCGCGTGCATATTCGTTGTAAAATTCAAGAAGTTCTCCGGGATTTTTGCCCTCGTAAAGCTCGGCGGTGCTGTACGGTATGTTACGCAGAGCCGAAAACGGCGCTTTTATTTCAAGGCAGTCGCCCGCACTTTCGTAACCGAATTTTCTGTAATAATCAACATTGAACGGGTAAAGAATTGCAATATCCCATTTGTATTTTTCGGCAAGAGCGCCGCCGACCTCGTTCATAATTGCGCGTATCGCACCGCGGCGGCGGTATTCGGGCTTTGATGCCACGCCGCCTATTGCCGCGCACGAAAGCGCGCCGCCGTTAAAGGAAACCCTGCGGTCGTAGACTTCCATATCCGCCATAAGCTCGCCCGTTTCTTCATCAAAAGCGCCGGGCATTATTTGCGTGGGCAGGGAAAGGTCTTTGAAATCGGTGGTGAAACACCACGCCTGCGAAGCCACTTTTTCGTGAGCGATATTGTCATTTTCGGTAAGAAGTCTGATAATCATAAACACACCCGCTTTTAAGTATGCAGTATATGTGTATATAATAGCACAGCAAGTTGAAAAGGGCAATATCCAATGTAATATCGGACGATGGTTCGAGCCATGATAAGTCAGTGTGACTCAGATAAGCCGAGCCGTGATTGAGAAAGTAAGATTCATCGCGGCGAAGCCGTGTATATCATCAATTCCGCAAGGAATTGTATATCATCAGCACGCAGTGCTGTATATCATCGAGCCGCAGAAATGCACGCTTGCGCGTGATGAGATACAAGGTCGGCAAAGCCGACCTTGATGATATACACGCCTTGCGGCGTGGTGATATACCAAGCCTGCGGCTTGGATAAAAAATCCTCGTTCCGAAGAACGAGGATTTTTGGTGGAGACTGCTGGGCTCGACGCACGCTTCGCTGCGTCGCTTTGCAACGATTTTATGTCCGTGCTCCTCTGCCTGCGGCATACCGTCGCACACGGACGATGGTTCGAGCCCTGATAACTCACATCAAAAAATTAAAGAAGTCATCCGATTGGGTGACTTCTTTTTGGTGGAGACTGCTGGGCTCGAACCAGTGACCTCCTGCGTGTGAAGCAGGCGCTCTGACCAACTGAGCTAAGCCTCCGCTTGTCTTAATGCAAGCATATTATACTACTATTTTAAAAATATGCAATAGTGTATTGCAAAATGATAGCAAAATATAATGTTTCCGTTAAACATTTCAATCTTCGGTCTCGTAATAATATGAATAGTCTATACCCTTCATAATAATCTCGCGGTTGTTGATATCATCGGTCAGTGCGTTTTGCAGCAGAGCAAATAATTCCGCGGAATCGTCAACACTCGCTTTCATTGCAGACAGGTGATCGGTTTTGTCTATACGGCTCCAGTCGACACATTTTTTCAGATTCTTTTTGAGAATCAGGTCAAGCCATATACGCGTGCTGCGGCCGTTACCCTCCTTAAACGGATGCGCAACATTCATATCGACATACTTTTCCACAATTTCCGAAAAAGTGCTTTCGGGCATAGCCGCTATGTGTTCGAGCGCACCGTCAAGATACCTTGCGGGCGCAAACGCAAAACCGCCTTTTGCAATGTTCACCGTACGAATCTGCCCTGCAAAATCGTACAGACCGCCGAAAATATAGCCGTGGATCTGCTGCAAGCCCTTGACCGTACCGACCTCGATATTATCAATGAATCCGCTTTCAAACAGCTCGTAGGCTTTCTGCTTGCTTTTTTCATCAACGGATGTTTCCATATTCTTCATCCACTTCTGAAAAACTTCGGCTTTTTTGCTCGGTATCAGCGCAATAACGGTATTCAGTCCGCTTTCATCAACAACATCGGTATTGTAGAACTTGCCGTCTTTCGCTTTTAATTTCAGTTGTTTGCAAATTGCAATCAACTGCGTATTTCTTCTTTTAACGGTTGCCCAATATACGCGGGGGTTTTTCGATTTCGTAAGCGCTTCGGCAATATCCGCAGCGCAAAACCACCATTTTGCCGTTTCTTCATCCCAAACGGCGCGAACGGGAACATTTTCAAAAAAACGAATCGAAGTTTTGTATGTCATTGATTTTTCTCCGTTGTATTTATTTGCATAAATCCCTTTGCAGCATCAAATGTATACGCGTAAATATAACTGCACTGTCCGTCGGTTTTTCTTTGCGGCTGTGAGATAAGGTATGTGCCGTCGCCGAAAGCATACAGCCCCGTAGTGCCGATTTCGCCGTATATGCCGCATATTTCGCCGCCGTCGGTGCCGATTTTATTAAGAGTAAGGCATTCGCCTTTTTCGTTAAGCCCTTTAAGCTCCGCTTCAAACGGCGCTTTGGCGGCATCTATTGCAAACAGACTGTAATTCGGGAACTCCTTTTTGGAGCCCTTGTAAACCGCCGCAAAATACGAATTTGTAAACGCATCGTACTCCAAATTCTGCACACCGTAGCAGGTGTTGCCGGTGTAAAGGAAGAATTTTTTGTACGGCTTTTCGGGCCCGCTCGTGTGCAGCGAATTTTCATTGAGCGGCTTTTCATATTCAGCCCAATTCGCCGTATCGTAGCACAGTATAACCTGATGATCATTGTCGGCGCGGGTGTTATCCTCATAAATACCGTAGCACACAAAAAGGTACTGCCTGCCGTCATTGCTGCCGGGCATCGGCCCGAAAGCTGTGCCGTCTATGCCGCTGCAGCCGTATTTGTGGCTGACGGTTTCACCCTTTTTATTTACGCCCGTGCCCGTGTAATCATCAACGACCTCTTTGAGATATACGGCGGTCATTACGCCGTCCTGTGCGGCATCCATATCCATACGGTCGATTTTATCGACATCGAAAACCGCCATATAAAAGCCGTCGGCATTTGCGCCGTCAACGCCGCCGAGATCGCGCTTTATGCCCCTGCCGATGCTGTCGTTTTTATATTCAAGCGAGCCGTAAACTCTGCCGTCGGAAACATTGAAATCTATGCAGCCGAGGTGGCCCGTGAGCCCGTCGACACTGCCGACGATTTCGCCGTCAAGCGTGGCTTTTATGAGCTTGGTCGTAAACGAATAATAAATATAGCCTTTTTCAGCATCCACGGCAATGCCCTGAATGTGGCAGCTGCCCTGTGTGCCCGTGTATATGGGTAATTTCACAAAAATCTCTCCGTTTTCAAGCTTTAATATATTTCTGATTTTTGCTGTTGAATAACTTTAAATATCGCCTCGGCAACGCCGCCGTCCGCCGCATCGCAGGTAACAATATCGCTTATGTCTTTCAGATGCCCGTCGCCGTCGCCCATAGCAACGGAAATTCCCGCGGCGCGCAGCATATCTTCATCATTCACGCTGTCGCCCACGGCAACGCAGCGTTCACGCGGCACGCCGATACACTTTGCCGCCGCAAACATACCCGTTGCCTTGGTGTGACCTTTTGTGGTGAATTCGGCATATTCTTTGTGCTGGCAGAGCGTGTAGCGCTCATTTATGTAATTGTATGTTTCTTCATCAAACACAACGGGCAGGTAGAGCTTTGAAATTATTTCGTCACCGAATTTTTCAAGCAGCTCGGCGCCGTTTTTCACGGTCGGGTATTCGGTACGCCCGAGATACTGATTTCTCCACACGGTGTGTTCGCCCTCAAAAATTATGCCGTATTTCTTTTTATTGAACATATCGAGCAGAGCGGCGACCTCGCGCATATCCATTCTGTCGCACTCGACATATCTGCCGTTTACTATAACGCTGCTGCCGAGCGATGACACATAGCCGTCAAGCTCGACCGAGAACACCACCTCGGGTATTATGCCGTATGAGCGCCCCGTGTTTATAAACACAAAATGCCCGTCCTGCCGCGCTTTTGCAATGGCAAGCCGATTTTTAAGCGGTATTTCGCCGTGAACGCACAGCGTACCGTCAATATCAAGAAAAAACGCATATTTTTCCAAAGTGCCGCCCCCCGCAAAACAAAAACCATAATATAATTTTACCACCCGCTTTTTATTATTTCAAGGCTCGCAGATTGACTTTTTTTACATTTATCCTTATAATTTTCTTAATAAAACCGAAAGAAGTGGACTTTGTGGAAAAACCCGTACTTAAATTTCACGAAAACGGAAAATTCCGGGTTCTTATGGTGTCGGATTTTCATTGCGGCAAAAGCTTCAGCCCAAAGCTTAAAACCGGGCTCGGCACACTTATTGAAAACACCGACCCCGATTTTGTTATGATTGGCGGCGACCAGTGCCTGAATAAAGATACTTTCGACGAGGTCAAGGCATATATGACCGATGTTATTGAGCCGATACTTGAAAAGAAAATTCCCTGGGGCGCCGTATTCGGCAACCACGACAGGGAGGCGGGAATCGACCTTAACGACGAAATGCGTGCTTACGCCGAAATACCCTACTGCCTTGCAAGCGCCGGCCCGGAGGATATTACGGGCGTGGGCAACTACCGCCTGCCGGTTTACTCGGCAGACGGCACCGAGCTGAAATTCAACCTGTGGGCTATGGACTCAAACCACATGATGCGCGACTATATACAGAAATTCGGTCTGCCCGAGGACACGCGCTTTGTTATGCCGAAGCCTCTCAACGACGGCGGCGGCGACGGCACACCGCTTTTTGACCAGGTTATGTGGTACTACAACGAATCCGTGAATGTTGAGAAAGAAAACGGCAGAAAAATCCCCGGCATTATGTTTATGCACATAAGCCTGCCTGAATATATTATCGTTACGCGCAACCCCGAGCAGTGCGGCGCCATAGGCGCAAAGCGCGAAAGCAACTGCTCAACGGAGCTTAACAGTGGTCTGTTCCTTGCGGCTTTGCAGCGCGGCGATATAAAGGGCTTTTACTTTGGCCACGACCACCTTATTGATATTCAGGGCGAATACTGCGGCATTACGCTCGCGACAGATGCGGCGCTGGGCTACAATATGTCCGCGCACGATGACCTGCGCGGCGGCAGAATAATAGACCTGTTTGAAGACGGCACTACCGAAACGCGCACCGTAAAGCTTATGGATATTATGGGTAAGGATGCAATGCGTGACCCCGACTACTTTGAGGGCGGCTGTCGTTACCATATCCGCGTTTTATAAGGAGGTAAGTTTATGACAGAATATGAACTCCACTCTTATGTGGATGAAATAGACCACCTTACAATAAAGCACCGTCAGGGCAAGGAGTTTGACCATACGCTCGCAAACAGACTTATACACCGCTGGAACGACTGGTTTCCGGAGGTGGCGGCACTCGGCATAAAACCACTTACCGCAGATGAGCTTGCCTCGCCGCAGGCGGCGCAGCTGCTTACGGAACGGCTTGTGCCGATACGCGAGGCGCTGCTCTATAAAAGCTTCGGGAAATAAAAAATTACCGGCTGTGAAAAGTTGAACGCTTTTCACAGCCGTTTTGTCAGTTCATATTATATTTGCCGCAAGCTCCCCGTCAACGCCCATATCCCATGCAAGGCGCGAAAGAATGTACTTGTCGCGCACATCGCGCGTGGCAATGAACATAAACGGCAAAAGCGCACTGTCATTGCCGATATCCTCCGCACTCATCGGTGCGCCGAGGCGCTTCATAAGAGCATACAGCTCGGTGTACCGCGGAATTTCGGCAAGAATTATATTTTTGATTTCATCATAATCTGCGATTATTTTTTCAAGCCTTGCGGCGTGTGCGGCAAGGTCATATTTTTTCTCGCGCTTTTCGCCCTCTATCATAGGCTCGGCGCTGTTGCCGAGAAGCCCGCGCAGCTTTTCGTGATGCGCCGCAAGGTCAAATTCGTTTACGCTCTTTAATGCTTTTTCGCGGTCGGGGGTGATTTTCAAAAGCTCATCATAGAGCTTTGCGGTAAGCAGCGTACCAATGCCGCATTGAATACCGTGAAAATCGAACGGTGTGCCGAATTCGGCGTTCCGCATATCCCAAATATGCGAAATGTAATGCTCGGTACCCGAAGCGGGACGCGAAAGTCCTGCATACGCCATGGCAACGCCGCTGATTATAAGCCCCTCGAACACGGCTTTCACCGCTTCTTCATCGCGGCTGAGCAGCCCGTCGGCATTGTCAACGCACTTTTTGAGCGCGCCGCGCACAAGCAGCGCCACATCCTCGCAGTAGTATTCGCCGTTAAGAAGCTGCCCTATGCGCCACTCGCATATACTCGGGTATTTTGCGAGCATATCACCGAGACCGCTCAGAAGCATTTTTACGGGAGCGCCGCGCAGAATATCGGTATCGCCGATAATCACATCCGCGCTGCGCGAATTTACGGAGACCTTTAAGCCGTCGCGTATAACCGATGAGGTATCGGAAGCAAAGCCGTCCATAGACGGCGCGGTGGCAACGATTATAAACGGCAAGCCCGTCAGCTTTGAAAGAATTTTGCTCAGATCGTTCATAACGCCGGAGCCGACTGCTACGATTATATCGCACGAGCGGTCAAAATGCAGCACAAGCGAGCCTATTGCCTTTTCATCCGGCTCGGTACGGTTTTCGGTGAAGATGTGCTTTGTGTATTCAAAGCCGCCGTCTTCAAGCAGAGCCGCGACCTTTTCGCCCGCGGCTTTATATGTGTTCACATCCGCAACAATAAACGGCTTCGTGCCGCCGAGTGCGCGAATGTGAGCGCACAGCGTATTTATTACGCCGCTGCCCGATTCATATTTTACAAACGGTATTTTATGAACTCTGCCGCAATTACAGAGCTTGCCGTTCATATCAAGCATTTTTTCCGAAATTTCCATATCAGCCGTTCAGCTCCTTTTCAAATTGAGGCATAATGTGCTTTGTTACGGTAAAAAACATTACTTTCATTTCGCCGTACGAATATTCGTTCAAAGCGCTGTCCTCACTTGCGCACTGTGAATTCAACTGCGCATCTACGGTGTAAATCGCCGCAAGTGTATCGGCAGTTCTGACAAGCCTGCCGCTTTCATCGCTTGTGCCGTCAAAGTAAAGCACTATGTTGCCGTTATTGTCCGGCACGGTATATATCGCCGCAAGGCGCGACGGGTCAAGCCCGTACTTTGCCGCAACGGCGGCAAGGTATTTATTATCGGCACTGTCGGAAAACTCCATTTCGCCCGTCTTTTTAAGCTCGTGCTGCGTGGTGCTTTCGGCAGGCGCTACGGTTTCCGTAACGGGTGCTGCGGTGCTTTCAGGCTCGGTCGCGGGCTGAGTATATTCGGTCGCCGCTTCGGTATAATATTCCGCGGGCGTTTCGGCGGGCGGCTGCGAAACGGGCTGCGCCGCCGTTTCACCGCTTGTAAGTGCCGTGGTCTGCTCACTTGCCGCAGGCAGCGTAACATCCGCATTTGCAACATTCTTTTTGCCGCAGGCGGTAAGCGCAAGTGCCGCGCAAAGCAGAACGGAAATACATAACAATTTTCTCATAATTATCACCGTATATGAAAAAAGCGCACCTTTCGGCACGCTCTTTTAAGATGTTTCAGTTGAAAAGTCCGCCGAAAAAGTCGGTAATCAAGCCCACAATGGCACCGAGGTCGTGATTGCCTGCAACGCCTGTGATGGAGCCGAGAACTTTTCCGAGATCCAAACCCTGGAAAAGATTCATGATGATGTCAAGAACAGAGCCCATAACTTTTACCTCCAAACAAAATTTAATTCCGTAACTGATATTACCACCGATTTCAATTTTTGTCAATATAATAAGTTGTGTAATTATTTACATTACGGTAACAATTTACGTGCCGATTCACCTTGACTATTGACTGCGCGTGGTGTAAAATAGGTATTCGGTAAATGTTCGCAAGTCAGGAGGCATTCGCTTGGACCTTATCACGGTAAACAATCTCACAAAGCGTTACGGCGACCACACCGTGCTCGACGATATTTCCTTCACCCTGCCGCAGGGCGAGGTAATAGGGCTTTTCGGGCCGAACGGCTGCGGCAAGACCACGCTTATGAAAATACTCACCGGGCTCATTCACGATTTCAGCGGCTCCGTTGTTATTAACGGCAGCGCTCCCGGCGAGGTAACAAAAGGCTTCACATCTTATCTGCCCGAGCAGACCTTTGTGCACGAATGGATGAGAAATATAGACGCCGTAAATTATTTTGCGGATTTCTACAAAGATTTCGACAAGGCAAAGGCGCTTGACATGATGAAACGCTTCGGTCTGCCCGAAAAGCAGAAATCGAAGACCATGTCAAAGGGTATGCAGGAAAAGCTGCTGATGTCGCTTGTTATGTCGAGAAGCGCCGACCTCTACATTCTCGATGAGCCCATGGGCGGCGTTGACCCCGCCACACGCGCAAGCATACTTGATTTTATAATGCAGAACTATGCGGAAAAATCCACTCTGCTTATTTCCACGCACCTCATAAACGATTTGCAGTCGGTATTTACGCACGCGCTGTTCCTCGGTAACGGCAAGGTGCTTATAAACGACAGTGTGGCAAACATCACCGCCGGCGGCAAATCAATAGAAGATGTTTTCAAGGAGGTGTTTGCCCATGTTTGGTAAGCTTCTTAAAAACGATTTGAAGGCACAGTGGCATTCAATGAGCACACTGTTCCTTGCAATAATCATTTCCACCGTGGCAGTGGAGCTTGCGGTGGTATTTTCCGAACACAAGGTAGTAAAGGCGCTCGGCGGCGGCGTGGTAATGGCGGTGCTGCTTTTCGCGTGTGTTGTTATTCTTGTTGCCGTTTCTTCGGCATTCAGCAAGACCATGTTCGGCAGAGCAGGCTACCTCACAATGTCGCTTCCCGTTAAAACGGGCTCGCTCATCGCTTCGAAAACGGTTTCGGGGCTTATCTGGGTTTTCGCGGTCTACGCGCTTTTCATAGGCTCGTTCGCGCTGTGGGTATCGCAGGTCTACGACGCCCTCGGGGAGGAGATGCTCGCCACCGTCGAGGATCTTCTTTCGGTGTTCGGCATACCCTCCATAACCACAGTAAGCATAGGTATTACCGCATTCTGCGTAAGCCTTGCGGCAACGGTGCTCGTTGCGGTGCAGGCACTCTACCTCGGTGAAACGCTTTCGCACGTGTCACCCGTGAGCAAATTCGGCAAATTCGGCGCCATAATTATTTTCTTTGCGGTTTTCTTCATTGTGCTGAAAATTTCCGAAAAATGCTCATCGCTTGCCGATATAGGCATGGTGATAACCGACGATGCCGTAAGCTTTACCACCGAAGCCGCAAAAACGCGCAAGTCGCTCAACGGCGCCGCCATGACGGTCGGCTTCACCTCTACGATAGTAAGGCTCATAATCGGCATTGCGCTTCACTTCCCGATTGCAAAGCTTGTTAAGGACAAGGTAAATATAGGTTAAAAAATCAGGGCGTTAAGCCCTTCTTAAAACGGAGATGGATTTTATGGACAGTATGACAGGACTTAAAAGGACCGTATACTGCGGCGACCTGCGTGCCGAAAACATCGGCAGCGAGGTTACCGTGTGCGGCTGGGTCGCCAAGCAGCGCGACCTCGGAGCCCTTATTTTTGTTGATTTGCGCGACAGAACGGGCATAGTTCAGCTCGCATTCGATGAAAATACCGATAAAGAAGTTTTTGCCAAGGCATTCGCCGTAAGGAGCGAATATGTGCTTATGGCAAAGGGAATCGTGCGCGAGCGTTCCTCAAAGAACAGCGAGATTCCCACAGGCGATATTGAAATCGATGTTAAGGATCTGCGCGTGCTTTCAAAGAGCGAAACACCGCCCTTTGACATTGTTGAAAACTGCCAGACCGCGGAGCTTACGCGCCTTAAATACCGTTATCTCGACCTGCGCCGTCCGGATCTGCAGAAAAACATTCTTTTCCGCCACAAGCTCACGAAAATCGCGCGCGATTATTTCGATGAGAACGGCTTTATTGAAATAGAAACGCCCATGCTTATAAAGTCAACACCCGAGGGCGCAAGGGACTTCCTCGTTCCCAGCCGTATTCATCAGGGCAGCTTTTACGCGCTGCCGCAGTCGCCGCAGCTTTACAAGCAGCTTTCAATGGTTGCGGGCTTTGACCGCTATATGCAGATCGCCCGCTGCTTCCGCGATGAAGACCTCAGAGCCGACAGACAGCCCGAGTTTACACAGATAGACCTTGAAATGTCATTTGTGGATATGGAGGATGTGCTTAAAATCGGTGAAGGCTTTATGGCAAGAGTTTTCAAGGATGCTCTCGGCATTGATATTGCTCTGCCGCTGCCGCGCCTTACATATAAGGAAGCTATGGAGCGTTACGGCTCCGACAAGCCCGACACTCGCTTCGGTATGGAGATTTTCGACCTCACCGAAGATGTTAAGGACTGCGGCTTCAGCGTATTTACCTCGGCAATCGCAGGCGGCGGCTCCGTAAGGGGTATTACCGCAAAGAACGCCGTAAACACCTACACACGCAAGGAAGTCGACAAGCTCACCGAGTTCGTTAAGGGCATAGGCGCAAAGGGTCTTGCATGGGTAAGACTTACCGACGAAGGCATAGCTTCATCCTTTGCTAAGTTTATGACAGAGGACGAAATGGCTGCCATACTCAAAAAAGCCGGCGCGGAAAAAGGCGATGTGGTATTCATTATTGCCGACACCAAAAACAGCACCGTGCTTTCCACACTCGGCGCACTGCGCAACGAAGCGGGCAAGCGCCTCGGCATTATCGGCGACGGCTACAACCTGCTGTGGATAGTTGAGTTCCCGTTCTTTGACTGGGATGAAGACCTCGGTCAGTTCGTGGCGATGCACCACCCCTTCACCGCTCCGCTTGACGAATGCCTGCCCTACCTTGAAAGCGACAAGGCATCCGTTCGCGCAAAGGCTTATGACCTTGTGCTTAACGGCATAGAGCTTTCCTCGGGCTCCATAAGAATTACCGACCCCGAGCTGCAGTCAAGAATTTTCGACCTGCTCGGTCTTACCAAGGAGGAGGCTTACCAGAAATTCGGCTACCTGCTTGATGCGTTCAAGTTCGGTCCGCCCCCGCACGGCGGTATGGGCATAGGGCTTGACAGACTCGTTATGCAGCTCTTAAAAGCCGATTCGCTGCGTGATGTTATAGCCTACCCGAAGGTACAGAATGCCTCGGAGCCCATGACGGAATGTCCCTCGCAGGTCGATAATGTTCAGCTTACCGACCTCGGTATTGCCGTTATTGACGAGAAAAAATAAAAAAATGCTTGCAAATGCGCGAGTATGTATTATAATATGATTGCTGATAATTTTTTATTATTCGGAGGATTTATTTATGGCAGACATGATCAGTGCCGGCGATTTCAGAAACGGCGTTACTTTTGAAATGGAAGGCAAAGTTTACACTGTAGTCGAATTCCAGCACGTTAAACCCGGCAAGGGCGCGGCTTTCGTCCGCACCAAATACAGGGATGTTATCAACGGCGGCGTTGTTGAAAGAGCATTCAGCCCCACCGACAAGTTCCCCACCGCTTACATTGAAAGAAAAGATATGACCTTCTCTTATGAAGACGGCTCCCTTTACTATTTCATGGACCCCGAGACCTACGATATGGTTCCCGTTGATGCGGCTAACCTCGGCGACGGCTTCAAGTTCGTTAAAGACGGCATGGTTTGCAAGCTTCTCTCCTACAAGGGCAGCGTTTTCGGCGTAGAGCCCCCCACATTCGTTGATCTTCAGATCACCAAGACCGACCCCGGCTTTGCAGGCAACACGGCTACCAACGCTCTTAAGCCCGCTACTCTCGAGACCGGTGCGGAGATCATGGTTCCCCTCTTCATTGAAGAAGGCGAAATGGTACAGATCGACACCAGAACAGGTGAATATCTCGGCAGAGCAAAATCATAATTTATTTTAATCACGGAGGTCATCACTATGACACTTACAGAAAAAGTTGCTTATCTTAAAGGTCTTGCCGCAGGTCTTGACCTCGACAAAGAGTCCAAAGAATCTAAAATCTTTGAAGCTATCTTCGATATTCTTGACGATATGAGCCTCACCGTTACCGCAGTTGACGAGGACCTTGCGGACCTCGAGGACTATGTTGACGAAATCGACGAGGACCTTGCAGATGTTGAAGCCGTTGTTTATGATGGCGACGATTGCTGCGACTGCTGCGATTGCGATGACGATGACGAGCTTTATGAAGTTGAATGCCCCTCCTGCGGCGAAGAAATTCTTCTTGATGACGATATGCTCGACGAAGAATTTATTGAGTGCCCCAACTGCGGCGAAAAGCTTGAGCTTGACATAGAGTTTGACGATTGCTGCGATTGCGATTGCTGCGATTGCGAAGACGAGGAGTAAGTTTTCAGTTTTCAGTTTTCAGTTTTCAGTTTTCAGAATTTTCAAAAAACAGCGCGGTTTTTCGTAAACCGCGCTGTTTATATTTTGCCCCGCGGTTTTGATAACGAAAAAACAGAACGAATCGTACGGGTGGCACCCCGTGCCACCCGGGTCAATCGCGCAGCGATTGACAGATGAAACAGCATATATTATAAAAACCGCGTTGATTACACCAAATCAACGCGGTTTTCATTTTGCCCTGCGCGTGCATTCTCGCGCATTCGCGCTTCAAATACCGCTGCGGGCAAACCGGATGCCACAGTGTGGCACCCCTACCGTGCGCTCTGTTTCAACGCGGTTTTCACAAACCCCGCTGTTTATAT
>JAZLJH010000041.1:0-93504 GCA_045617785.1 Acutalibacteraceae bacterium
TATGCGATAATTAGTCCCGGTTATATTTGTTTTCATCAACTACAATTATACCAGAAAAGCGAGCCGTTTGCACTACTTTTCAGTGCTTTCGACTCGCTTTTTCTTTATTTCTTTTCAGGGCTGTTTTGTCACAGCCCCTTTTTATTTTATATTTAATTGAAATCACCGATTATATTTGCTATACTGTATCTATCAACAAATCAGGGTGATGAATATGAGTAAAAACTTTTTCGACCACATAGTCCACGGCGGTGACTACAACCCCGACCAATGGGTAAAGACGCCCGAAATATGGGATGAGGATATGCGCCTTATGAAGCTTGCGCATATAAACAACGCCACTGTCGGCATTTTTGCATGGTCTATGATAGAGCCCGAGGAGCACGTTTACAACTTCGGCTGGCTCGACGAAATTATGGATAAGCTTGCCGCAAACGGTCAGGAGATAATTCTCGCCACGCCGTCGGGGGCGCGCCCCGCGTGGCTTGCCGAAAAATATCCCGAGGTGCTGCGCGTAGAGAAAAACGGCATACGCAACGAATTCGGCGTAAGGCACAACCACTGCCTGACCTCACCAGTTTACCGTGAAAAAGTGCGTGAGATAAACACAATTCTCGCAGAGCGTTATAAAAATCACCCTGCACTTAAAATGTGGCACATATCGAACGAATACAGCGGTGAATGTCATTGTGAGCTTTGCAGGCAATCGTTCCGCAAATGGCTGAAAAACTACTACCGCAACGATATTGAAGAACTCAACGATGCGTGGTGGGGCGGCTTCTGGAGCCATAAGTACAACAGCTTTGAACAGATAAATCCGCCCTCGGACCGCGGCGAAAGTCATGTTACCGCATTAAAGCTCTGCTGGAAGCGCTTTGTTACCGACAGCCACATTTCGTTTTTCGAAAACGAGACTGCTCCCCTGCGCACCGTTACGCCGGACATACCGATAACGACAAACTTTATGCGGATGTATGACGGCATAGACTACCAGCGCTTTGCGAATTATGTTGATATTGTTTCGTGGGATAACTACCCCGCGTGGGATAAAAACAACAACAACGAGGTGGCTGCCGAAACCGCTTTTGTGCACGATGCATTCCGCACGATGAAAGGCGGTCAGCCGTTTCTGCTTATGGAGAGCACGCCGTCGATACCGAACTGGCAGGATGTAAATAAAATACCGAAGCCGGGCAGGTCGGAGCTTTCATCAATTCAGGCGATTGCTCACGGTGCAGACAGTGTGCAGTATTTTCAGTGGCGCAAGAGCCGCGGCAGCCACGAAAAATATCACGGCGCGGTAGTTGACCACTGCGGGCACGAAAACACACGCGTCTTCCGCGAAATCGCACACACCGGCGAGGTCCTCGAAAAGCTCGGCGGCGCAGTCGGCACACGAAGCGAAGCGAAAATCGCAATCATGTACGATTGGGAAAACGCGTGGGCGGTTAAATTTTACTGCGGCTACAACAACCTTTACAGGAATTATCTGCAGGAATGTATAAAATGGTATAAGCCGTTCTATGAGCGCGGTATTTGTGCGGATATTATTTCCGAGGATGACGATTACTCGAAATACGACCTTATAATCGCGCCGTATTTGTATATGCTCAAAGACGGCGTTGAAGCCAAAATCGCAGACTATGTTGAAAACGGCGGAAAATTTGCTGCCACATACCTTACGGGCGTAGTCGATAAAAACGACCTCTGCTGTCTCGGCGGCGTGCCCGCAGGCAAGCTCAAAGATGTTTTCGGCGTTTGGTGCGAGGAAACCGATTCCCTGCCCGACGGTATGGAAAACTCCGTGATTTACAACGGCAGGCATTACAGCGTTGACCATATCTGCGATATAATCCACCTTAACGGCTCCGAAAATCTTGCGCAGTATGAAAAAGATTTTTACGCCGGTGAGCCTGCCGCAGCCGAGAATAAATACGGCAAGGGCACGGCATATTATATCGCATTCAGAAATGACGGCGATTTTGCCGACGATTTCTGCGAAAAGCTGATAAAGGATGCCGCATTGTTGCCCGACTGCCGCATTACCGCCGACAAAGGTGTTGAAATAAGGAAACGCGGCGATTACATTTTTGTACTTAATTTTGCCGACGGCGATGTAAATGTTGCGCTCGACAAAGAGTACGCCGATGTTGTGAACGGCGGCACCGTCAGCGAAAATGTTACGCTTAAAGAGTGCGGATATATGGTGCTGAAAGAAATTTGAACTTTCTGCGGATTTAATACTCCATTTTCAACAGCTTATCGGTAATCTCATTTATCATATTGAAATCTGTCGCTTTGATGTAAAACTCCTCAAGCTTATCGTGGGCGTTTTTGGCAAGCGACATTTTTCTTACCGCTTCGTCGGTCATCTCTTTTTTTGTTTTCTGCACAAAGGCGATGCGCTCCTTGTATTTTGCCGCTTCGGTCTTATCGGTAAATCTGCCTGCGCGCACGGCATTCGTTTCGTCATCAAGCGCGTGATGGTAACCGTTTTCGGTAAACACCGCAAGCTTCAGTTCGGGAATTATTATGTGCTCGGGCTTGGAGTCGGGCATTACGGGGCAATAGCACTTATAAATATCGTATCCGTTTTTAAGCGCATAATCGGCAAGGTATTCAACTATAAACGGTGCCGCCGCGCCGAGCGTATCATTTACGGTTATCATACGCTCGCAAAGCGAAGCGACCGTATCGTGCTCAACGCGCACACCCTCCGGCGTAACCGCAGAAAGAAACCTTAAATTCAGCCTGCCGTAGCCGGCGGCGGTGCGCTCCGGTATAACGCGGCGGGCAAGGCGCTGAGTATAGCGGTATATCTTTTCGCGGTCGGTAAAATCTGCGCTTATTGATATAAGATTTGCCGTAAGCTGTGACGCGAGCCGCAGGTATTCTGCGCTTTTTTTGTGCTGCAGCTTACAGTCGCGCGTTAGTGCGGTTATTTCATCCGTGTGCGATTTCAGGTATTCCTTGTTCCAGGCAGCCGTTAAATCGACTATATGTTCCGTAACGCCCGGCATTGACGGGTCAAAAACATGGGGCGGCGTACCGTCGATTACGGAAAAATTAATTTCCGGCACATACACAAGGTCGAGTGAGTCCGGGTCTGCGCTGCAAATGCCGCGCTCAACGAAAAGCCCCTGCTTTTCAAATTTTTCGGCAAATTTTTTCATTATGGTGGATTTGCCCGTGCCGGGACCGCCTTTGAGTATGTAGTGCGTACCCTCGGCAAACGGGTCATACAGCTTACCGAACAGGGAACGGTAGCCGCATTTGTTATCGGCACCGAAGAAAAATGTTACGGGAAGTAAAGCATCGTACATATAAATCAACCCCTTCACCGTATAATATGAAAAATCGCGGATAGTGTTACCTTTGCTTGACATTTAAGATGCAAAAATATATACTGTTTTTATAAAATTTTTCCGTGAGGAGAATGAGTATGTCAAGATTTGATGAAGCTGCAAAAATATATGCAGGGTACGGCGTTGACGCCCGTGCTGCGATAGATACCCTGAAAAACGTTACCGTTGCCGTTCATTGCTGGCAGGGTGATGATGTTGTGGGCTTTGACAGCCGCGAGGCTCTTTCGGGCGGAATACAGACAACCGGCAACTATCCCGGCAAAGCGCGCACCCCCGAGGAGCTTATGGCTGACTATGACAAGGCTTTTTCGCTTATAGGCGGCAAAAAGAAGCTTAACCTGCACGCAAGCTATGCGATTTTTGAAGACGGTGAAGCAGTCGGCAGAGATAAAATCGAGCCGAAGCATTTCAAAAAATGGGTTGATTTTGCAAAAGAGCGCAATATGGGCATAGACTTTAACCCCACCTTCTTTTCGCACCCGATGGTAAAAGACAATCTCACACTTTCTTCACCCGATGAGGAAGTGCGCAATTACTGGATAGCACACGGCATAGCCTGCCTTAAAATTTCGGAATATTTCGCAAACGAGACAGGCGTACCCTGCGTTATGAATATATGGATACCCGACGGCTACAAGGATATTCCCGCAGACCGTCTCGGTCCGAGAGCGCGTTTCAAGGATTCACTTGACAAAATTCTTGCCGCGCCTTATGACAAATCAAAAGTCTATGTTACGCTTGAATCAAAGGTTTTCGGCATAGGGCTTGAAAGCTACACGGTCGGCTCTGCCGAATTCTGCCTTTCCTATTCCGACAAAAACGGCATTACCCCGCTTATGGACAACGGCCACTATCATCCCACAGAAGTTGTGAGCGACAAAATCCCCTCGCTGCTTCTGTTCAATGAAAAAATCGCCCTGCACATAACAAGGGGCGTTCGCTGGGACAGCGACCATGTTGTGCTGCTTGATGACGAAACAAAGGAAATCGCCAAGGAAATTGTCAGAAACGATGCTCTTGACAGAGTATTTATTGCCACCGACTATTTCGATGCAAGCATCAATCGCATTTCCGCATGGGTAACGGGTGTAAGAAGCGTACAGAAGGCGCTGCTTTTCGCACTTTTACAGCCCAATGCAAAAATGAAAGCTCTGCAGGATGAAAACAAGCTGACCGAGCTTATGGTACTTTCGGAAGAAATGAAGACCGCTCCGTTCGGCGATGTGTGGAACGAATTCCTTGCAGGCGAAAATGTTGCCGCAGACTACTATTCGGTAATAAAAGAATATGAAGATAAGGTTTTGGTGAACAGAAAATGAAAGATATTTTGACCGCACCGTTCGTTACGGAAATGAGAAAGACAACCGCCAATATGTACCGTCTCGGCTGGGATGAAAGAAACGGCGGCAACATAAGCTATCTGCTCGATGAAAAAGAGGTCGCGGAATACCTCGACCTCAACAATGTTATTCGCACAATCCCCACGGGCTTTGAAGCAAAAGCTCTTATCGGCAAAATTTTTATTGTTACGGGCACGGGCAAATATTTCAAGAATGTTGATGATGACCCCGAAACGAATCTCGGCATAATCCGCATAGCAAAAGACGGCACCACCGCCGAGCTTCTGTGGGGCTATAAGGACGGCGGCAAGTTTACCTCGGAGCTGCCCGCACACCTTATGAGCCACATGGCAAGACTTTCGGTTGACCCCGAAAACAGAGTTGTGATGCACTCACACCCCACGAACACGCTTGCCATGAACTATGTGCACGAGCTTGACGAAAAGAAGCTTACCCACACCCTTTGGGAGATGTGCACCGAGTGCATCGTTGTTTTCCCCGACGGCGTAGGTGTTCTGCCGTGGATGCTTTGCGGCACCAACTCCATAGGTGAAGCAACTGCCGAAAAGATGAAAGAATTTCGCCTTGTTGTATGGGGTATGCACGGCATTTACGGCGCAGGCAAAACAATGGACGAAACATTCGGACTTATTGAAACGGTCGAAAAAGCCGCGCAGATTTATATGCTCACCTGCAGCCGCCCGAGAGTAAACACCATTAAGGACAGCGAAATGCAGGAGCTTGCGGAATTTTTCGGAGTTAAGTACAGAAAAGACTTTTTGAATCTGTAAGAACATAAAAACAAAAAACGGTACTCCCGCAAAAGCGGGAGTACCGAATTTTTTATTATTCCGTTTTTCGTTCTGCACTGAATGCGACGCCCCGAATTTATATGATTTCGGCTTTTTTCATAACTATGGGCGTTACGGGAGTGGAACGCTCGCCGCCGAAGCTCATTCTGCGCTCGGTTTTAAGGAAGCCGTCAACGACCTCCATACCCTCCGTTACCTTGCCGAATGCGGCATACTGCCCGTCAAGGAAAGTGCAGTCATCGTAGCAGATGAAGAACTGACTGCTTGCGGAGTTGGGGTTCTGCGAACGCGCCATGGAAACAACGCCGCGTGTGTGCGAAAGCTTATTGTCGACGCCATTTATTCTGAATTCACCCTTGATCGTTTCATCGCTGCCGCCGCAGCCGGTGCCCTCGGGGTCGCCGCCCTGCGCCATAAAGCCGTCAATAACTCTGTGGAAAGTAAGACCGTCGTAGAAGCCCGCTTTAACGAGTTTTTCAAAATTCGCGCAGGTGATGGGCGCGTATTCGGGGTAAAGCTCTATTACGAACTCGCCGCCGTTTTCCATTGTAACCTTTACCTTTGCCATCAGCTGTCTACCTCCATGGTGTTCTGACCGATATCGTAATGCTCGGTTATATAAACCTTCTGTTTGGTGAGCATTGTGAAGTTAACATTCTTGTTGTTGACCTGTGAAACCTCGGTCTTTGAAAGGTTTATCTCGTAGTCGAATGAATAATCGGCAGTCAGAAGCGCGCCCGTTTCCTTATCCACATAAACATTGATTATACCGTTCTTTAAGCTGAGTTTTTTAAGGGTGGAATCGCCAATTGCATTCTCGTTGGGAACATTGTTGAATGCCTTTGCATAGGACAACGTGCCGTTTTCAAGCGCGGAAAGGAATGATTTGCTGCTTGTGTAGCTCTTTGTGCCGAGCTTGATTTTAACGATGTATGCGTTCGCCTCATCATCCTCATAAAGGCCTACGGAGCTTACATCGGAAGATGTGAGTGTGCTTGCGGTTGCCATATTCTTAACGGGGAAGAAAATGCGGTGACTGTATGACTTGCCCGCACCTACATAGGCGTTGCTTCTCTGCGGCTCGGTAAGTTCTTTGGCATCATCGAGCTGCTTCTGGTAGTTTGCCTTATCCTCGGCGGGAATTACAGATTCCATACCCTTGAAATAGTCATAAAGCGGCTTGTCGGTAACAACGAGCTTATCAAGGTAATCACCGAGCAGAAGCCTTTCGGCAAACGAAAGATTGTCGAGACTTGTGGTAACAAGGCAGGATTTGCAATGCACCGTAGTATCGTAAGTGAAGCCGGGCAGATCCGTCTTGACGGCGTTGAGCTTTGCATTTGCAACCTCGAGCAGCTCTGTGCCGAAATTAACGGTTCTTGCCGCAAGCCTGAGCGAAAAATCAACATCGAGCAGATCGGTATAGCCGTCGCGGTTAAGGTCAAAGGTCTTTTCCTCGGGGTATTCGGCAATGCCCGCAACGACCTCAAGAATAAGCTTTGTGTCGGCAGTGGTATAGCTGCCGTCGTTATCGGCATCGGCACCGTCCATAACCGCAATAAGCTCTGCGAGCGCATCGGTACCGCCCTCTTCGGCGGAAACGGGCAGGCAGATAAGCCCCAGCAGCACGCACAGTGTCAGCATAAGGCATACTAATCTTTTTTTCATAAAATTCACCTTTCTCATTTGAAGTTGAATGCCGCTTTAAGGAACAGCAGCGTCTGTTGAACAATAAGCTCATCGCTTTCTTCAGCCTGCTTGCCGGTGTATATAAAGAAACGCTCCTTATAATAATCGCAGGCAGTTGAAAACTGCAGCATCATAAAAATATTGTCGAGTAAAAATGCAAAGAATGCGGGGTTTATATCGCTTCGTACATCGCCGGTGCGCTGTGCATCGCTTATAGCCACTGTGTAAATCGATGCCGAAATTGCCTCTATGCGCTGTGAAAACTCAATGAGCATTTCTTTACTGCCGCTGACGGTCAGCGAATGGTAAAGCTTTATAAGCTCCGGCTTCCCGCGCGAAAAATCAAGCAGTGTGCGTATGATTTTTTCGGCTTTTATGATGATATCTTCCTGTGATTCGGAAAGTGTCATCAGCATTTCTTCAAGGGTACCGAGCCCCTCCTGAACAACGGTGATGAAAAGCGCTTCCTTATCGTCGAAATACTTATAAACGGCGCCGACACTTATCTGTGCCCTGCGCGCTATCTGCTGAATGGAGGTATTTTCAAAGCCGTGGTCGGCAAATTCCCCGCGCGCGGCACTCAACACGCGCTCGCGCTTTTCGGCAGGCAGTTTTTCAAACGCTTCTTTACAGTATTTCTTTTTTTCGTTCGCCATCTTACACCTCTCTACACTAACTTAATATATAATAACATCTTTCACTGCAAATTGCAATAAAAACGCGCAAATCGTCATACAAAATTAGCTTGTAGTTTTTGGTAAAAGTTTTTAATAATACTTCGAATATTTGTTGCAAATTCGCGCAAACAGTTGTATTATATGGCGTGTTCGACACAATTCTACTTAAAAGCGGGTTTTTATGAAAGTTCTCAGATTTATTAAACGCAACGCCGTGCTTTGCATAGCAACGCTTGCGGCGATAATCACATCGTGCATAATTCTGCCGTCGGCGGAATATATCGGCTACTTCGATTTCAAAACATTAAGCTGCCTTTTCATCACGCTTGCGGTTATATGCGCGCTTAAAAACATAAAGTTTTTCACCATAGTTGCGCGGCGTCTCATACGCTTAACGGGCAACCTGCGCACACTTGCGATTTTGCTTGTGGTCATAACCTTTATAGGCTCCATGATAATTGCGAACGATATGGCGCTTATCACATTTTTGCCTCTTGGTTATTTTGCATTTTCAGTCACGGGCAACGACAAATATATGGCGTATATGTTCATTTTGCAGAACATTTCGGCAAACCTCGGCGGTATGCTCACACCGTTCGGCAATCCGCAGAACCTTTACCTGTATTCGGCTTACAATATCCCCACAGGTGAATTCACGCTTATAATGCTCAAGCCGTTTTTGCTTGCGGTGGCAATGCTTATAGCCTGCTGCTTTGTGTTCAAGCCGGAAAAACTCACCATTAAAGATTCATTCAACGAAAAGCTGAATGTAAAACGCACGGTCATTTACCTTGCGCTGTTCGCGTTCACGATTCTTGTGGTATTCAGAGTTATCCCCTACCAGATAGGGCTTGCGGTAGTGCTTATTGCTCTATTGTTCATAGACCGCGAAGCACTTAAAGCCGTGGATTACCCCCTGCTGCTTACTTTTGTGATGTTCTTTATATTCGCAGGCAATATGTCGCGCATTGAGGCAGTCAACAATCTGCTTTCATCCCTGCTTGAAAAAAGCACGCTGCTCGTTTCAATAGCATCGTGCCAGATTATAAGCAATGTGCCCTCGGCAATTCTGCTGTCGCGCTTTACGGATAATTACAGAGAGCTGCTGCTCGGCGTAAATATAGGCGGCACCGGCACGCTTATTTCATCGCTCGCAAGCCTTATAACATTCAGCGAGTTCAAACTGCTTTACCCCGGTCAGGGCAAAAAATACATACTGCTGTTTGCGCTTATGAACACAATTTTCCTCGGTGTGCTGACCGCGGCAACATACTTTATATTTTAATTCTGCCGATTTTCTCAAAAAGTGTTTTATTTTTATATAATGTGTGCTATAATGCCCATTACAAATATTTACTGAATCGAGGCAATTCCAATGAAAAAAACCGTAAACATCGCCGAAAAAAAGGCTTTCGGCATATTCGCCGTTATTTTCGGCATACTCGGCTTGCTGCTTATGACACACCACATTGCAAGCTACGAAGCTATTCTGAGACCGCGCATGGATTTTCTTATTGAAAATAAGATAATCACAAACGATATCAGCGGCATCACATTTTTAAGAATGTTCACCAACGAATCGAACATTTTCGTTGATATATTCTTTATTCTGTTCGGCTGCGGCATACTCGGTTCCAAAAAGCTTTACAAATTCACACACAATGAGCATCTTAGAGGCGCAATTACCCTTTATATCTGCGTAACCGGCATTATTTATTTCACCGTGCTTCTTCCGTTCAGCCAGTCCTTCCCCATGGAAAAGGGCATCTGGTTCTCAAATGTTATAAACATATGGAACCACCTTATCACTCCCGTGGTATTTACGGCGTTCTGGTTCTTCCCCGTTGAAATCAAAAAAATACCAATCGTCAAATTTGCACTTACCGACCTCATTTACCCCATCGCATATTTTATTATGTGCATAATTCTCGGTGCAAACGACGGCTTCTACCCCTACCCGTTCCTTAACGGTAAGCAGATGTGGGACATGCTCTTCAAGAACAAGCCTTACGATTCACTTATGGGTACCCTGCTCCTTGCAGCTGCGGTCGTTATCCTTTCCGGTGTATTCTTCGGCGTTGCCTGCGGACTTAATAAAATCCACAACAAGCGCATCCTTAAATTCGGCGCAGAAGAAGCCGAAAAAGAAAAAGTGGCGAAGTGAGTTAGTTTTCGTCGTTACAACCACACATAAAACAGGCAGCCGAGTGCGAAAAACACACGGCTGCCTGTTATTCATATATTTTTATAACCGTTCCTTCGGGTGACTTTCTCCATTATGCCAATCTTCGATTACCGCCTCAACCTGTGCAATCAGTTGTTCCTTGTCCGGCATATAAAAAATGTACCTGGATGCAAAAATATTATTACTGAGTCCGCCGAGAGCATATTCTGCACCTACGGAATCCTTATCCGTGCATAAAATTATACCAATAGGAGGGTTATCATCTGAATCGTTTACCTCTGAGGCATAGTAATTCAGGTACATATTCAGCTGACCAACCGCTGCCGGCATCAGTTTCTTTGTTTTCAATTCAACGATAACATAAGCTCGTAGAATTTTGTTGTAAAACACCATATCTGCATAGTAATGCTCATTATCAATGGTGATGCGTTGCTGAGTTCCGACAAACATAAAGCCTCGTCCTAATTCTAACAGAAACTTCTCAATCTGCCGTACCAACGCTTCCTCCAAATCGCTTTCCAAAACGGGCTTATCTTCCGGCAATCCGAGAAACTCAAAAACATACGGGTCACGTATTATATCTGCCGGCTCGGAAATTTCGGCTCCTTTTTCCGCAAAAGCCAATACTGTTTCTTTGTTGATTTCCCCTTTTGAAAGAAGCAGGCGTTCAAACAATGAACTGTCGATCTGTCGTTTCAACTCCCTTACAGACCATCCTGAATTTATGGCTTCTTTCTCGTAGAAGCTGCGGCGCTCCGAATCTGAAATACCGAGAAGTTCGCAATAATGTGACCAACTCAATTTGCCGGACACTGTCTGGCATTTCTGATAGTTCAGATAGAAAGAACGCATATTTTGGAGATTTGAGCGAGAAAAGCCTTTACCAAGTTCCCTTGTCAGCGTTTTCGAAAGTTGTTTCAGCGTTTGTTCGCCATAAGCGGCACGGCTGGCATTGTCCTGCTCGTATTTGACAATGATCTCGCCGATTTTCCAGTATGTCATCAATAATTCATTGTTAACCTGTTTTGCAACATTTGCGCGAGCGGTGTTCAATACGGTACGAATTTCATGTACAAGAGGAGAAATCTCGGAAGATTGTACCACGCTGTTTTTATCCATAAATGCCTCTTTTCTTTTACTGCAATAGCTTATTTTCGCTCCATTTATGCCGTATCATAACTTTCTCGGCGTGCAGATTCGGATGCAGAAGACGGAATTTTTGAGCGATGGCGTATGCAGATACGCCGAGTGAGAAAAACCGGCTTATGCGCCGAATATGCCGCCGAGATTATTTGCCCAATTCCAGCGTGCGCTTATACGCTTCGCGCACCGCATTCATGGCGGCGGCGCGGAATGCGCCGTTTTCGAGAGCCTTAACGCCCTCAATGGTGCTGCCTGCGGGTGAGCAGACTGCATCCTTTAATTTACCGGGGTGCTCGCCGGTGGCGATAAGCATTTCGGAGGATCCGATAAGCGTCTGCGCGGCATAAAGCAGAGCCTTGTCGCGCGGCAGACCGCATTCAACGGCACCGTCGGCAAGCGCCTCGATAAACATAAACACAAATGCGGGACCGCAGCCGGAAACGCAGCTTGCCGCGTCGATTTTCGTTTCGTCTATCTTATCAAGCATACCGGCTTCTTTCATAATATCGCAGAAGCCGTCAAAATCATCCTTATCGACAAACTCGTTGCCGGTGTAGAGTATAAGCCCCTCGCCCACGCTTGCCGGCATATTGGGCATAATTCTTATTATGGGGCATTCTATACCCGCCATATCCTCGATTTTTGCAAGCGAAACGCCTGCCGCCATACTTACAAGCACAAAATCCGCCGGTCTGTTTTCAAGAATGGGTGAGATTTTCTGCATTACATCCCTGAGCATCTGCGGTTTGACACCGAGGAAAATATAATCGCAGTTGCCGACAATATACTCGGCATCGGAAACATTAACATCTGTTTCGGCAGCAAAGACTTTTGCCTTTTTCTCATCCGTATCGAACACAAAAATGTTTTCGGCTCCCGCGGATTTTGCCGCAGCGCGTGCAAGGGCGGAGCCCATATTGCCGCAGCCGATAAAGCCTGCTGTTTTCATAAAATCACCCTTTCATCTGATTTGACCGTTACCTCTGACAATGTATTTATATGTGGTAAGCTCTTTCAAGCCCATAGGCCCTCTCGCATGGAGCTTCTGTGTGGAAATACCCATTTCGCAGCCGAGCCCGAACTCGCCGCCGTCGGTAAAGCGGGTGGAAACATTCACATAGACCGCTGCGCTGTCTACATTCAGCGTGAATTTTCCGGCATTTCCGGCATTTTCCGTAACAATGCACTCACTGTGATGTGTGGAGTGCTCTGCTATATGACCGATTGCCTGCTCAACACCGTCAACGACTTTAACGGCGAGGATGTAATCAAGAAATTCGCGGTCAAAGTCATTTTCGCCTGCCGCCGTGCCGTCAATTATTTTTGCGGCGCGCTCGTCAAGGCGAAGCTCCACGGGTGCAAGTCCCTTTTCCGCACGGTCATCGCAAAGACGCTTTTTAAGAAGCGGCAGGAATTTTGCGGCTTCGTTTACATTCACAAGGCAAACCTCGGCGGCGTTGCACACCGACGGTCTGCTTGTTTTGGCATTTTCAATTATATTGAGCGCCTTTTCGTAATCGGCGGTTTCATCAACATAAATGTGGCATATACCCGTGCCCGTTTCAATGCAGGGCACCTTGGCATTTTCCACGCAGGCTTTTATAAGACCTGCGCCGCCGCGCGGAATGAGTAAATCGACATAGCCAACCGCCGTCATAAGCTCCGTCGCGCTCCGGCGGGTGGTATCCTCCACAAGGTTTATGAGATTTTCGGCAAAACCGAGCTTTTTAAGCCCGCCGCGCATAGCGGAAACTATGGCATAAGCCGAACGGAAAGCCTCCTTGCCGCTTCTGAGAACGCACACATTGCCGCTTTTGAGGGCAAGCGCCGCGGCATCCGAAGTAACATTGGGTCGGCTTTCGTAAATAATGGCAACAACGCCCATTGCGACTGCGGTTTTTTCGATAATAACGCCGTTGGGGCGCTCTATGTGCGCAAGCACCTCGCCCACAGGATCCGGCAGAGCGGTGACCTCGCGTATGCCGTCAGCCATACCCTGTATGCGCGCGGGCGTAAGCGCAAGCCTGTCAAGCATAACATCACTTATAATGCCCTTTGCCGCCTCTAAATCCTCGGCGTTTTCAGCTAAAATATAATCGGTTTCGGCAACAAGCGCATCAGCCATAGCGTGGAGTGCGCTGTTTTTCTGTTCAGTTGTAAGCGAAGCGGCGGCGATTTTCGCCTGCTTTGCTTCGCACAGGATTTCAAAAGTAGTTTTCATTATTTTACACCTATAAATCTTGTACCGACATTTTTGCCGTCAATAATATCATAAAGCACCGCGGGTGCCGAGCCGTTTGCTATTACAACATCGGTGCCGTTTTTCACGCAGCGTTTTGCCGCCGAAAGCTTTGTTGCCATACCGCCCGTGCCGAGACCGGAATTACTGCCGCCGCCGAGAGCTTCGATTTCGGGAGTTATTTCGCGAATTTCGGAAATGAGCACGGCATTGGGATCGGTGTGCGGATCGGCGGAATAAAGACCGTCAATATCGGAAAGCAGCACAAGCACGTCGGCATTCATACAAACCGCGACTATCGAGCCGAGCGTATCGTTATCGCCCACGGCGATTTCATCGGTGGCAACGGTATCGTTTTCGTTGATAATCGGCATTACGCCGAGCTCCAGAAGTCTTGTCATTGTATTTTTAATGTTGGTATAGCGTCCCTCATCCTCAAGGTCCGGGGCGGTCAGCAAAATCTGTGCGATATTGTGGTTGTATTCCGAAAAATACTTATCGTAAATATACATAAGCTCGCACTGACCGACTGCCGCCGCTGCCTGCTTTGTAGCCATATCGTCGGGGCGGCTTTTAAGCGAAAGCTTGCCTACGCCCATTCCTATTGCTCCGGAGGAAACGAGTATTATATCGTGCCCCGCGTTTTTCAGATCGGAAAGCACCTTGCAAAGTTCCTCAACATGACGGATATTTATATTGCCTGTTTTGTGTGCAAGTGTTGATGTGCCCACTTTAACTACTATTCTCATAATATCACCATTCGCAGATTTCTCTTTATTTTATAAACTCATTAAGCTCGCGTCTGAGCCTTGCAACGGGGAAGCCCACAACATTGTAGTAATCGCCGTTTATGCCCTTTACGAGCAGGGCGGCTTTGCCCTGTATGCCGTAAGCACCCGCCTTATCGTAAGGCTCATCGGTGCTTATATATTCTTCTGTTTCTTTTTCCGTAAGGCTGAAAAACTCAACATCGGTTTTTTCGCTGAATGTGAGCTGCTTTTCGCCTTTTGTGAGCGTTATGCCCGTATAAACGCTGTGCGTTCTGCCGCTTAAAAGGTTAATCATACGGCGGGCATCGTTTTTGTCGTGCGGCTTGCCGAGAATTTCACCCTCAACGGCAACTACCGTATCGGCAGAAATAATTATATCGTCTGCGCCGACCCTGCCTTTCAGGGCGTTACCCTTTATAAGCGAAAGATATTCGACGGTCTCGCGTGCGGTCAAGCCGTCCGGCACGGTTTCATCGCAATCGGCGGGCATCACCGTAAAATTTTCGGTTATGAGCGTCATCAGCTCACGCCTGCGCGGTGAAGCGGAAGCAAGTATAACCATTTTCTCACCAGCTCTTTGCGATTTCTTTAAGTGTGTTGAGCCCCCACTCACAGCCGAGCTTCGGCTCCTCGCAGCCCTCAAATTCAAGCGTGATATAATAATCGTAGCCTGCATTTTCAAGTGTGTTCAGGCACTGCATAACGGGAACATTGCCGTGGCC
Organism: Acutalibacteraceae bacterium; assembly: GCA_045617785.1. Taxonomy (GTDB): domain Bacteria; phylum Bacillota; class Clostridia; order Oscillospirales; family Acutalibacteraceae; genus DTU089. The sequence continues at coordinate 14,943 of JAZLJH010000041.1, forward strand.
GAGCACCGCGCCGCGCAGATAGTTGCCGCCGCGGGTTTTGAAAAAGCCGTTGCAGGGGCACGGTTCCATACCGCTTTTAATATGAAAGTCTTTTGCGTGAACATAAGAGGCGTACTTTGCCATTCTCGAAACGGCGGTAACGGGGTTTTCATCGGCACAAAGGAAATTTCCTATATCCACAAGTGCGCCGAAATTCTTATGACCTACTCCTGTAATGATGCGCTCTACCCTGTCGCTGTCCTGACAGAAGTAGCCGTGGTTTTCAATCATGGTTCTTATGCCTTTTGTTTCGGCATATTCGGTAACTGCTCTGTAACCCTCGATTATACGGGGCAGAGCCTGCTCGAAGCCCTTATATTTAGCTTCTTCGCCCTTATAGCCGCTGCACGCATCGTGGCGCATACCCGTAACCCCGAGCGCCGCGGCAACATCGACTTCCCCTTTAAGTCTTGCGATTTCTTTATTGAGGTCGCCGTCGCAGCCGTAAAGCAGATCGGCACCGACGGAATACTGAACGGGAACTACGCCGACTTTTTCGCACTCTGCGCGAAGCTCGTTGGCGTATTCGATTTTATCCTGACCCTCGGCAGGATGAATTTCGGCAAACTCTATGCCGTCAAAGCCGAGCTCCTTTGCAACGGTGATAAGACCTTTTTCGGTGACCTCGCCGCGGCGGACAAGACCGCCGAGACTGTAACTGCTTACTGCGAATTTCATAGTGAAGTTCCTTTCCATTTTTTTATCATTGTGAATAAGCCTTGTGAGTAGTATAGTAGTATAAAAACTGTTAAGGGGTTGTTCAGGTTGAAAATAGAAGCAAACGGCAACGAAAAAATAACAGTTGCACTTTCGTATGAGGATATGCACGAGCTCGACATAACATACGACGATATGGATTACTCAAATATTGAAACACGCCGAGTGATATGGACAATACTCGACAAGGCGCGCCTGATGCTCGGAAAGCCAATTGACACCGACGGCAGACTGCTTATTGAAGCAACTCCGCTTGAAGACGGCGGATGTGTGCTGTATTTCACCGCGCTGCCCGCATCCGACGGCAAGGCGAAAAAACGCACCATACTCAAAAAGGATGACGAGCCGCTGATATTCGCGCCGATCGACACGAATGCCTGCATAGATGCCGTTGAGCTTATTAAAAAGCACGAAGATTACATACGCTCGTATGAGTGTTACGCACTTGACGGCGTGTTCGCAGTCGTGGTTTACCCAAAGCCCACATACGCCGCAGCACTTGAATTTATGCTGAACGAGTACGGCGAGGCGGGCGTATGCCGCACAAGCGAAGCGGCAAGGCTTTTTGAATACGGCAGCCGCCTCAATCTCTGAGCGAGGCTATTGCCGCCGCGGTATCCTCCGCACCGAAAATGTAACTGCCGGAAACAAGCACATCTGCTCCGGCTTCAATGCAGAGCTTTGCGGTGGCGGGAACAATGCCGCCGTCCACCTCGATAAGAAGCGAGGGGTTGATTTCGTTTGCTTTTTCTCTTATCTCTTTGATTTTCGGCAGCATATCAGCCATAAATGACTGACCGCCGAAGCCCGGCTCCACGGTCATAACAAGCACCATACCGATTTTATCGAGGTACGGCACCACAACGCTCGCGGGAGTTGCGGGTTTTATTACAAGCGCAGGTATTACGCCTGCGTTTTTTATTTTCTCTATCGTTTCGCCGATACTGCCGTTGCTTTCGGCGTGGAAAGCGATTATATCCGCCCCCGCGGCTGCAAAGGTGTCGATATAATCAAGCGGGTCTGTAATCATAAGGTGGCAGTCAAGCAGCATATCGGTCGCCTTGTTGAGCGATTTTACGACCGGAGGCCCTATGGAGATATTCGGAACGAAATGACCGTCCATAACGTCCACATGGAGCATATCCGCACCGCCTGCGCGCACCTTTTCCACATCGGAGGAAAGCGAAGCATAATTCGCGGAAAGTATAGACGGTGATATTTTTATTTTGTTTGAAAATTCCACAGTTACTCCTCCCTTGCAAGAACGGCGAGTGCCGCTGTTCTGTCCTCTTTAATGCACCGCGAAAGCTCATCAATGGATGAAAACTGTTTTTCATCCCTGAGCTTCTGCACAAGCTCGACCTGCGGCGATGTGCCGTACAAATCACCGCTGAAGCCGATAATATGCGTTTCGCTGCGCTCTTTACTGCTGCCCACGGTGGGGCGAATACCTATATTTGTAACCGACGGATACCTTACGCCGCTTACCGTGGTGAACGAAGCGTAAACCCCGAAGCACGGAACGGTCATATCCTCACTGAAAAACTGATTTATTGTTGGCGAGCCGAGCGTTCTGCCGCGCTCGTCGCCGCGGACCACTTCAAAGGCGTATGAATAACGCCTGCCGAGCATAGCGTTCGCTTTACGGATATCGCCCGTACGCAGCGCCTCGCGTATGCGGGTGGAGCTGACGGGCACGCCGCCGTACTCAACGGCTTCGCACACGGTAAGCTTTATGCCGTATTCCCCGCAAAGCGCACCGAGCAGTGCCGTATCGCCGCAGGCATCCTTACCGAAGCGGTAATTGAAGCCGCAGGTTACTGCATCGGCGTGCAGTTCGCCTATAATAATCTTTTCAAAAAATTCACGGGGAGAATATCCGCACACTGCGGCAAAATCCTCATAATGCGGCTCGGCGCCCCATTCTGCAAGAAGCTCCTCGCACTTTTTGCGGCACACAAGCTCCCCCGGCGAAGCACCCGTAAGAAGCTTTTGCGGATGCTCCGTGAACATAAGCACAACGCGCCGCGAATATTCAGTTTTATCGGCGGTTATGACCGCCCGATGACCGATATGAAGCCCGTCGAATGTTCCGAGGGCAACAGACACGGTGGCATTATGTTCGTTATATTTCATTTTTCCTGATAAACTCTTTTCACCGTCAAGCTTTCGCTTGATTCGTTCAATTCACCCAAGCCGAGAAAAACGCCGTCGGAATAAACCCTTACCAAGCCGCTTTCCGGCAGATTTTTAAGGCGGTCGCGCATAAGGTCGCCGCCGTTTCTGAAACGCACGCCCTGCTTTTCGGTAACTTCGACCGCGGGGTATGCCGCAAGCAGTTTTTCAAGCGGAATTATTATATCATCCAAACTGCCGTTCTGCGCCGCCGCGTTTATTTCGTCAAGAGTGCGGCAGCTGCCTATTTCTATGCCGCAAGCCGCCGTACGCCGTAATGAAGTCATAACCGCGCCGCAGCCGAGCAAATCGCCTATATCGCTTATGAGCGAGCGTACATATGTCCCCGCCGAGCATTCGCACACGAGCGAAAAATCGCCGTTCGGCAGAACTCCCGCTTCAAGCGCATAAACCGTGCAGGCGCGTTTTTCACGCTCCACCTCCACGCCCTTGCGCGCAAGCTCATAAAGACGCACACCGTCCTTACGAAGTGCCGAATACATAGGCGGAAGCTGCTCAATATTACCGCGAAACTGCGGTAATACTGCGTTGATTTCTTCAAGTGAAGCTGTTTTGCCGCTTTCGGAAATGACTTTGCCCCAGATATCGAGCGTATCGGTGCAAAAGCCCGTTCTGAAAGATGCTTCGTATTTTTTGGTATGGTCCGGCAAAAGCTCAATGAACCGCGTGGCGCCGCCTGCCGCTACGGGCAGAACGCCTGTGGCATTCGGGTCAAGTGTGCCCGTGTGCCCGCATTTCTTTTCGCCGAGAATACGCCTTAACTTATTCACCGCGAAAAACGAGGTTATGTTTTCGCCCTTGTCAAGCGGAATTATGCCTGTCATATATCAGCCGTCCAATGCGTTTTTAATGATATCGAGCAGCTTCTGCTTACCGTCATCATAAGAATCGAAGCGACATCCCGCCGCACCCTTATGACCGCCGCCGCCAAGCTGCGCGCAAATTGCGGATGCGTCAATATCGCCCTCGGTACGAACGGACGCGCCGTAAGTGCCGTTTTCCTTCTGCTTGATAACAAGCCCCACAAGCACGCCCTCGATCTGCCGCGGCAAAGCGGTTATGGGGTAGCACTCATGCTCATTTGAACCACTTTCTTCATACATTTCATTTGTAATCGTGATGATTGCACAGCGCTCGTCAAAATGGTATTCAAGCGTTTTGAGTGCAAGCTCCTGCAATTTAAGAAAACTTCGTGTTTTTGTTTCAAACATCAGCTTGTTTATAAGCTTACTGCTGCAGCCCGCCTCATAAAGCTCCGAGGCAATGCGGAATGTGCCCGACGTGGTGTTCGGATACCTGAAGCAGCCCGTATCGGTGGAAATGCCCGTATAAACGGCATCCCTTATGTAGAGGTCGGACTCGACGCCGAGCTCTTTTACAAGCTCGTATATGATTTCGCACGCCGCGGCGCGTTCCTCAACGAATGTGTTTGCGGCGTAATATGTATTTGAGCCGTGGTGGTCTATGCACAGGTCCACCCTGTCGCCGTATTCGCCGGCAAGTGAGCCTAAAAGCTGAACATCCGCAACATCCACCGAAACGATATACGGCTTACTCACCGCATCGTTTTCAAAGCCGTCGGACAGATAGTAAAAGTCCTTCGGCACCTCATCGCTGCATTTGAATTCTCTTTTTTTGCCGAGTTTTTTCAAAACAGAGCAAAGCGCATACGCGCACCCCAATGTATCACCGTCGGGATGCTCGTGTGAGAGCACGGTGAATTCATCGTGCTCCCTTATAAGCTTTGCACATTCAACAATGTCAATTACCATAAACGCCTCAACCGTTGCCGTCGCCGGAAAGTTCATCGAGCTTTTTTACGATATTCATACCGTACTCAATGGAATTGTCGGCGATGAATTTTATTTCGGGAGCTTTTCTGAGACCGAGCCTCTGGCAGACCTCGCGCCTGACAAGCCCCGTGGCACCCGTAAGTGCCTTTGCCGCGCCCTTGGCGACTTCAATACCCTCCATGGCGCTGACATAGACTTTAACATACGAAAGGTCGCCGGAGGTCTCCGTTCTTGCGATGCTTATAATATGCTCGCTTATGCGAGGGTCTTTAAGCTCTCTTACAATAGCGACTATTTCGCGTTTTATATCTTCAGCCGTGCGGCTTTGTCTGTAACTGCTCATAATTCGTTACTCCGTATACTCTTCGGTGATGAAAGCTTCAAGCACATCGCCCTCTTTGATATCGTTGAACTTAACAAGACCGATACCGCATTCATAGCCGGAGGCGACCTCTTTGACATCGTCCTTAAAGCGTTTGAGTGAAGCGATTTCATCCTCAAAGATAACTATGCCGTCGCGTACAACGCGTATTTTGGAATTGCGCGTGACCTTGCCGTCGGTAACATAGCTGCCGGCGATGGTGCCTGCGCTTGAAAGCTTGAATACATTACGCACCTCGGCTTTGCCCATTTCCACATCACGGAATTTGGGTGCAAGCATACCCTTGATAGCCGCTTCGATTTCCTCGATGCAGTCATAAATAACGCGGTACATTCTCATTTCGACCTTGTCGCGCTCGGCATTCGCCTCGGCAACGGCATCGGGTCTGACATTGAAGCCGACTATGATCGCATTGGAAGCGTTTGCGAGCATAACATCCGATTCGTTTATTGCGCCTACGCCGCCGTGGATAACACGGACTCTGACTTCGTCATTGGTGAGCTTTTCAAGGCTCTGGCGAACCGCCTCAACGGAGCCCTGAACATCTGCCTTAACGATGATATTGAGGTCTTTAAGGTCGCCGCCGTTGATGGAGTCGAAGAGAGTATCGAGCGTAACCTTCTGGAAGGAGCTGAACTCCTCCTCTTTCTGCTTTGCCTTGCGCTGTTCAACAAGCTCCCTTGCAAGCTTTTCATCGGAAACGCAGTCGAACTGGTCGCCGCCTGTGGGAACATCGGCAAGACCGGTGATTTCAACGGGAACGGAGGGACCTGCTTCGTCAACGCGTCTGCCCTTATCATCCGTCATAACGCGTACTCTGCCGACTGCGGTGCCGGCAACGATTATATCGCCCGTTTTAAGTGTGCCGTTTTGAACAAGCAATGTGGCAACGGGACCTCTGCCCTTGTCTAACCTTGCTTCGATAACGATACCTTTACCTGCACGGTTGGGGTTTGCTTTAAGCTCCTTGACCTCCGCAACAAGAAGTACGGATTCGAGAAGTTTGTCTATATTCATCCTTGTTTTTGCCGAAACCGGCACGCAGATAACATCGCCGCCCCACTCCTCGGGCACAAGCTCGTGCTCGGTGAGCTGCTGCATAACTCTGTCGGGTGATGAGCCGGGTTTATCCATTTTATTGATGGCAACAACCACCGAAACGCCTGCGGCTTTGGCATGGTTGATAGCCTCAATGGTCTGCGGCATAATGCCGTCATCCGCGGCAACAACGAGTATTGCGATATCGGTAGCCATGGCGCCCCTTGCGCGCATTGCGGTGAATGCGGCGTGGCCGGGAGTGTCAAGGAATGTGATTTCCTGACCGTTGAGGCTCACTCTGTAAGCGCCTATATGCTGTGTGATACCGCCCGCCTCGGTAGCGGTAACGGATGTATTTCTGATAGCATCGAGAATGGAGGTTTTACCGTGGTCAACGTGACCCATAACGCAGACAACCGGATCTCTGGGCAGAAGGTCGGTTTCTTCATCCTCATGGTCGTCGATGATTCTGTCTTCGATAGTAACGACAACTTCCTTTTTGACCTTTGCGCCGAGCTCGGAAGCAACGATTTCGGCGGTATCAAAATCAATTACCTGGTTTACGCTTGCCATTACGCCGAGCGAGAACAGCTTTTTGATGACCTCGGCGGCAGTTCTTTTAAGCAATGCGGCAAAATCGCCGACTGTGATTTCCTCACCGACGGTGATAACAAGAGTCTTTTTGGCTCTTTCGGCTTCGATTCTTTTAAGCCTTTCAGCCTCGGTCTCCTTTTTATGGGAGCGCATGCCCTGCTGCTTTCTGTACTGCTGACTTTTCTGTTTAAGCTTCTGCTTATTGGAAGCGTTATCGTTTATTGAATGTACGGGCGCGATATTTTCGTACTTTTCGTTGTACTTATCAAGCTGAATGTTATCGGCTCTTGTGTCGATAGTGCGCTTTTCGCCCTTTGTGCGGCTCTGCATGGGGCCGTCATTCTTCTTTTCGTGCTTTTTGAAGGGTGCGGGGTCGGATTTGCCTGCGGGCTTATTCTCCTGCTTCGGAGCATTCTTGTCGCCCTTTGCGCCCTTATCGCCCTTGGCATCCGCCTTGGGTGCGGGTTTTTTCTCCGCCTTATCGTCCTTTTTCGGCTCTGCCTTTTTGGCGGGAGCCTTTTCAACGGGCTTCTGCATTGCGAAATACTCGTTGAAATTCTCAACCTGATTTTCCTGTGTAAGAACATCGAAAATCAAATCAAGCTCTTTTGAGTCGAGAACCGTCTGTGTCTTTTTTGGCTCATCGAAATATTTTGCAAGCAGCTCGATAATATCCTTGCCCTGCTTGCCGAAATCCTTTGCAAGTTCACTTACTTTATATTTAGTTACCATCTAATTCCTCCCCGAACTTCTGTTTAAGTTTGTTTGCGAATCCTTCATCCGTTACGGAATAAACTGCGGAGCGTTTGCCTATGCCTGCGGCAAAATCATCCATGGTGCAGGCGGTTTTAAGCACCGGCACGCTTCTGCCGTCGCGCGAACATTCAAACTCCGTTTCGCGCACAAGACGCGGCGACGCATCCGACGCCAGCATCACAAGACGGCTCTGCGAATTTTTAAGTGTTTCAACAACTGCATCGTGCCCGCAGGCGAGCCTGCCTGCCTTGCGGCAGATGCCCAGAAAGCCCATGGCATCTTTAATGTTCAAGCTTTGACGCTCCTTTCGGGATCCTTCAGCCGAGTTGTTGTGCCATATCGTCGTAAACGCTGTCGGGTATGGCGGTTTCGAAGGCCTTTTCAAACCGTTTCGATTTGCGTGCCTTATCGAAGCACTCTTTCGAGCGGCAGACATAAGCGCCTCTGCCGGATTTTTTGCCGGTAAGGTCAAGGCTTATTTCGCCCTCGGGACTTTTTACGACTCTGATAAGCTCGATTTTGGGCTTCATCTCACCGCAACCCGTGCATTTTCTCATTGGTATTTTCTTCTCGCGCATACTTTGTTCCTCACTGATTCTGAGGTATATAGAAGCCGCTTTCGGGCTTTATGTCGATTTTCCAGCCGGTAAGTCTTGCGGCAAGGCGGGCGTTCTGACCCTTGTTGCCTATTGCAAGTGAAAGCTGTGTATCGGGCACCGTTACATGGCACGCCTTTTCGTTTTCTTCATCGATTTCAACCGAAAGAACATCGGCGGGAGCAAGTGCCGCGGCAATGAACTTTGCGGGATCCTCATCGAATGTTACAACATCGATTTTTTCACCGCCGAGTGTTTCGACTATCTTGCCGACTCTTGTGCCCTTGGGGCCTATGCAGGCGCCTACGGGATCAACGTTTTCATCCTTGGAAAGAACGGCGATCTTCGTTCTTGAGCCTGCCTCACGGGCAACCGATTTGATTTCGACAAGTCCGTCGTAAATCTCGGGTACCTCGGTCTCGAAAAGGCGTTTTACAAGTCCGGGATGTGTTCTTGAAATCATCGCCTTGGGGCCTTTTTGTGTTTCTCTTACATCTACGATGTAAATCTTGACGAGCTGACCGTCTCTGAACTCCTCGCCGGGAACCTGCTCGCCCTTGGGAAGCACTGCAACGGCTTTGCCGATTTCAAGTGTAACGTTGCCGGTCTTGGCATCAACGTTCTGCACCCTGCCGGTAACAAGCTCCTGCTGTTTGGACTGGAACTCGCGCATCATAAGTCCTCTTTCGGCATCGCGTATATCGCCGCGGATAACGTTCTTTGCGGTCTGTGCGGCAATTCTGCCGAAATTCTTTGTTTCAAGGTCGATTTCGATAACATCGCCCACAAGAGCGTTTTTGTTGTACTTTTTCGCATCCTCGGGAAGAATATCGGTGTATTCGTTCTCTATTTCCTCAACAACTTTCTTTTTGAGGTAAACTCTGAGCTTATATTCCTCGGGATTGCAATCGCAAAATACAACATCCTCACCGCCGTAGTCGCGTCTTACCGAAACGATTATGGCGTTGCAGACCTTTTCAAGCAGATAATCGGCGGGAATACCTCTCTCGCCTTCGAGAGCAAATATCGCCTCGAAGAAATCCTTGTTCTCGTTTGTAGGTTTTGCGGCAGCTTTTTTAGCCATTTTCTTACCAATCCTTTCAATGGCGGGCGTTGCCCGCGCGTATATTGTAAATTTTTTATAACCGTTTTATATATCGAAATCGTCAAGCTTGACGAATGCGATTTCATTTTTTTCGGCAGTCATAGCCGTTTCTTCATCAAGCTGTACGGTAACGGCACCGTCAACATAATCAACGAGCACGCCCTTGAACTCGCGCACACCGTCGCAGGGGCGTATCAGCCGCAGAATGACCTTTTCGCCCATGGCGCAGTCAAAGTGAAAATCCCTTGTGAGCTTGCGCTCTATGCCGGGTGAGGAAACCTGCAGGTTGTACTGACGGTCGATTGGGTCAGCTTCGTCAAGCGGGCCGTCGAGCGCATGGCTCATATTGACGCAATCGTCAATGCCGACGCCGCCCTCCTTATCGATATAAATTCTGAGATAGTAGTTTGCCCCTTCTTTTTCAAAGCAAACATCCCAGAGAATAAGACCGAGACTTTCGGCTATGGGCTCGGCAATATCCCAAACGAGCGAAACCGTGTTCTTTGCCAAAATAAACACCTCTACAATGAAAGTTGAGAGCAGGTGAACCTGCTCTCAACTCGGTTGATATTCGTACGATGCAAATATAGCACATAATACAATAATTTGCAAGGGTTTTTCTGAAATATTTCGCTTAAAATCAGCCCCAAACGGCATAAAATACGGTGTTTTCGGTGATTTTCACACTGTCGCCCGCTTTAAGCTCGGCTTTGAGTGCATTTTCAGTTTCCGACCAGCCGAGAAAATCTCTGCCGGCGTTCACGGGAACAACATCGCTTATTACGATTTCGGCACCGTTTTCGGCGATTTTTTCTATGGGTGCGCCCTCGCCGCCGTTGGCATCGTAAACTGCGGTAACCTTTTGCGCCGGATTTTCATACTCGATTATAAAGCCGACTTTGCCGACATTGCTTTCGGCATTTTCGCAGTTTTCGTTGAGAATTACGCTTTCGGCTTCGCCGCCGATATAATAAGCAGCACATTCTTTAAGCAAAAAGCCGAGCATCTTTGCTTCGTTTTTGCCGTCTGCCTCGGCGAGCACGCCGCCCTTGAGCTTTGCAAAAGCCGCAGCCTGCTCATACGGAACCGCCGCGTCGTAAATCTCGTACTTGCTGCCGCTGAAAGAGGCGGCATTTACGGGCTTCACAACATCGGGGTCAAGCTCGCACACGGGCTCTTTAACGGAATTATCCTCATACTGCGGGCGCGCAACATAATTTATGCGCGCATCGAGCTTTTCCTGATAGCCGCTGTAAACGGGGTAAGTGCAAGCCTTCACCATATCGGACATATTGCCCTCAACGGTGTAAATCGTATCTTCATCAACATCGGCAACAATGCCGATATGGTCTATGCAGCCATAGCCCGCGCCGCAGGTGCAGGAGAAGATGACATCGCCCGCTTTAAGCGAAACGGATGAACTGTAAGAAAAGCATTCTGCGCCCGCTGACGGCATAACACAAGCGTATGACGCCGTTGCCGAGGTAAGACGCGGGAAAATGCTTTCGGGTATGCCGGCAGCATGAGCACACCAGGTCGCGAACATATTGCACCAGTCGCTCTGCATACCGTACCAGTCGCCGTATTCGGTGTAATTGCCCTCGCCGCTGCCGTAGCCGGAAAGGTCGCCGCTGCTGCTTTCGTGGTAGCCCACCTGCGATTTTGCAACATTTACAATATCCTCTGCCTGATTGCCCGTGAGGCACACCTCGCACAGATTTGCATAATATTCGCCGCAGGCGTATGAATATGAGGGTGAGTATTCAACATTGGCGGCTGACGCGCCGACCGAAAGGAAAGTTGCGGTGAGGAGCACCGCGACGGCAAACAGTGCCGTTAAGCTTTTCCTTATGCTTTTTATCATAAGTACAATACCTTTCAACACATAAAAGTTATCTCTGTTTTCATTATACGGGATTTGTAACTTTTTATTACAAAGTTGTTACAATTTGTAACTGATTGGCATTATACCACACAAAATATTGTATTTCAATGTGCTTTTTGCACTATAAAATGCAGTAAAAATGCAAAAACGAGGCAAATACCCACAAAAAATTATAGATTTCGCGTATTCTTTATTACAAATTGAATTTTTTTGAAAATACCGTTGAATAATAAATACAATTGGTATATATTGGTATATGTATCAATTTGTCCTACGGAGGTAATGCCATGCTCGCTTTATATGCCGAAATAGATGTTTTATGTGTGCTGCTGCTTGTTACGTTTATTGTTAAGATTCTGCAAAAAGGCACCGGCAGAAAATTCACGCTGACATTTTTCGTTTACCTTTCCGCAATACTCGGCGGCTGCTTTGACTTTTTCAGCCAGTTCGTGAACGGCAGAACCGATTTCCCTATATGGCTGAGTTATTTTTCAAACGCCTTCTACTTTATTATGGTGGCGGTATGCGCATTTTTGTGGCTCTGCTACACCGAAGCCGAGCTCGGTCACGATGTTTCAAATAAGAAAAAGTGGCTTGTCGTACTGCTGTGTATACCCATAACCGTTATGATGGCACTTTCCATTTCAACCTATTGGACTCACTTTGTATTCTATATTGATGAAGCCCACATTTACCACCGCGGTCCGTTCTCGGTATGGCAGGCGGTAATCACATACCTTTACATTGGCATACCTTCATTTCACGCACTTTACCGCGGCATCAAGGCAACCGACCCCGATGAAAAGAAACGCGATTTCACTCTTTCTGCATTCATTATTCCGCCTATTCTGACGGGATTTTTGCAGTTATACATTCAGGAATCCCCCTCTCTTACCATAGGCATAGCGATGTCGCTCACGCTCATTTACATAAATGTTGAAAACGAATCGCACACCCGTCAGATGGAAGTTATTTCCGCACTCACAGGCGACTTCGACAATGTTTATTACCTTGACCTTGAAAACAGCAAATTCACCCAGTACCGCCTTTACGGTCAGGAAGCATCGGCACAGCAGATGGGCTCGTATATGAGTTTTGACCTTATAACCTTGCGCGACAAGCTTGTTGACGACAATGTCTGCGAGGAAGACCGCGATATGGTACGCGAGCAGATGACCGCCGAAAACATCTTCAAAGAACTCAGCACAAAGCCCGCGTTCATTCTCAATTACCGTGTCGAGCGCGACGGCAAGCGCTACTATTTCCAGACGAAAGTCGTTAAGAGCAGCCGCGGCGACAAGACTATAATCGTAGGTACACATAATATTGAGGACAATATGCGCAAGGAGCACGAACAGCGCCGCAAAATGGAAGAAATGCTCAAAGAGGTGCAGGACCGTGAAAAGCTGCTTGAGCGCAACCACGAAATCATACAGATACTTGCAAGCGAATATGAGTCCGTTTACTATGTAGACCTTGAAACGAGCGATATGACCATATTCACCATGAGCGAAAGTGTGCAGACTATTTTCGGTGATGTATTCGGTGAGCATATAAATTTCTCGGCGGCACTGACAATGTATCTCAAAAGTCAGGTGCGCAACAGCGATATTGCCACCCTGCGCAGTTACGGCTCGGTCGAATTCCTTAAAGAAAAACTGCGCGATACAAAGAGCCATACATTTACCTACCGCGTCGGTGATGAAGATAACTTTATTTACCACGAATTGAAGCTGGTTAAGGTTAATGCCGAAAATGAAGAAGCCACCGCGCTCGTGCTCGGTATAGCAGACCGCGACGAACAGATACGCGATGCCGAGGAACGACAGCGCCACTTGCAGCAGAACTACGATATAATCAAAGGCCTTGCAAGCGAATATTCATCCGTTTACTACATAGACCTTGAAACCGACGAGCTTACTCCTTATGTGCTTAATGATGCCACCGAAAACGCGCTCGGCAACATTTTCAGAAGCGGCATAGGCTTTGAAAGTGCCTATCAGCTTTATGTAAACAGCCTTGTTTACGGCGCCGATAAAAAGATGATGCTCTCCGCAGGCTCTTCGGAAAGCATCAAGAAAAATCTCAGCGGCAGCAAAAAGACCTATGTTACGAGTTACCGCAGCGACAACGGCGGAAATCCGCGTTACTGCGAAATGAAGTTCGTCAAGGTCGGCAACGAAGATATACCAACGGCGGTTGCTCTCGGATTTTCCGACAAGGATGAGGAAATCCGCCGCGACCGGGAAAGCCGCAAAATACTTGAACAGAACTTTGAAATCATACAGATACTTGCAAGCGAATATTCATCGGTTTACTATATCGACATTGAAACCGAAGCGCTTACGCCGTACAGTATGAACGACGACACCGAGCACAATTTCGGCAGCGTATTCAGAAGCGGCATCAAATTCTCCGATGCGTACGAAATGTATGTTGAAAAACTCATATACGAAGATGATAAGTATATGATGCTCAAAGCAGGCTCGCTTAAAAACATTCGCCGCGAGTTGAGCGACAAAAAGACATTCACCACCACCTACCGCAGCGATAATGACGGCAGTCCGCATTACTGCGAAATGAAGTTCGTTAAGGTCGGCGACGACGAAACCTTTACCGCGGTTGCTCTCGGCTTTGCAGATAAGGACGAAGAAATAAGAAAAGAGCAGGCGCGCCAGAAGCAGCTTGAGGATGCACTGCTTGCCGCAAAGGCAGCAAACGCGGCAAAGAGCACATTCCTGTTCAATATGAGCCACGATATACGCACACCTATGAACGCAATCCTCGGTTTTACCTCTATGGCTGAAAAGTATATCGATAATAAGGAAAAAGTTACGGACTGTCTCGGCAAGGTCAAGCTTTCGGGCGAGCACCTGCTCAACCTTATAAACGATGTGCTTAATATGGCGCGTATAGAAAGCGGTAAGGTCGTTATTGAGGAAGAACCCGCGAATGTTCGCGAATGTGCCCGCGACCTTATTATGATAGTGCAGGAAACCGCCAAGCAGAACAGCATAACGCTCGGTCTTGATATGAGCACCGTTACCGTTGAAAATGTTTACGCCGATACGCTCAGGGTAAATCAGGTAATGCTGAACATAATCGGCAATGCAATCAAATACACAAAGCCGGGCGGCAAGGTCAATTACACGATATTCCAGCTGCCGCAGACCACTCCCGAAGAAATCACATACAAATTCATAGTTGAAGATACCGGCATAGGCATGAGCAAGGAATACTGCGATCATGTTTTCGAGGCATTCACGCGCGAAAAGAGCTCCACGGTAAACGGCATTCAGGGCACGGGGCTCGGCATGGCGATCACAAAGCAGCTGCTTGAGCTTATGGGCGGCAGCATAAATGTTGAAAGTGAACTCGGCGTGGGCACCAAGGTTACGGTAATGCTTACATTCAGAGTTGCACAGGAAAAAGCTGCAAATACCGAAGCCGATTCGGAAAAAGCCGCAAGCCTTAAAATGAGCCTTGAGGGCAAGCGCGTGCTGCTTGTTGAGGACAACGAGCTTAACCGCGAAATCGCAAGGGATATTCTTGAAGACGAGGGACTTATAGTTGATGAAGCCGATGACGGCACCGTAGCCGTTGAAAAAATGGGCAAGGCGCAGCCGGGCGATTACGACTTCGTGCTTATGGATATACAGATGCCGCATATGGACGGCTACAAGGCAACAGAGCTTATACGGCAGCTTGACAATAAGGAAGTCGCTGCGGTACCGATAATCGCAATGACCGCCAACGCCTTTGATGAAGACAAGCAGCGCGCAATGGATGCGGGTATGAATGCACACATTGCAAAGCCGATAGAAATAGACAAGCTGTTTGAAACAATGAGCGAGTTTGCGAAATAAAACGAAATAAAAATCAGCTGCCGGGAAACCGATTCCCGACAGCTGATTTTTTGTTGTGTTATCTTATGATTTTTTCGCCGTCAAATACTATAACGCCGCAGCCGTAGCCGGTCTTTTCGCCGGAAAGCAGCCATTGCTTGAATGCACGGCGAAGCTTTGTGTTTTCGGGGTACTGTTCAACGGGTGAATCGGAATATTTGCCGAACACACGCCACGCATCGCCGAACTCGTCCCTTGTGACGACCTCGTAAAGCTCAAAGTCGCTCTGAAATTTAAGTATATTCGACTCCTTGAACAAGAACTCTTTGTATCTCGGGTAGAGCAGCCACGAACTGCACTTTAAAATGAGGTAACCCTCGGGCGTTCTCTGATCGGCAAAATATTCGTACGCCTTTTTGTAGGAGTCAAGGCGAACATCATCGGTAAGCGAAATGCCCGATGACGGAATGTGAAAATTCACGCACTTTGTTCCCTTTTTGATTTTAACGCCGGCACTTGTGGTGAAATTAACGGGGAATCTGTCGTATTCATACTGGAATCTGCCGAGAGCAAATCTGTTTATTCTGAAGAAGCCGTCATTCCAGCCTGCAACGAATGTACCGGGCACTTCTTCGCACTCCATACATTCAAGCAGCTTGCATCTGAAATCGTCGCAGCCCGCCCAGAAAAGGTCATCGCTGAGACCTTTGCGTTTGTATCTTTTATGCAGAAGCTCGGCACAGACCATAATAAACACCATATCAAGCGTATATTTATTTATGCCGTTTGCCTCGGCAAGAGCTTCGACCTGCGGAATGTATTTGCCGCCGAGATTATGTGCGCACGGGTACATATAACCTTTGCGTATCTTTTCAAATTCGGCACCGAGAGCTTTATCGGCATCGAGGCGCTGTGCCACCTCGTCAAAAACCTTTACGGCTTCCTCGGGGAAATTGCACTTTTTTTCAAGCTCTTTGAAATGCTCTGAATAATAAACCATTTTCAAAAACTCCTTTCGTGTTCTGCCCTCATTTTACCACAAAGCAGAACACATTTCCACACATTCATTTAATTTTTGAGGCTGTTAAGCGGCGCGGGAATCCTGCCGCCGCGGTTGATGAATGCCGACGGGTCGGTTTCGTGCACCGGCATTACGGGTGCCGTGCCGAGAAGTCCGCCGAGCTCTATTGAATCACCCACGCCCTTGCCGGGTGCGGGTATTATTCTTACGGCGGTGGTCTTGTTATTTATCATACCGATTGCGGCTTCATCAGCTATAATTGCCGAAATGGTTTCGGCACTTGTTGCTTCGGGAACGGCTATCATATCGAGCCCCACCGAGCAGACGCAGGTCATGGCTTCAAGCTTATCTATGGTAAGCACGCCGCTGCGCGCCGCCGCTATCATACCCTCATCCTCGGAAACGGGAATGAATGCGCCCGAAAGTCCGCCGACACTCGACGAAGCCATAACGCCGCCTTTTTTGACCGCATCGTTGAGCAATGCAAGAGCCGCCGTTGTACCGTGGCCGCCGCAGATGCCTACGCCCATTTCTTCAAGAATACGGGCAACGGAATCGCCCACCGCGGGAGTGGGAGCAAGGCTCAAATCGACTATGCCGAACTGCGCGTTAAGCCTCTTTGAAGCCTCGGCTGCCACAAGCTGACCCATACGGGTGATTTTGAATGCCGTCTTTTTAACGGTTTCGGCAACAACATCAATTGGCGCGCCCTTGACCTTCTGCAAGGCGTTGTAAACAACGCCCGGACCGGAAACGCCGACATTTATTGCGCACTCCGCCTCGCCTACGCCGTGGAACGCACCTGCCATAAAGGGATTATCCTCTACGGCGTTGCAGAACACCACGAGCTTTGCGCAGCCCAAGCCGTCCTTATCACGCGTGAGGTCGGCTGTCTTTTTAACGGTTTCGCCCATAAGGCGCACGGCATCCATATTTATGCCGGCGCGCGTGGAGCCGATATTTACCGATGAACAGACAATATCGGTTGCCGCAAGTGCAGACGGAATGGAATCTATAAGTATTTTATCGCCGGCGGTCATACCCTTTTGCACAAGCGCGCTGAAGCCGCCTATGAAATTCACGCCGCAGGTCTTAGCCGCTCTGTCGAGCGCCTCGGCAAAAACGGTGTAATCGTTTGTATCGCTCGCCTGCGCCACAAGTGCGATAGGCGTAACGGATATGCGCTTGTTTATAATGGGAATGCCCATTTCGCGCTCAATATCCTCGCCCGTTCTGACAAGGTTTTCGGCATAGCGGGTGATTTTATCGTAAACATTCTGCGCCGCGACCTTTGCATCGGGGTGCGCGCACGAACCGAGTGAAATTCCCATTGTAACCGTGCGTATATCAAGGTGCTGGGAATCAATCATATCAAGCGTTTCGAGAATTTCTTTCTGGTCAACGCCGAAGCTGAAACGACTCATAATTACACCCCTTATATTCTGTGCATGGCGTCGAAAATATCTTCGCGCTGAATTCTTATGCTCACACCGAGGCGCTCGCCCTCTTTATTGAGCACATCAACTATTTCGGTGTAATCCACCGAAGCGTTTGCAATATCCACAAGCATATTCATTGTGAAAATATCGCGCAGAATCGTCTGCGAAATATCAAGCACATTAACATTTATGGCTGCAAGCGCAACACATATACCTGCGATTATGCCGACACGGTCTTTGCCGATAACGGTTATAACGGCATTCATAAAAAATCCCCTCCGAATTGATTTGCCGATATAATAACACATATTTCCGATTGATACAATAAGAAAATATAAGTTTTCGGTTTTCAGCATTCAGATTTTTCAATGCAAAATACGAAAAATGAGAACGAATTGTAGGGGAGGCACCCCCCGTGCCTCCCGCTTTGCTTTTCGGTTTTTCAACGCGAAAAGGAAGAACAACCGGTATGGGCGGCGCTCCCGTGCCGCCCAGGTGAACTGCCGACGGCATTTTTGCCCGAGGCAGTTCACAGTTTGAAATAACGCATAATATAAAAGCCGCGCTGATTTATGAAATCAACACGGTTTGATTTTGCCCTGCGGGCAAACGGTGACACGGGGTGCCGCCCGTACAATTTCCTCTGAATTTCCGTAATATATACCGCACAGTATCACAAAGCCCGCCGTTCAAAATCGAACGGCGAGCTTTGCTGAGAGAGAAAATGAAATCTTTTTTATGCGCCGAGTGCTTTATCGACTACATTCTTATATGACACACTGCTGATGTTGGTATCGGCTGCATTGTTGGCTGCGTATGCCTGAGCATCGGAAAGGTCAGTATAACCGTTCAGTGCACGGTTTGCGAGTACAACATCAAGGACATCGCTTACACCGTCGCCGTCAAGGTCACCGTTTATAACTACAGTGAACGTATCAATCACGGTATCACCGGACTTAATAGTTACCAATGTACCGGTACCGATAAAGCCGGTACTCGGTTTTTCATACTCAACCTCAATATCGGTATCCGTAATTAAGCAATCATCAAGCACTTTAACTGATTTTTCACCGAAAATGCACTTGTTTTCGTAATCAATTCTTGTGTCGCTGTCAGGCAATATTGAAACGGGCTGAAATTCAATTGAATTATCATAGGCGTACATTTCGGCGTAAGATCCGCTGAAACTGTAGATCACCAAATCATCGCTGCACCATGCGAAAGCAGCATCCCCAATGCTTGTTACGCTGTCGGGTATCGTTACCGATGTAAGACTGCTGCAGTTAGCGAAAGCATAACTGAATATGCTTGTTACGCTATCAGGTATCGTTACAGATGCAAGGCTGCTGCAACCGCGGAAAGCAAAACTACCTATACTTGTTACACCGTAAGGAATAACTACCGATGTAAGACTGCTGCATTCATAGAAAGCCTCATAATCTATACTCGTTATGCTGTTCGGTATTATTACAGATGTAAGACTGCTGCAACCGGAAAATGCGGAATATCCTATGCTCGTCACGCTGTCGGGGATAGTTACAGATTTAAGACTGCTGCAACCGCGGAAAGCATAATCGCCTATGCTCGTTACACTGTTCGGAATAGTGTATGCTCCGGTCTTGCTGCCGGGACAGCAAATGAGTTCTGTTTTATCTTTATTAAATAACACGCCGTCTTGCGAAGAATAGTATTTATTATCCGCCACCACATTTATTGATGTAAGACTACTGCAACCGGAGAATGCGGAATATCCTATACTCGTTACGCTATCAGGTATCGTTACTGCTGTCAAACTGCTGCAATACTCGAAAGCATAATTGCCAATACTCGTTATGCTGTCGGGTATAGTTACCGATGTAAGGCTGCTGCAAGATGAAAACGCTCTATCGCCTATGCTCGTTATGCTGTCAGGTATTTCTATTGATGTAAGACTGCTGCAACCACCGAAAGCACCATAGCCTATGCTTGTTACGCTGTCGGGTATAGTCACTGATGTAAGACCACTGCAATCGGAGAAAGCATAATCACCTATGCTCGTTACGCTGTCGGGTATGGTTACCGATGTAAGGCTGCTGCAATTATAGAAAGCACAATAGCCTATGCTTGTTACCGGTTTACCTTTAAATGTTGCCGGTATAACCACTTCGCCGTTATACGACTCATCACACCTTGAGAAAGTGTAAGAACTGCCGTCGTCGTTCAAAGTGAAGGTGAACGGAGAATATACCGCAAGCGATAGATTGAATGAGCCGCTGTTATATTCATCATAAAACCTTGCACCGAAATAGTAGGTTTTGCCGGCTTCGAGTGTGTATTTTATTTTGAAATTTCTGTTATCGGCATAATCGTCATCGTATGCAAGCACATTCATTTCGGCATCGTACAGATAGCCGTATGTATAACTATACGAACTTGATGTAAACACATAAGTATCGGTAACATAAGGGGTGAATTCGAGTAATGCTGTTTCCGCCTCATCCAAGGTGATTTCTTTTGTTGCATCGGGGATAATATCGCAAACCCAATAACCGCAAGATTCGCAAATATAATCACGGTTTTCATCAATATGCTGACAAATATTTTTCCAAATCAGGCCGTATTCTTTTGCATAAGCTTCTGCTCTGCCGGGTTTTGAATAAATAATCAAATCGTCACTACATTCGTAAAAAACCCAATCGCCTATTCCGGTTACGCTGTCGGGGATTTTTATTGATGCGAGGCTGTAGCAACCGTAGAAAGCATACTCCTCTATACTTGTTACGCTGTCAGGCAGTGCTACCGATGTAAGGTTACTGCAGAAGCCGAAAGCCCAAGCACCTATGCTCGTTACGCCATCGGGTACAGTTACCGTTGAAATTCCGCTGCAATCGTAGAAAGCATAATCTCCTATACGCGTTACGGGCTTTCCTTTGTATGTTGACGGGATAACCGCTTCGCCGCTGTATGACCGATCACATTTTGTAAGAATATATGAATTGCCGTCGTCATTCAAAGAAAATGTGAACGGACTATACTCATAGACGGAAAGCGACACTTGGAACGACCCGCCATTATATTTATTATAGAACCGTGCGCCAAAATAGTAGGTTTCCCCGGCTTTCAACGTGTATTGTATTTTAAAGTTATTGCCGGTACCGGAATCGTCATCATATGTAAGGCAATACAAATTTGCATTGTATAAAAAGCCGTATGTATCACCATATTCTGAATGTGATGTGAATACGTAGTTACCTGTTTCAGAAGGGATGAATTCAAGCAACGAAACATTCCCCGGTGTTATATTGATCCATTTTATTTCTCCGGGCGTTATGTTGCCGCACGAAATATTTCCGGGCGTAATGTCACCGGGTGTAATGTCGCCGGGTGTAATATCACCGGGCGTAATATCACCGGGCGTAATGTCACCGGGTGTAATGTCGCCGGGTGTAATATCACCGGGCGTAATGTCACCGGGTGTAATGTCACCGGGCGTAATATCACCGGGTGTAATGTCGCCGGGTGTAATGTCGCCGGGTGTAATATCGCTGTAAGTTACATTGCCTTCTGTAACATTGCCATCACTCAGCACATAATTGCCAAACGTATGTATGCCGTTTGCCAATGATCCGCCACAGAGAAGCAATTGCGGTAAAATGAGTACTACACTCATTATTACGCATAAGTCCTTCTTCAGTGTTGTTGATTTAACCTTAATTTCCAAAATCATACCTCCGAAAATTAAAAATTATTATATATTTTTTGCTCCGAAAGGCGGCATTCCGCCAACGCCCACGCAATAAATGTAAACATAACCGGTGTAGAGAACGGCTGTGCTATATTGAAAAATGCCTGCACCCAATAAGCCGCAAGCCCCGCAAAAATTGCTACGGCAAGTTCGTTTTTCGAAGCTTTTTTTATAATTTTTATGCTTACACAAACAAGCACGGATATATATGATAAAAGACCGCACAAGCCCGTTGTAATAAGGTACTGTAAGTATTCGTTATGCGCCTGATCAAGTTTCAGATTGGTATAGCCCTGTATTGCCGGAGTAAATTTAAACAGATTTTCCGGTCCTACGCCGAAAAGCTTTTGACTCACCGGCAAATTCTTATATAACTTAACGCAAACTTTCCAAATAGTTCCGCGATCGGAACCCCAACCATCTGTTATTTTAATAAACTCATTAAAAATGCCGAAATCGGTTTCTTTAAAAACGGTATTTGCACCGACAAACACGCCGATGACACTCGCTGCACCTAAAGCCAAAACAACTGCATATACTTTCTGCAGCATTCTTAAATCTTCCGATTTTTTCCAAGCAATTAACCAAATAATAACAAACACCGCTATTGCCGGATATACTATGCAGTTTTTTAAAAGCACACTCAAAATCAACGAGATTTTTACATTCGGCATTAAGATTGCCTCTGTTTTGGTGTAAAAAATACCGTAAGCTTTCGAAATAGCAAGAAATATTATTATACAAACCGAAAACCTTTTCATTATTCGTGCATCTTTAAAAAAGAAAAGCGGAATAATCGAAAGCGCAACCACAAAACCGACTGCAAAGCTTTCACTCGAGCTAACCATTACACCAAGCGAACCAATTGCAAGCGCAATCCCGAAAAATGCTTTTGTAAGTGTCCCTTCCGCTCTGCAAAAACCGTAAATTATAAGCGGAAATATCAAACTGATGTAGCTGCTGTAAAAGTTTATATTGCCGATAGTAGAAATAAATCTGCTTTTATCAGTGAGTTCCAAATCGGCATAAAACCCGAGAACATCTGCATTGTAACAGTTCAGCAAAGCTATAATGCTTACAACTTCAAACGCGACAACAGTACCTATAAGCACACGCTGTGAATACCGATAATTGTGTGAAACCGCAAACATTACGGCGGTATAAAGAAATATTGCCGCTACGCCCTGATAACGCGCACCAACTCCGAACCATACGGTAACACTTCGGTCTGACAGTAAAGCCGATATTAAATATGCAGCGGCAAATACCGCAATCGCAATTTCGGTATAATCGAGTTTAAAGTGATGTATATTGCTTATGGATTTTGCCTTTATGACTTTAATTACCAAAACAACCGTAAGCACTAAAATATAAATGGCGGCAATCGAACCGAAACAATATGCCTTCGTTTCGGTAATATCGTAATATCCGTTATGAATTACAAGCGGCAGAATAAATGTTACACCAAACAAAAATACACTTGTAACAATCGACTGCGCCCCTATACTTTTATGCGCCATCGCTGGCGCTTGGTTTTTGCTTGATTTTGCCATAGATTGTCAATGTAAAAAAATAATACAGGTATCGTGTTTATAACCATACTGACAACCGCAAAACATTCAAGACACCTTTAATTAAATTTTTACCCTTTTTCTTATTATTAATTTTCAATCATCAGTTTACTAAAACACAAATAACTTATCAACCCACAGCTGTTTAATATTTTCTATTTTATACTTATTTGCTTACATTTTACTCAATCTTTGAGTATTTGTCAATACTCAATATCTGAGTAGGTTAAACTATAAACGGTGATGATTATGGATTACATTGACCGTTTGATCGAATACAGAGTCGACAATGATTTTACCCAAACAGATATTGCGAAAATCCTCAGCAAATCACAGCAGGGCTATGACCATATTGAGAAACGCCGCGCGAAACTCAGCATTGAGGATTTTATGAAGCTGTGTGAATTTTACAATATAAGCCCCGATTATTTTCTCGGTTATATTACGGAAAAAATGCCGCTGAAAAGCGATATTGAAAACCCGCGCTGATTGTTAAAATCAACGCGGGTTGCCTTTTGCCCGAAATCGCAGATTTGCGGGCAAACCGGGCGGCACGGGGAGCGCCGCCCATACAATTTTCTCTGAATTTTCGTAATCAAAAAAACAACGCGGCTTATATAAACCGCGTTGTTTAATGAAATTCTAAAACTGAAAACTCGTCAAAAACTTATCTCGTCAGTGCCTCGAAGATTATGCGGAAGATATGCAGGCTGCCTATGAACTTAACGATTGTATCCGGAATGGCGCTTGCAAGGAAGCCGAAATCAAAGAAATTACGGTTGATATTTGCTTCGGGAGCTTCACTGTAATCGAGAACGAACGGTTCAACATAAACTATGCCGCCCTCACCGAATACCTCGGCACGAACATAGGCGCCGATTTCGTCGCTGTAATCGTCAAGGTCGATTGTGTTGCCGTAAGCGATGGTCTTGCCGTTTGCAATCCAGCGGATGCAGAGTGCATCGGTAGTGGCAAGGGTGATCGTATCAGCCGCATCATCAACTTTAACGGAATTAACAACGGGAGCATCCACATCAAACGGAGCCTCGTATTTGCACTTGGGATTTTCAGCCTGTGCATCAAGGATGATGCCGCCGACATCAACTGCATCGGGATTGGAGCTGTTTACGCAGTAATTGGCGATTTCGGTAAGCTCCTCGGGGTTGCCGAGATATTTGCTGCAGCCGAAGAATGCGCCTGTTTCAAGGCTCTGTCTGAAAGCATCAACGGTAAGCTCGGGCATAACAGCCTCAACATAACCGGAGTAAATGATGCCCTCGTTATGTGAGTCGCTTGTGCATATACCGAGAACATTTCTGCCTGCGGGGGCAAGGTTCATAAGAAGAATATCCCAAAGCTTTCTGTCATAGCGGGTTCTGGAGTCGCCCTTGCTGTTCATATCTATACCTATGCAGCTCGGGTAATTTGCAAGCAGGCTTGTGAACTTATCTATTACATATTTGTAATGCGTATCGCTGTAATCGTAAGCATCTGCGGTTTCTTCCTCGTCGCGTGCATTGGTGTACTCGCCGGGGTGATTTATTACCGAAAGACCGCCGAGCTCGTCAACGCCTTTAATGGGTGTTTCATAATCGCTTGTGCCGCCGAGAACGCCGTTGCCGTAATCAACGAACCAGCTGTTTACATGGGCATTGTTGAGCGATGTGGGATTATTTTCAATACCGAACGGAACGCGCAGCATCTTATGGCCGTCGCTCTCGCCCTCCTGCCAGTAATAATCCTGTGTGTCGCCCTTGGCATCGGAAAGAGGAGTGGACTCTACATAATAGGTGTTGCCGTTTGCGGCGGTGCCGGTTTCCTCAAGATGCTCGAGGGGGGTAAGCGAATCCTTAACTGCTACGCCGACCTTAACCGTGTAGTTTACATTATCCTCAAGCCAGCTGTAGCTTGTTGTGCCGTGGTCGGTAAGTGCATAAATATCAAAATCGTAATCATAATGAGATTCAACCTGATATTTAAGGGTATTGTCGCCGTCGGACTGTGTGGAATGGCTGTGAACGTCAGCCTTATACTGTTCCCACGTATTCCAGTCAACATCGGCATAGGGGTTGGTGATGATGTAGTTGATATCCTTTTTCTCGGCTGCGAAGCAGGCGGTTGAGAAAACGCCGGCAACAAGCGCAAGGCAAAGAACGAAAGATATAACTTTTCTTGATTTTTTCATAGCAATTCGCCTTTCTGTTAAATTTTACAGAGATACACAGTAATTATAATAGTATTATTATTTTTTTGCAACAAATATTTTATATAAATTTACACAAACGAATATGTGCAATGTTAATGAATAATGCAAAATTCATTAAAAAATCGGGTTGTGACGAAAACCCGTCACAACCCGTGTTTTTTGAAATCTTATGCTGCGTAGTCGCAAATAAACTTTGCAAATTCTGCAGAGAATACGGAACCTGCGTTGGTGGCAACAATGTTGACTTCCTCGTTGTTGTCGATTATTGAATGATACTCGTTATCTCTGAGCACGTAACCTGCCTGGTCGTTGCAAAGTCCGAATACCATAACATTGTCAACATCAAGGTAATCCTTAAGAGGAGCAGCGGTCTTCTCGCCGTCGGGACCTGTATATTCCCAGGTTGCGCCGGTCCAGGAAGCAGAGCCGGATTCGGGACCGCCGTAGATGAGTGCGGGATCGAACTCACCGGGGCAGATGAAGATTGCCACTTCGTTGCCGAGGCGCATATAGCCGATTTCGGTAATCATCTGATAATCGTTGCCGTTTCTTACGATAACCGCATTGAGGATGCCCTCGCGGGTAGCAAGAGTAAGGATTTCGTTGGTAACATCAAGAACAACTTCCCTGTGAGCGATGTTAAGAACGGGATCAAGCTTGATTTCGTTGTCGATAGTGCAGATCTTCTTAGCATACAGAGTTGAGAAGGTTTCCATGCTCTGGTATCTGTCTTCATCTGCGGGAACGAAGCTTTCGCCGCACTCGCTGCATACATACATCCTCTTGCCGGTTTCTTCATCAACATCATCGCCGGGAATGCCGGTGCCGCCGCAAAGTGTGCAGGCTTCAACATCGCCCTTGGAGATTGCGAGCTCTGCGCCCTGAACGTAAACTACATTTACGCCGAGTTCTTCATTGAGGTATTTCTCTACATAGAACGGAACGTCGCCGGTAAGCTCGGAGCCGCCTGCACCGAGGCTGATTACATGGAAGCCTGCTTCGATGATCCAGGTTTCGGCAGTGCCGTCTTCGGGAACGAAGCGAAGTCTGTGAACCATTTCATCAATGGCGATGGGCTCGCGCTTGTCGTGAATAAACTCGTTTGCATCAACAGTGCCGTAGTAGAGGTCGCCGGTCTTCATAGTCTTAACGGCTCTCTTTATGGCGTAAACGGTCTTGGCGAAGAGATTCTCCATAAACTGCTGATTTTTTTCGATGATCTTGTCGCTGATGCCACCGACTGCCGCATTGCTTGTGTTGTAGATAAGCGCGGGAGCAAGCGGAACGTTCATACCGAGAGTATCGATGCAGGAATGCTGATGCAGTACGGAAACGTTGATGCTGATAATATCGTTTGCCTCTGCGAACTCGGCAAGTCTTTCACGGATGATGTTAACATCGCCGCGTGAGAAGCCGAAGCCGTCGATAACAGCGTGAACCACCTTGTCGGTAACGCCGTCGCCGTCAGCATCGTCGCCGTCGCTGATAGCGTAAACGCGAACTCTCTGGTCGTCTACGATCTTGGTGGGGACTCTGCCGGCGATGGGCTCAAGTGAACCTGCCATGAAGTAGTCGCCGCCCATTATATCGAGCCCGTCAAGGAGTGATTCCCTTGCATAACCGAGGGACCAGTCGTTAGAGCCGTCGAAGGTTGTGTCGAATTCCTCCTGACCTGCATAGAAGTCAGCCGAGTCGTACTCATCCAACCCGGTCCACGCGCCCTCGTAGCCGGGCCAGTACATATTGAAATAGGAAAGCAGCCATGAAAGCAGCTTGTCGATTATCATATAGAGTATGTTTTCAATTGATGTGGTCGGCAGCGAAATGCCTGCGGCAGCTACCGGAACGGCAACAACTGAAAGCGCAATGATAAGCGCAAGTACTATTGCCAATAATTTCTTTGACATAATAAGAATTCCTCCTTACATTTTTACGCATACATTATATACCACGCTTTGTGTAAGTTCAATAATTATTTTGCGACAACCTCTTTTTTGTCGTTATTCGCCAATTCTTCTTCAATGATTTTGTTGATATTTTTCTCTCCCATATGGTGATACGGGCGTTTTCTCAGGAACAGATACATCGGAATGGCACCGAGAGCGTTAAGAATGGCATCGCCCATTGTATCCATAATGGCAAAACGCAGCTCGCGCTCACGCTCACCGAAGTGGTCGAGGGGCAGAAGCATGAACACATTTTCAATGCCGCCTGCTTCGGCTATGGCATTGTCGATGCTCCAATGCTGGGCATCAAAGCCGAACCACTGGTCTGTGGTGAACTCGAAAAGCTCCCAGCCGGCAGCGAATATGAATGCTATGCCGAATGCGCAAAGCGCCGCAAGCTTACCCGAGCAATACTGCTTGTCGCGCAGCTGCATTGCCGAAACGAGCTCGTAACCCATAAACACAGCCTCCATGCAGCCGGTAAGGTGCAGGATCTTATCGTAAGCGGGAATAAGGTAATAGAAATTGAGAAACGCGCCGCCGAACGATGCAAGGAAAAAACCGATTATGGTGATATTCTGAAAATATGCCGGCAGATAGCGCGGGAAGGTCTTTTCGGGGAAGCACTGGCAGATTTCGAATGCGAACATACCCACAAGGTTTGCCGCCATCTGCAAAGCATTGTACGGGTCAAGCTTATACACACCTGTGGCGGTATCGAACTTGAGCTGCGGGTTGAAGCCGTCCGGCCCCATATCGCCGCTGAAATATTTAACGAGCGTAAATATCATGCCGCCGACCATAATGAGCCTGAGTATCCACCAGAAAACAAGCTCCGCTTTTGTTGTCATTGAAAGGACTCTTTTGAAATATCCTTTGCCCAAATAAATCACCCCATATTTTTTGTCGCTTTTTAGCATAACAAAAACGGGATGATTTATTTTTCTGTTTTGGAAATAACTCTTAAAAATTCACTAACTTTATTTTCCAAATCAAAAAAATTTTCCCGTTGTTGTAAAATTTACGATTTTTCTTGAAAAAAGAAAAAGGTTATAGTATAATGATAAATTGGTAAATGTCGGTTAATAAATTGTTACGGGAGGCGTCGGTATGCCGAAACGCGACGGTTACATTTCTTGGGATGAATTCTTTATGGGTGCCGCCATGCTCTGTGCCAAACGCAGTAAGGACCCCAACACGCAGGTGGGCGCCTGCATAGTCAACAACGAAAACCGCATTCTGTCTGTCGGCTACAACGGCTTTCCCGCCGGGTGCGATGACGATGTTTTTCCGTGGGAAAGAAAAGCCGACGACGATTACGACACAAAGTACCTCTATGTATGCCACGCGGAGCTTAACGCCATACTCAACTACCGCGGCGGCGACCTTACCGGCAGCCGCATTTACGTTGCGCTGTTCCCCTGCAACGAATGTGCGAAGGCGATAATTCAAAGCGGCATAAAAGAGGTCATTTACCTTTCAGACAAATACGCCGACACCGCCGGCACACGTGCCTCAAAGCGTATGTTCGATGCGGCAGGCGTTAAATACACAAAGCTTTCGCCCGTTAAGGATGAGCTTGTGCTTGATTTCAGAGAAGAAAACATCTGAAATTCTCAATTTGTTTCTAAAAAATTTTTTATATTAGGAGTTGTTCACAATGGCATTGGTAAGTGCAAAAGAAATGCTTACAAAAGCAAAAGCCGGCCACTATGCAGTCGGTCAGTTCAACATCAACAACCTTGAATGGACCAAATCCATTCTTCTCACCGCGCAGGAGATGGACTCCCCCGTTATTCTCGGTGTTTCCGAGGGTGCAGGCAAATATATGTGCGGCTTCAAGACCGTTGCCGATATGGTAAAGGCCATGATAGACTGCCTCGGTATCACCGTTCCCGTAGCCCTTCACCTCGACCACGGCACCTACGAAGCAGCCAAGGCTTGCATAGACGCAGGTTTTTCGTCAATAATGTTTGACGGCTCACACTACCCCATCGAAGAAAACATTGCAAAGACCACCGAGCTCGTTAAGATCTGCGAAGAAAAGGGTCTTTCGCTTGAAGCTGAAGTAGGCGCTATCGGCGGCGAAGAAGACGGCGTTATCGGCGCAGGCGAATGTGCTGACCCCGATGAGTGCAAAATGATAGCCGACCTCGGCGTTACAATGCTTGCAGCGGGCATCGGCAACATCCACGGCAAATATCCCGAAAACTGGGCAGGTCTTTCATTCGACACCCTCGCGGCAGTTCAGGAAAAGACCGGCACAATGCCCCTCGTTCTTCACGGCGGCACGGGTATCCCCGCCGATATGATAAAGAAAGCCATCTCCCTCGGCGTTTCCAAAATCAATGTCAACACCGAATGCCAGCTCGCTTTCGCCGCTGCCACAAGGCAGTATGTTGAAGAAGGCAAGGACCTTCAGGGCAAGGGCTTCGACCCCAGAAAGCTTCTCGCTCCCGGCTGCGAAGCCATCAAGGCTACCGTTCGTGAAAAAATCGAGCTTTTCGGCTCTGCTGACAAGGCTTAATTCACCCTATAAATTCAAGGGGGCAGCACAACATGGCTGACAAAACCGAAAACACTCCGAAAACCGGTAAAAAGCAGATAATTTATATTGTTGCGGCGGTTTGCCTTGTTGCGATTGCGGCGGTGTGCATATTCTTTGCAACGCGCAGCAACAAGGGCGTTCCCGAAACAACCGTCGAGCCGCAGCAGACTGCAGAGGATATTACTATTCCGCAGTCGACAGAGCCCGCGGCAAAAACAAAAAATTACACCTTTTACATCGACAAGCTGAAATACGACAGTGTTGAGGAAGACGGAGTTACAAAACTCACTGCCAAGGACGGAAGCGGCGCCGTTATGACCGTTGCGCCCGTGGCATCCAAAAGCTATGAAGAATATTGCGATATGCTTGCTTCCGAGCTCGGCAAAGGCGAAAAATTACCAATAGCTTTTGAAAATTCCGGTTTCGGCAATGCTTCGGAAATTGCATACTGCGTTGATGACGGCAAAGGCGGATGTATTGAAATACGTTACAGCGTTCCCGACGGCGGCGAAAAGTATGCAGAGGAATTTGAAGTTATGCTGACCATGTTTAAGATTGTTTAATCGAGTTTTCAGTTTTCAGTTTTTAGTTTTCAGATTTTCAAAAACGCAGCGCGGTTTGTATGAACTGCGCTGTTTTGCTTTTGATTGCGTAATTTCCGAGCGGTTTACCGTTGCCCCGCGGTTTCCCGCGCGAAAATTCAGAACAATCGGTACGGGCGGCACCCCGTGCCGCCCGGGTCAATCGCGGAGCGATTGACGGATGAAAACCGCATATACCACAAAAACCGCGCCGATTACATAAAATCAACGCAGTTTGCCTTTTGCCCGAAATCGCAGATTTGCGGGCAAACCGGGAGGCACGGGGTGCCTCCCGTACCGATTGTTCTTTCTTTTCGCTGTCAAAATCGAAAGACGATTGCGAACTGTCAACCGCTTGGGCACACATGGTGCCGCTGCGCGATTGACCCGGGCTGCATACTATGTACAGCCCCTACAATTCGTTCTGAATTTTCGCGTGGAAAACCTCATTGTAAATACCGTGGTTTTGTGCTAATATATTTTTAATAAAATTTTTTCGGAGATTATTTATGGATAACAGAGAATGGTTCAGAAATGCTCAATACGGCATGATGGCGCACTGGGGGTTGTACTCGCTGCTCGGCGGCGAATACCGCGGCAGGCGCGTTCGCGATTATGCCGAATGGATACAGAGCTTTATGGCAATCAAAAATGAGGAATATGGCGCGCTTGCGAAAAACTTCAACCCGATTTATTTTGATGCGGACGAATGGATACGCCTTGCGCGCGACTGCGGTATGAAATACTTTGTATTCACCGCCAAGCACCACGACGGCTTTGCGATGTACCGCTCGCAAGCCGATAAATACAATATAGTTGACGCAACGCCGTACGGCAAAGATATTACCGCGATGCTTGCCGAGGCATGTTACAAATACGGTCTTAAATTCGGGCTTTACTATTCGCAGGAGCTTGACTGGCACCATCCGCACGGCGGCGGTTACGATAACGCCGGCGGCTGCTCCGGCGTTTCGTGGGATAACAGCTGGGATTTTCCCGACAAAGAGCACAAAAATTTTGATATCTGCTTTGAAGAAAAAATCAAGCCGCAGGTAAAAGAAATCCTTACAGGCTACGGCGATTTGTGCCTTATATGGTTCGATGTACCGCACACCATAAGCCCCGAACAGAGCCTTGAACTGAACAGGCTCGTTAAGGAATATCAGCCCGACTGCCTTATAAACTCGCGCATAGGCAACGGCGCTTACGACTATGTTTCGCTTTCCGACAACGAATACCCGGAAAGCAAAAAAATCGACGAGAACGCCGACCCGAACAGTCTTGAAGGCTTCAAGTATTCGCCGTACGGTCTTTACGAAACACCCGGCACGCTCAACTCCTCGTGGGGCTTTAAGTACTTTGACCAGAATTGGATTACACCCGAAACAGTTGCGCAGCGCAGAAAAAAGCTGAACTCTATGGGCGTAAATTATCTTTTGAATGTGGGCCCCGATTCGCTCGGCAGAATACCGTCGCTTTCGGTTGAGGTACTGAAAAAAGCGGCGGAGCTTATAAAATAGGAATACTGACGGAGAACGCAATGGCAGATATTATTGAAATTACCGATTTCAACGCGCCGGAGCTTGATGTATATGCGCGGCTCAACGAGGTGCAGCTCTATAATAACGAGGACCCCTCGCAGGGGCTTTTCATAGCCGAAAGTCCGAAAGTGATCGAGCGCGCACTCAATGCGGGGTATGAGCCCGTTTCGATGCTCGTGGAGCACAAGCACATTGAAACGCAGGCAAAGGAAATAATCGAACGGTGCGGAAATATCCCCGTATTCACCGCGGAATTTGATGTGCTTACGAATATTACGGGCTATATGCTCACACGCGGCGTGCTTTGCGCCATGAAGCGCAAGCCGCTTAAATCCCCTGCCGCTGTGCTTGAAAATGCGACCCGCGTTGCCGTGCTTGAAAACATAATGAACCCCACAAATGTGGGAGCTATATTCCGTTCAGCCGCGGCGCTTAATATGGATGCGGTGATTTTGTGCGAAAGCTGCAGCGACCCGCTTTACAGACGGGCGGTGCGCGTGAGTATGGGCACGGTGTTTCAGGTGCCGTGGACGGTCATTGAGCCTGACGGCGTGAATATTACCGAAACGCTGCACACGCTCGGCTTCAAGGTCGCTTCAATGGCGCTTTCAAGCGAATCGGTCACAATTAAAGACGAAAAGCTGAAAGCGGAGCCGAAGCTCGCCGTGCTGCTCGGCTCGGAGGGCGACGGTCTGACCGCCGAAACGATAAAAAACAGCGATTATGTAATTAAAATACCGATGGCCAACGGTGTGGATTCGCTCAATGTGGCGGCGGGGAGCGCGCTCGCGTTCTGGGGACTGGGGGAGAAATAAGTCTTTAAATACAGATTTTCAATTTCGGCAGATTTTTAAAATATTTATATAAATTTTAAATTTTATTCCGAATATTTCAAATTTTCTTGAAATATTTAAAATTTTGTGATAATATTTTAAATCAAGAGGTGAGATTTGAAATGTTAGAAGCAGAACTGAAAGTTCTTATTGATAAAATTACACATCAAAAAACCGAATTCCAAAATATTGAAGTCAAAAGTGCAAATATGGGTTGTACCGAAAAGCTTTATGATACGCTTTCGAGCTTTTCCAATCAGGATGACGGCGGAACAATAGTATTCGGAATTGATGAAAAGCAGGGTTTTAAGGTCGTGGGCGTATATGATGCGCAGGATCTGCAAAAAAAAGTCACCGAACAATGCAAAACAATGCAGCCTGAAGTCAGGGCGATATTCACTATTACCGAATACAATGAAAAAACAGTAGTTGCGGCGGAAATTCCCGGCATCGATATTGCGGACAGACCGTGCTACTATACCGGCAAAGGCAGGCTCAAAGGCTCATATATCAGAACAGGTGACTCGGATGAGCCTATGAATGAATATGAGGTTTACAGCTATGAGGCATACAGAAAAAAGTATCAGGATGATATACGCACCGTTGAAAATGCGCAAGAGGATTCACTTGACCCAAATGCAGTTGGAAATTACATTTTAAAGCTTAAACTCAATAAACCCAATCTTTCAAAACTCGGTGAAGAAAAAATCATCTCGTTGATGAATATTATAAAAAACGGCAAACCCACTCTTTTTTCCGAGTTGATGTTCGGTTTATACCCGCAGGCGTATTTCCCGCAATTATCGGTAATTGCGGTATCTGTTCCCGGAATTCAAATCGGCGAAACAGAGCAGGACGGCTCAAGGTTCATAGACAACAAACGAATTGAAGGCACAATTCCCGAAATGCTTGATGCTTCACTGATGTTCATCAGAAATAATATGAAAACCAAGACAATAATAGACGGTCAGACCGGCAAAAGAACAGATAAGCCGGAATACCCGGTAAACGCCGTCAGGGAAGCTGTGCTCAACGCCCTTGTTCACCGCGATTACAGTATGCACACCGAGGGTATGCCCATTCAGATAACAATGTATTCCGACCGAATGGAAATAAAAAGCCCCGGTGGCTTGTACGGAAGGCTTTCTGTGGATACTCTCGGCAAAATCCAGGCAGACACCAGAAACCCCGTCTTAGCCAACGCTCTCGAGGTTTTAAGCATAACCGAAAACCGATACTCCGGTATTCCCACAATAAGAAAAGAACTGAAAGAAAGCGGTCTGCCTGAACCGGAGTTTATTGACAGGCGAGGCGAATTCACCGTTATTTTCAGAAAGCAACCCGAAATTACCGCAGGTGACAAATCGAATGAAAAGAATTTAATCGATTTTTGTTCCTCTCCGAAAAGCAAAAATGAAATTGCGGGATTTTTAGGCATTAAATCCGTTTCATACGCGCTCAGCAAATATATAAAACCGCTGATTGATGAGGGAAAAATAAAGCTGTTGATTCCGGACAGACCTTCAAGCCCTAATCAAAAGTATTTTTCGGCATAGTGGCCGGCACTGCCGAATTCCGAAAACCGATAACAAAAAACAACGGCTTTACGGTAAAGTATTTTCAACCGTAAAGCCGTTTGTTTTATATAATTCCCGTAAATACAAAATCAAGTATATTCAGTATAAATTTAAGAAATTTTTTGAAGAATGAAGCTATGCCGCTTTCCCTTACTTCGGTCTCACCGAGTGCGGGGAGTGTAACATTCCTGTCGGTGGGTGCGGCATCGTAGGTGTATTTATCAAGCAGCGGGTAAAGCACCTTTTCGGCTGCCTCGTATGATTCCTCGCTGCCCGCGGCTGAAAACCATCTGTTGAGCGCATCACTTTCGGCGCCTGCATTGGCGGATGTTAAAGCAAATATTTCATCGGCTACATGGCCCTCAACATTCGCAAGTATATATTCAAGCCCCGTGTTCAGCCCCTTTATAAACAGCTCGCCCTCAACGGCTTCGCTTGCCGGCAGGTTTTCATCGCCGTAGTAATGCAGCGCCACAAGCGCGGTCGCAAGGTCCACAAGTGATTTATACCCGCTCTGCGGAATGGCTATGCCCTTTTTGGCGGCAAGTGCTTCTATGCTCAGTTCGCCGTCGCCGTTGTCATAAAGCGGCATTTTGAGCGCATCGTTCACGAAAGTCATAAGCGCATCTATTTCGCTTGCGAGCAAGCCCGTTTCGGCATTCAGCTTATCCTTGATGAAATCGGGCGAGGTGTATTTGAGAATTTTCTGTTCAATGGAATATCTGAAATAGCCGTATGCGTAGGCATTATAGTCGGATTCCATAAGCTCAAGCTGAGCAGGAGTATAACCGTCTTTAAGCAAACTGAAATCGCACTCATCAATACTGTTCATCTCGAGCGCAACGCCGCTTTTTGAATAATTTACGGTGCGGTATTCAAGCGGATATGACGAAAGCGCGGTGGTGAGCACATCGTAAACCGTGTTGCCGTTCTTACCCACGAATTTCGCAACATCGTTGCCGTGCTCGTGGCCCGTAAACACATACTGAATGCCCCAATTACAGAATTTTTCCGCAACATCCTCGTAATTTCTTACAATGAAATCGCTCATAAGAATTTTACCGAGGTACAGATGCTCGAGAAGCGGATGGTGCATTGAGTAAATAATTTCTTTGCCGTCGGCACGCGCCGCCTGCACCTGCTCGTCTATCCAGCCGAAAAGGCGGTCGGTGAGTCCGTCGCCGTCATCGCCCGGGTCTGTGGAATCGACCGCAATAAGACGATAGTCATTCGGCAAATCGGCGGTATACGAGCCGGTTTCACTGTCCACAACAAGTGCATTCGCATACGAAACATTGTTGTAATACTCTTTAAATTCTTCGGGCGTGGTATGGAAATAGTCGTGGTTGCCGGGAACAACATAGACCTTTATGCCCGTTTTCGCGGTGAAATCTTCAAGCACGGAAGCAACATAGGTATGCTCCTCGGGTGTGCCGGAGCGCGTAAGGTCGCCGGAAACAAGCACAAAATCGACATTTTGTGCGGCGGCTTTTGTGAGAAAGCTTCTGAGAAGCCCGGGTGTTTCGTCATAAAGGTTGCCGGAGCCGCCCGCGTGGAAATAAAGCTCACTTTCGGGAAAATTCTGCTCAAGTGAAGCAGAGCCGTTGTATTCCGCGTGAATATCGGTGGTAACGGCAAAGTAAACGGAATTGTCAGCTGCCGAAGCAGAAATGCAGACAGAGCAGAAAACAAGTGCAAGTGCAAGCATTGCCGCAATTACGGTTTTAAAGGTTTTTTTCATATAACCACCCCTTTTTAATGAATAATATTATAGCAAAATATAGCATTTTTTCAATAATTTGTAAACATTTTTATAATTTAATATTCACTTTTTATTTTCTTTTGTTATACTATTATTCACAAGGAGGTCTTCTTATGGAAAAATCTCAGACTAAAGGTATGAAAATACTGTCAATCATCCTCGCAACATTAGTCGGCGGCTTTATGTGGCGCTGCCGCGGCGAAAGCGGCTGGGGCGCATCGTGGGGCCTTTACAGCGTAGGTCTTATGCTGATACTGCTGATTTACCACTTCTACGGCAAGCGCAAGGGTATGAAATATGAGCTTATACCCATAGGCGCACTGCTTACGGGGCTCGGCGTAACGGGCTATGCTACGGTCATTCACCAGATGAGCGGTGTGCTCGGCAGCGACCTGCCCTACCCCATGAACGGCACAACGGAAACATTCCTGCCCATAAACCCGTACAGCGGTATGGCGATTATACTTATAATGGGCTTTACGCTCGTTCCGTTCTTCTCATTCTTTGTAGGCACGCTGTTTTCAAAAAAAGAATTCAAAATTCAGCACTACATAATCGCAATAGCAATATTCTTTGCAGTTTCGTATCTCGTTAAGGCGACTATCGCCCACCCGATTCTTAAAGCGATAAATCCCGACCAGGTGGAATGTGCCGCGCTCGGTCTTAAAGAATACGGCTTTAACTACGCAAGCCCTGCCGAAGCCTATATGAAGCATTTCGGCAACCGCGGCTGGACTCAGGATATTGCATTCTTTGAGAATTACTATATGAGCATTGAGCATATAGGCGACCTGTTCGCAACCGTTGCGGTAATGCTCTACCCGCTTATTGCATTTAAGGATAAGGTCACCTCCGGCGTTGCGTTTATTATCAATGCCGGCACAAGCATTGTTACCACCGCCATGACGAGCCTGCTTATACTCCCGTATGACACGGGTCTGCTCGCCGATGTTGCCGCACCGCGCCCCCTTCTCGGCTCTAACTGGGGACTTTGGGAATTCTGCACGGGCGCAGGCGTGGGTTTATTCACAATGCTTGCAATAGCAATACTGCCGAAATCACTCACAAATCAGAGCGAGCCGGACACCGCACCCTTTATCGCTAACGAAAAATTCGGCAAGCTCATCAACCTGCTTGCAACCGTTTTCGTATTCGGTGTTGTACCGATGAGAATAATCGGTATTCGCTTCGGCAAGCTGCTCGGCAATTTCGGTGTTGTGGAGGACGGCGGTGACCTCGGCGATATTCTCGCCATAGTATTCGGAGTTATTGCGGGTATAATTATTCTTATTGCGGTCATTAAGACTTTCAAGAGCGCCACCCTTATTGCAATCAAGAAAACGCCCGACAAATTCGCTTTCGGTCTGTTCCCGAAATACCTCACGCTGTGTGCGGCAGCGTATTTCTTCCTTAACCACGGCTGCCTTATCGTTATGCCCTACGGCGAAATGACGAGCCCTTCAAAAGCCGCTTACATACTGACCTCACCGGAGCAGTTTGAAACATTTGTAATGCTCATTTGCCTTGCACTGATACTTGCGCTGTATATCCCCATAAGGAAAAAGCTCAAAAAGAGTCTGTGAGAAAAATATTTATTTATTAACAACGGGTTGTGGCGAAAACCGATCGTCACAACCCGTTGTTTTTTATTTTTTTTTATGCTTTCTTTCGCGTTTGGGATGTTTCTTAGGTGTTTCATCGTCTTTTTCGGCACCTATTGTAATATCTTCGCGCTTCATTTTTCCGTCGGGCATTTTTTTGAGCCATCTTGAAAAATTAAAACAGGCATTAAGCAGCACCGCTATTGAACGCGCCGCATAAAATGTAAGCAACACTCTGCTGCCCTCAAACTGTGCGGTAATAAGGCACGGATTAAAAAGAAACCTGAATACAAGCACCGCATCCGCTCCCTCGGGCTCGGTTTTCAGTGAAACGCGGCGCCCCATATCCGCAAAGGCTTTGCGGCATCTTTCCGGAAGCTCCGATGCCGAGAAATCGGCTTTATACTGCCGCTTAATGACCGCTATGCCGAGCACTCTTGCCGAAAACGAGCCGCTGAACACGCTTTTGAAGCCGCTTGTGAGAACTGATTCGGCAGCGGTAAGCACCTTGCCGTCATCCTCCATAAAGCCGGAAAGTATGCGGCGTATTTCTTTTCGTTTTTCGTTATCCATACAATTTACCTCTTGCAGTTCAGTATGAAACTGCGGGATTAAGCTCATAAAGCGCCGCCGCGCATTTTACGGCAGTATCTTTATTTTCGCAGATGCAGGCAAAACTGTCGCCGCCGGCGTTGCCCCAGACAACCGTGCTGCCGGATTTTTCATTGTAGACCTTGCCGTTTGCACTGCCTACCGCAACATCCTCGCCGCTTTCGATTTCGGAGCAGATATAGCTTGTGAAATCATCGACGGAAACATCGGCTGCACAGTAATAGTAAACGGTATCCTTATCGGTTTTCATAACGGCGCAAAGGCATTCGCCTTTTTTCTCGCCATCGGCGTATGAAAATGTTATGGCAGTTGTTCCGTCGAGCTTGTAGCCTGCGGGAATTTTAAGCTCGCTTGCGGCAGCCTTTGCCGAATCACTTGCAATTCTTTCGGGCTTTTTTTCTTCGGCTTCGGCATTTTTGTAATCTTCAAAATCAACATTTTTAATGTTGACCGTGTTATCCTCGGTAACTTCGACTGAAACGGCTATTGCCCTGCCCTTTTCCGCATTGAAAAATTTCAGCACATCGCTGCCTGCGGCAACGGGTGAAACGGCAAGCACCAATTTGCCCTCGCCGCTTTCGGGAGTACCGTTGACCTCAACCGTCCCTTTTTCGTTTACAAGACCGCTGTAACCGGAATCGTTTATTGCAAACAGAACGGAGCCGTCGCTGCTTGATTTATAAGCATAAGCGCACTCGGAGCCGTCGGGCGAATAAACCGCGGCAGACAGTTCATTGTGGCTGCTGTTTTCGAACGAAAAGCCGCCTTTTGCATCTGTACTGAATGCAAGAGCTATTTCATAAGATTCGCTGTTGAGCAAACTGTCTTCTTTTGTAAGGACGAGCTTTGCAAGACCGTTGCCTTCACCCGTTGATTTAACACCGAAAGATGCTTTTTTGGCGGAAGCTTCTTTCTGTGCGCACTCAACGGAGCCGTCGGAAGTACATAACCACTTGCTGCCGTCGAAATTGCCGCTGACAGTAACGGTATAACCCGAGCCGGATTTTTTCACATCATAATCATAAAGTGAACCGTCGGTATTGACATCCGTTTTATTATTGCTTATGACTGCCGCAATCACCACTGCCGCAACGAGAATTACCGCAAGAACTATGGCGATTATCTTTTTTTTCATAGGTAAAATCCTCCTTGACGGTTATTACTCTTGCGGAGCAGTAGTGGGCTCCTCTGCGGTAGGCTCATCTGTGGTGGGTTCGGCAGACGGCTCGGTTATGGGTACCGGAATAGTGGTCTGCTCAGGAGGTATGGGAGGCGACTGAGTGGTAGGCTCGGTAGGCGGCTCGGGTGCGCCCTCTGCCGCCACATTGATATGAATCACCTTTTCGGGATTTTCTTCGGAAGTAATGGTGATTATATAGAACGAATTCTGATACGAATTCTTATCCGGTGTGAACAGATATGAGCCGTTGCCGTTCTTCTGCATGGTGAACGTGTTGTTGTAAACATCACCGAGAACATTGGCAGCTTCGACCTTGCAGCCATAGCCCTTGACGCTGTTGACGGCTTCGGGTGTTATGAGCAGGCTGTAACCGTTTTTCAGCGTAAGGTCAAGATCCCTGCCCTCGATATTGCGCGTGATCACGCCGCCGCCCGTTTCATCGAGCACCTTTACGGACGCGCCGACCACAACATCGGCAGTATTGATAACATAGCTTTCTTCGGTCTGTATGACCTTGCCGATGCTTGCCGCCATACTGCCGTCCTTTTCCTTGCCGTCAATAAACCAGGAAACATTTACGCTCTTGAGCGGCCAGCCGGGCAATTTGCCGTTGTCGGGATTGTGGGGCGTAAGAATCATATACTTGACTTCCTCAACATCGGTAACAAGCATTCTCAATTCAGCCACCGTACCCGCCTGAATCGCGCCGGAAACGAAGTATTTTGAAATGTCGCTTACGACAATTTCTTTTGCATCGCCGTATTCATTCACAACGCCGAGCTTCATTGAAACGCGCATATTCTCCATACCGATGTAGGAGGATGTATTATCGGTTTCGAACTTGACATCTATTGCACCGACATTCTTTGAAGTGCAGGCAACGCTGTGCTTTGAACGTGTTATAAGTATGGGCTCTGCAACGCTGTAATGACCGATGCATTCTTCCTTGCCCTCGTTATTGATATTATAGGCATTTACCATTGCCTTGCTTACCGTTGCGGTAAGCTGCTCGGTCGCGGTCACGGAAATCTTCGTAATATTCTTTACGAACATTTCACGGAATACGACATCGACCGTAAGACCTGCTCTGACAGCATTTATCTGCTGATCGGTAAGGTAAACGTTTGCGGAATTGTAGACCTTGTTATTAGGGTCATCGGTCGTTGTGTAGCTGAAGCCCACAACTATATTTGCGCCAAGTCCGGAAAGCTGCTTATATACGGTGTCATCGCTGAACTGGAGCGTAAGCACCTGTCTTTCATCGGCACTGTCGGGACGCGCCGTGGGCACACCGACTGCACCGTATAACGGGTTATCGGAAACGCCGAAGCCGATATAATACGAATTGATGACGACGCCGTCGCGTATATGCTGAACTATGGCATGGTTGAGCGACATATCGTTGCCGCTTGAAACATACAGCTCATACATCGCGCTCATACCAGTGGCATTAACGCCCTGAGCATAGAGCATCTTTTTGTCAGCGGAAAGTGTCATATCCTTAATGCTGAGCTGATATGTGGCATCAACATCGCGCTTCTGGAATTTAAGGCTGCACTTGAAATCGTTGGACTGTGAGGAGGACAGCGGCTTATCGGGATAAAGGTAGATATTCACGCTGTCATTATTGCTGGTGGGTATGCGCTCAATGGTAGTCTCCATAGAGCTTTCATCGAATACTATATTGTTTTCGGTGAACATAACCATATAGTCCTGCGCAACTCCGCCGCCGTTGGCATCTGCGGTTATCTGGAATTGATAACCGGCGGAATTATCGCTTGTGCAGAGGTGCTCCACCTCGCCGTTGCGCTTATATTCGCCGCGGTTTGTAAGAATAAGGGGACCATCCTCTTTTATGCGGTAAACATCAACGGATGTAACGGGCCAGACGGTGCTTATGCTGCCTGCCGTATGGAATGTTATGCTGTAAATCTCGGCAACATCAAACAGTGATACCACAAAGCGGTCAACACGGTTTTCACGCAGCATATACGAAGTATCGATTCTGCGTTTTTCCTTACTGTCGCCGGAATTGCCGCCGGACGATGTAACCTTGCCGGCATATTCGCCTATAAGTCTTGCAACGTCCACGACCTCACCTGCAACTGTTCCGTCCGATTTTTTGAATGAGACGGTTGCGGTAAGGGTGCCCTGATACTGCGGGCAGCCGTCATCATACTGACCGGTGGCTATGGCGAACAGAAGATTCATACTGTAACCCTTGCCGGTATTCTGGAAGCTGCTTGCCATTTCAGACTCGGAGCGAAGCTTTTTACCCGTAAACGACTGTTCGGAGCCGTTATCCTGGTAGTCGATGCCGATCCAGCCGACATCGTCGAAGGTCCACGTACGGCTTGTGCCGCCGGTGCTCGTCTGCACAACATCAACGGTATCGATATTAAGCTTATCGTAAACCGCTTCGTTGCCCTGAGTATCATCGGGTATTATGCGGATGGATTTCATATCGCCGTAATCGCGGTTGGTGGCTATATAGAAGCTCTCCTTTTCACCTGCACGGAAGCCGTCGGAGGTGAGCTGCTGGTTTGCAAGCACATAGGAAGACAAGCCGTCTGCAAATACGAGCTGGAAATAGAAGAGGTTGGATGAGCCGCAGTCGCCGTATGTTTCATCGGAATTGGTGTTGCCGAAAACATTTACATTGACCTGATAAATGTAACGCGTCTTAATGAAACCGAGATCCTGTATGGTTTCGTTATAGGACATTGAATCCTTTATGGACTCCCAGTCAACATCGGCTTCCTGATTTGAAGACTCGCCGCTGCCGTCGAATATTATTGTATTTGACGGTGCATCTCTTGTGAGCAGAAGTTTATTTTCATAATACTGAATGCGGTTTTCTTTTGAAAAATCACGCGAGAACATACGGTCTGTGGAAACCGAACCGTAGCGCAGCGTGCCCTGTTCAAGCCACATACACTGGCGCTGAGGCAGTGAATCCAATCTGTAAATGCTCAGCGTGTCGAGCTGCCATTCATCGGTACTGCCGTTTTCAAGCGAAAGCGTAACACTCTTGAAATAATCTATTTTACTGTAATTTACGGCAAATACTATCGAGCCGCCCTTTGACATACCCGAAAGGTATGCCATTTCGCTGCCGCTGCCGCCCGTTGCGGGCCAATAGCCGTAATAGTCCTTTACAAGCGTTTTCAGACTCCGCATTTCAACATTTTTAACAGAGCCGTCCTTGGCCGCATAGGTAAAGCCGACGGAAACCTCGGCGGTGGTATCGGCAAGGTCAACATCATCGGTAGTCAGTTCAAATATGTATGTTTCACCCGATGCTCTGGGAAGAAGTGTTACATCGTATTCATCGTCGTATAAGGAAACGGGGATTTCGGTGAAGCTGTCAAACATATTGTTTTTTGCACCGGGTTCCATAGTAAATCCGTCTGTCGTTTTGGTACGGTAATAGTAAAGCGGTGTACCCTTTGTGGTGCAGCGCACCATTGCCATTTCGGGTATTGCCTGCGCCCCCGCCTTTTCGGTATCAAAAATGCTGAGCGAGGTGATGTTAACAGAATCATTGTTTTTATCTATACTGTTAAGTCTTTCGGTACGCCTTGCGGAGCCCGAGGTGCTTTTAACACCCGCCTGATTCGCGGCATCCGAGCCGTAATAAAGCGAATAACTTGTGAGCTTTTTATAATCGGGGAATATGCCGGAGCAGATGATGGTGTCGCCCTGCTGCGCAAAGCCGTTAAATGATGCCTGGACCGTTAAATTTTTGCGCAGCCAATAAAGGCTTGAGGTTATTACGGGGATTTTGACCGTTCTTGTTTTGCCGTAAATATCCTCGTATTTTACGGTAAGGCACAACGCCTCGCAAAGCTGTGTTGCTTTATTGAAAAGCGTACCTTCAAGACCGGAAGAACCGCCGTTCATTCTTATTATTGACGTCTTGTCTTTTATATCATTGCACTCGACCGCAAGCGCCTCTATACCTGCGCCGTAAGTATCGGCAAAGTCAAATCTGAAGGTAAGGTCCTTCTGCGAGGAAATACCCGTGTACTCGACCGCCGTGTTTTTATTGTAGACATTAAGTCCGTACTTGGCATTTTTATCTTTTGCAAGGTGGAAAACGCGGTCAGCCTCGTTGACATTAAAGTCGCCGGAATTGGACTGCTTTTTATTGAACTGCGCAAGAAGCTTGCCGTTAAAGCTGACATAATAATCGGATGAATAGCAGCCCATCATACCGATGCCTGCAATTCTGTCTACGGAATAAAGGCGGATATCGTCGCAGGTCCACTCGTTTTTAACGGAGGTATTATCGGTTTCGCGGTGCATAAAGACCTCGATATCGATATTTCCGTCAAGAGCAATACCGTATTCGAGCGTAAACATATAAGTATTGAAGGAATTACTCTTCAAACCGTCATCGGGCGCGGTGCAGTCTGCCTGCGGCGCATAATCGAGCAGATTTTTGATTTCGTTTATTTTTTCGTTTGCATCGCCGTATTCTGCCGCGATTGCAAAGCCCTCGGCAAGAGAATCTTCATGGGGGAAAATGAAGTGTGTTCTTTTATAGCCTTTGGAATCGTTAAAGCGTATTGCAAAATACTGAATGGTAGCACCGGGAACTATGCCGGTACCGACCTGAAGTGCGTATGTATTGGCAGGTGCTTTTTCACCCATGGGGACGGGTGCGGCAACAGGCTCCGCGAGCTGAGGAGAGCCCTGCACAACGGTATCGTCCGTTACACCGCTTTGCGCAGATACCGCGGGCATAAGCACGGTGAATGCCATAACAAGGCACAAAAGGCCTGCCGGAAGGCGACTGCCAACCGACCTGAATGCCGATTTCAATTTTTTCAACTTAAATTTTCGCATAATCGGTCCCCCTGACGCGAATGTAAAAATCAAAACTCAGATACAGGAAAAAAGCCCCACAAGCCCGGTAATTTCAAAAACCTCCATCACCGTTCTGTTAACGTTCTTGAAATAAAGAACGCCGTTTTTTTTCTTCATGAAAATGTGGAGCTGCTTAAATATACGCAAGCCTGCGGAGGAAACATATTCGAGCCCCGCAAGGTTGAGAATAAGCGTGTCAAACCTTTCGGCAGTCTGAACAAGAATTGCCTCTGTTTCCGGCGCACTTGTGGAATCAAGACGCCCGTCAATAAGCAATTCTCCCTCGCTGCCGCGGTTAACAAGTTTTAATGTCATAGTAAAGATTTCTCCTTAAAATGAAATGCAGAACATCAGTGCTTTGCATTGTACTGAATAAGCTCCTCGAGCTTGATTTCAATAACTTTTTCGTCATATTCTATCATCATATCAATGGGCGACATATCCTTGATATTTTCGGCTTCAAGCATAAGCATCTGCATAATGTCGAAGCTGCCGCCGTCCTGCGTATCGGCAGTTGCCTCAGGCTCCTGCACGGCTTCGGCAGATTCGGATTGCGCCGCCTGCTCTGCAAGCATGGTGTTGAGCGCATCCTCGTTGAATACGGAGCCGATGATATTGTCCTCTGCCTCCTGCGTAAATGCTTCGGGAGCTTTTGCCGCCGGAATTTCCGCAAGGTTTTTCTTTTCAAGCTCTTTTTCAAGCTCCTCACGAACAGAACGGCGAATTTCCGAAAGCATTGCCTCGTAGCTGAATTTACCGAGCAATTCGCTGAGA
Organism: Acutalibacteraceae bacterium; assembly: GCA_045617785.1. Classification (GTDB taxonomy): domain Bacteria; phylum Bacillota; class Clostridia; order Oscillospirales; family Acutalibacteraceae; genus DTU089. The sequence continues at coordinate 59,677 of JAZLJH010000041.1, forward strand.
AGCTGCTCCGTTTTTTCGGAAGCGGGAGCTGTCTGCACCACCACATTGGGTACTGCCGGAGCTTCGTTTACGGGTGCGGGTGCGGTCTTTTCGGGAGCTTCGTCGTAAGTTTCCTCAAACACGACCGTTTTATTTTCAGCCGCCGCTGCGGCTGCCGCAGCCTTTGCCGCCTGAACGGCAAGCTGTTCGGACTCGATTTCGTCGTACTCATCCTCGGTGAGCTCAACAAATGTTACGCGGCTCCTTGATTGGGCGAGTGCGGCTTCCTCAGCATCAGAACTGTCAGCCGTATCAACATTTTCGGCACGTATGGCGCGGCTGTCACCGATGAATTTTTCCCATTCGGCATCGCCGTTTTCACCGCCGAAATATGTGCTGACATAATTCTGATTTCTGAATATGGAAATAATATCGCTCGGAACTTCGATTTTGAATGTTGTTCTGCTCTGCGGCGACATAACGGCAAACGCCTGACCGCGCGGAGCCGAAACGATCTGCTCCTGCTCGGTTTCGTTGATGCCGCCCGCCTTTTCGTAAAGCCTGCACAAATCATCCATATCATTCGGTGCAAGCGAGAAAATGAAGCTGTACTGGCAGGCATTTATAATAGCCGTTGACTTACGCGCGATTTCCTCGCTGCCGACAAAGTCCTTGATGTTCTGTGTAATGACTATCTGCATACCGTTGTATTTACGGATGCGCTTTGCGAGCTGGAACATAAAGTCGAGCGCAACGGGGTACTTTGTATCAATAAAAACGTGCGCCTCATCTATTACGACAACTATTTTACGGTTAAGACCGTATTTCATATTATATTCGCGGTTTTTGATTATTTCGTTGTCGATATATTTAAGAACAAGCAGCATCTGCGCATTGGCAATGGAGCCGTTGCGGTTTGCGAGCAGACTCTGGAAATTGAACACCGTAAAGTTTTCATCGGTGGTAACAGAGCTGGGACCGTTCCATATACTTGCATTTCTGCCGCCGCCGGAGAACTTTGAAACATAGTTCATAAGCGTGCGCAGCATTGAACGGATATAGTCGCTGTCGGTTGACTGGAACTCGGTGAGAATCGCATCGTAAAGGTCATCGAACACCGGATAGTCCTCGGGTTTGAGCTTGCCGAGATCGGTTTCAGCCGTGATGTTCATATTTGTATACATACGGTCGATAATGGAGTTGAGGTATTCCATTGCATCCTTGTCGCAATCCGGCAGAATCTGACGGAAGAACTCTTCAAGGAACTGAAGATGCGTGGCATAGCTGCCCGATGTGCCGGAGCCGTCAGCCTCGTCATCATCGAGAGATGTTATGATGTGGAACGGATTAAGCCTGCCGTACTGAGCATTACCGACGTTTATGAATTTACCGTGCAGGTTTGCCGCAAGCTCGGTATATTCGTTTTCGGGGTCAAGAATGAAAATCTTTGCATCGTCGGCGGCAAGGTTTGTAAGAAGGCTCTTTGTGGCGTAGGATTTACCTGAACCGGATTTACCTACGATTACCATATTGGAGTTTACGCGCTCATTGTCGCGGCGGAAGAAATCGATAAATACCGGGCAGCCCTCGGCAGAGCCGAGTTTTATGCCGTTTTTATCGGCAACATGGGCGAAAATCCACGGATAGCTTGCCGCAACGGAATTGCTGGGTATGCCCCTGCCCTTGGAGGCAAGCGGGTCGAATGCGCTGACCTGCGAAGCTATGAAGCCGTTGACCTGGTCAAAATCCATATTGTTCAGGCGCAGATTGTTTTCTGAATAAAGTCTGCGCACAACGCGCTTCATATTGTTGTAACGCGGCAGCGAGGACTGTTTTTCCTCGCCGGAGGCGATTATATCGTAAGCGGTAACATAAACATTTACCTCGAGCAGAGTTTCGTTATCGCCGCGCAGGGTCGAAAGAAGTGTGCTCAATGTGTCGATATGCTCCTGCAGCTCGATACGGCGTGAGTCAACGCCCGTAGCCATATACTGACCGCGCAGCTCCTGCAAAGAACGGTCGATGCCGCGCACGGCTTTGTCGCGATCCATGGGCTTGCATTTTACAATTACCTTTGTGGCGGGCATGGACATAACCGAAGCAAGCCACGCATCGTCGACAAGCGACGGGTAATTCACTATGCGGAAATTATATGTAACAATGCCGTTGATATTCACGGAATTATGCTGAATACCGACATTTTTGGGCATAGCCCATTCGGCGTAGTTTTCGGGATCTACGTCGTCAATGCTATTCTCTTCAAAATCGAGGAAGTTGGAATATTTAAGGAACTGTGCAAGCTCCCTTGAATTAAGGCGTCTGCCCTCGATTTCGCCGCTCATAAGTGTGTCGAGTGCGGAATTTGCGGCAATATCGAGCTGATGCTTGTCGCTGTCGAAAAGTACGATGTAATAGAAGGGCTGAATGACCTTGTTCTCGTAGCAGATGTCGCGCAGATCGTTTATGCGGTCGCAGAGAACGTCAACACGGGTCTTGAACTCTGCTTCGGTTATCATACCCTTTTCGTATGATGTGCGCAGCTCGGTAACCTTTTTGTTTTCGTTTTCAAGGTATGCCTCATAATTTATAGGGCGTTCGATTTTTATGATGTTTGCGCCGTAATCGGATGCGAGCGAGCGCAGAACTCTGCCGACGCCGTTTTCTATGGAGTTATTGCGGCGCGTGGATGAGAAAAAGCGGAATTCAACGGGCTTGATTTCAATAGCTGTGCCGTAGTACTCGCCGCCGAACTCAATATAGCCGTCGCTTATGCCGGTAAAGCTGATAAGCTCTTTCATATCAAAGGCTTTTACGCCCTTGCCCTGCTTTTTCATCTGCTTTTTCGCGGCACTCTGATTGGCGCGTTTGAGCCAGATAGCATCCTTTTCCTCCTTGGAAACGGAACGGTCCTTCAGTTTTTTGTCATCTGCCTTACGTTCCTCGCGCTCGGCTTTAAGCCTTGCCTTGCGCTGAGCGGTGCTTTCTGCGGTTTCCTCCTCCTCACCATCTTCGACGGCGCGGTTTTCAAGCTCGGCATCGGTGTGGGTGCGCATAAAGCTGCGCTTATAACCGAGATGACGGAAAATGTGAAGAATGTAGATATAGTTCGGCTCTGTATCAAGGCGCAGTAACAGCATTGCCGTAACGCAGACTATACCTATAACGATATATAATTTTCCCGGTAAACTTGATGTGATAACGAAGCCTGCCATGACTGCGGCAACAAAAGCTATTATGACGTCGCTTATGGAGACGCCCTTAAATAACTCTACCTTGACTTTCGTTTTGCCGGGTATAAGACGCATACGGATTACATCGCCTTTCTGATACTGTAATAGTTAATAACCGCTTTGCAGCCCGTTCGGCTGTCGATTATTTTTTAGCGTGATTGTTTGTATTGTTGCCGCCGGTTTTGGCGTTATTGGCAGCCTTTTTGCTGTCTCGGTACATATTGATAGGCCCTAAAATGATACCGCCGTTGTCGGAAATCTTCTGTGCGGTGGATACGACCTTGTTCTTCGCAGCAGTAACGCCGGTCGCGCCCGCAACAAAGCCGCCTGCCGCGCCGAGCATACCTGCCGCCATAGCGCCCATATTGCCTGCCGCTGCAGATTCACGGCCTGCCATGCCGGAAAGAATACCGTTGAAGAGATTGCTGAATCTGTTTGCAGCCTCAAAGCCCGCGAGCAGCATAAGTGCCTTGGCAAGCATATTGAAAAGTCCGTTATCGGGGAAGAACACAAGGTCGCCGCCGAAAATTATGGGAATGATCATAATGATCAGCCGCATCGGTATTATATTGCCGAATATGCCGAACACCTGTATGACCGTGGCGGTAAACCACTGCTTGAATTTTTCACCGTCGTCAAGAACTGCGGTTGCCGCGACGGGCGGCGCCACAATATAAAGACCGAGAAGATTTATTATTCTTGCAACGCAGTTGAATACGCAGACGGTAAGAGTTTTAATTGTGAACCATGCCATAAGCCCTATAAGCAGGTACGAAATACCGCCGAGGCTCATATCGAACGCATCGTCAACATCGTCCATATCGTAAATGCTCTTGTCGCCGTTGTAGAACGGACCGCGCACGCTGTCATTGATGCTGGGGTTCACGTTATATGCGGGGTTGCCCGCGGCATCCATTGTGCCGGTAAGGAAGATGATTACATCTATGGGTGCATCGTTCGCAAGTGTTTCCACAACATCGCGTTCTATGTGCGAAATCGGATGGAAATCCTTGTTAACATACAATTCTATCATTATTTCAAGGAGCGGGGAAACGGTATTGAAATCGTCGATTTTAATATCGTAGCGCAGATCGCGGGCGCGGGCGACCTTCTGCAGCTCGGACTGCCAGGTCTTTTTGGTCCCCCCCTCGTCATCATAGTAAAAATCAAACACGCCCTCATTCTGAAGCTCGAGCATATCGGGCCTTATGGCGTTGTAACAGCTGTTCAGATTATACCGGCTGTTATACGACGAGTTCAGTGAATAGTTGCCTATGGTATTAAATATTCGTGCCATGGTGGCATATTGCTCATCGGTGAAATCCATTGAGGTTTCCGTGTCGAGAATATCCGCCTTATTGAACAAATCGTTTACCACATTTATTGTGATGTTTGAAAGGTTGAGCGCGGCGGTAAGGATGCCGGAAAGCAGCATTATTACAAGCATACTTCTGAACGCGGTGAAAATAATGCTGCCGTAGCTGCGCTGCTGCTTGCCGAAAAGGTCAAAGCCCTTGCGCACTACCGCGATTATTGAAAACGCGATGATAAGCACAAAGCCGAGAAGCGCCATGCCCCAATAAATATTGTTTATTGATTTGTTGCCGAAGAATACATTGATAAGGTACTGAGATTCACCGTCGTATTCCACTTTTTTGGTGCCGGAAAAAACACCGAAGAACTGATACAGCACATTTACGATGTAGCAAAGAATCTTCACAACAAGGTAAAGTATTTTACCTATCAGGTTACTTAATGCAGTGGCTATTTTGTCGCCGATAAACTCGAACGCGCTTGCAATGGCATCGCCTATTGTGCTTGCGATACCGCCCAGCACATTACCGACTCCGCCCAGAGCATCGCCGATTTTGTCGAAAATACTCAGCTGCACAAGTAGACTTGGAGCACCTAACATTTTGACGCCTGCCTCTCTTAGAAGGTTTTACTTGAAATTATCTCGTGCGCAGTTTGCGGCGTGAAACGAGAATGTATACACCGAGTGCCGCAATAACCGCAACGACTATTATGAAAAATACTACGCTGTTGAAATTGAAATAAACGCGAATCCTGAATTTATAGGAATTGGTGTTGCCTGCCTTATCTTCAAGATTTATTTCGTATTTACCGCTTTTGGAAAGTGTCTGCTGGTAGTTGATGGCTTTGTCATTATGAATAATGGTAATTGCACAACCGTCTTCAAGGTCGGAAATGTCAACGGGGCCGTCGGCATAGCCGTCCTTGACCGCTTCGAGCTTAAGCTCCGGCGGTGTGTGGTCTATTGTAACCGCAAGTGAATACGAAACATCGTTATCGGCACTGCGGTACCTGATGTCGTAAGCGCCCTCTTTGGTCATATCAATGTAATTGTAAATCGCATTTATGGTTTCGCCGTTGAACGAAGCGGAGGTAACGTAAAACCCGTCCGGCATGGTGTAGCCGCTGATTATGCCCGTAACATCGCCGACTATGGTGAATTCAAGCATCTGAGCTTTGTCGGCATCGAAAACCAGCACGTATTTGCCTGCCGTATTTATATTTGAGAAATCGGGTTTTTCGCATATAACGCCGTTGCGGTAAAGAACTGCCTTGAGATTTTTCGGCAACACGACCGCGACCGCCGAAGTGGTGATTATTCCGGAAGGAACGTTCATTGAGACCTCAAGACCGTTAACGGAATAAATGTAACAGCGAGTTTCGCTGTCGTAAAGTGCGCCGCTGCCTACGCTTGCGCGTTTTGCATCCTCCTCGGACAGAGCGTTGATCGGCTCCTCGGTACGCGGGTCAAGCTCACCCTCGTAATCGATATTCACTGCCGCTGCGGGAAGCACCGCAAAGCATAAAGCCATTATTACACACACGCATGAAACAAGTGCTTTTTTCACGGTTTTACCACCCTTTCTCAGCCTGCGCCGTTAACTGTGTTGTTGCGCTTTACAATATCGTAAAGCACCTCGTCCGCCTTGAAAACGTGCGAACGGAAATCGGTCATATCCATTTTGCCGAATTTATAAAAGCTGCATTTATAAGACGGAGTGTACTGCGTTTTAAGCGGATAGTTGCCGAATGTTACGATAATGGCATTGCCCGTGGACTCCTTGTTGTTGAGCTTCTGAAGCTCCGAGGGATAGATAAGAGGCCTTGTCTGCAGCTGATTGGATACGTTTATGTCGCCCTCCTTGGGCCCGGTGCTTGCGGATGTGCTGACCGTTCTTACGGTCTTGTTGCCGCAAAGCTCGCTGAACTCCTTGCAGGTGCCTATATCGTTGGAGCCTATGAACATCTTCATGGCGCAGTTGGATTTTACGACATCGGCAACGCCCTCGCCGTAAATATTGTTGAGCTGCGCATAGCTCTGCACGACCATATTGAACCAAATCTTACGGCTTCTGCCGACGGTTATCATCTTATCGAATTTTTCGATTCTCGGCATATTGCCGAACTCGTCCATTATGAAGTAAACGTTGCGGGGCAGCGAAAGGTCCTCGCGTGCGCTCGCGACCTTGATGAGCGCTTTATACATACTTAAAACGAACAGCGATGCAAGACCGTGGCGGGTATCCTTTTCATCGGGTATTTTAAGGAAGAGTGCGGTGGGCTTGTCGGCAAACTGCTCGGCGTGGATATCGGTAGCGCTTGTAAGTCCGCAGATGCCGCGGTCGTTGAAAAGCGTCATTTTGTCAAAGGTTATTGACATATAGCTCGACAGGGTCTGATCTGCCGCGGCAAGCACCTGGCGCGAAAGCGTGTATGCCTGCGAAAGCGGACTTCTGCCCTCAAAATAATCTTTGAGAGCCTGATAGTTATTGTCGCTGTTGGTGAGGATTTTATTGAGGTTGAAGAAATTGAATTTTTCCTTTGTCATACCGAGGCGTTCATCCTCGCTGTCCTCAAGCATGGCAAGGCAGGTGGCGAGCACAATGGAACGCGCACCCTTTTCCCACAGAGGATCCTTTTCGTTGGTTATGGGGCATATACCCGCAATAAGGTCGTTAAGATCCTCGTACATTTCGTCGTAAATTTTCTGCTTGGCAACGGTAACATCGCTCTGGCAGTGGTAAAGGTCGGCATACGCCTTGCCCTGCCATTCACACCAGACCTCGCCGTCATCGCAGATGCCGTCAACCGCCGTAAGGTCGGGGTATTCTGACATAGAATCGCGGTGAGCGATAATGCCCTCGCCTGCGCGCAGGTACTCCTGATACATATCCCATACGGGTTCAAGCGGATTCCAGCGCGAGGATGAATATGTATCTCTGAGGTCGAGCACGAGCACCTCGTAGCCGCGTTCTTTAAGGAATTTTGAATGAAGATCGAAAAGCTCGCCCTTTGGGTCGGTCATGATCATGCTTGAGCCGCAGTTTGTTGCGCCGATAAGCTGAATCATGGGATTTATAAATGTTGTGGTTTTACCGGAACCGGTGGAGCCTATTACAAGCGAATGTGCGCCGGACATAAAGTTGACATTGAGCTTGCCGTTTTTGACAATGGCACGAAGCGGCACGCCGTCTTTTTTCGATTTGCCTATATCGCCGTATGTAATGGGCGGAAAATACTTGTCGCGTTCCTTATCGGTCATAAAGCGGCTGTTTTCAAGCACGCTTTCAACATCGCTGCCGTCGCCGCCGCCGAGCACACGCTTTGACGCCTTGCTCGCGGAATTGCCGAAGCCGTTGAAAAACAGGGCAAAGAAAACGAGTATCATTACCACACCGGTGCCCCAGGTTTTCCAGTCGAAGAACAGATTGAAATCAAAAACAAAGGGTTCGCCGTTGATAAGTCCGCCGAGCTGTGAAACTACCGACATCACGGCAAAGCCGAGTACGCCCACACCCAAAACGGCAATAAGCGCAAAAATTATCAGTTTACTCGGCGATGTATTTTTGAAGAATTTGATAATTTTGTCGAACAAGCTTTACCCTTCTCTCAATAAAAGATATATTTTGAGGTTCTGTCGGTCGATATCGAGGCGCCGGACAGTGAATTTTTGATGCGATCCGAAGATGTTTTGAGGTATGAGTCATCTTCAAGGAAGAATGTTAAATCAGAATAGCCGCTCGCAGCCAGATTAAAGTTCACGCCAAGTACATTGGCAGAGCCGGCGAAAGGATTGAAATTGACCTCATCGTATGAAGCTTTGCGGCGGACTATGCTGTGCCCCGTAAGGATGACACCGCTGTTCTTTTTATTGTCAAGCATTGTACCGCTGACGCTTATGTTGGCGGGAGTAAGAATGATGCCGTAGTTTACGACATTGGTTCTCGTAAATTCAAGAACCGCACTTGTGGTGGGCAGGATTACCGCACCGCCGCCGAGAACGATCAAATCGCACTGCGTATTTTTGGTGCCGCGGCAATATATGCTGCCTGCGGCGGGATATTTAGTTTTATCAAAATCCATAGAGGCGATGCATCCGCCCTTTTGAATAAGCAGGGTGCCTTTATTATCTATGGTACCGTTATTGAAGAACTGACCGCTTATGCTGACGATTGCGCCGTTTTCGATCGTGAGGGTGCATCCGGGTTTAAGAATCGCATCGTGCGGTATCTGCAGAGTATTGCCGGAGCTTACCGTGTAACTGCCCATACAGTTCCTTGTTTCCTCGTATGCAATATACATTGTAAAGTCATAGTAGTTGTAGCTTTCATTGGGGCGCATATAAATAAGGTCATTGAGCGATGTGTCGTGTGAGTAGCCATACGGCAGAAGCTCGCCGTCATCGCCGGAGGAAACATTATAATAAATCTGAACCTTGCCTGCTGAGGTATTGCGGGCGTATTTGCAATCGACTTCGCTCGTGCATATTGTTATGGGGTCGCCCGAATCATGCCATTCGAGTGAAGCATCGTATGCAGTGCCGAAAAAGTCGCGGTCGGTATCGACCCACATATATTTGCCAGCGGTATTTTTTATTTTAACACGCTTCATATCGCCGTTGGCGGAATCCTTGCCGGTGTATGACAAGGTCCATGTGTCGCAATCGGAAAATGTATAGAATTCATCGGCGTAAGTGCTGATGGCAAGATTATCGGCAGCATTCTTGCAGACATACGCCCTGCCTACGCTGCTGCTTTCCGAGTTGCCGCAGGTGTAATAATCTTTGAAGTTAATCGTCCACACAAGCATAAAATGATATTCGCCCGAGGTGGGGATATCAGCCTGTTTTTTGACCTTTTTCCAGTGATACATTTTAACCGTATCGCTGATCGCATCAGCCGCACCGGCGCGCGGTAAAACCGCGGGCAGAGACATAACAAGGCAAACCGTTACAAGCGCCGTTACAAAGGCGATGACACGGATTGCCGCTTTTTTATGTAAATTGATGTTCATTTCGGATCTCATAACAAATGCTTCCCTTTCAACCGTTTGCACGGTCAGTCTTTGCAGGTGCACCTGCAAAGACTGATTTGCATAAATCATTGATTTCGCAGTTACTTATTTAGTAGTTGCTTTTGCATTATCTGCTACCCACTGGCTCATGGAAGGCATAAGTACCTTGAGAGCGAGCATAAGTACGAAGATAAGCACGAAACCGATGATGGCGTTCTTAAGCTGGGTTTTTGCTTTTTCACGGTCCTGGGGTTCCTCTGCCTTTGCAAATTTGACCCCGAGGAAAACGCAGTAAAGCGAGCCTGCCGCGCCTACGATGGCAAGCAGGGGAGTAAGCAAGCTGTTGAGGAGGTTAACAACGGGGTTAACAACGCCGTCAAAACCTGATGATGCGCTTGCGAAAACCGTCATAGCCGCCATAGCGAACATAACGATCACTCCGCATGTAAGAACGTTCTTCTTGTTGAAAGCTTTCATGTTTTTTTCCTCCGCATTTATTTATTTTAAGCCGGTTGCCCGACATAAAATCAAAGTGAAATTTCGCTGCCCATGACCGGAGATTTTACTTCCCGTTCGGGCTTGTTCTGAACTTTGGCGGGCTCTGCCGCCTTTTTAATGAGATTGCCGGAGCGTATCTGCGCAAGTGCCTTTTCGGCAGATTGCGGTACGGCATCGGAAAATTTTGCATTCGCGGCAAGCTGCTCTGCCATTTGAGCGGCTGTTACGCCCTGCGGCATTTCTCGGTTGAGCATGACCCTGCCGACCACTCCCTGCGCGGTGCATGAAACGACCTCGCCATGTGTAAGCTCCTTGCCGGAAGCAAGCATCTTTTCAGCCTGCCTGCCGTTCTCTATGGCAATTCCGCGCTGAACGGTGCACTCGATAAGCTCTTTCGACGGCGCTGCCCCGCTCATTGCGGTTGTGATTCTTTGTTTTATTCTTTCTTCAGTCACGGCGTTTACTCACTTTCCAGATACCGCCGCAGCGCTTCCTTTGCACGCATAAGCGTGACCGCCACGGTATTTTTGTTTTTGTTCAGCACCTCCGAGATCTGCTCGGTGCTCAAGCCCTGCATATAAAACAGCGTTATGACCTCGCGCTGATGCCCGGGAAGCCGCATAATGGCTTCTTTCAGGTCAAGCGACTGAATCGTATCAAGGTCTTTATCCTCGCCGCCGAGTATTTCCTCATTAATCTCATCGCCGTAAGTGCGCTTGGAAAGGAAAGTTTTGGCTTCGTTTACGGTAACCTTTATAAGCCACGCCTTGCGGTGCTCCTCGCTTTCGAATTCGCGCTCTTTTTTGAAATACGCCAGAAAGGTTTCGGAGTAGACATCCTCGGCATCGTCGGGGTTGCGAACATAGTTGAACGCAATTTTGTAGACCATATCGGAATATGTGCGTACAACTTCTTCTGCGTTCATCCTCAATACCTCTGCAAGCTTCAAAAAATTACATCGAAATTCAAAAAAATTTTAACCGCAACAACAACAGACGGATATATCAACCCATAATAAGTCTATTATTCATATCATTATAAAATGATTATTGTAAATAGTCAAGATATTTTGAGAATTTATCGGCAATATTCGACAAATGCCGCAAAAGCGGATTATTAAAAAAATTACGCGGATTTGTAAAACCCGCGCAATTGCAATTATTTATATTTAATTCTCTTTCACTTTCGTTTCACAATAAACACAGCGGTAAACACCGTCGGTCTTTTTGAAGACCTGGTCAAGCTCCTGCTCGTCAACACTTATGCAGCGTGAATTGCGGCAGGTGAAAATATTTTTTTCACCTTTTATTTCCACCTTGCAGTCCGGGTGCTTTTCGGCTTCTTCAAGCAGCTTGAGTATAAGCGCCATACGCATATATTTGCCGTTAAGCACCTGCTTGAAGTAGCAGGCGCGGCTGTCATCGTCGACCTTAACGCTTATTTCGTTTACACGCGGCAGCGGATGAAGCACTATGCAGTCTTTTTTTGCAAGCCGCATTTTTTCTGCGGTGAGGATGTACGAATCCTTTAATCTCTCATAAGCCTCCATACTGTCGAAGCGCTCGCGCTGAATACGCGTCATATAAAGCACGTCGACCTGCGGCAAAGCTTCGTCGAGCGACTCGGTTTCGTAATATGCGAGGTTATTTTTGATAATAACATCGTTTTTCACATAGCCGGGCAGCCTCAGCTCCTCGGGCGAAATGAGTACGAACTCCACACCCTCGTAACGCGAAAGCGCATTTATAAGCGAATGTACCGTTCTGCCGTATTTCAAATCGCCGCAAAGACCGATTTTAAGATTTTTCAATGTGCCTTTTTCACGGTAGATCGTAAGTAAATCCGCAAGGGTTTGTGTGGGGTGGCAATGGCCGCCGTCGCCCGCATTGATTACGGGTACATCGGCATTTGCCGCCGCTACAAGTGCCGCGCCCGCTCTTGGGTGGCGCATAGCTATAATATCGGCATAGCAGCTCATAACCTTGGCAGTATCGGCAATGCTTTCGCCTTTGGAAACCGAGGAATTTGCGCTGTCGGACATTGAAAGCACATTGCCGCCGAGCTCGTACATAGCAGCTTCAAAGCTCATACGCGTTCTTGTTGACGGCTCGAAAAACAGCGTGGCAAGCTTTTTGCCGCGGCAGCATTCAGCATATTTTTTAGGATTTTCGGAAATATCTATTGCGGTGTTTATAAGACCGTAAAGTTCTTCTTCCGAAAAATCGGTGATATCAATAAGACTTCTCATTTATTTATCCAACTTTCATCTGACGGATCGTTTCTGAAGGATATCAGTTTTTTAACATCATCAGCAGCTATGTAACCCTCGTTTGCCGCAACCTCGGCTATTACATCGAAGTTTGTGAGTGAAACATTCTTTACATTTGCCGCTTCAAGGCGTTCAACGCCCTTTTTCATACCGTAAGTGAAAATGCTGACTATGCCGAGCACATCCGCACCTGCTTCACGCAGAACATCCACCACCTCAAGCACGCTGCCGCCGGTGGAAATAAGGTCTTCAACAACTACCGCTTTCTGACCTTTTTCCAATCTGCCCTCTATCTGATTCTGCCTGCCGTGGTCCTTGGCGCCGGAGCGAACATAGCCCATGGGCAGACCGAGCAGATGACCGGTAATCGCCGCGTGAGCGATACCTGCGGTGGAAGTACCCATAAGCACCTCTGCATCGGGGTAATATTCTTTGATGAGATAAGCAAGTCCGTTTTCAACATCCGTTCTCACCTCGGGTGCGGTAAGGGTAAGGCGGTTGTCGCAGTAAACAGGGCTTTTAATGCCGCTTGCCCAGGTGAACGGCTCATCGGGGCGGAAAAATACGGCTTTTATTTTTAAAAGGTCTTTTGCTATGAGAGTTTTAAGTTCTTCCATTTTCCTTTTCCTTTCAGTCAACAAATTCGTTAATGCAGCGTTCATAAGCGGCAACCGGGTCAGCTGCCTGCGTGATAGGTCTGCCTACCACTATATAATCCGAGCCGATTTTCTTTGCCTCGGCGGGTGTCATGACACGCTTCTGATCGCCCACATCGCCGTCGGCAAAGCGCACACCGGGGGTAACGGTGATAAAATCCGCACCGCAGATGCCGTGCACTTTTTCGGCTTCAAGCGGTGAGCACACAACGCCGTCAAGCCCCGCTTTTTTTGCATTCAGGGCGTAGTGCATGACCACCTTGTCGATAGGCTCGTTTATGAGCAAATCGGTTTCCATACTCTGCTGGTCGGTGGAGGTGAGCTGCGTAACGGCTATAAGTAAGGGGCGTGTGCCGTCTTCACGCGTAAGTCCCTCTATGGCGGCTTCCATCATTTTTACGGTGCCGCCCGCGTGGAGGTTGCAGATATCAACATCAAGATTTGAAAGCACCGCCATAGCCTTTTTTACGGTGGTGGGAATATCGTGCAGCTTCAAATCAAGAAAGATTTTGTGTCCGCGCTTTTTTATTTCTTTTACGATCTGCGGTCCCTCGGCATAGAAAAGCTCCATACCGATTTTTACAAAAGGCTTCCTGCCCGTAAATTTATCGAGAAATTCAAAGGTCTGCTCTGCGCTTGCAAAATCGCAGGCGATTATTACATCCTTACCCATTCATTTTCCCTCCTGCTGTATCTTTAAGATTTTCTATGCCGTATTTATCCATTACGGACGGCAGATTTTCAATAATTTCGCGGCAGGCAAAGGGGTCAACAAGGTTTTGCGCGCCGATTTCGACCGCCGCAGCGCCCGCAAGCATCATTTCAAGCACATCCTCGGCGCTTGAAACGCCGCCCATACCCACTACGGGTATATTCACGGCGTGAGCGACCTGCCACACCATACGCAGCGCCACCGGGAATATTGCGGGGCCTGAAAAGCCGCCCATGGTGTTTGCTATTACCGGCTTTTTCGTTTTAAGGTCTATTCGCATACCGAGCAGCGTATTTATAAGGCTTATGCCGTCTGCCCCCGCATCCTCGCAAGCCTTTGCGATTGAGACGATATCGGTAACATTCGGTGAAAGCTTGATTATTACGGGCTTTGTCGTTACGGCTTTAACCGCTTTTACGACCTCTGCCGCCGCCTCGCAGCTTGTGCCGAAGCTCATACCGCCGCCGTGAACATTGGGACAACTGACATTGACCTCAAGCCAGCCGACCTGCTCCTCTTTATCGAGCAAAGCGCAGGTATAGGCGTAATCCTCGACCGAAAAGCCGCTGACATTTGCCATAACGGGTTTGTTGAAGCATTTTTTGAGCTTGGGCAGCTCCTCGGATATGACTTTTTCAACGCCGGGATTCTGAAGCCCCACGGCATTTATCATACCGGCGGTGCATTCGGCAATGCGCGGTGTGGGATTACCGAAGCGAGCCTCCCTTGTGGTGCCCTTGAACGAAAACGTGCCGAGTATGTTTATATCGTAAAGCTCTGCAAATTCGTAGCCGTAGCCGAATGTACCCGAGGCGGGAATTACGGGATTTGAGAGCTCGATACCGCAGAGGTCAACGCTCAGTCTTCCCATAAAATCTCCTCCTTTTTAAGAACGGGACCGTCCTTGCAGATGCGTTTATTGCCCGTAATCGTTTTGCACGAGCAGCCCATGCACGCGCCGAAGCCGCAGCCCATACGCTCCTCAAAGCTGAACTGACCGGAAGTAACGGTCTTTTTATAAACGGCTTTAAGCATCGGCTCGGGGCCGCAGCAGTAAAAATAATCGTAATTTTTCGGCAGGGCATCGGTCACAAAGCCCTTAACTCCCCGACTGCCGTCGGCGGTGGTTACCGTGACATCGCAGCCGAGCGCCTTGAATTCATTTTCGTAAAAGACTTCATCGGCAGTATTGAAGCCAAGCACAGCGCAAACGCTTTTGCCCTCGGCTTTAAGCCTTTTTGCAAGCAGATAAAGCGGAGGAACGCCCACGCCGCCGCCGAGAAGCAACGCATTTTCCTTGCAGAGCGACAGGTCATAGCCGTTGCCGAGCCCCGTAAGAACATCGAGTTCTGTGCCTGCGGCATAAGTGCTCATAAGCTCCGTTCCTTTGCCGACGACCTTATATATAACGGTAACGCAGTCGCCGCTGACATCGCACACGGATATGGGACGGCGCAGGTAGCAGCCGTCGAGCTTTATGTTTATGAACTGCCCCGCAGCGGTGATGCCGGAGGTATCACCGCTGAGAGTCATTTTGTAAACGCTTTTCGCAATAAGAGTATTTTCGGTAATTGTAAAAATTCCCTGTTTCATTTTATATCCTTATGAATCTATTGTTGAAATGGTGAGCGTGGTTTCTTCAAGTACATCAAGCAACACACGAACGGTGTCGAGCGAGGTGAAAATGGTTACATTGTTTTCGGTGGCGCAGCGGCGGATAGCAACGCCGTCATCATAATGTATGCCGGACATAATTGAGCGCGTGTTGATTACATAGCTTACATAGCCGGCGCGTATGGCATCGAGTATTTCCTCGCTGCCCTCGCTGATTTTTTTGAGAACATGGGTACGGATGCCGTTTTCTTTAAGGAACGCCGCGCTGCCCGCGGTCGCTTCGATATTGAAGCCCATATTGTAAAATCTTCTTATAAGCGGCAGAGCTTCTTCCTTGTCCTCATCGGCAAGTGTTACGAAAACGGTACCGTAATTCTGCAGATTCATACCCGAAGCGACAAGCGCCTTATACATCGCCCTGTGAAGCTTATCGTCATAGCCGATTGCTTCGCCGGTCGATTTCATTTCGGGTGAGAGATATGCATCAAGTCCCTTTATTTTATTGAACGAGAAGACGGGAACTTTTACATAGAAGCGTTCCTTTTCCTCCGGGTAAAGAGCGAATATGCCCTGCTCCTTTAAGGATTTGCCGAGAATTACCTCGGTGGCGATATCGGCAAGCGAATAGCCCGTTGACTTTGAAAGGAACGGAACGGTTCTTGAAGAACGCGGGTTGACCTCGATAATATAAACATCGTCGTTCTTATCAACGATAAACTGGATATTGTAAAGACCGATTATGCCGATACCCAGACCGAGTTTTTTTGCATACTGCAGAATGATGCCCTTTACTTTATCGGAAATCGAGAAAGCGGGATATACGCTTATGGAGTCGCCGGAGTGTATGCCCGTTCTTTCAACAAGCTCCATAATACCGGGCACGAATACGTCTCTGCCGTCGCAGATAGCGTCGACCTCGACCTCTTTGCCCTGAATGTATTTGTCAACAAGCACGGGCTTGTCCGCATCTATTTCAACGGCGGTTTTAAGGTAGTGGCAAAGCTGTTCATCGTTGGAAACTATCTGCATAGCTCTGCCGCCGAGCACGAACGAGGGGCGCACAAGCACGGGATAGCCGATATCGTTTGCGGCTTTGAGACCGTCATCTATATTTGTAACCGCCTTGCCCTTGGGCTGAGGTATGCCCAGGGAGATAAGCACCTTTTCAAAGCTGTCGCGGTTTTCGGCGCGCTCGATTGCCTCGCAGTCGGTACCGATTATCTTCACGCCGCGCTCCATAAGGGGCTGAGCAAGGTTGATTGCCGTCTGACCGCCGAGTGAAGCGACAACGCCCTCGGGCTTTTCAAAGTCGAGAATTGCCATAACATCCTCGGGTGTGAGGGGCTCGAAATAGAGCTTGTCGGCTGTGGTATAGTCGGTGGAAACGGTTTCGGGGTTATTGTTGATTATTATTGCCTCATACCCTGCGCGTTTGATAGTCTGCACGGCGTGCACGGTGGAGTAGTCGAACTCAACGCCCTGACCGATACGGATGGGGCCTGCACCGAGCACTACGATTTTCTTTTTATCGGTAAGGCGCGATTCGTTTTCGCCGGTATATGATGAGTAGAGGTAGGCTATATACTTGCCCGTGTGCAGTGTATCCACCATTTTGAAAATCGGGATTATGCCGTTCGCCTTGCGTTTGTTGTAAACCTCTATTTCCTGCAAATTCCAAAGATTTGCTATGTATTTATCCGAGAACCCTAAAACTTTCGCTTCTTTAAGCACCGACACGGAGTTGACATTTTCTTTAAGTGTATTTTCCATATCAACTATTTTCTTGAAAGAGTCAAGGAAAAGCTCGGTGATTTTGGTGATTTCGTGGAGTTCTGCCACGCTTGCGCCGCGGCGCAGTAATTCAAATACTGCATAAACCACATCATCCTTTGATTCTGCGATATACGCTTTAAGCTCGCCGTCTGTCATTTTATCGAATTTCGCAAGGCGGAAATGGCACACGCCCGTTTCAAGCGAACGCACGGATTTAAGCATACATTCTTCAAGCGTGGAGCCTATGCCCATAACCTCGCCCGTGGCTTTCATCTGTGTGCCGAGGGTGTTGGGCGCATCGGCGAATTTATCGAACGGGAAGCGCGGGAATTTTGCCACGATGTAGTCAAGGCTCGGCTCGATTGCCGCGGTGCCGCCTGCAACGGGAATATCCTCAAGCGCCATACCGAGTGCGATTTTTGCGGTAACTCTTGCTATGGGGTAGCCGCTTGCCTTTGAAGCAAGTGCCGATGAACGCGATACTCTGGGGTTGACTTCGATAAGGAAATATTCGCTTGAATTCGGATTGAGAGCGAACTGCACATTGCAGCCGCCGGAGATTTTCAGCTCGCGGATGATTTTGATTGCGCTGTCGTTGAGCATTTTAAGGTCGTGGTCATTGAGCGAAAGAATGGGCGCAACGACTATACTGTCGCCCGTGTGAACGCCTACGGGGTCCACATTTTCCATACCGCATATCGTTATGGCGCGGTCGTTGGAGTCGCGCATAACCTCAAATTCGATTTCCTTATAGCCTTTAACGCTCTTTTCGATAAGCACCTGATGAACGGGCGAAAGCTTGAAGGCATTAAGACCGATTTCGATAAGCTCTTCCTCATTATTGGCAAAACCGCCGCCCGTGCCGCCGAGCGTGAATGCAGGGCGAAGCACCACGGGGTAGCCGATTTCAAGAGCCGCTTTTTTTGCTTCTTCGAGATTATAGGTGATTTCGGAGGGGATTACCGGCTCGCCTATGGATTCGCACATTTCTTTGAACAGTTCGCGGTCCTCGGCACGCTCGATACTTTCACTTGATGTGCCGAGCAGCTCAACGCCGCATTCTTTTAGAACGCCTTTCTTTTCAAGCTGCATTGCAAGGTTAAGACCCGTCTGCCCGCCTATGCCGGGAACGATCGCATCGGGGCGCTCGTAGCGCAGGATTTTTGCGATGTATTCAAGCGTAAGCGGCTCCATATAGACCTTGTCCGCAATAGATGTATCCGTCATAATGGTTGCGGGATTGGAGTTGCAGAGTATTACCTCGTAGCCCTCCTCCTTAAGTGCAAGGCAAGCCTGTGTGCCTGCGTAGTCAAATTCCGCCGCCTGACCTATAACTATGGGGCCGGAGCCGATTATAAGTACCTTTTTGATATCAGTTCTTTTTGCCATAACTTTTACCTCCCGAAGTTTTTGCTGTATGAAACTGTACCGCCGCAGACTGTCAGTAAGCATCTGCCGCTAACTCTGCTGCCCGCAAACGGTGTCGATTTGCCTTTTGAAAGAAATTCCGCCGTGTCGATTATGTATTCGTCATCAAGATCCCACACCGTAAAGCCGTTATACGGTATACCGAAGCGCTTTCGCGGATTGACCGCAAGCAGCTCGATAAGCTTTTCAAGACTTATAATGTTCTTTTTAACAAGCCCCGTATACAGCAGGCTGAACGATGTTTCTATACCGACTATGCCGAACGCGCTTTTTTCAAGCCCCCGCGCCTTTTCCTCGGCACTGTGGGGAGCGTGGTCGGTGGCTGCCATATCCACGGTGCCGTCGCACACGCCGTCGATAAGCGCGAGCCTGTCCGCCTTTGAGCGAAGCGGCGGATTCATTTTGAAGTCCCCGCTTTCGCGCAGGTCGTTTTCATCAAGCAGCAGGTAATGCGGTGCCGTTTCGCAGGTGACATTCACGCCGCTTTTTTTCGCATCGCGTATAAGCTCCACGCTCTCTTTGCACGAAATGTGGCACACATGGTAGCCGCACCCCGTTTCTGCGGCGAGCTTCAGGTCGCGCTCAATGGGCTTCCACTCACTTTCGGAGCAGATTCCGCGGTGAGAATGTGCGGCGGCATAGGCGCCTGCGTGTATATAGCCGCCGTGCAGAAGTGAATTATCCTCACAATGAGCGACTATGAGCTTGCCGAGTGATTTGGCAGTGAGCATCGCTTCGCGCATCATATCCGCACTTTGCACGCCCCTGCCGTCATCGGAAAATGCGATAACATTTTCAGCCATACCGCGCATATCCGAAAGCTTTTCGCCCTGCTGACCGACCGTAATCGCGCCATAGGGGTAAACCGCTATTACCGCGCTGTTTTTTATTGCTTTAAGCTGATGCGATAAATTTTCGGCACTGTCCGGCACCGGATTCAGATTCGGCATGGTGCAGACCGCGGTGTAGCCGCCGTGAGCCGCCGCAGATGAACCCGTCTGCACAGTTTCCTTATAAATAAATCCCGGCTCACGAAAATGCACATGCACATCGCAAAAGCCGGGAAAAATAACTGTATTGCCGTTTGAAGCGGAAAAATCAAGCGAGGAAAGGGAAGAAATATCCCCCTCGGTAATGAATTGGGGAACGGCGGCAGATTCAAAAATTTTTGCACCGTTGAGCTCCGCCATTTCAATACCCCTTTCACAAAAAAACCTTGCCGGATACGGCAAGGCGCAGTTACACTGATTTAAGCGGATATAAACATACCCACAGTTTGCACATCTTGCCGATATCTCGTATCGACTTAAAGATTTTGATAATTGTAACACAGATTCAAAGGAATGTCAATACGAGTTTTCGGAAATCTTTACGCAAGCACATCCGCTACGAAGCTTCTGAAGAAATCAATAATAAATTCAAGCACCGTATAGAAAATGTTCGAGAATTTATAGTTGGCGAGTGTTCTTACGCCTGCATCGGGCAGACCGGAGCCGTCTTCAAGGGCGAGCTTTGCGGTGGTAAGGTTATAAGTATCGTAATTCCACGCGTTGTTTTCATCAAGCTCGATGATTCTTGCACCCTGATAGCCGTCGTTATAGTATGAATGATAGGTAACGCCGGGAGTCTGGATAAGGTCGATGCCGTCAACATTTACAATAAAGTTATTTACATGGTCATGACCTACAACAAGACCGAGCACATCGCCGCCGTCGACCATAGCCTGCCACTGACCGTCATTGCCGGCACCGGGGCAGCTTGCCTCAAACACCATACCGCTGTAATTATGAATGTTGGGAACTTTGAGCACGGATGTGCCGTCATCAAAGTTTATGGTAAGGTCGCCGAGGGGGAACGGAACTTCGGTGAACACCTTTTTGGCGGGCTCCTCGGGGATTATATGCTGAAATGCAAGTGAGGGAACAAGCTCGCCGCCGTTTTCTTCGGTCATGGCATCGCGCACGGTGTTGTACCACTCGATCTGGTCGGCGCGCACCCAGTCGTAGCCGACACTCTCGCCGTAGCTGTTATATGCATAGTCGCCGCTGTCGAACATCCAGAGGTTGAACGCGACCTTGCTGCCGTCGCTTGAAAGTACGGGCAGATTATGTGTTGCGCAGCCGTGAAGTGCGGGGTCGGCATCAAACGCAAGGCACCCGTCATATTTCTGATACTCCGCGAGCATCTCTTCTTTATTGAGGTCGGAGCATTCATCATCGTGATTGCCGAAAACAAATGTGAACGGCACACCCCTTTCTGCAAGCGGGGTAAGAAGCTGGTCGTATGCTCTTACATCGGAGGTAACTATATTGTCGCCTGCGAACACCACAAGGTCGGGCTGTGAATAATCGAGCGCCTCGCAAATGAATGTAATAACGGCATCCTGCATAGGGTAAGTGTCCTGCACGTCGGCAAGCACCATGATCTTGAATTTTCCGTCATCGTTGAAGCGGAGCTTTGCATCGCTTTTATATGAAGCGAGCGACGGAACCGCAAGCAGCACCGCAAGGCATAACGATAATACAATCGCTGTTACTTTTTTCATTATTCTTACTCCCTTTACAAATTATGCGGCAATTATATACTCTTTTTTCGAATTTGTCAAACGATTACATCTTGAATTCATCGAAAAACGCGTAACCGTTTTTGCCGTTTTTCTTGACATAATACATAGCCCTGTCGGCGCGCTCGTAAAGCTGCGAATATGTGAGCCCCGCCTCCGGATAAAGCGCGATGCCGATACTGCACGAAAACTCCTTTTCCGGCGCGCTTTCTATGCGGATGCTGCGGCAGATACGCTCAATTTCTTTAGCCTTTTCCTCGACGATGCTCGGGGATTTATTTACGGATTTGAGGTAAATAACGAACTCCTCGCCGCCTACTCTGCCGAGAATATCGGTCGTTCTGAACGCGGCTGACAATTTGGAGGTGAACTGCCTGAGGAAGCTGTCGCCCTCCTGATGACCGTAAGTGTCGTTGAGCTTCTTGAAATCGTCAATGTCAAGCAGATACATAGCGCAGGCTTCGTCGGGTTCTTCCTTAATGATTTCGCTGATTTTGAGCCCTGTGGAAATCTTATTGAGGAAGCCGGTGAGCTGGTCTGTTTCCGCCTGAACGATAAGACGGGATTTTTCCTTCTTCTCTTTATCAATATCTATCATGGTGCCTATGAATTTAACGGGCGAGCCCTCCTCATTGAACACCGTGGCGAACTTTATGCGGTACCAGATTCCGTCATCGTGCTGATTGAGTATGCGCGCATCAAAAATGTTCAGCCTTTTGCCCGAAAGCGCATTTGAAAGCGCCTCAATAAACAGAGGAATATCGCGATGATCGAAAACATCGCCGTAGGTGATGGCTTCTATTGCATTTTCAAGGCGTGTATTGCGGCGCAGCCCTCTGAGAATTTTGGGTGAGCACTCAAAAATGTCATCGAGCACATCGTATGTGAAAAGTATATTATCGGAAATCTCCTCAACGATTTCGTATTTTTCCTTCTCCTCCTGAATCTGCATCTGCAGTTTTTTCTGGTCGGTAATGTCGATTATATTTATAACGAACACCTGGTCGCCGGGCTTTGCATTGCGCGGCTTGCGGGTGTTTATTATCACCCAGCCCTTTTCGCCGCCTTTTTTATTTATGCGGCACTCGAATTTCTGCTCAAAGCCGGGCTCGGTAACGGTATTGATTTTTGAAATAAGGTTCATAAAATCCCCGGGGTTGAAGAGGTTAAGGCGCACATCATCGCCGAGCTGCTCATACTCTTCACGGGTGTAGCCGAATATGCTGAAAAAACCGTCGTTTGTGTAGTCGAGGCTGATGCCGTCGCTGCGCGGCGAAACGACCGCAATGCCGCCCACCGCTTCGGTAAGCACCATTTCAAGCTCTTCACGCGTTAAGTCTTTTTCAACATTACCGCCGATTGGTTTCATATTCAAACCTCCGTAAACGATTGATACTATGAGTATACCATATCTTTTGCGTTTTAACAAGGATTTTTGAAAAACACTTGAATAAATATATGTTTTTATATATAATCTATAATTGAGTAAATATGTTGCTCAATTATGTATTTTTTTGGAGCGAATTATGTTAGAGTTAAAAAACATTTCATTCAATGTTTCCGATGACCGCGGCGAGAAAGAAATCATCGCAGACCTCTCGCTCACCGTTGATGACGGAAAATTTCTTGTAATAACGGGTCCGAACGGCGGCGGCAAATCCACGCTTGCAAAGCTGATTATGGGTATTGAAAAACCCACCGGCGGCAAAATCGTGTGGAACGGCACCGACATTACCGACCTCTCAATAACCGAACGCGCAAAGCTCGGCATAGGCTACGCTTTTCAGCAGCCGCCGCGCTTCAAGGGACTTACCGTGCGCGACCTTTTAAGCCTTGCCCACGGCAGCACTCTGCCCGAGGACCAGTGCTGCGCATACCTTACGAATGTGGGTCTGTGCTCAAAGGATTACCTTAACCGCGAGGTAGACGCTTCGCTTTCCGGCGGCGAAATAAAGCGTATAGAAATCGCCACGCTTATGGCGCGCGACCTTTCGCTTGCAATATACGATGAGCCCGAGGCGGGCATAGACCTGTGGAGCTTCAATATGCTTGTTGAAAGCTTCCGCGCAATAGCGAAAAACCGCAGGGAGAGTATGATAATAATCTCTCACCAGGAGCGCATTATGAAAATTGCCGATGAAATCGCCATAGTGGCAGGCGGCGTTGTTACAAAGTGCGGCACTCCCGCGGAAATAATGCCCGAAATAATGAATCAGTTTAACAACAACTGCAATTTCAGATAAGAGGAACGGATATGGACAGAACTCAACTTCATATGCTTGAAACGATAGCCGACCTGCACGAAGTGCCGCAGGGCGCATACAATATAAGGCAAAACGGCGAAAGCGCCGGCAGGCGTTCAAGCGAGAATATAATCATAGAACCCAAGGCAGACAAGCCCGGCATAGACATTACCGTTAAGCCCGGCACGAAAAACGAAAGCGTGCATATACCCGTAATCATCACCGAAACGGGCATTGACGACCTCGTTTACAACGATTTTTATATCGGTGAGGATGCCGACGTGCTTATTGTTGCAGGCTGCGGCATACACAACGCGGGCGACAAAAAGAGCGAGCACGACGGAATCCACCGCTTCCACATAGGCAAAAATGCCCGCATAAAGTATGTTGAAAAACACTACGGCGAGGGTAACGGAAGCGGCGAAAGAATACTCAACCCCACCACCGAAATAATTATGGGTGAAAACGCATTCTGCGAAATGGAAACCGTGCAGATAAAGGGCGTGGACTCCACAAAGCGCAACACCACTGCAAAGCTTGCCGCGGGTGCGCGCCTTGTGATACTCGAAAAGCTGATGACTCACGGCAATCAGCTTGCACACTCTGATGTGGTTATTGAGCTTAACGGCGAAAACGCTTCGTCGCAGATAATTTCGCGCTCGGTCGCAAAGGGTAATTCCGAGCAGGTGTTCTACCCGCGCGCAGTCGGCAACGCCCCGTGCCGCGCTCATGTGCAGTGTGATTCCATAATTATGGATAATGCTCACATACGCTCCATTCCCGAAATAGCCGCAAACCACTGTGATGCAAATATCATTCACGAAGCGGCAATCGGCAGAATAAACAACGACCAGCTTCTTAAATTACAGACTCTCGGCAAAACCGAACAGGAAGCCGAGGATATTATAATAAACTGTTTCCTTAAATGAGAAAAGAGGTATCTTATGAAAAAACGAGTTCTTGCATTTGACTTCGGCGCATCAAGCGGCAGAGCGATTGTCGGCGTTTTTGACGGCGAAAAAATCGAGCTGCGCGAGGTGCATCGCTTTTCAAATGACCCCGTCAATATTAACGGCACGGTTTACTGGGATATTCAGCGCCTTTTCTTTGAAATAAAGCAGGGTATCCTCAAAGCCAAGGAGGACGGCGGATTTGACTCCATAGGCATAGATACCTGGGGTGTCGATTTCGGTCTGCTGCGCAAGGACGGCACACTCGTTGAAAACCCCGTGCATTATCGCGACAGCCGCAACGACGGTATGGTAAAGCGGGCCGCAAAATATATGCCGCACGAAATAATGTATGACATCACAGGCATACAGTTTATGGACTTCAACACCGTTTTTCAGCTCCTTTCGCTCAGGGAGAACAGACCGTACATACTTGACGAAGCCGACAAGCTGCTTTTTACTCCCGATTTGCTCAACTATATGCTTACGGGCGTGAAAGCCACGGAATATTCAATAGCAACTACCTCGCAGATGGTGGATTTGCGCACAAACAGCTGGTCGGATGAAATTCTTGATGCTTTCGGCATCAAAAAGAGCCTTTTCACCGATATTGTGCCCTCCGGCACGGTCATCGGTCAGCTCAGCGACGAAATTTGCAGTGAACTCGACATACCCAAAGCCGATGTTGTTGCGGTCTGCTCGCACGATACGCAGAGTGCCATTACCGCCACCCCCTGCCGGGATGACGATTTTGTGTTCATAAGCTGCGGCACATGGTCGCTTTTCGGCACCGAGGTCAAGTCGCCCATAATAAACGAAGCAAGCAAAAAGCTCAATGTTACGAACGAAGGCGGTTACGGCTATACAACGGCATTCCTTAAAAATATCTGCGGCTTGTGGCTTATTCAGGAAAGCCGCCGCCAATGGATACGCGAGGGCTCGGAATACAGCTATGCAGAGCTTGAAAAAAGAGCTCTCGAATGTGAGCCTTTCAAATGCTTTATCGACCCCGATTCACCGGAATTCGGCTCAATGGGCAACCTCCCCGAGCGTGTAAAGGAATACTGCCGAAAAACAAATCAGTATGTGCCCGAAACCGTGGGCGAAATTATGCGCTGCATATACGAAAGCCTTGCGCTTAAATACCGCTACACCTTTGACGGCATAAAGAATTGCACCGGCAAGGATTACGACAGAATCCATGTTATGGGCGGCGGCACTAAGGACAGACTCCTGCTGCAAATGACCGCAAACAGCTGCGGTGCGGATGTTTACGGCGGCCCCATTGAAGCCACCGCACTCGGCAACATAGCCGTTCAGCTTCTCTCCTGCGGTGCGGTAAAGGATATAAAGCAGGTAAGAAAGATAATCGCCGACGGCGAAAACCTGAAGCTTTACTCCCCCGCCGACTGCGATGCCTGGGAAGCTGCTTATGAAAAATTCAAGGCGGTAATATTATGACGGTAGTTCCGCATCTCGAAAACGAAACAACAGATTATATTTACGAAACGGTGCAGGATGTAACCGAGCGCACCGACGAACGCCGCGCAGGCTCCGAGGGCGAAAAAAAGGCGCAGAAGATTTTTCTGGGCGAGCTTATGAAATACTGCGACGAAACAAGCGAGGAAAAATTCCGCACCCACCCCGGCGCAGGCACCGTAACGCAAAAGGCATTGAGCGTGCTGCTGATTTTATGCAATATTCTGTTTGCGGTATCGGCAGTAAGCGGCAAGGCTTTCGGCGCGGGGCTTTCGCTTGCGGTAAGTCTTTTCTGCTTTTCGGTTTTCGCATACAAGTTCGTTTTTGACGGCGACAAGCTTAATTTTATAATAAAATCAAAGTATTCCGTGAATGTTTTCGGCAAAAGGTATGCGCGCGGCGAGGTCAGAAACCGCGTGGTGCTCGTTTCGCGTGCCGATGCACCGCCGTGCCTGCGTTCACGCGTATTCGGCGCGCAGACACCGTTTATGATTTCCGTTATTTCAATAATAGGCAACACTCTGCTGTTCTGCAGCGAAGCGGCATTCCTGTTTTCCGGCGCACCGCAGAAAAATACCGCTTTCACGGCACTTTGCGTAATGAGCTTTCTGTTCGTGCCCGTGTATGCCGCGGCACTCATCATAACAGACCCGCGTGCGACTGCCTCGGGCATAAGCTCATCGCTTGTGCCGTCGGCACTTATAATCGGCATAATCAAGCAGTTTTTTGAGAATGCACAACGCTATGACGGTACCGAAATATGCTGCCTTATAGTCGGCTCCGACTATTCCTCGCGTGCGGGTGCGTATGCTTTTGCGCGCAAGCACCGCAGACTGTTTTCGGATGTTCCGACGGTGTTCATACCCATTGATGAAATAACCTCATCAAAGGATCTGTGCGTGTTTTTCCGCGACGGCAGCGGTGTTAAGGGCAACGCCGAAATCGCTTCGGTAATAGCCGATGCCGCCGACAACCTCAATATTGAGCTGAGCAAGGAGCGTTCGCTGCTCGGCAGCGCTTCATACACGCCGTTTTCGGCACAGGGTCTTGCCTCGTGCTCGCTCGGCACATCAAAGAAAAAAATCGGCAGGGCTTTCACAAAACACGCCGACAAGCTTTCGGCAGTTAAGCGCAAAACCGTGACCGATGTCGGCGCACTTATTATTGAAACACTTAATTATTTTGACAGCAGGAGGTAATCACCTATGGCAAAAATACTTAATTCTTCAATCAAAAACATTCCGTGGCAGGACAAGCCCGCCGGTTGTACTGATCCCGTGTGGCGCTACACGGAAAACCCCATAATCGACCGCACATTTGTAAAGAATGCAAACAGTATTTTCAATTCCGCGGTTGTGCCGTACAAGGACGGCTTCGCAGGAGTTTTCAGAATGGATGACCGCACACGCGAGCAGTACCTCGTTACCGGCGAAAGTGCCGACGGTATCCACTGGAAACTCAACGATGAAAAAATCTTTCGCGGCTATGACCCGCGCCTTTGCGAAATTGACGGCAAATATTATTTAACATGGGTCTGCTACACCGAAAGAGGCACCTCGATAGGCGTTGCCGCAACCACCGATTTTGAAAAATGGGAGCGTTTTGAAAATGCCGTGCTGCCCGTTTCGCGTAACGGCGTGCTGTTCCCGAGGAAAGTCGGCGGCAATTATATGCTCTTTACACGCCCCTGCGACAAGGGCCACACCCCTTACGGCGATATTTTCTTAAGTCAGAGCCCCGACCTTACATATTGGGGCAAGCACCGCTTCGTGATAAGCCCCGTCAATAACTGGGAGATGACAAAGGTCGGCGCAGGCCCCACCCCCATTGAGACCGATGAGGGCTGGCTGTGCTTCTACCACGGTGTTATTACAAGCTGCAACGGCTTCACATACAGTATGGGCGCTATGATCACCGATATCAACGAGCCGTGGAAGGTACTGCACAGAGCGGACAGTTACCTGCTTTCACCGCAGACGGACTATGAATTTGTGGGCGACGTACCGAATGTTGTATTCCCCTGCGCAGCACTTGCCGACAGCGAAACCGGTAAAATAGCAATCTATTACGGCGGAGCGGATACGGTGGTCGCGCTCGCATTCACAACGGTTGACGAGGTTGTAAATTACATTAAAGAGAACGATTTGAATAAATAATATGACTGAAACTCACGGCATTAAAAAATATATAGGTACAAAAGACTTTTATAAGGCAACGCTTACGGTAGCCGTGCCCATAATGATACAGAACTTTATTACGAATTTCGTAAGTATGCTCGACAATCTTATGGTCGGCTCGCTCGGCACGGAGCAGATGAGCGGTGTTGCGGTCGTAAATCAGCTTTTATTCATCTGCAATCTTGCGATTTTCGGCGCATTGAGCGGCGCGGGAATTTTTACGGCGCAGTTCTACGGCAAGGATGATAACGACGGCATACGCTACACGGTCAGGTACAAAATACTTTCGGTCACACTGCTTGTTGCCGCATTCGTAGTGCTTCTGATACTCTTTGACGAGCCGCTTATAAATCTGTTCCTGCACGAAGCGGACGAAAGCGCAGACCCGCTGCTCACGCTGAGTTTCGGCAAGCAGTACCTTGCGGTAATGGTATGGGGACTTATCCCCTTTGCCGCGGCGCAGACCGTTTCAAGCACGCTGCGCGAGACGGGCGAAACCGTTGCGCCCATGGCGGCAGGCTTTATAGCGGTGCTTACGAACTGCCTTTTCAACTACATACTCATTTTCGGCAAATTCGGCGCGCCCGCTCTGGGCGTTGTGGGCGCGGCAACGGCAACGGTGATTTCGCGTTTTGTAGAACTCGCGATAATCGTTGTTTACATAATCAGAAAGCGTTCGCGCTTCGTTTATGTAAACGGTCTGTTCAAGTCGCTTAAAATACCAAAGGCGGTGTTTAAGGTAATAACCGTTAAGGGTATGCCGCTTTTATTCAACGAATTTATGTGGTCAAGCGGTATGTCGCTTTTGAGTGTGGCATACAGCCTGCACGGCATTTCGGTCGTAGCGGGTTACAGCATTTCCTCAACTGTTATGAATCTTTCAAACATTGCGTTTCTTTCGCTCGGCTCAAGCATAGGCATAATAGTCGGCAAGCTGCTCGGCGCCGGAAAATTCGATGAAGCGATAGACACCGCAAGAAAGCTCATAGCATTTTCGGTAACGATAAGCGCGTGTATTGCGGTCGTTGTGTTCAATCTCGGCGGACTTATACCGAAGCTTTACAACACCTCGGCAGAGTCCAAGGAATTTGCCGCGTATTTTATTAAGATAAGTTCACTTGTTGCACCTATCGACGCTTTCGCAAACGCCTCGTATTTTACCATAAGAAGCGGCGGCAAAACATTTATTACATTCCTTATGGACAGCATTTTCGTGCTGGCAATAAATGTGCCTGCGGCATTCCTGCTTTACTATGTGTTCGGCGTTTCCATTTGGGTGACATTCCCCATAGTAAATGCACTGTTCATATTAAAGGTCGCATTCGGTTTTGTGCTACTCAAAAAACGGGTGTGGGTGAATAACATTGTAATGAATAATGCATGATGAATAACGAATAATTTCGGGGCGCGAAGCGCCGGATTATTCGAGTTTTCAGTTTTCGGTTTTCAGTTTTCAGATTGCGGAAATTCGGGGGAAAATTGTACGGGCTGCACCCCGTGCCGCCCGGGTCAATCGCGCAGCGGCACCGTGCGTGCCCGAGCGATTGACAGTTTGCCGAAACCATTCGGTTTCCGATTGCGGCAATTGGGAGGAAATTGTACGGGTGGCACCCCGTGCCACCCGGGTCAATCGCGCAGCGGCACCGTGCGTGCCCGAGCGATTGACAGCTTGCCGAAACCATTCGGTTTCCGATTGCGGCAATCCGGAGGAAATTGTACGGGTGGCACCCCGTGCCACCCGGGTCAATCGCGCAGCGATTGACAGCTCGAAACCACGCATATTATGAAAACCGCGCCGATTGTACCAAATCAACGCGGTTTGACTTTTGCCCTTTTTTCGCCGCGAAAATTCGGAGAAAATTGTACGGGTGGCACCCCGTGCCACCCGGGTCAAGCGCGCAGCGGCACCTTGTGTGCCCGAGCGATTGACAGTTTCAAACAACAAATAATACAAAAACAACGCGGTTTCTCGGAAACTGCGTTGTTTGCCTTTTGCCCGAAATCGCAGATTTGCGGGCAAACCGGGCGGCACGGGGTGCCGCCCGTACCGATTGATCTGAATTTTCGCTTTGAAAAACCGCGGGGCGATGCCCGTTAGTTCTGTTTTTCGTTTTGTATTATTCCGCTAATGCAAGGTTGACCATTGCCGAATAATCGTCTGCGGTTATTGCGGTATCTCCGTCGCAGTCCGCCGCCATAAAATATGCACCCTCAAGCTCGGTGTGGTTATTTACGGTGCGCTCACATTCCACAAGGTCAAGCACATCGCAAACGCCGTCGGCAGCCACATCACCCCTGATTACAACGGTGAATACACATTGAATCGCACCGTCTTTAAGTACGGTCACAACAGTGCCGGTAATGGGTGACTCTGTGCTGAACACAAGCTCAAAGCCGTCTGCCGCTTCAATATAATCCGAAAAACCGGAAGCCTTAAGCGGAACATCGAAAATGCAGCCGTCCTTTTCACTTGCGCCATTATTCCAGGTCATGATATCCGCAACCGTCAACGAGTTTTCATTATATTTAACATATTTCCCGTAAGTGGCTGCAAAGAAGTATTCTTCATCGCCTGCGTTTGCACCGCCGACAACTACACCGTCGCACAGACCTATGCACATACCCTGTTCGGGATTTTCAAGAATCAACGAACTGTCATAGTTGATGATATCAGCGGGCTTGCCGTCTTTGGTGTTGCCTTTAACAACTGTCTTGCCGCTGAAAGTTACAACGCTGCCCCAGCCAACGGTTATGCCGGCGCCGTCATAGTCCGCCGTATTTGCGGTAATTTCACCGCCGTTAATACGTGCAGGAGCCTCCTCGACAAACAAACCGCCGCCTTCAATTGCCGTATTCGCGGTGATACTGCCGCTGTTCATTGTAAAGCCGGAATCCATAGCGATAAATACACCGCCTCCCAATTCCGCCGTATTATGAGCAATGGTGCCGCCGTTCATTGTAATGTCTGAATCCAAATCGATGTATACACCGCCGCCTCTTTCGCCGGTATTGTAAGCAATGGTGCCGCCGTTCATTGTAAAACCGCCGCCCTCGCCGCAAGTGGAGATAAATACACCGCCGCCATATTCCGCCGTGTTTTCGGCAATAGTACCGCCGTTCATTGTAAATTCACAGCCGCACATCACACATACTGCGCCGTTACTGAAGCCTTTGTTATATGCAATAGTGCCGCCGTTCATTGTAAATGTGCCGTAGCCTTCAATGTGTACACCGGCACCGTCTGCAGCATTGCCGGCAAATGTGCCGCCGTTCATTGTAAAGCTGCCGTTTGCTACATCTACAGCACTGCAACCGCCCATATCCGCCTTGTTTTCGGCAGTGGAGGTTATAATGCCCCCTGCGATATTTTTTACCGTTTCACCGTTTTGCGGTGTTCCGAGGTACCACAAACCGCTCTCATCAAGGTAGCCGTTATGTACGGTTTCGCTGTTGCAGTCAAAGAGGTTTAATGTTGCACCCTCACCTGCACAAACGGCACTTACCCAGTCGGTTATGGTAATTGCGCAGCCGTTCAGGCAGAGATTGGTTTCACCCGCCGGAACATTCCATGTTTCCGAAAGTGTTACATCTTCGGTAAGGAAGTAATTGCCGGGGGTGTCGGGCAGGCTGTCGGTCTCACTCCACGGCGTGAATATAATATTATCGTGGATTTGCGGGATATCAAACTCCGCCGAAACCGTTACGGCAGAATCGGGCATTGTGAATTTATATACACCCTGATCGTCGGCAGTAACGGTATGGTCTTCGCCATCGTTATATTTAAGTGCTTTAAGAACATAACCGGTATCCGGGAAAATCGCAACAGTAACTGTATCGCCTGCACATGCTTTCTGCGCATCTGTTGTAATATAACCGTTATTGGTATCCTTATCATCCAATGATGTGCCGTTTGTGATTTCGTTAGGACTTACAACAGTCCACTTTCCCTCAACGGGTGTATTTTCAAGAATTTTGCAGCCGGTAACAATCATAGTATTTTCGGGCTTTTTGCCGAAAACGCCGCCGGAAATTTTCCAGGAGCCTGAGGAATCAAAATCTTCGATTTCGCCGCCGGAAACCGTGGCGGTGTATGCTTTAAGGCTTACGCCTTCGGCAGTTCCCGTCATTTTTTCGATTTTGCCGCCGCTGACATTCAGGTAAACACTTGGCCCTAAATTTCTAATGGTAAATCCGCTGACAGTACCTGTGCCGGCATAACTGTTGCTCATTCTTACGGTGCCGCCGAGAATATCAACAGCAGAACCTATCCAAGCCATTTGAGGAGCGCTGCCCGATGCTCTTGTTGATACTAAATTCCACACGCCGGTCTGTTCGGCAGAGGAATCTTTAAGTGTAAAATGAGTGCCTGTACCGATAGACACAACGGTCATCATCAAGGCGGTTTCGACCGTAAGAGTTTTGCCGTTCAGGTCAAGCATAACCTCGGGTGCATCATTCGCCATAGTGAATTCAGTTGCTTTAATATCGTTATCAAGTACTATTTCACCGCCGATTGCAAGAGCTTCGGTCAGTTCTGCGGCTGTCTTAACATGAATCTTTCCATCATCGACCACAGGAACATCTTTGATTCTGATAATAACAGTACCGCTGCCGCCTGCGCCGCCGACAGAATATCTCGATCCGCCGCCGCCACCGCTTCCGGTACCGTCGGCACCATCGCCGGCAAAGTCATCCTTTGCACCACCTGAACCGTTTCCGCCTATTTCGCTGCCGCCTGCGCCGGGAGTTTTTTCGCTAAATGTCGTTCCGCCGCCACCGCCTGCCGCATACCAAGTAAGTATGCCGGTAATGTCGGATTGTCTGCCTGCACCGCCGTTGCCTGCTATATTGGTTACACCGGCTTCACCTGCGCTGCCGGCACCGCCACCGCCGCCGCCATAGCGCTTGATACTGCCGCCGCCCACATTGCCGAAGCCCCCGGCAGTTTTAATAGATGCACCTCCACTTTCCATGGCGGTAGAGCCCGCACAGCTTCCACCGCCGGAACCGCCGTCAAGACCTGCTGCCTGACCGCCGCCGCCACCGCCGCCGTAGGCGACGATGAATACATCATTATTAAAAAGTATTGTACTCGGCTTACCCGACTCGCCGTTGGCAGCCACAGTGTTACTATCGCTTTTGGCACCGCCCTCGCCAACAATAATTGTATACTCGCCGGCAGAAAGCGTAACATCATTATTTTCGGCAAATTCTCCGGCACCGCCACCGCCACCGCCTGCCCAACTGGTATATGTTGCGCTTTTTATGGTTCCGCCCGCTCCGCCGCCGCCGACAACAAGAATATCGGCAATAACATCACCGTCAAGAACCAAGGCATTTGCTCCTTTGCCGAAAGTAAGAACCAAATCCTCACTTACAACATTGGAGAGAGCACTTCCGTAATCAATGGTCACGCCTTTAAATTCCGCCGTGCCCGCGCTTGCCGGCAACACGGTGAATGGGATCATACCGATCACCATAACTGCGGCAAGTATATAACTCAAAGCTTTCCTTTTCATAATTTCCTCCTTGAAAGAATATATATATATACATTTTCATATTACCACATATTTTCCGATTTTGCAACAATCATAATTGAAAGTTAAATAATTAAGATAAAACCTTTCGGTTTGAATTGCGGAAAGAAAACAGCACGGGCAGCACTCCCGCGCCGCCCGCATAACCCCACGATTTCCCACGCGAAAATTCGGAGGATTTTGTAGGTGCTGCATAGTATGCAGCCCGGGTCAAGCGCGCAGCGATTGACAGTTTGAAACAACGCATAATACAAAAACAACGCGGTTTCTCGGAAACCGCGTTGTTTTTATAATTCTGAAAACTGAAAGCTGAAAACTGAAAACTCACTTCGTCACTTTTTCTTTTTCGGCTTCTTCTGCGCCGAATTTAAGTATGCGCTTGTTGTGGATTTT
>JAZLJH010000042.1:0-32248 GCA_045617785.1 Acutalibacteraceae bacterium
GGTGATGCCGTAATTGCTTATTCGGTCAAGGTTTATGCCGACAGTCATATTGTATTCACCGTAAAGGGCTCAAACGGCACAGAGCTGCCTTTCTCTCCCATGGCGGAAGAAAAAGATTTATACAATTCTCTTTCGGGCAACAAAGTCGTGCATATCGAATCACAGCCTGCGCATACCTTTGACGAATATGTCGATAACGGCGACGGCACACATTCCCGCAAATGTACGGAATGTGACGAAGTCGGTGAGGCGGAAAATCACACCTTTGTAAACCATATCTGTGTGTGCGGTGCTACCAATGAACACAGTTTTACCGGAGAATATAAGGATAACGGCGACGGCACACATTCACGCAAATGTTCGGGATGTGACGAATTAAGCACGGAAGCACACACCTTTGTAAATGGCAAATGTATCTGCGGTGCATCTCAAATTTCGGATCAGTGCATAGAGTACCGTTACTATGACGAGGAAAGCGGAGAATTTAAGACCGGCTACTGCAGTGAATATGAAGTAATCGACAAATACTCTCCTGCCGAATGGCATGGCGGCAAATGGTATGTGGTAAGGGGCGAGGTCAGCATCAATAAAAGAATAACGGTCCGCAAGGGAGACGGCACGGGAGTGAAGTTGATTTTGACCGACGGCTGTAAGCTGACGCTGCCGAACGGCATTTCCGTCAATAAGACAGACAACGATGAAAACACCCTCACGATTTACGCGCAGTCGGGAGGCACGGGAGAGCTTTTAGCAGGGTGCCGTGAGTTTACTCTCGTCGTAGTCGATGGAGATTATTCAGCAGGGTGCAGTGACCGTGATTTTAATTTTACACACGCCGGAATCGGCGGCAATGCGGAGCATGACAGCGGCACGGTGAATATCCATGGCGGCGTTGTGACTGCATGCAGCTATAGAGGTGCCGGAATCGGCGGCGGAGGTTCCAATACGGGCAACGGCGGCTCCGGTTCGGTAAATATATATGGCGGAACCGTGAACGCATCAAGCACCTATGGTGTCGGAATCGGCGGTACAGCGGGTTCTTCAATTAAGATCACCGGCGGCTTGGGGAGCGCAAAAACCGAAGCCGGTAACACAGCAATCGGATGTATAAACAACCCGGGAGATTATGTTGATATCGGCAACAATGTGCGGTTTTATGACAGTGAAGACGAACCGATCACCCTGCCCAAAGGCGATGAATGGGCGCATCAACTGGCGGGAATGAGCTATGTCAAGTTCGCAGAAGCGGATGCGAAGCCTCTTGCCACACCCACGGCAGCAAATTTCTTCGAGAGTAACGTGGGTCAAAAGAGCGCGTATGACGGTCAGCCGAAGCAGATAACCTGTATTTCCTCAACAGAGGGTATGGACAATTTCACGATGAAATACCAAAAAAATAACGGCGAGGACTGGGGCGAGGACTGGGGCAACGCCACAACCACCGCTCCCATCGATCCGGGTCAATACAAAATACTCATATCGGTCGCCGGAGGTGCAAATTATGCTGCTTCCGACGGAGATATAGACGTAGGTTCGATTCTTCCTATCACCGTCGATTACGTTGACCGCAGGTGGGACGAGGATAATAAACAGTTCATTTCCACCGATAAGTATACGACAACTGCCCAAAGAATCGCGGCGAACACCACCGAGCTTTCCGGCGGTTGGTATTTTGTTTACGGTGCCGTTACAAATAAGAACAGAATCGTTGTAAACGGCACAGTTCAAAACCCGACAAATATCATACTGTTTGACGGGGCAAGGCTTGACGCAAAATCCGGTATAGAGGTTTCAGAGGAGAATGCGTTAAACATTTACGGTCAACAAAAAAATACCGGAAAAATAGTTGCAAATGTAAATGATGATTTATCAGACTTTTGTGATTGTGCGGCAATCGGCGGCAGCTTCGGCGGCAACGGCGGTACAGTTACCGTAAACGGCGGTATTGTTACAGCTGCAGCCGCCAACGGTGCGGGTATCGGCGGCGGTAAAAACTGCGAAAGCCACGGTACTTTGAGTACGGTTGGCGAGTTGACTGTCTTGGCGGGTGACAATGCCGATAATGCCGAACCGGTTACAGCCGAAGATTACAGAACAAACAGAAATCCTTATGTGAAAATTGGCGACCAGTTCGTTAAGTGCACGGTAAATGTTGCGGGCGGCACTCCCGGGAACTGCACCGTTACGCTTACCGATACCGAAAACATCGCGAATGTTTACAACGGCGAAATTGAAGGCAAAAAAACATATTATGTCGATAATGTCGCAGACGGCACATATATTTTGACCGTAACAGCCGACGGAGCCGTAACGCGCACATATACCGGTACGGTAAACGGCTGCACGGCAACGGTACCCGCCGAGCTTTACACCGAGGGCGATGTCAACGGCGACGGCGAAATCACCGCGGAAGATTATTCGGCAGCGGTCAATGCGGCACTTGCGAGCGACAGCTCGGTACCCGCAGACCTTTCGGCAGATGCCGATTACCAAAAAGCAGTAGCCGACCTCGACGGCGACGGCTTCGTCGATGTGCTTGACATAGCGCTGCTTGAAAGAAAGATTTTTTGAGTTTTCAGTTTGCAGTTTGCAGTTTGCACCCCTACCGTTCGCTCTTTCTTTCCGTATTCAAAAACCGAAAACAATTATGTTTTCTTCGATAAATTGAATAAAAAATAAGGTTGTTACGAAAGTGTGTTTTCGTAACAACCTTTATATTTAAAAATTAATAATCCAGCACACGAAGTATTGCCTTAACATCAATCGGCAGTGTTTCAATTGCGGCGCGTGCTTCCTTTTCACGGATAACGGGCAGAATGAATGCAATTTCATTCTTGGGTGCATTATCGCGGTGCAGAATAAGCGGCGAGTCGAATTTGGCATTTACCGCATTGAATGCCGCAACATAGTCATCGGCTTCGGCTCTTACATAGAGCGAGGTGTACTGAAGCTCCGGCGCTATAACATAATCATCCTGCGCGGGACCCCAGCCGAACATTTTGCGCTTTGTGTTGTGGCGTGCGCAGTCGATTATATCGGCAACGACCGCACTCGCGGTGGGGAACTTGCCGGCGCCTCTGCCGTAGAACACAACATCGCCTATGGCATCGCCGCGCACAAGTATCGCGTTGAAAACATCGTCAACACTTGCGAGCTGGCTGTGCTTCTGAATAAAGCACGGACCTACCGTTGCGCTGATTTTTTCATCGTTTATTTTCTGCGCTCTGCCTATGAGCTTTATAACACCGCCCCAGTTATTTGCGTATTCAACATCCTCGGGAGTGATTTCGGTAATACCCGTTGTTTCGACCGCATCGGGATAAACATGCTTGCCGAAGCAAAGCGATGCGAGTATGCATATCTTTCTTGCCGCATCAAAGCCGAGAATATCGGCAGAGGGGTCGCGCTCCGCATAGCCGTTTTCCTGTGCAAGCTTCAGCGCATCCTCAAACGCCATTTTGTCGCTTATCATCTTTGTGAGAATGAAGTTTGTGGTGCCGTTGAGAATACCTGCGATTTCTTCGATCTCGTTAGCGGCAAGGCACTGGCTTATGGGGCGAATAATGGGAATACCGCCGCCGACGCTTGCTTCAAACAGAAAGTTCACATTATTCGCTTTTGCAAGCTCGAGCAGCTCAAAGCCCTTTGCAGCAACAAGCTCTTTATTGGATGAAACAACATTTTTGCCTGCCGCAAGGCATCTCGAAACATAGTCGTATGCCGGGGTAAGACCGCCCATACATTCAACCACGACACCTACCGACGGGTCATTGACTATATCCTCAAAATCTTTTGTGAACAACGCGCTCAGCGGATGATCGGGAAAATCCCTTATATCGAGAATATGTTTAACATCGAGCGAGGTTTGTCCGCTTTTTGTAACAATGCTTGCCTGATTTTTCAGCAGGAGTTCGGCAACGCCGGAGCCGATTGTGCCGAAGCCCATAATTGCAATTTGCAAGTTTTACACCCCTTAACAATAAAATCATTGATAAGTCTAACATATTTTCGGCAGATAATAAAGAGAAATCTTCAAAATTTATTAAATTTTTTCGAAAATCTGTATTTTCGATTGTAATATATGGAAAAATAGAGTAGAATAGTATGCGGAATTATATGACTCGGAGGGCATTATGGATATTATAGTTGAAAAACGCAAAGGCTTCATAATCAACTTTATATATTTCTGCATCTTTATCGGGTTGTATTACTGGGCTGTGAAATATGCGCTCGGTTATATTTTCCCGTTTGTGTGCGCGGCGGCGCTGGCGGTTTTTCTGCAAAGGCCGATCAATGCCATAAAAGGCAAGCTGCGTATCAAGTCGCACGGCTTTGTGTCTACCGTGCTGGTGCTTCTTATAGTCGTGCTCATCATCGGCTTGCTTAGTCTGCTCGGTTACATCGTGGCAGAGGAGCTGAAAGAATTTCTGCAATTCCTGTTCGGTCAGTTCTCATCGCTTGATTCGCTTATTGCCACCACCGAGGAAAAGCTTATAAACATCGTTTCCGGGCTTCCCGTAAGCATAAAAACCACCGTCGCAAATTATGTAACCGATCTTTTTGAAAATCTGCGTAACGGCTCAATCGCACCGGAAGAGGGCGTGGGCATTGATTTTTCAATGCTTTCCGCTCCCATAAGCGGCGCGTGGAGCATTGTCAAAGGCATACCCTCGCTGTTCCTTTCCGCATTGGTTACGGTCATTTCCTGCGTATTTATGACTGCGGATTATGAAAATATCAGAGATTTGCTGCTCGGACTGTTTGCGGATGAAAAAGCAGAAAAACTGCGTGTTTCGAAAAGGACGGTTACAAAGGGCGTAGGCAAGCTCTTTAAGGCTTATGCCACAATAATGCTCATAACATTCTCCGAAATGTTTCTCGGTCTGTACCTCATAAAAATAATCGGTGCATACAAGGGCGGCTATATCGCCATAATCGCGTTTGTTACCTGTATAGTCGATATCGTTCCCGTGCTCGGCACAGGTACCGTGCTTATTCCGTGGGCAGTCATTTCGCTGCTGCTCGGCAATTACGGGCTCGGCATAGCGCTCCTTATCCTTTATGCCGTTATTACCGTTCTCCGTCAGATAATCGAGCCTAAGCTTGTGGCGAATCAGGTGGGGTTGCCTGCCATAGTAACCATAATGGCTATGTTCCTCGGTGCAAAGATGTTCGGTGCTTTCGGTATTATTGTTCTGCCGTTGTCGGTCATAGTGTTTAAGCTTATGTATGACGAGGGTATTATCGGTCACAAAAATGCCGCAAGGTTTGCACAGAGCGAAGCGGCAGCGGAATGTGATGATATTCAGCAGGAAGGCGGTACGGAAAAATGACGGACATTCACTCCCATGTTCTCTGGCGGATGGATGACGGCGCGAAACGCCACGCCGAAACCGTTGAGCTTTGCCGCATCGCCGAGAAAAGCGGAACCGACACTCTTTTCATTACACCTCATCTGATGTATTGGGAGGAAGCCGAATTTCTTTACGATCAGCGGGAAATTCGCACGGCGGAGCTTGAGGGCATACTTGAAGAAAACGGTATAAATATCCGTCTGGAAAAAGGCTTTGAGATTTACTGCGATGACGATATTTTCAACATCAGGTATTTCAAGCCGTACACACTCTGCGGCTCGCGCTACATACTTATTGAATTCAGCTTTGACAATACCACCGAGGAGGATGTAACCGCCTGGTGCAGATATCTTCTTTCCTGCGAGCTTGTTCCGATTATTGCGCACCCGGAAAGGTATGAGTTCGTTATTTCGGATATCGGCTCAATCGAACGCCTTTCGGAGCTCGGCGTATTGTTTCAGATAAACGCCGGCTCTCCCGCCGGTATGTTCGGCGAGGCGGAAAGCATTATCGCGCTGCGTATGCTTAATGCGGGTTATGTCGATTTTATCGGCTCCGATGCCCATAAGGTGCATTTAAGGAACACCGATATGCAGGACTGCTTTGAACATTATCCGAAGTATGCCGATATGAATATGGTACGCAAAGCGGTCAACGATAACCCCAAATATATTTTGAATAATGAAAAATATGTGCCGTTTCGAAAAAATTCCCCTTGATTTTTCTAAAAAACAGAGTTATAATTCAATTACGGAATAATAAGTTGAGAGTTATGTGATACTATGTTATCCGTAATATAGGATGAAAGGAGGACAATACAATGTTAGACGCTATATGGCAACTTCTTCGCAATAACGGCCTTGATACAGATGATATCGCTAATTCGATTCATTCTCTCTTCTACAAGGTTCCCGCTGTTACCGATGCTGAAGGCGCTGTTATTGAGCCCGAACACTACGAAGGTACTCTCAGAGCACTCGCAGGTTTCCCGGTTCTCGGCACTCTCCTTGAGCTGCTTGCAGGCTTCGCTCCTGCCGTTGACCCCACTACACTCGCATAATCTTGTCAGTGTGAATTATTGCAATAGTTTTCACGGAGGAGTGCTCGGCACTCCTCTCTTTTTCGAGAATCAACGGTATTCTGTATACCTATTATATATATTACATAGCGGAGGCTCCGATGAACGAACAGAAAAAGGACAATTCGAAAAAACTTACGGTTATACTTGTGGCACTCGGCGTGTTTATGCTCGCTGCGGTAATCGCAATAGTAGTTGCCGTAATATCCATTGTAAATAAAAATGATAATACGCCCACGCAGTATGTCATTTCGACACCGCAGACGGAAGCTGCGCCGGAAAGCACATGGACTTTTCCCGCAGAGCTCACCGGGAGCGTCACTTATGATGAAAGTGAGCCGGCAGGGGAATCGCAGGCGGTAATTGAGGATGTTCCCACCGAGGAGCAGAGCGAGTACGCAGGGCCAATTCCCACCGAAGCGCCGAATGTTAACTCAACATCCGGGCAGGAGCTTTTCAACGAGCTTGACAGTAAAGAAAAGAACGGCGATAATCTTCTGAGTGATTCGCCCGATAACGAGTTCGTTTCACTTGTCAGCAGAAATTACAATGTTCCCGCGGAACGCCTTGTTGCTATATACTCCATACCCGATACTGGCACGAATTTCGTTTTGCAGTTCAAGAACGAACGCGATGCCGGCGGCAATATCGTCAAGAGTCCCGACACACTCGAAAAGGTCTACAATATCGGCAAAGACCGCAGCGTGAAGATAGCTACCGGCAAAATGGTCGGCAACGTCGGCGTCAGCTATGCCGAAAGCCTTATTTGCTTCGGTATGATTACCGAGTCGGTTATGTGCCAATATCCCGATTATTTCACCGGAGTTGAGGATAAACGCCCCAATCATTAAGAAAAATCCGCAAAAATCCCGAAGTTTGTAAAAAATAACGAAATTTATAAAAAAATTTCTATAAAATGACAAAAAAACACTTGCATTATTGAAATGTATGTGATAGTATATTAGGGCGCGCAAAGGGCGTGTCCTAATATTTTTATGCCCTTTTGCCGCAGATATGCGTTGATGCGGGAGGTGGCTGCCCTTATTGAGGCAGGGAATTTCCGCGGAGTATGTCCGATTTCAAACCGGGCGTTTTTAATACCGTTACAAACCGTTTGCCGTCCTTAACTGCGGCTTCGGGCTTGTACGGAGCGTGAGTTTACCCCGGAATTGCCGTTCCGGTTTTTCAACGGAGCAGGCGAGAAGCCCGGGGGAGTTGTTAAAATTTACGCAGCCCGCCAAAAAAATTCAGGAGGCGTTATTATGGCAGTTAAGGAAAAAATCAGAATCAGACTCAAAGGTTACGATCACAATCTTGTTGACAAAGCAGCTGAAAAGATCGTTGAAACCGCAAAGCGCACAGGCGCACAGGTAAGCGGCCCCATCCCGCTCCCCACCGAAAAAGAAGTAGTTACCATACTTCGTGCTGTTCACAAGTATAAAGACAGCCGTGAACAGTTTGAGCAGCGTACTCATAAGAGACTCATCGACATCCTCAGACCTTCAAACAAAACCGTTGAAGCTCTCACAGGTCTTGAGCTCCCCGCAGGCGTTGATTTTGAAATCAAGCTTTAATCCGATAAAAAGTTTGATTTTGAATATACCTATTATATATAGTAGGTTGCAGGTCATGTTGAGTAAAACTCAACCAATAATCTGACAGGAGGAAAAAACAATGAAAAAAGGTCTTATCGGAAAAAAGATCGGCATGACTCAGATCTTCGACGAAAAGGGTAATATGATCCCCGTAACCGTAATCGAAGCTGGTCCGTGCGCAGTCGTCATGAAGAAGACGATTGAAACTGACGGTTATGAAGCCGTTCAGGTAGGTTTCGGCGATGTTAAAGCCAACAAAGTTACCAAGCCCATGGCAGGTCACTTCAAAAAGGCAGATGTCGCTCCCAAAAAGGTACTCAAAGAGTTCAAACTCGCTGATGCCTCTTCGGTAAACGTTGGTGACATCCTCAAGGCTGACATTTTCGCAGCAGGCGATGTTGTTGACGTAGTCGGCACAAGCAAGGGCAAAGGCACCGCAGGCGCTATTAAGAGATGGAACTTCTCCAGACTTAAAGAGACCCACGGTTCAGGTCCCGTTGCAAGGCATGCAGGCTCCCTCGGTGCTTGTTCTGATCCTTCCCGTGTTTACAAGGGAAAGAAAATGGCGGGTCACCTCGGTTCAGAGCGTGTTACCGTTCAGAATCTCAGCGTAGTTAAAGTCGACAGTGAGAACAACCTCATCGCTATCAAGGGTTCCGTTCCCGGAGCAAAGGGCAGCATCGTTGTTATCGCTGACGCAGTAAAGAAAGCATAAGGAGGCGTGACAGATGAGTAGTTTAGCAGTACTTGATATGGCAGGCAAAAAGGTCTCCGACATCGCGCTCAATGACTCCGTATTCGGCATTGAACCCAATATGTCAGCTATGCACCTCGTAGTTGTCGGCTATTTAGCAAATCAGCGTCAGGGCACTCAGTCCACACGCACCCGTTCAGAAGTCAGCGGCGGCGGCAAAAAGCCGTGGCGCCAGAAGGGCACCGGCCGCGCAAGACAGGGCTCGACCCGCGCTCCGCAGTGGTATCACGGCGGTATCGCTCACGGTCCCAAGCCCAGAACATACGGCATCTCCATCAACAAGAAGGTAAGAAGACTCGCTATGAAGTCAGCTCTCTCTTCAAAGGTTGCAGCCGATGAAATGATCGTTCTCGACGCCATCAAGGTTGAGGCTATCAAAACAAAGGCAATGGTTGAGATGTTCGCAGCCATTAAGGCAGCAAAGAAAGTCCTCGTTGTTCTTCCCGAGAATGACGAAAAAGTTTACAAGAGCATCCGCAATATTGAGGGCGCAAAGGTTTGCACCGTTAACACTCTCAATGTTTACGACATTCTCAACTGCGATTCCATCGTAGTTCTCAAGGATGCTGTTAATAAGCTCGAGGAGGTATATGCATGAAGCTCGCACAGGATATCATCGTAAAGCCCATAATCACAGAAGCTTCCATGATGGGTATTGCCGAGAAGAAATATACCTTTGAAGTTGCCAAGGACGCCAACAAAATCGAAATAGCCAAGGCTGTTGAAGAGCTTTTCGGCGTTAAGGTAGCCAAGGTCAATACCGTAAGAGTAAACGGCAAATTCAGAAGATACGGTGCCCACGAAGGCTACACCGCTTCCCGGAAAAAAGCAATCGTTACCCTTACAGAAGATTCCAAGACCATCGAATTCTTCGACGGTGTTATGTAATCTGTAAAACTTAAATAACTATACACCATGGAATAGTATGGAGTTGACATTCTCCGCAAAACCATAACAGGAGTGTGAATAAAATGTCTATTAAAGTTTATAACCCGACTACAAACGCAAGACGTAATATGTCGGTTACAGATTACTCCGGACTTTCAAAAGTAGCACCTGAAAAGAGCCTTCTCAAAGCGCTCAAAAAACATTCAGGTCGTAACAGCTACGGCAGAATCACCGTTCGTCATCGCGGCGGCGGCAATCGCCAGAAGTACAGAGTAATCGACTTCAAGAGAAACAAATTTGATGTTGAAGCAACAGTCAAGACTCTTGAATACGATCCCAACCGTTCAGCACACATCGCTCTTATTGAGTACACCGACGGCACCAAGGCTTATATCCTTGCTCCCGTAGGTCTCAAGGTAGGCGACAAGGTTGTAGCAGGCCCCTCGGCTGATATCAAGCCCGGCAACGCTCTTCCTCTTACAAATATCCCCGTAGGTACTTTCATTCACAACATTGAGCTCTACCCCGGCAAGGGCGGCCAGCTTGCAAGAGCAGCAGGTAATGCTGCACAGCTTATGGCTAAAGAAGGCGTTTACGCGCTTCTTCGTCTTCCGTCAGGCGAGCTTCGCAATGTTCCCGTTGAGTGCATGGCTACCATCGGTCAGGTCGGCAACATCGATCACGAAAACGTTAAAATCGGT
Organism: Acutalibacteraceae bacterium; assembly: GCA_045617785.1. Classification (GTDB taxonomy): domain Bacteria; phylum Bacillota; class Clostridia; order Oscillospirales; family Acutalibacteraceae; genus DTU089. The sequence continues at coordinate 10,371 of JAZLJH010000042.1, forward strand.
AAAGCCGGTCGTACACGCCATCTCGGCATCAGACCCACCGTTCGCGGTTCTGTTATGAACCCCAACGACCACCCGCATGGCGGCGGCGAGGGCAAATCGCCCATCGGTCGTCCCGGTCCCGTTACTCCGTGGGGCAAACCCGCCCTCGGTTATAAGACGAGAGCCAAGAAGAATCGCTCCGATAAGCTTATCGTGAAGCGTCGCAACGGCAAATAAGCCGGAAAGGAGCAGTGTTTTATGAGCAGAAGCATTAAAAAAGGACCTTTTGTACAGCCTAAGCTGCTCGAAAGAGTTCAGAAAATGAATGAAAACGGCGAAAAGATCGTTCTTAAAACATGGAGCAGAAGCTCAACAATCTTCCCGGATTTTGTTGGTCATACTTTTGCAGTTCATGACGGCCGCAAGCATGTTCCGGTTTATGTAACCGAAGATATGGTCGGTCACAAGCTCGGTGAATTCGCTCCCACGAGAACCTTCAGAGGTCACGCGGGTTCCAAAACTTCCAATAACGGCAACTAATCGGCGAAAGGAGTGTATTAATAATGGAGGCAACTGAAATGCAGGTGCTTGAAGCAACCGCAAAGGCTACTTTTATCAGAATAGCACCCCGTAAGGTTCAGATAGTTCTTGACCTTATCAGAAATAAGCCTGCTGATGAAGCTTTAGCAATTCTCAAGTACACACCGAAGGCCGCTTGCGAGCCGCTTGAGAAGCTTCTCAAATCTGCTATTGCAAATGCAGAAAACAAAAATCTTGACGTAAACAGACTTTACGTTGCAAAGTGCTGGGTTTGCCAGGGTCCCACTCTCAAGAGAATCAGACCCCGTGCACGCGGCAGCGCAAACAGAATCAACAAAAAGACATCTCATATCACCCTTGTACTTAGGGAAGCAGAATAAGCGAGAGGAGGAAACATAATGGGCCAGAAAATCAATCCTACAGGATTAAGAGTAGGCGTTATTAAAGATTGGGAATCTCGCTGGTATGCTAAAAAAGGTGAGTTCGGTGATGTGCTCGTAGAGGACAACAAGATTCGTGAATTCCTTCTTGAGCTGCTTGCACCCGCCGGCGTTCCGACTGTTGAAATCGAACGCGACCCCAAGAGAATACGCATCAATATCCACTGCGCAAAGCCCGGTATCGTAATCGGCCGCGGCGGTGCAGAGATAGACAAACTTAAAGATACCGTTAAGAAGCTTATCGGTACCGACAAAGATGTTTTCATCAACATCAACGAAATCAAGCAGCCTGACCTTAACGCTCAGCTCGTAGCAGAGGGCATTGCCGCTCAGCTCGAAAAGCGTGTATCCTTCCGCCGTGCCCTCAAGCAGGCCATCGGCAGAACGATGAAGGAAGGCGCAAAGGGTATCAAGACTCAGGTTTCAGGCAGACTCGGCGGTGCCGAAATTGCCAGAGTTGAGACTTATCACGAAGGTACAATTCCCCTTCAGACCATCCGTGCCGACATCGACTACGGCTTTGCAGAGGCAAAGACAACCTACGGTCGTATAGGCGTTAAGGTTTGGGTCTACAAGGGCGAAGTTCTTCATGAGTCCCGCAAAAAGAGGGAAGGAGGAGCCAAATAATGTTATTACCTAAAAGAGTTAAATACCGCAGAGTTCAGAGAGGCCGTCTTAAAGGCGCTGCCCACAGAGGAACCAAGGTCAACTACGGTGATTTCGGTCTTCAGGCTCTCGAACCCGCATGGATAACCTCCAACCAGATAGAGGCTGCCCGTATCGCCATGACCAGATACACAAAGCGTGGCGGTAAGGTTTGGATAAAGATTTTCCCCGACAAGCCTATCACAGAAAAACCCGCCGAGACCCGCATGGGCTCCGGTAAAGGTTCGCCCGAATATTGGGTAGCCGTCGTTAAACCCGGTAAGGTAATGTTCGAGATCGGCGGCATTGAAGAATCAGTTGCACGCGAGGCCATGCGTCTTGCAGCTAACAAGCTTCCCATCAAGTGCAAGTTTGTCAGCAAGGCAGCAGAACAGGATGGTGACGCAGAATGAAAGCAAGTGAATTGAGAAAACTTTCTCAGGCGGAGTTGGATGCTAAGCTCCTTGAACTGAAGAAAGAGCTTTTTAACCTCCGCTTCCAGCAGGCCATCAATCAGGTTGATAACCCAATGAGAATCAGCGCCGTTAAAAAGGATATCGCAAGAGTTATGACAGTGATTCGCGATATGCAGCTCAACGGTAAAAATTCTTGAGACGGAGGGCAAATTAAATGAGTGAAAGAAATTTAAGAAAAACCCGTGTCGGCATCGTAACGAGCGACAAGATGGATAAGACAGTTGTCGTATCCATTCAGGACAGGGTAAAGCATCCGCTTTATAAGAAAATAGTCAACCATACCCTCAAAGTTAAGGCTCATGATGAGAATAACGAGTGCGGTATCGGCGACCGTGTAATGATTATGGAAACACGTCCCCTTTCAAAAGACAAGAGATGGCGTGTATGTGAAATAATTGAGAAGGCCAAATAATTTGGTTCCTAAAAGGAGGCACACACTGTGGTACAACAGCAGAGTTACCTCAAGGTAGCCGACAACACGGGCGCAAAAGAGATTATGTGCATTCGTGTACTTGGCGGTTCCGGCAAGAGGTATGCCAACGTTGGTGATGTTATCGTGGCTTCTGTCAAGAAAGCAGCACCCGGTGGCGTTGTTAAAAAAGGTGAAGTCGTAAAAGCAGTCGTAGTACGTACGGCAAGCGGTGTTCGCCGCGACGACGGAACATATATCCGTTTTGATGAAAACGCAGCAGTTATCATCAAGGAAGATAAAAACCCGAAGGGTACCCGTATTTTCGGGCCTGTGGCAAGAGAGCTTCGTGAGAAAGATTATCTCAAGATTCTCAGCCTTGCTCCCGAAGTACTTTAATGGGAGGTACGAAGATGAATAAAGTTCATGTCAAAACAGGCGACGAGGTCATCGTCATTCAGGGCAAGGACCGCGGCAAAAAAGGCAAGGTACTTCAGGTATCTCCCTCAGAAGGCAAAGTCATTGTAGAAGGCGTTAACATCGTTTCCAAGCACGTTAAACCCCGCAAGATGGGCGAGCCCGGCGGCATAATCAAAGCTGAGAGCGCTCTCTATGCCGATAAGGTACAGCTCGTTTGCCCGAAGTGCGGCGCTGCCGCAAGAGTCGGCCACGACGGTACAGGCAAAGACAAAAAGCGCGTTTGCAAAAAATGCGGCGCAAAGTTTGAATAAGGAGGAAACTACTGATGGCAGCAAGACTTAAAGAAGTATATAAAGCTGAAGTAGCTCCTCAGCTTATGAAAAAATTCGGCTACAAGAGCGTTATGCAGATCCCGAAGCTCGACAAAATCGTTATCAACGTAACATCGGGCGAAATCAGAGATAACTCCAAGGCTCTCGACGCCATTATCGGTGACATCAAGCAGATCACCGGTCAGACTCCCGTAGTTTGCAAGGCAAGAAAATCAGTTGCCAACTTCAAACTTCGTGAGGGTATGGACATCGGCGCAAAGGTTACCCTTCGCGGCGACCGTATGTATGAGTTCCTTGACAGATTCTTTAACCTCGCTCTTCCCCGCGTAAGAGACTTCCGCGGTATCAACCCCAACTCTTTCGACGGCAGAGGCAACTATTCAATAGGTGTTAAAGAACAGCTCATATTCCCCGAAATCGAGTACGATAAAATCGACAAGGTTCGCGGTATGGACATTTGCTTCATCACCACTGCGAACACAGACGAAGAAGGCCGCGAATTGCTTTCACTTCTCGGCGCTCCGTTTGCTAAGTAAGGAGGGTCATCGTGGCTAAAACATCAATGAAGATAAAGCAGGCGAGACCTGCTAAGTATTCCACCAGAGAATACAACAGATGCAAAATCTGCGGAAGACCGCACGCCTATCTGCGTAAATACGGCGTTTGCCGCATTTGCTTCAGGGAACTTGCTCATGCAGGTCAGATCCCCGGAGTTAAGAAGGCAAGCTGGTAAGAGCAATTGATAAAGGAGGAAACACGGTATGCAGATTACTGATTCAATTGCTGATATGCTTACAAGAATCCGTAATGCAAGTTCAGCAAAGCACGATACAGTGCAGATCCCGGCATCTAACATCAAGAAGTCAATTGCTCAGATTCTTGAAGATGAGGGTTATATAAAGAGCTTCAAGGTAATCGAAGACGGCAAGCAGGGCGTTATTGAGATAGCTCTCAAATACGGCGCAAACAAGTCTCCGGTCATCTCGGGCCTTCGCAGAGTTTCCAAGCCCGGACTCCGCATTTATTCAGGTTGTGAGGATATGCCCAAGGTCCAGAACGGTCTCGGCATCGTTATCCTTTCCACCTCTAAGGGTATTATGACAGACAAGGACGCACGCAGCCAGAACGTCGGCGGCGAAGTTCTTGCATACATCTGGTAAGGAGGTTACAGTATGTCACGTATAGGCAGAATGCCCATTGCCGTTCCGGCAGGCGTTGATGTCAAGATCGACGGCAGCACTGTTACCGTAAAGGGTCCCAAGGGTACTCTTACCAGAACAGTCAGCAGCAACATGAAAGTTGAGCTTGACAACGGCGTGATCACAGTTTCACGTCCCGACGATTCAAGAGAGAATCGTTCACTCCATGGCCTTACCCGTACGCTTATCGCCAATATGGTAACAGGCGTAAACGAAGGCTATAAGAAAGAGCTTGAAATCAACGGTGTTGGTTACCGTGCAGAAAAGCAGGGCAAAGAGCTCGTTCTCAACGTTGGTTATTCACACAGAGTTGCCATGTCAGAGAATGAAGACATCAGCATCGAGGTTCCCGCTCCCAACAAAATCGTTATTTCCGGTCCTGATAAGCAAAAGGTTGGTCAGTTTGCTGCCGAAGTCAGGGGTAAGAGACCTCCGGAGCCTTATAAGGGTAAAGGCATCAAGTATGTTGATGAAGTTATCCGCCGTAAGGAAGGTAAGGCCGGTAAGGGCGGTAAATAATCCCTGAATTCGATTAAGAGGTGAAAATAATGGTACAGAGACCGAACACTAATAAAGCAAGGGTTCAGCGTCATAAGAGAGTACGCGGCAAAGTAAGCGGTACCGCTGCTTGCCCCCGTCTCGATGTATTCCGTTCGCTTCAGAATATCTATGCTCAGCTTATCGACGACGAAAACGGCGTAACGCTCGTTTCGGCTTCGACTGTTGAAAAGGATTTCAAGGATTACGGCGGAAATAAAGACGCAGCCTTCAAGGTTGGCAAACTTTTAGCAGAACGCGCAGCGGCAAAGGACATCAAGGATGTTGTTTTTGACCGTGGCGGCTACATCTATCACGGCCGTGTAGAGAGCTTGGCCGAAGGCGCCCGCGAGGGCGGCCTCAACTTCTAAGAAAGGGAGGAAACAACTTTGGCTAAATTCGAATCAGCTCAGAAAGACTCTGAATTTCAGGAAAGAGTCGTTGCCATAAACCGCGTATCAAAGACTGTTAAGGGCGGCAGAATTATGAAGTTCTCCGCACTCGTAGTCGTTGGTGACGGCAAGGGCACTGTAGGCTTTGGCTTAGGTAAGTCAAACGAAGTTCCCGATGCTATCCGCAAGGGCATCGAGGACGCTAAGAAAAATCTCGTTAAGGTTGCTCTTAAGGGCACAACAATTCCTCACGAGGTTATCGGCAAATTCGGCGCAGGCGTAGTCCTTCTCAAGCCCGCCGCACCCGGTACCGGCGTTATCGCCGGCGGCCCCGTTCGTGCTGTCATTGAGACTGTCGGTATTAAGGATGTTCGTGCTAAGGCACTTCGTTCCAATAATCCCTGCAACGTCGTAAGAGCTACTATGGACGGACTTCTTCAGCTCCGCAATGTTGAAGATGTTGCTGCTATCCGCGGCAAATCCGTTAAGCATTTTAAAGACTAAGGAGGGCGGTAACTATGGCTAATATTAAAGTAAAGCTCGTTAAGAGCCTTATCGGTTCCAAGAAAGATCAGATTGCCACCGCCTATGCGCTGGGTCTTCACAAGATCGGCGATACTTCAATTCAGCCCGACAACGCGCAGACCAAAGGCAAAATAAAGAAAATCGCTCATCTTATTGAGGCTACAGAAGAATAAGCAAGGAGGTGCAATTTATGAAGCTTCACGAGCTTTCACCCGCAGCTGGCTCCAAAAAGGAAGTTAAGCGTATCGGCAGAGGTCCCGCATCAGGTCAGGGCAAAACAGCCGGTAAGGGTCACAAAGGTCAGAAGGCACGTGCCGGTCGCGGTATGCGCCCCGGCTTTGAAGGCGGCCAGATGCCTTTACAGAGACGCCTTCCCAAAAGAGGTTTTAATAATATTTTCGGCAAGGAGTTCGCAGTTGTTAACGTAGCGGCCCTTGAAAACAAGTTTGAAGACGGTGCCGTTATCGATATAGAGGCACTTCAGTCTGCAGGACTTGTAAATAAAACACTTGACGGTGTTAAAGTACTTGCTCACGGCGACATCACAAAAAAGTTCACCGTCAAGGTAAACGCTTATTCTGATGCAGCCAAGGCTAAAATTGAGGCTGCCGGAGGAAAGGCAGAGGTGATTTAACATGTTTCAGACCTTGGCCAATGCATGGAAAATCCCCGATTTAAGAAAAAAGATTCTTTTTACCGCATTTATCATCGTAATATTCAGAGTGGGCGCTAACATCCCCGTTCCGTTCGTAAGCATCCCCGCTTCCGGTCTTATTGACCCGGCGGCAGGCACCACCTTCCTCAACTACCTCAGCATGATGACAGGTGACGCTTTCAACTACGGTACCATTTTCGCTCTGTCAATCACACCCTACATCAACAGCTCCATTATCATTCAGCTGTTAACGGTTGCGATTCCCTACCTTGAGAAACTCTCCAAGGAAGGCGAAGAAGGCAGAAAGAAAATCGGCGTTATCACCCGTTACTGCACTCTCGCACTCGGCCTTTTACAGAGTATTGCATACCTCATTTACCTCAATGCAAAGGGTTACCTCCTTTACACAGGCGGCGGCTTTGCAAAGGTATTCCAGGCAATCGTTGTTATACTCGTTCTCACAGCGGGCACCACGCTCGTTATGTGGCTCGGCGAGCAGATAAATGCAAAGGGCATCGGCAACGGTATCTCGATAATCCTTTTCGCAGGTATTATTTCCCGTATCCCCACGGAAGCAACAATGCTCTTCGGTACATCTGAAGGTGCTACCGGCTACTTCGCAAGAGGCGGCGCATATTACTTCCTTGCTCCGTTCGTAGTTGTTATCTACCTTGCAATGATAGCTTATATCGTTTGGATGGATAACGCAGAACGCAGAATCCCCGTTCAGTACGCAAAGAGAGTTGTCGGCCGTAAGATGTACGGCGGCCAGAGCACTCACATTCCGATCAAGGTTAATATGAGCGGCGTTATGCCCATCATCTTTGCAAGTTCCATTCTTTCTCTTCCGCCCACGATTCAGCTTTTCGTGGCAAACAAGATCAAAGAGGGCGGCTTCTGGGAGACCTTCTTCGGTTGGTTTGAGCCCACCAGCGTTGTTTACGGCGTGCTCTACTTCCTTATGATAATCTTCTTTGCATATTTCTATGCTGCCATTCAGTACAATCCCACCGAAATGGCAAACAACATCCGCAACAACGCCGGTACTGTTCCGGGTATCCGTCCCGGCAAACCTACTGCACAGTATATTGAGAAGATAATCTCCAGAATAATCCTTCTCGGCGCTCTTCTTCTCAGCGTGGTTGCACTTTTACCCACGGTATTCTCACAGATCACAACACTCTGCAAGGTGCCCATGAACATTTCGCTCGGCGGTACTTCCATAATCATTATGGTCGGTGTTGCTCTTGAGACGGTTAAGCAGCTTGAAAGCCAGATGATGCTTCGTCATTACAAAGGCTTCCTTGATTGATAAGAGAGGAAACATTGATGAAACTTATATTTCTCGGTGCTCCCGGTGCCGGCAAAGGCACACAGGCGGAGATAATTGCTGCAAAACTCAGCATTCCCACGGTTTCCACCGGTAACATAATTCGCGAGGCTCTTGCGAACGGTACCGAGATGGGACTTAAAGCAAAGTCATTTATCGAGGCGGGCAAACTTGTTCCGGATGATGTCGTTATAGGCATCATCAAGGACAGGTTGGCAGCCGGGGATTGCAAGGGCGGCTTCATTCTTGACGGCTTTCCCAGAACAATTCCTCAGGCAGAAGCCCTCGATGCAATGGGAATAATCATCGACCGCGTTGTCGAAATAGATGTTCCCGATGAAGCAGTGGTGGCAAGAATGTCCGGCAGACGCGTCTGCAAGGCTTGCGGTGCATCTTATCATGTAGTCAACAAGCCCACAAAGGTCGAAGGCGTTTGCGATCTGTGCGGCGGCGAGACGGCAATCCGTAAGGATGACGCTCCCGAAACCGTACTTGACAGACTTAAAGTTTACCACGAACAAACCGAACCTTTGAAGGAATACTACGCAAAATGCGGTAAGCTTAAAAGCGTAAACGGAACTGCGGATATTGATGAAATTTCCGCTTCCATCCTTAAAGCTTTGGAGGATTGAGCATGATAGTGCTTAAAAGCGAAAGAGAGATAAAGCAGATGCTTGAAGCCTGCAAAATCTCCGCGGAAGCACTAAAGGTGGCAGGCGAGGCAGTCGCACCCGGCGTATCTACCTGGGAAATCGACCGAATCGCAAGAAGGTTTATTGAGAGCAAAGGCGCCAAGCCCACATTTCTCAATTATAACGGCTTTCCTGCCGCCGTATGCATTTCCATAAATGACGAGGTAATTCACGGAATTCCCGACAAAGCACATATTCTTAAATCAGGCGATATTGTCAGTATCGACCTCGGAGCCTGTATCAACGGCTATACCGGTGATACTGCCGCCACTTTTGCATGCGGAGAAGTTTCCGCAGAAGCAAAGCGGCTGATGGAAACGACCGAAGCGAGCCTTTATGAGGGCATAGCAAAGGCGGTTCCCGGCGGCAGATTAGGGGATGTGGGCAGCGCGATTCAGGTTTACTGCGAAGAACGCGGTTACTCGGTCGTAAGGGATTACACCGGCCACGGTGTCGGCGCAAGCCTCCATGAAGACCCCGCGGTACCGAATTACGGCACACCCGGCAGGGGAGCCCGTTTGGTACCGGGCATGACGATTGCCATAGAACCTATGATTAACCAGGGCAAGGCAGCTGTAAAGACTTTGCCCAACGGCTGGACGGTCAAAACGACCGACGGCAAGTTGTCAGCTCATTTTGAACACACCGTAGCAATTACAAGCAGCGGTCCGCTGATCATGACAAAGCTATGATGTGCGGCGAATTAAAGCGCGGCAGCGTGGTGCGCTCCACAGCGGGGCGTAACAAGGGCAAAGTAATGTGCGTACTCGAAGTCGAAAAGAATTTCGTATACGCCGCAGACGGTAAAGAGTATTCTTTGGCTCGACCCAAGCTGAAGAATATGAGGCACATAGAGCCCACCGGCGCGGTCATTTCAAACGAAGAGTTGTTATTCGACTCACGGCTGAGAAAAGCACTGGCAGACTTAAACAAAATTGATTCATAGGAGGTAGAGGTTATGTCCAAAGACGATATGATCGAGGTTGAAGGTACCGTAATCGAAGCGTTGCCGAACACCACGTTTCAGGTTGAACTTGAAAACGGTCATAAAATTTTAGCCCATATTTCCGGCAAGCTCAGAATGAATTACATTCGCATACTTCCGGGCGATAAGGTTACAGTCGAGATGTCGCCATACGACCTTACCCGCGGGCGCATTACATGGCGTTCAAAATAATTAAAGGCAAAAACTGAACTTTAGGAGGTATTCCAATGAAAGTCAGACCTTCTGTTAAGAAAATTTGCGAAAAATGCAAGATAATCAAGCGCAAGGGCAAAATCATGGTAATCTGTGAGAATCCCAAGCACAAACAGCGTCAGGGCTAATTCCGGCGCAAACCAAATTTGGAGGTGCAACTGAAAAATGGCGCGTATTTCAGGTGTTGATTTACCAAGAGATAAAAGGGTAGAAATCGGTCTTACCTATATTTTCGGTATCGGCCGCAAAACTGCCAGCGACATTATTGCTGCTACAGGTGTCAATCCCGACATCAGAGTTAAGGATCTTTCCGAAGACGATGTAGCAAAGTTACGTGAGTACATTGATCACAACGTTAAGGTCGAAGGTGACCTTCGTCGTGAAACAGCTTTCGATATCAAGAGACTTGTCGAAATCGGTTGCTATCGCGGTGTTCGTCATCGCAAGGGTCTCCCCGTAAGAGGTCAGCGTTCCAAGACGAATGCTCGTACCCGTAAGGGCCCGAAGAAGACCATAGCAAATAAGAAGAAATAAGACAAGGAGGATATTAGAATGGCTACAAAAGCTACCGGCAAAAAAGCAGTCGGAACACGCAAGCGTCGTGAGCGTAAGAATATTGAACGCGGTGCGGCTCATATCCAATCCACCTTCAATAACACGATAGTTACCATTACCGATACTCAGGGTAATGCAGTTTCATGGGCAAGCGCAGGCGAGATGGGCTTCAGAGGCTCTCGTAAATCCACTCCCTTCGCAGCACAGACCGCAGCCGAGACCGCTGCAAAAGCTGCTATTGAGCACGGTATGAAAACTGTTGAAGTTTATGTTAAAGGCCCCGGTTCGGGACGTGAAGCCGCAATCAGAGCATTACAGGTTGCAGGCCTTGAGGTTACTCTTATTAAGGATGTAACTCCCATTCCCCACAACGGATGCCGTCCGCCTAAGAGAAGGCGCGTATAACATAGTAGGAGGAAACGAATTATGGCAAGATATACAGGCGCGGTATGCAAGCTTTGCCGTCGTGAGGGCAAGAAGCTCTTCTTAAAAGGTGGCAGATGCTATACCAACAAATGCGCTTTAGAGCGTCGTTCCTATGCACCTGGCCAGCACGGTCAGAGTCGCAAAAAGATTTCCGAATACGGCATGCAGCTTCGTGAGAAGCAGAAAGCAAGACGTTATTACGGTATTCTTGAGGGACAGTTCCACAAGTATTTCCTTATGGCTTCCAAAAAGCAGGGCGTTACCGGTGAAAACCTTCTTCGTATCTGCGAAAGCCGTCTGGACAATATAGTTTACCTTCTCGGCTGGGCTGATTCCCGTGCAGAAGGCAGACAGTTCGTAACACACGGTCATTTCTGTGTAAACGGTAAAAAGGTTGATATTCCTTCTTACCTTGTTAAAGCGGGCGACGTTATTTCCGTTAAGGATAAAACTGCACAGTCCGATGCTTTCAAAAATATTATCGAAGCCAACGGCAGCCGTCCGGTTCCCACTTGGCTTGACCTCAATCGTGAAGCTCTTTCCGCAAAGGTTGTAAACCTTCCCGAAAGAGATCAGATCGAAGCTCCCGTTGAGGAGCATCTTATCGTCGAGTTCTACTCGAAATAATGCTCTTTAGCCTTACAGCCTTTTTGGCAAACCAGAAACAAATCTGTGTATTAATTAAGGAGGGTTTGGTATGATTGGTATTGAGAAACCCGAAGTAAAGTTTTCCGGCTCGGCAGAAGAATCTGCATACGGTTCATTTGTTGTTGAACCTCTTGAAAGAGGCTTCGGTATAACACTCGGCAACGGACTTCGCAGAGTACTTCTTTCTTCGCTTCCCGGTTATGCTATTACATCCGTTAAAATCGACGGTATTCAGCATGAGTTCTCAACGATCCCCAACGTAAAAGAGGATGTTACCGAGATAGTTCTTAACCTTAAGGGCGTTATTCTCAAAATACACGGAGACGGCCCCAAGATTATGTATATTGAGGCAAACGGCTCCGGCGAAATCACCGCGGGTGACATCAAGGCTGATTCCGAGGTTGAGATTCTTAACCCCGAGCACCACATAGCTACACTTGATGCAGATGCTCACGTAGTTATGGAGCTCACCGCCGACAAGGGCAGAGGTTACGTTTCTTCCGACAGAAACAAACAGCTGCTTGATCCCGCAATTGGCGTAATAGCCATTGATTCGATCTATACACCTGTTTTGAAGGTCAATTACACCGTTGATAATACGCGTGTTGGCCAGATAACCGACTACGACAGACTTACCGTTGAGGTCTGGACTGACGGTACAATCTCTGCAAAAGAGGCTGTATCTTTCGCAGCAAAGATTCTCACCGAGCACCTTAATCTCTTTGTTGAGCTTTCAGATGAAGTTTCCAACACTGAGATAATGGTCGTCAAAGACGACAGTGCTAAGGAAAAAGTTCTTGAAATGACTATTGAAGAGCTTGACCTTTCTGTCCGTTCCTTCAACTGCTTGAAGAGAGCCGGCATAAACAATGTTGAAGATCTTATCAGCAAAACCGAAGACGATATGATGAAGGTCAGAAACCTCGGCAGAAAATCTCTTGATGAGGTTGTTGCCAAATTGGCTTCACTTGGTCTTTCGCTTCGTGACGATGATGAATAATCCTCAATTTCTTCAAAGGAGTGAATTAAAGTGCCCGGAACAAGAAAACTCGGCAGAGCAAGCGACCATCGTAACGCTATGCTCCGTAATATGGTTACCTCTTTGCTTGAAAACGGCAAAATGGTAACAACTGTTACAAGAGCCAAAGAAGTTCGCGCAATGACCGAGAAGATGATTACTCTCGCAAAAGTTGACAGTCTCCATAATAAGAGACAGGCTTTGGCTTATATCACTAAGGAAGATGTCGTTAAAAAACTCTTTGACGAAATCGCTCCCAAGTATAAAGACGTGAACGGTGGTTATTGCCGCCTTGTTAAGACAGATGCCCGCCGCGGTGATGCTGCGGAGATGTGCATTATCGAGCTCGTCTGAGTGTAACATTTATAAAAGCAAAAGTACGGATAGTTTTAATACTTTCCGTACTTTTTATTTTTATTTGCGGTTATGCCAGCAATAATATATTTGTGTATTGATAACAAAAATTCGAGCAAAATTTATATATAAATGTATTATCCAAATCACAAACAAAGTCTTTTATTTTTTCAATATAAGTGGTACAATATACAAGGTTAGGGTATTATATACAGATTACAAGGTTAGGAGTGCAAACCCTTTGAGTACATCTGAAAAATTCGTTATCCGCGGCGGCAATAAGCTGCGCGGTGTTATAAATATAAGCGGCGCAAAAAATGCCGCACTCGGCATTATTCCGGCGGCAATACTAGCCGATGAGCCCTGCAGAATAGAAAATGTGCCCGATATAAGCGATGTCAGTATGATGGTCAAAATTCTTCGCTTCCTCGGTGCAGATGTTGAAATACCCGAAAAGGGCGTTCTTGTCATTGACCCTGCGAATGTTGACTGCACAAAGCTTATTCCGGACGAGCTTACACGAAAATTGAGGGCTTCTTACTACCTTATCGGTGCTTTGCTCGGCAAATTCAATGCCGCAAAGGTGGCAATGCCCGGCGGCTGCTATTTCGGCGTGCGCCCCATAGACCAGCATATAAAGGGCTTTGAGGCACTCGGTGCAAAGGTTACGACCGAAAGTGCCGTTGTCAATGCTTCGGCAGATATGCTTCTCGGCGCATCCATATATATGGACGTGGTTTCCGTCGGCGCTACCATAAATGTTATGATGGCGTCTGTTAAGGCAAAAGGGCTTACGGTTATTGAAAATGCCGCAAGGGAGCCGCATATAGTTGACCTTGCAAACTACCTCAACTCCATGGGCGCCGATGTAAGAGGTGCCGGTACCGATGTAATTAAAATCAGAGGCGTTGAAAGTCTGCACGGCTGCACATATTCCATAATACCGGACCAGATTGAAGCCGGCACATATATGGTTGCCGCGGCGGCGGCAGGCGGCGAGGTCGTTATAAATAACGTTATACCCAAGCACCTTGATTCCATAATCAGCAAGCTTGAAGAATGCGGTATAGGCGTTGTTGAAGAAGATGAAAGCGTTAAAATAATATCCAACGGCGGCAGACCTGAATGCTGCAGAGTGAAAACAATGCCTCATCCGGGCTTCCCGACCGATATGCAGCCGCAGATTACCGCAATGCTTTCTGTGTGCAACGATACAAGCTATGTTGTGGAAAGCGTGTGGGATAATCGTTTCAAATATGTTGAACAGCTTCGCAGAATGGGCGCAAATATAACCGTTGCCGGTAAAAATGCCACCATCACAGGCGTGCCGGAGCTTAACGGCGCACCCGTTGAAGTGGATGATTTGCGCGCAGGTGCCGCTATGGTGATTGCCGGGCTTATGGCAAAGGGCATCACAACCATTACCAACATCAAACTCGTTGACCGCGGTTATGAAAATCTCGTTGAAAAGCTCAGAGCCGTCGGCGCGGATATAGTTCGCGAAGAATACGAAGAGGATTGAATATGCTTAGATTTTGCCCGCTGTTTTCATCAAGCAGCGGCAATTCTGTTTATGTCGGCACAAGCGAAAGCGGCGTGCTTATAGATGTAGGCAGAACTGCCAAACAAACAACCGAAATGCTAAAGCGTGCCGGTATTCCGGAAAGCGCCGTGAAAGCAATTATTGTTACGCACGAGCACGATGACCATGTTCACGGTCTCAATGTTTTTGCGCGTAAAAACGATTTGCCGGTTTACGGCGCGGCGGGAACACTGCTTGCGCTTAAATCGAAAAATATACTCACACCGTGCCACCGTGATATTATTGCGGATGATGCCGGCTTTGAGGTCGGCGGACTTTATGTTGAGCCGTTCAGAACATCTCACGACTGTGCCGACGGCAGGGGGTATGTAATAACCGCAGGTGACGGCGTTACAAAGGTTGCCGTCTGCACCGATACGGGCTATGTTTCCGGCAATATTCTGTCCTCGATTACCGGATGCAGACTCGTTTACATAGAGTCAAACCACGATGTTGCCATGCTGCGCACGGGCATTTACCCGTATAATCTGCAGCAGCGCATTCTTTCGAATGTGGGGCACCTTTCAAACGATGCGTGCGCCGATACTTTAAGAGCGCTTGTGAATAAGGGAACGACACGCTTCGTGCTTGCACATTTGAGCGAAAAGAACAATACACCGCAGCTTGCATACGATACCGCGACCGCTGCCCTTGAAGAAATGGGCGCATTGGAGGGGCGCGACTATATGCTGAATGTAGCAAAGCCCGACGGCGATGGTGATGCATTTATTGTGGGATGAAAACGCTTAGAAAAGTAAAATTCGGAGTTGAAACAAATCTTCAACTCCGAATAACTTTTACTTTTCGTTCTGCGCAATTATCTTTTTAAAATTTTGATGCAGAAAGCGTTTTCTTCGCCCCGACGGCGTATGAAGATACTCCGAGTGGGCGAAAAAACGCTTAGAAAAGTAAAACTCGGATTTGAAAAAACTTCAAATCCGAATAATTTTACTTTTCGCTCTGCGCAAAATGAATTTTTCGTTCTGCGCAAAATTACTTGTTAGCCTCGAATGCTTCCTGTAAGGCTTCCTTGATTATCTGGTGACCTGCAGGCGTGGGATGAACGCCGTCCTGCAGCCAATAGCTTGTTTTTGTCTTTTCGGCAGCCTTGTCGAATTTTTCCTGAAGGGGAACGAAAACAAGGTGGTATTTCTCGGCAACCAGTTTTGCGACCTCGGCGCGTTTTTCAACTTCAGGACGGAAGTAGCCCCAGCTTTCGCCGGTGGCGGTGCCGTTGAGAACAAACGGCTCAAGAATGAAAATCTTAACCTCGGGCAGAGCCTCGCGGATTTCTTCAATAAACATTGAATAAACCATATCGAACTTCGCGGCTGAAACACCGTTACGGTAGCTGAGCTCGTGCCATACATCGTTAACGCCGATAAGTATTGAAAGGTATGCGGGCTTAACATTTATAACATCCTGCTTAATGCGGGCATACATATCGACCACGCGGTTGCCGCTTACGGCTCTGTTGACGAATTTGTACTGTTCGGGAGCGTTCTTTAAGTAATCTGCAGCAAACAGCGTGGGGTAGCCGAGACCGTAGGTTTCGTCATTCTCACGGCATCTGCCGGCATCTGTTACAGAGTCGCCCTGAAATAAAAAGGTTTTCATTCCCTGCACCTCCGAAAATATCTATTCTAATAATATCATAATAATAATTATTTTTCAACATATTTTACCTTATTTTATTCTTGAATTTCAGTGAATTTTTCAAAATCTTTACTGTTAATTCATATTTTATCCTCAAAATATGTTAGAATATAATAAATTATATGCAAGGAGGTATAATGATGAGCAATATGCCGGATTCTTTTGACGGTACATTACGCAAATCCATGCTCAGAGTGCCGGAAATCATCAATGAATGCACAGGCATAACCCTGTTCGGCAAGGTCATAAAGTCGCTTGTCTTTTCCACCGATATTGCAATTATACGCAATGTGAATGCCGATGCGGTCTTTGCGGTTTACCCGTTTACGCCGCAGCCGGTCATTACGCAGGCAATAGTCAGCAGCTCGGGGCTGCCGGTGTTTACGGGCGTGGGCGGCGGTCTTACGCAGGGCGACAGAGTGCTTACCCTTGCAGTAAATGCCGAGGCGCTCGGCGTTGCGGGCGTGGTGCTTAATGCCCCCACAGCCGATGAGGTCGTCGAAAAGGTTTCAAAGAGCCTCGATATCCCGGTAATTGTTACCGTTGTAAGTGACAATGACGATATTGATTCGCGAGTGGCGCACGGCGCAAATTTCTTTAATGTTTCCGCGGCAAAGGATACCCCGAAAATAGTTGCATCCATCCGCGAGCGCTATCCGACCATACCGATCATCGCTACGGGCGGACCTTCCGATGAAACCATAAAAGCCACAATAGGGGCAGGCGCAAATGCGATTACCTGGACTCCTCCGTCGTGTGCGGAGCTGTTCACCGAGGTTATGGCGGCGTACAGGCTCGGACTTCCGCACCCGTAAAAAAGGAGACAGTGAATTATGAAAGCAGTATCATGGAATGTAAACGGCTTGCGCGCCTGTATGGGTAAGGGCTTTGAGCAGGCTTTTAAGGAGCTCGATGCGGATTTTTTCTGCCTGCAGGAAACCAAGCTGCAGCAGGGGCAAATAGATTTTAACCCCGAAGGGTATTATGCCTATTGGAACTATGCGGAAAAGAAAGGGTACAGCGGTACCGCGATTTTTGCAAAAAAAGAGCCGCTTTCCGTAAAATACGGACTCGGCATAGAGGAGCACGACCACGAGGGTCGGGTCATTACACTTGAATATAAGGATTTTTATATCGTTACCGTTTATACGCCCAATTCCAGGCGTGAGCTTGAAAGGCTCGGCTACCGCTGCGTGTGGGAGGATGCCGTGCGCGCCTACCTCTGCGGCCTCAACAGCGTTAAACCCGTTATTATGTGCGGCGATCTGAATGTGGCGCACAAAGAAATCGACCTTAAAAATCCGCAGTCCAACCACCGCAACGCAGGCTTTACCGATGAGGAACGCGAAAAAATGACGGCGCTGCTTGAAGCCGGATTTACCGATACATACCGTTACCTTTACCCCGACAGAGCGGGCGTGTATTCGTGGTGGTCGTATATGTTCAATTCACGCGCCAATAACGCAGGCTGGCGTATAGATTATTTTATAATGTCGGACAGTCTCAGGGATAAGCTCACCGAAGCAAAAATACACTGTGGCATTTTCGGCTCGGACCATTGCCCCGTAGAAGCAGACTTTTCATTTGATGTAGTGTGAATATGAAATTTGATAATATAGATAACGGCAGCAGCTTTGATTTCGGCAAAAGTGATGTTATATTCTTCAAAACTGCATATTGACATTATTTATATTATTCTTTATAATTAAGCAAACAAATCAAAGGAGGCGGACAAAATGACAGTAACGGTATATGAACAGCATAATATTATTACCCGAAGTGCCGTTTTGTCTGCTGTATTATAATATTCGGACAAATTTTATTTAAGGCACTTCCCGTTCGGGAGGTGCTTTTTTATTTTAAGGAGGGATAAGAATGATATTAGAGAAAAAGAAAATACTACTCAAAGACGGCACGGAAGCGATACTGAAAACGCCGGAAATCGAAGATGCCGAAATGATGCTTGAAAATATAAAAATCTGCTCAGGCGAAACGGATTTTTTATCAATGTATCCCGATGACTGGGCAGAAAAAACCGTTGAAAGTGAAGCAAAGTGGATAAGTGGCTACCGTGAAAATGATAATGATTTACTGATAGCCTGCTTCATTGACGGCAAAATAGTCGGCAGCAGTGATATATGTTTTATGAGCGGCATGAAAACCTCTCACCGTGCGGTATTGGGTATCAATATTCAGAAAAAATACTGGAATATCGGCATCGGCTCCGCTATGTTTGAGGTGCTTATGAAAGCTGCCGAAGAAAACGAAAAAACCGAAATAGTCGAGCTTGAATTCGTTGAAGGCAACGACCGGGCAAAGGCACTCTATGAAAAATTCGGACTTAAGGTTGTTTCGGTAAGCCCGAAAAAATTCAAGCTTAAAGACGGCACCTACCAGAATGTAGGTTATATGCAGAAAATCCTTTAATAAGAGGCAGCGCTATGAATCATTGCGGAACAAAAAAACTTGAAACCGACAGACTTGTTTTAAGACAGTATACGGCTGACGATGCCCGGGCAATGTTTGAAAACTGGGCAAACGATGAAAAAGTCACCGAGTTTTTGATGTGGAAGCCCCATACAAGCCCGACGGAAACCGAACAAATATTGAAAGATTGGGTAAGGCATTATTCTGAAAACAACTATTATAACTGGGCAATCGTGCTCAAAGAAAACAGAGACGAGCCGATCGGAAATATCGCCGTTGTTCATTCAGACGAAAAAACAGATATGATGCACATCGGCTATTGCATCGGAAGAAAATGGTGGCACAAAGGAGTAACCTCGGAGGCTCTCAAGGCAGTTATGGATTTTCTGTTTGATGAGGTCAATGCAAACCGGATTGAATCAAGACACGACCCGCGCAATCCGCATTCGGGCGGCGTGATGAAAAAATGCGGAATGAAATATGAGGGAACTCTGCGAAGCAGCGATTGGAATAACCGCGGAATCTGCGATGCGTGCTATTATGCACTGTTAAAATCAGAGCGATAATATGAAGATATACACGGAGGTATATTACTGTGTTTATGCGATTCAAAAAGCAAGCGTCGCAGGCGGCAGACACGGCGCTTGAACAGAATATTTTTGACAACGAAACATTCTTTGAGGGCTACAAGAAACTTCGTGACAGTGACACAAATTCAAATGACTTACTTGAACAGCCTGCCATGCGAAAGCTGCTGCCGGACTTGACGAACAAAACCGTTCTCGACCTCGGCTGCGGTTACGGGCATAACTGTGTGGAATTTGTCAAAAACGGTGCAGCAAAGGCTGTCGGCGTGGACATATCCGAAAAAATGCTTGAAGTTGCAAAAGCTGAAAACACAGACGAAAAAATTACATATCTCAACATGAGCATGACGGATATTGAAAAGCTCGGTGAAAAATATGACCTTATTTATTCTTCCCTCGCTTTTCATTATGTGGAGGATTTCGATTTATTCGCAAAGGTGATGTATAACTGTCTAAATAACGGCGGTAAGCTTCTTTTTTCGCAGGAACACCCGATAATAACCGCCACCGTTGACGGCAAAGGACATTTCAATAAAGACAAAAACGGCAACAGAATTTCATATACTTTTTCGGATTACCACCGCACGGGCAAAAGAGTGACAACATGGTATGTTGACGGTGTTGTGAAATATCACCGCCCGTTTTCGGATATAATCAATGCCCTTGCAAATGCAGGGTTTATTATTGAACAGGTCGTTGAACCGCTCCCTGAACAGTGGGCGGTAGAAAAACTGCCGACAATGGAAAAGGAATATATCAAGCCGAACTTTTTAATTGTTAAGGCAAGGAAAAAATAAAGGAGATGTAAATTATGGCAGCACAGGTTTATACATTCAAGGTTACATATAAAGGCTGTGAAAATAAAATATGGCGTGTTTTCGAGGTTTCATCAAATTATGACCTTGCACGGCTCGGATATATGATTCTGGCAAGCTTTGACACAATGGCTTACCACTTGTTTTACATTGAATGCAGCGGCACTCGATACGAAACCGCAATCGAAAACTACGGCGAATATCCGCTGCTTCAGGATGCAAAGCTTTCAAAACTCAATCTGCAAATCGGTCAGCATATGGAAATGCTGTATGATTTCGGATGTGAGCAGGAATTTGACATTGAGTTTATTAAAATTGCAGATATGCCCAAAAGCTCCGGCAGAGCATATCCGAAAATAATTGACGGTGCCGGCAGAGGCATAATTGACGATATGCCGGCATTTCAACTTATGGAAATTATCAATAAAACGGATAAAAACGGAGAATCCGATTTTATAATAACAACCGAATTCGGTAATCAAATGATATGGGACTACCGTGATTATAAAATAAATCTTGATAATGGTTTGCTCAAAGGTGAGATTGATGCAATACAAGAAGGATATGAGGGTTGATATATGAAAAGCATCGGAATGCCCACACTGCTTGAAACGCCGGCTCTTGAAGAGTGTGCGAAGCTGTGTGCGGACTTGAATCTTGATTTTGTTGAACTGAATATGAATTTGCCGCAGTATCAGATCGGAAAGATCGATACCGAGCATTTCAAAAAAATTGCCGAAAAATACGGCATTTACTACACAATTCATCTTGACGAAAATCTGAATGTGAGCGATTTTAATCCGTATGTTGCCGGAGCTTACATAAAAACCGTAACCGATACCGTTGAGCTTGCAAAAAAGCTTGATATTAAGGTGCTGAATATGCACATGGCAAAGGGTGTATATTTTACCCTGCCCGACAAAAAGACATTTCTCTTTTCGGAGTATAAAGAGCAGTATCTAAAAAGTATTGCCGATTTCAGGGATATGTGCGAAAAGGCAATAGGCAATGCGGATATAAAAATCTGTATTGAAAACTGTGACGGGTATGAGGATTTTCAGAAAGAAGCTGTTGAGCTGCTTGTGCAAAGCGATGTGTTTGCGCTGACCTTTGATGTGGGGCATAATTACTGCGCAGGCGGGGCGGATGAAGAATTCATCATAAAGCACAAAGACCGTCTGCGGCATATTCATCTGCACGATGCAAAGGGGCGAAAAAATCACCTTGCCCTCGGCATCGGTGATTTGAACCTTGAAAAATATATTGCTCTTGCAGATGAACAGAATTGCTGTGCGGTTCTTGAAACGAAAACGGTCAGCGCGTTGCTTCAGTCGGTTGAATGGTTAGGCTTGTGAAAGTATCTATGTCGACGATTGTAAAGAAGAAGCCGACGGTGCAAGAGAGCAAGGCTTTATATCATTTTATCTTGACCGAAGCGGCAAAAACAAAGATAACCGGACAATTCAAAACCTGAAGCAATTAATAGATTTTGTTGAGGTGATTTTATGCAGACACAGTATAAATCAATAAAGGCATTACCGAATGAGCAGTTGTATAAATTGTTTATAGCTGTTGGTTGGGCAGATGAAGCAACGACAACACAAACTATGATTGATAATTTCAATAAGCCTTTTATCAATTCAACGATAGTTATTTCTGCTTGGAATAATGATTTGTTGGTCGGCTGTGTCAGAGTATTAAGTGACAAGATGTTCAGGTCTGTTATTTATGATTTGGCAGTTTTGCCCGAATATCAAGGATGTGGGATAGGTAAAGAACTTATTAAAAGATGCAGAGAACAATTCCCAAATTCAGAATGGCTTGTTAACACCACAAAAGAAACGGCAAGTTTTTATGAAAATATCGGCTTTGTAAATAATAATAGTGTCTTTTTAAGTATACCGTGTAAATGGTGTTAAGGGGTATGTGAATAATGCAAGGTTTAGAAGGTACATTTGATACGGTTGCATCAACTTACGAAAAGTTTCGTCCCGGTTATGTTGACGAATTATACCGTGCTATTTTTGAATACATAAATATT
>JAZLJH010000043.1:0-48147 GCA_045617785.1 Acutalibacteraceae bacterium
CAGGAATCTTAACGACCCCACGCCGTTTATGCGCGGCATAGTTGCCGAGCTCGGCTTTCAGCGCAAGGATATTGAATACACACAAGCCAAGCGCCGCGCCGGCAAAACACACAACAATTTTTACACGCTCTACGATGCCGCTATGCTCAGCTTCACCTCTTACACAAAGGTCGGCTTGAGAATTGCGACTTTCGTGGGTTTCCTCGCGGGCGTGGGCAGCTTCGCAATCGGCATTGTTTACCTCATTATGAAGCTTATATGGTGGGACAGATTCCCCGGCGGCACTGCTCCGACTATTATTATTCTCAGCTTCCTGAGCTCGCTGCAGCTCTTCTTCCTCGGCTTTTTGGGGGAATATATTATGAATATGAACACCCGCCTTATGAACAGACCCCTTGTTATTGAGGAAGAACGGCTGAATTTTGAAGATACAGAGGAACGCTTATGAAGATAAGACTTGCGGATTATGTTGCGAATTTCCTTACGGACCACGGCGTTACCGACTGCTTCAGCGTTGTGGGCGGCGGCGCCATGCACCTTAACGATGCCTTGGGGCACAAACAGGGCTTACGCGTTACATATAACCACCACGAACAGGCCTGCGCCATAGCGGCGGAGGCTTATGCCCGTCTCGACAACAAAATCGCCGCGGTTTGCGTTACCACCGGCCCCGGCGGCACGAATGCGCTTACCGGTGTGCTCGGCGGCTGGCTCGATTCGATACCGATGTTCATAATCAGCGGTCAGGTGCGCTACGATACCACCGCACGCTATGCTTCGCAATTCACCGGCGAAACCTCGGTGCGCGCTATGGGCGACCAGGAATACGATATTGTTAAATCCGTTGAGAATATGACGAAATTCGCGGTGATGATAGAGGACCCGCTGACTATACGCTATAATCTTGAAAAGGCGTGGCACCTTGCCACCACCGGCAGACCCGGCCCCGTGTGGGTGGATATACCCGTAAATTACCAGGGCTGCTATATTGAAACCGATGAGCTTGAGGGTTACGACAGCACCGCCGACGATGCACTTCTCCCCACGCCCGTTGAGCTTGAAACGGTACGCGAAGTGCTCAATAAAATCAAGAACGCCAAACGGCCTGTTTTCCACGCGGGCTACGGCATAAGGCTTTCCGGCGGGTACGAGGTGTTTCGCCGCGTTGCCGAAAAGCTCGGCATACCCGTTGTGACTTATTGGAACGCGGTTGATTTAATCGAAAACGAGCATCCGCTGTACTGCGGCAGAGCCGGCAATATGGGCGACAGAGCCGGCAACTGGGCGATTCAGGATGCCGACCTCATTCTTGCGGTCGGTACGCGAATTTCAATCCGCCAGGTCGGCTACAACTGGAAAACCTGGGCGCGTGCCGCCGAGGTCATAATGGTTGACATTGACAAGGCAGAGCTGCGCAAGCCTACATTGCACGTTGAAATGCCTATTTGGGCGGATGCAAAGGATTTTTTAGAGAAAGCCGACAGTCTGCTCGATGAATGTGAAATGCCCCTGAACAATAATGCACAGTGGCTCGCCACCTGCATAAAATGGCGCGAAAATTACCCCGTGGTGCAGGCAAAACATTATGAAGAAAACGGCGAAACCGCCAATGTTTACGCATTCATTGATTATCTCAGCTCGCGCCTGCCCGAAAAGAGCGTTACCGCCGTTTCAAACGGTGCGTGCTGCGTTGTGGGCAATCAGGCTTACAGAATTAAGCGCGGCTCGCGTATGGCGAATAACAGCGCCGTTGCGAGTATGGGCTACGGTCTGCCTGCCGCGATAGGCACCTGCATAGGCGCAGGCAGAAAAACCACGATTTGCCTCGAGGGTGACGGCAGCATTATGATGAATTTGCAGGAATTACAGACAATTCTTACTAACCGCCTGCCCGTAAAAATATTTTTAATTAACAACAACGGCTACCACTCCATAAGAATTACGCAGAATAATCTGTTTAAGGAGCATACCAAGGTCGGCATAGGCGAGGAGTCGGGCGACCTTTCATTCCCCGAATACAAAAAGCTTGCCGAGGCGTTCGGCTACACATACCTTTGTGCTCACAGTAATGCCGAAATGAAAGCGGCAGTTGATGAGGCACTCAAAGCAGACGGCGCGGTATTCTGTGAAATATTTACTGATACAAAGCAGGTGTGGGAGCCGAAAAGCAGCACAAAGCGCCTGCCTGACGGCACGCTCGTGAGTCCGCCGCTTGAAGACCTTGCGCCGTTTTTACCGCGCGAGGAGCTTAAAAACATTATGTTTATACCGCTTATTGACGAATAAAACGAAAGGAGCTTCAATATGGGTGACATTTTTCTGCTTGACTGCACCTTGCGTGACGGCGGCTATGTGAATGACTGGCTGTTCGGCAAATCCACAATAAAAGGCTTTTGCTCTAAAATTGCGCGCACCCATATTGAGATGTTCGAAGTAGGCTTTATCAAGGGTGATAATTACGATGAAGACCGTTCGGTTTTTCCCGATACGGAGTCGTTTAAAAGCGTGATTACTCCGAAAGCCGACGGGCTTTTGTATTTCGGTATGCTGGATATGAGCGCACCCGTCCCGCTTGAAAGAATAAAGAACTGCGACGGCAGCTCCATAGACGGCATAAGAGTGATTTTCAAAAAAGACAAAACCGATGAAGCATACACTTACTGCCGCGAGCTTATAGGGCGCGGCTACAAGGTTTTTGTAAACCCCGTCGGTACCGACAGATACACCGAAGCCGAGTTTTGCGAAATCATAAAAAAATTCAATGCCCTTGAGCCGTACGGCTTCACGATAGTTGACACATTCGGGGTTATCAAGCGCAAAGCATTTTTGAGGTATGCGCGCATTGTCGATGAAAACTTAAACAGAAACGCCGTGCTCGGCTACCACGCGCACAATAATCTGCAGCAGGCTTTCGGCAACGCAGAGGCACTTGCAGATGAGGAGCTTGACCGCGATATTTGCGTGGATGCGTGCGTGTTCGGTATGGGGCGCGGCGCAGGCAACCTCAACCTTGAACTGTTTGCCGAATACCTTAACGAAAACCGCGGCAAAGGCTACCTTATAGAGCCTATGCTCGAAATAATGGACGAATACCTCAACGATATTTACAAAACGAAATTCTGGGGGTATTCGGTGCCGCTGTACCTTTCGGCGTGCAACGGCTGCCACCCGAATTATGCGATTTATTTTGCCGAAAAGGATTCGCTTACCGTAAAGGCGTTTAACGAGCTTTTAAAGAGCCTCACAAGTGAAGATAAGGCGGTGTTCAGTAAAGATGCCGCCGAAAGCTACTACCGCAGATTCCTCGAAAATTACATTGATGACAGCGCCGCGGCGGAAAGGCTGAAAACCGAGCTTTGCGGCAAAAATATTGTGGTGCTTATGCCCGGCAAAAGCCTTAACGAATGCCGTGAAAAAGTCGCCGCGGAGTGCGCCGGTGAAAATACCGCGGTCATTGCCGCAAACTTTACTGCGGAGGAATTCAAGCCCGATTACATTTTCAGCAGCAATATGCGCGGATATATAAAAATAGACGGCAACACCGCCGCCAAGTGCATTACCACATCAAATATGAAGGAGTGCCGCCATTCCGATTTTACGGTGAATTTTGCAAGCTATTCGCTGAAAACTCCCGAAATCATTGATAATTCGGGCTTGATGCTTTTAAAGCTGCTTATTGCCCTCGGCATAAAAAGCGTGAGCATCGCCGGAATGGACGGGTATTCGCCCGATTACAAAAACGATTATTACGATGCGCGGCTCAATTACGATTTTTCAAAGGAAACAGACCGCAGGAACGAATTGATTTCCGCCGAGCTTACACAGATAAAGAAAGCGATCGAGCTGAAATTCATTACACCGACGAATTATGAGATATAGAACAAGGAGGTCAATCATGGCAAAATTCAAACCTTTTAAGGCGCTCAGACCGCTTCCCGAATATGCGGCGCGTGTTGCGGCACTGCCATACGATGTTATGAACAGTGCGGAAGCAAAGGTAATGGCAGAGGGCAATCCGTATTCATTTTTACATATTGACAAGGCTGAAATTGACCTGCCCGACGGCACCGACCTTTACAGCAGCGAGGTTTACCTGAAAGCCGCCGAAAATCTCAAAAAGCTTGAAGCTGACGGCATTATGGCAAACGATGATACGCCGTGCTTTTATATTTACCGCCAGATTATGAACGGCAGAGCGCAGACGGGCATTGTAGGCTGCGCTTCGGTTGACGATTACATTGAAAACCGCATAAAAAAGCACGAGCTTACCCGTGCCGATAAGGAGGAAGACCGCGTTCGCCATGTTGACACGTGCGATGCAAACACGGGTCCCATATTTCTCTGCTTTAACGCCGGCAACGAAATAAAGAATATTATCAAAGAATATTCCGCAGGCGCGCCCGTTTACGATTTCACAACCGCAGACGGCATTCGCAACACCGTGTGGGTAATAAGCGACGCCGACATTTGTGCAAAGCTCGGCGCGCTGCTTGAAAAATCGGGTGATTTTTATATTGCAGACGGTCACCACCGCTGCGCTTCGGCGGTACGCGTGGCGAAAATGCGCCGCGAGCAGTTCCCCGACTTTGACGGCACCGAGGAATTCAACAGTTTTCTTGCGGTACTGTTCCCGGCGGATGAACTTGAAATTATGGACTACAACCGCGTTGTATATGACCTTAACGGCAACACGGTAAGTGAATTTATTGAAAAAATCAGCCGCTGCTTCAAGGTCGAGGATGCGCCCTGCGACGGTGCATTCAAGCCCGCAGAAAAGCACACATTCGGTATGTATATGGGCAAAAAGTGGTATAAGCTCACCGCACTTGACGGCACATTCAACGATGATGACCCCGTGGAACGCCTTGATGTTTCCGTTCTGCAGAACAATCTGCTTACCCCCGTGCTTAATATCGGCGACCCGCGCACCGACAAGCGCATAGATTTTATAGGTGGTATTCGCGGTCTCAACGAGCTTGAAAGACTTGTTGACGGCGGCAAAGCCGTTGCATTTTCAATGTTCCCCACCACGCTCGAGGACCTTATGAACATTGCCGATGCAGGCAAGATAATGCCCCCGAAATCGACATGGTTTGAACCGAAGCTTTTAAGCGGTCTGTTCATTCACAAACTTGAAACCCCGACACATTGAGAGCTATGAGCGCAGGATTATTCTTATTAAGAAATTACGCGTGGAATAACTGAAAAATCCTTGTTTTTTACAGAAATTTAACGGTTTTTTGCTTGATTATACTAAATATATGTGTTACACTCTTGCAATATATAATCCATTACAAAAAGAAAGGCAAACAGATGACACCAGCACAGAAAAAAACTCACATCAATGCAAACGACCGCCGCGTAAAAAGAACAAAAAAAGCTTTGCGCGAATCGCTTATCAAACTGCTTAACGAAAAAAGCATTAACCAGATAACCGTAACGGAGCTCACGGAGCTCGCCGACGTAAACCGCGCAACATTTTACTTTTATTATTCCGACATTATAGATATGCTTCAGCAGATTCAGGATGAAGTCTACACCGGGTTTGAAAACCTGATCAGAAATACGGAAGAGCTTTCGCTCACAAATGAGGGGCTTGCCGAATATATAAAGAGCATAATGTTATACATAACAAAAGACCGCGAAATGTGCCGCTTTGTGCTTGAAAACGATGTAAATCACAACCTGCAAAGAAAAATTCAGGCACTTATGATATCGGTGATTCCCAATTCCGAATCGGCTTTCCCCTCCGATATGCCCGCGCACTATGCAACAAAATTCGCACTCAACGGAATTATAGGCTGCATAATTGCCTGGCTTACAGAGGATGCGAAAGCGGAAATTGATGAGCTTGCGGTCTTTATTGCGGATATGTACCTGCACGGCTCAATTGAAACGCTGCACAAGAACTGACGGAACAGACATAAATAATTCACGGCTATGAAAAGCGCTTAACTTTTCATAACCGTGTTTTTATTATTGCTTATTCAACCGATTTAAGCGATTCGACCATACTGATTTTTTTGAGGTTGAAGTGCATTATAATATTTACGAGAACCGCAAACAGAAGTGTTATGCCGCCGGAAATGAGGTAATACTGCCAGTCAATAACCGTGCTGAATGTGAGCGTATCAATATCTATTGCATTGATTATTGAAAGGAAAAGCGGTACGCCCAGACCTATGCCGAGCAGTATGCCGAACAGCGTGAGAATAACATTTTCGCGGTAGATATACGCCGAAACCTCGCCGTTGTAGAAGCCGAGCACCTTAAGTGTTGCAAGCTCCTTTACACGCTCGTTGATATTGATATTGTTGAGCGTGTAAAGCACGACCACCGCAAGCAGCATTGCGCAGGCAACGAAAATGTAAATTATAAGGTTAAGGGTATTTACTATATTATTGAAGTTATCGATTATTACGGATGTAAATACCGTGCCGTTAACGCCCATTATGCCGTTTACGGTCTGTTCAAGCGCGATTTTACCGTCGCGGTCAATTCCGTCGCCGATTTTGCAGAACAGGTAGTTATAGGTGGGTATGTCGCCCGTCATCTGCTGATAGCAATACGGCGTTAAGTAAACATAATGGAATGTGTAGTTATCGGCAATGCCGGTTACGGGCACCTCGTATGTTACTTCCTTGGAACCCTCGGTCCAGGTAAGCTTAACGGTATCGCCTATTTCGGTTTTCGTCTTCTTCGCAAACTTTTTGGTAATGACCGCGCCCTCATCGGTAAACGGCACAGCCTGCTTGCCGCTGTTGATATTCACAAAGTCCCTTATAACATTCGGGTCTTCGGGAACGAGCACATCGACTTCCATTTCCTTTTCGCTTCTGTCGGAGCTGCCGGTGCAGACCTTGAGGTAACCGAGCATGGACTGCTCTATTCCGTCAACGCCGTTTACGGAAGCGACCATGGAACTGCCTTTATAAGAAACCTGCGGCTCTTTGAGAACGACCTGCAAATCATATTTTGCAACGCCGTTTTCCTCGCCGTACTGATTATCTATAACCGCGCCTATTGAGCCGGAGAAGCCGAAGCCCGAAAGCAGCAGAGCCGTACAGCCCGCAATACCGAGAACGGTAACGATAAAGCGTTTTTTGTTTCTGAAAAGATTTCTGACGGTAACCTTTGAGGTAAAGCTGAGGTTGGACCACAGAAAATCAACTTTTTCGAGAGCGACACGCTTGCCGTCCTTGGGGGGCTTGGGTCTCATAAGCACCGCGGGAACGGATTTGAGATCCTTGCGGCAGGCAAGGAATGTGGCAAGAAGCGTAAGACCTACCGAAAGCAGTAAACCCAACACGATGTAGACGGGCATATAATGAATGACCGTTGCCGGCATTTCGTACATTATATTCCACGCCGCCGCTATTGCCACCGGCAGCGCCCAGAAGCCGAGCGCTATGCCTATTACCGCACCTATGGAGCTTGCTATGCCCGCATAGAAAAGGTACTTGGCGGAAATCATTCTGTTTGTGTAACCGAGCGCTTTGAGTGTGCCGAGCTGAGTTCTTTCCTCATCGACCATACGGGTCATGGTGGTAAGGCACACAAGTGTTGATACTATAAAGAAGAATGTGGGGAATATGTACGAGAAGCGTTCCATATTTG
Source organism: Acutalibacteraceae bacterium (assembly GCA_045617785.1). Taxonomy (GTDB): domain Bacteria; phylum Bacillota; class Clostridia; order Oscillospirales; family Acutalibacteraceae; genus DTU089. Next base: position 7,618 of record JAZLJH010000043.1, read on the forward strand.
CGGTCGCTTCGCCGTAGCCGGTGTAGCCGGGGCTGTCATCGCGGTCATACACGAACCAGCCGGCGCCGTCATTGATATTTTCAAGCAGGGCAACGCCCTTGTTGTATTCCGTTCTTGCAACGCCGATCGTGGCACCGACCTGACGTTCGGAGTTTGCATACTTTTCCTCTGCAGAGGCGATTATTGCCTTTATGTTCTGCAGCTGGGTCATTTTCTGTGCTATCTGCGCCTGCGCAAGGGTGTATTCCGTCTGCGCCTGCAATGTGCCGAACTGAAGCTTATCGCCGCTTGCATCGATTTTCTCTTTGAATTCGGCAAGTGCCTTTTCGGCGGCATCGAGCTGCCTGTCAGCCTCGTCGAGCTGCTCCTTTGCGCTTCTGAGCTGCGCATCGGCGGCATCCCATTCGGATTTTTTAAGGTTGTACTCTACCTGTCCGGCATCACGCTGCTCTATTGCCGCGGCAAGCTCCGCCTTGTACTGTTCAAGCAGATCGTCGACCTCGACTATTGCATCCGCCGCCATACCCTGTGCGGTGAGGTTTGAAGCCGAACGCAGAGTTTTCGCAAGCTCGGGGTTTGTTTCTTCAAGCCGCTGCGCCATTTTTTCAAGGTCAAGGTCCTGCTGAGCAACATCCTGATTCTGTTTGAGCGAAAGAAGCGTTGATTCTGTGCTGTCTATAAGAACGGTAGTAGCGGCAATTTCCGCATTGGCGATAACAAGCTTTGTGTTCGCTTCATCAAGCTGCTCTTTTGCAAGGTCAGCCTCGGTGCGGCGCTTGTTATATTCGATTTTTCTGTTTGCCTGCTCTATCTGACTGTTGGAAACAGCGGCATATTTTTCGTTATACTCATTGACTGCGGCGAGGTATTCATCGCTGCCGGAGTCGAGCTCAGCCTGAGCGGCGTTGTATTTTTCTTCAAGCTCCTTCTGCGCCTGCTCTATCTGCTCGGCGCCGGTTTTTTCCATTTCGTAGAGCTCCTGAAGTTTTTGGTAGCCCTCATCAAGCTGTTTCTGCACGGATGCCTCGGCATTTTCGATTATGGGCTTGTTCTTTTTGAGCTTTTCTTCAAGACCTATATTGAGCAGTCCCCTGCGCGTTGACGCTATACCCTCGGATACGTCGAGAATCTGCTTGCGCACACCGTCAACATAGTCATTGTATTCATCACTGTAAGCGGTGAATTTGTCTGAGCCTTTAAGGGTAACATACGCTTCACTGTAATAATTTATTTTATCGGTGAATGCGGAATCTTTAACATAAATGAAATCACCGAGCTTGCCGCTGCCGGCGGTGGTGGCACCGCGTTCGTATGAAAGCCAGTACGGTGTCTGAATGATACCGACTATTTTGAAATCGGTATTTTTGAGATAATATGTGATTTCTTCATTATCACCCACAACACGTATGGTATTGTCAATAAAGAACTCCTCGGGAGTGGCAAGGTCACTGCAGGTAACCACGCACTCATTGTCTGCCTCAGGATATCTGCCGGCAACGAGCTTGAGGCGGTTTATGTAATCGGGATCATTTTTGCCGTTCTGAAAATCGACTGCCTTGAAAAGGTCGAGACTCATTACACGAATGGTGAACTCGGAGCCGTCGATATCAACAACGCCCTCGAATGTACCCTCCTTTTCCTCTGACGGAGTCTGCACATAGCCGTCAACGAATTTGACGCCCTGCACGGACTTGACCTCCGTCATCTGACGGATAACATCGAGATCCTCCTCGTAAAGACCGATATACGACTGCAGGCGCAGATCCATAAGGTTGTACTGCTTATAGTATGTATCAGCCGTTTCAAGCATATCGGGATACACGGCATTGAAGCCGCAGAAAATACTGCAGCCGAGTGCCGCTATTGCAATTATAGACACAAACCTGCTGAATGTTCCTTTTACCGAGCGCAAGGTGTCTGTAATATAGGCTTTGTTCATTACAATAATCCTTTCGATACGGTAATTACCACTCAATATCCATAACTGATGTGGGATTTTCATTCATTTCGATTTTTTCCACCTTGCCGCTTTTAAGAGTAATAACTCTGTCAGCCATAGGCGTTATTGCCTGGTTGTGAGTAATAACTATAACTGTCATACCCGTTTCGCGGCTTGTATCCTGCAAAAGCTTGAGTATCTGTTTGCCGGTTACATAGTCGAGTGCGCCCGTAGGCTCATCGCAAAGCAGAATTTTCGGGTTTTTGGCAAGGGCGCGCGCTATTGAAACACGCTGCTGCTCGCCGCCGGAAAGCTGTGCGGGGAAATTGTCGAGCCTTTCACCGAGACCGACGCGTTCAAGCACCTTTGCGGGATTGAGCGCCTTGGTGCCTATCTGTGTGGCGAGCTCAACATTTTCAAGTGCGGTGAGATTGGGAACAAGGTTATAGAACTGGAAAACGAAGCCCACATCGTAACGCCTGTATTCAATGAGCCTTTTACTGTCATATTCGTTTATAAGGTCGCCGCCGACGCGTATTCTGCCGTCATCACTGTCATCGATGCCGCCGAGCAGATTAAGCACGGTGGTTTTGCCCGCGCCGCTGGCGCCGACTATGATACAGAACTCGCCCTGCTCTATATTAAAGGATATACCGTCAGCCGCGTTAATTACGACCTCGCCCATTTTATAGCGCTTGTAAACGGAGTCAAATTCAATAAAGCTCATTTGTTTCAGCCTTTCAAAAATTATTGGACGACATAATTCGTCATATTAGATACCAATTATATATATTAAAATAAATATGTTAACAAGTCAATAACAAATTGTGAAATTATGATAGCGTTTTATATGCCGCCTGCATCACCTCGGATGCAACGGGAAGCGCCTGCGATGCGCCCCAGCCGCCGTTTTCGATTATTACGACTATCGCAACCGGGCACGACGGATTGCGTGAAAATCCCGTAAACCACGCGTGCGGCTCTTTATCGCCGCCTATTTCGGCAGTGCCGGTCTTGCCGCACATATCAAGCCCCTTAAAGTTGTTGTCGCCGTAATTATCGGCAACATTCGAGCGCATAAGGTCGCTGACCTTCAAGGCGATTGCCGGCGGCAGATACACACTGCTCTGCGCCGTGAATGTTTCGATATTTCTGCCGGACGGCGAATCCACGGAAGCGACGGCGTACGGGAAGACCGCCGTGCCGCCGTTGGCTATTGCGCCCGCCACGGTAAGAACATGGTAGGGATTGACGAGCGTGGTATACTGCCCTACCCCCGCCCAGGCAATATCGCCCGCCGACGCCTGCGACAAATCAAAATAATCGGCGGCGGTTTTCATATTGCCGAAATCGAAGCTTTTGCCGAAGCCGAGCTCTTCTGCCGTGGCGGTGAGCGCCTGCGCGCCGAGTTTGTCGGCAAGAGCGGCATAAGCGCAGTTGCAGGACTGTGCGAACGCGCTCTGAATATTCAGCTTGCCGTGTATATGCGGGCAGGTTATTTTTACGCCGCCTATTACGGTTTCGCCCGTACACTCATATTCCCACGAGTTGAGCCCGGGCATATTTTCGACCGCGCAGGTCGTGGTAACTATTTTGAATATACTGCCGGGCGTATAAAGTCCGTCTATAAGTCTGTTAAGGTAAACGCCCTCATATCTGCCGGTTTCATCGGCTTCGATTTCCTCCGCAGAGGGTTTGTTGCGTATATCGTAGCTCGGGTTGGAAACAGAACAGAGCAACTCGCCCGTTTCGTAATTATACGCCGCAACAAGGCCTTTCCTGCCGTCAAGCGCATCGTATGCCGCGGCTGAAAGCGCACTGTCGACCGTCAGTGTTATGTCATTGCCCCTGCCGTATTTTTTCAGCGAATATATGCCCGTAAAGGGGTTAAAGCCCGTAAGGCGTGTTTTGTAGGCGGTCTGCACACCGGATGAAACAAAGCCCTCGGTATCGCCGACGATGTGGAGCGTTGAGCGCCTTATGCGTTCGGAATCGTTATAGATACGCTCATCGCACTCGGTGGTTGCCAGAAGCACACCGGCGCGGTCATAAATATTGCCGGCGGCTATAAAGCTGCCGTCAACGGTAAGGTGCTCGTTTGCCCTGAGCGTTGCCCATTTTTCGCCGTTCAATGCAAGCTTGACGGCGAGGAACGAAAGCCCCGCCACAACTGCGGCAACAAGCAGAAAGACGATATACCCGCGTTTAGCCGTGGTTTTCATTCTTCCCACCCCTTTCGAGCTTCGGTTTGAAGTTTGCGTATGTGCGCACATCCGCCGATTTTATGAATGCAAGCAGCAGAAAACAGCTTATGACACTTGAGCCGCCCTTGCTTACAAAAGGCAGCGTTACACCCGTCAAGGGCAGAATATCGGTTATGCCGAAAATGCTGAGCATTGTCTGGAAAAGCATCATCGAAGAAGCCGCAACAGATGCCACGGCATAGAATGACGAACGCGATTTTTTGGCGTTTATTACGGCCATTACCGTTACAGCCGCGTATGCAAGCGGAATGAGGAAGCCCGTTATAATGCCGAATTCCTCACACACCACGCCGAAGACGAGATCTTCCGCCGCGGCGAAAACGTAACGGAGCATACCGTTGCCCAAACCGAGACCGAAAAGTCCGCCCGAAGCCGAGTAAATGAGTGTGCGCGTCTGCTGATAGCCGCCCTCATCCATAAACTCCCACACGCGCAGATATGTTGAAAATCTGTTGGCAACATAAGGCTTGAAGAATATGATAAGCGCCGCGCCGAGTGCCGCCGCAACACAGATTATGAGAAGCGTGCGCAGATCGCCCGAGCGCATAAACGCTATTACTACAAACGCGAAAAAGAATATGAGTGCCGCCCCGAAATCATACATAAGGAACAGCCCACACACGCACACCGCGGAAAAGATGATATACATTGTGAGGTGGCGAATGGACTGAAGCTTTTCAAGCGTAACGGCACCGACGAAAATGAATGCCGCCTTTACGAGTTCGGAGGGCTGCAGCGAAAAGCCGCCTAACGAAAGCCAGCTTAATGCGCCGTTTTGCGGCTCGGCAAACACGAGCGTAACGGCAAGCAGACCTATTGCACCGAAAGCGACGGGCCAGCGCAGTATTTTGACGGTATCGAGGTACCTGAGCAATAATATAAGTATGCAGAAGCACACCACGCCGAGCGCCGTTGCAAAAAACTGCTTTAACACATTTTCGGGGTATATACTGCCGACAACGGCAAGCCCGATCGACGAAAACATAAATGCCAGAATTTCAAGCTCAAAATTATTTATGCGCAGCACGAGTGAGGCGAATATGAAATACGCCCACTGCAGTGCAATAAAGCCGAGAAAAGCCGCCGCGACTGCGAAGCTTGCTTCACCGCCCGGGAACATATTGAGCAGCATGGCGCACAAATCATAAACGGAAATAAGTATGAGAAGCAAGCCGTAAATCGGTCTGCCCGCCCTGCCGCTTTTATCTTTGATATAACGGTATTTTGACTCGGAAAGCACATACTCTATGCCGCCGAAGCCGACGGTATCGCCATCCTTCAAAAAGGCTTTTTTCTTTATTTTTTCGCCGTTGACGGTTACACCCGAACGCGAAAAAGTATCGAACACCGCAAAACCGCGGTTGCGGTACGCTATAACCGCGTGAAGCCTTGAAACCGTTTCGAACGGCAGCACCACATCGCAGCTTTTATTTCTGCCGACGGATGTTTCGCGGTCATAAAGATTTACGGTACTGCGCGCAACCACGCCCGTGAGCTTGCCGCGCACCGGATCGGTCGTTTTTTTGCAAAACATGGCAACTATTACGCGGATGCTTACAAAAAGCGTTATTGCAAGCATTATATACCGGCACGCCGACGATAAAAATCCCATAAGCTCCAAAGCTTCACCTCCCTCGGTGATATTTTTCTTATTATATAATACCATATTCAATTGCAATATTCAATGAAGATAATAAACGAATTGTTAACGATTTCAAAATATTCCGTTAAATATACTCCCGACGTGTTTTATTTCTTGACTTTGCACCGCGAAAATTGTATATTTATAAAGGATAAATAAGGGGGAGATTTTTATGGCAGTTGCAAAAACCTTATACGGCAAAAAAGGCGAAAAAGAAGTATTCGCTTTTGTTATCGAAAACAAAAACGGCACCAAAGCGCAGATAATCGAGCTCGGCGCAACGCTTGACAAATTCATATTCAAGGGCATTGACGTACTCGTGGGCTTCGACAGCATTGACGGGCACATCAATTTCAGCGACAATCAGGGCGTTACCGTAGGTCAGTATGCAAACAGGATCTGCTGCGGCAAATTCAGCATTGACGGTGTTGAATACAATGTGACACGCAACGAAAATGGCATCACCTGCCTGCACGGCGGCGATGAATATTCAAAAGAGATATGGCACGGCGAGGCTGCCGGCGAGAATGCCGTAAAATTCACATATTTCAGCCCCGACGGCAGAGAGGGCTTCCCCGGCAATGTTGATGTTACGGTTGTTTTTACGCTCACCGACGGCAACGAGCTTAAAATCGACTATGAAGCCGTTTCAGACAAAAAGACGGTTATCAACCTTACAAATCACGCCTATTTCAACCTCAATGGCATTGAAGGCGGCTCGATTCTCAACCACACACTCAAAATTAACGCCGACCGCTTTACGCCTATTGACGAAGTGAGCATCCCCACGGGCGAGCTGAAAGCCGTTAAGGGTACGCCGTTTGATTTTACCGAAGCAAAAGTTATCGGCAGAGATATTGAAGAAGACGATATTCAGCTTAAAAACGGCAACGGTTTTGACCACAATTTCTGCATCAGCGGTTTCGACGGCTCGCTTAAAACCGCCGCTGTCGCAAAAGGTGAAAAAAGCGGCATAACGCTGACCGTACTCACTGATTTACCCGGCATTCAGCTTTATACCGGCAATTTCCTTGACGGCACGGTAACAGGCAAGGGCGGCATTCCCCTCACCCGCCGCTGCGGCTTCTGCCTTGAAACACAGGTTTACCCCGATTCGCCCAATCACCCCGAGTGGAAAGAATGCAAATGCATCTGCGATGCGGGCGAAACATATAAAACCACGACAGTATTCGCTTTTAATTGACTTTAATTCCCCGATTTGATATAATCGTGAGAAGACCGAAAGGAGGCACGGCTTATGAAAAAATCGAAAAAAGCTTTATTGAGCGTAATGGCATTTATAATGGCAATCATAAGCCTTATGCCCTCCGTTTACGCGAAAACCTTTGCACCGTCGGTCAACATTCAGAATGTCGGCGTAAGCACGCAGTACCTTTATGAAGACAATGCACCGTCGTGGCTCAGAAAGCTCGTTTTCAAAGAGGATATGCTTTCAATCGAGGGGCTTGTAAACGAGGGTGTACTTACCCCCGTTTCACCTTACCCGTACACTACCGATGCAGTGTGCTTCAAAAACGAAGTCGATGAAAATGTCAAGCTTTTCTCACTCGACAAGAACACACAGAAAGCCGCTTACCTTTATATTCTTGAACAGCTCGGTGCGGTCAGCCTTATTTCCGAGCCGCCTGCCCCCGGTCAGTCAAAGGCGGACTGGCTGCGCGAACAGGGCATCGTCGTTACCAAAGAGAATGAAGAGGATTACAACGGCACCATATATATAAGCTCGCTTTATGCGCTTATGAGAAATGACCTTTACTATGTCTATAAGGGCGAGCATCTTTATATTCCCGAGGGCACTACGCTTGAGGATGCAACGGTTATGTACCTTGTTGCGCTCTCCGGGCAGGACACCGAGCTTTCGCGCTTTATTTACAACAACTTCGGCAAGACCTCTTACGGCGACCTTGACGAATATGTTTACTACACCTCGCTGATGGTGCTTTACACGGGCGGGTATGTTATTTACGAAGAAATACCCACGATTTCGCAGGATGAGGTTTCGCGCCGAATGGCGATTATGACCATTAACAAAGCCGGTATTTCGGTGGATGCCGACACCGCCACGAATGAGGAGCTTTCGCTGAAATACCTGACGGCGATGCTCAGCAGCAATTACGATGTTACGCTTGACCCCGATGTTGTAAAAAAAGCACTTTCGCGCAATATGGTGGCGTATTACATTTTGCAGGAAATGGCGTACGAGGATGCAAAAATAGCAATTTCGGAAACGAATTACAATTATGAACAGTGCTTTGACACCGTTCTCAGAAAGACACACCGTTTCGACCTCGAAAACAAGTTTTATTCCGATATTTACGAATACGAGCTGCACCTGAACAACAGGCGCAAAACCGTAAATGTTAACCCTACACCCATCGCCGCAAGCGGCGTTAAGGTATATATAAATAACGAGGAGCACCCCGTAGGCGCGTATTCGAAAATCACTCTCGACCCCGATAATCAGGCTATGCAGGCATTTGAAATCAAATCTGTTGCCGCCGACGGTTCGTCGTCAAAGTACCTTGTTAAAATTTACCAGGGGCGCAACGAAGCCACTGAAAGTGATCTGACCGGCAAGGTTCCCACTATCGGTGATTTGAATATCGAAGAATGGGAAACATACACAGGTCCCGACGGTCATCCGCATATAATCAATAACAACAGCGTAACCATAAACATAAACGGCGTTCAGGTCGAGGTGCCCGATATACTCAACCCCGCGCTTGACGGTATTAACGGCGTTGCCGAAACGCTTGCGGGCAACGTGGTCGGCATACTGCACCTTAACGAAGAAGGTCAGCTTGTTGATGCGAACGGCAACATTATAAGTGCCGCAAAATACGAAGCGCTGCCCGACGGCTTCCGCTATGTTATTGACGAAAACGGCTATGTGGCGATTGCCCCCGTCGAGCAGGCTACCGAGCCCGTTACGGAGCAGACCGATGAAGGCACTCCGAAATGGATAGCAATAGGCATACCCGCTTCGGTGATAGTGCTTGCGATACTTTTAATTGTGTTTATTGTTGTTCTGAGGAACGCCAAGGACAACCCGCAGAACAAGAACGACAGAATGAAGGCGCGCAAGGCACGCGAAAAGGCAAAGCGAGAAAAGGCTGCTGACAGGCAATATAAAAAATCCGGTAAATCTCAATAATTAAAGAATATGGATTTTGAGAACACCAAAATCCATATTTTTTATGGATATTCTTTATAGAAATACAACATTTTATTATTAATCTGTTCATATATTCCGTCAAAAATCGGTATATAATGTAATCAAAGACAGTATTAAGAAGTTATTCCGTTCACGGGAGGTTATTTTATGGCATCCGAGAAAATTCTTATTATCGACGACGATATTCACATTTGCGAGCTTCTGCAGCTCTACCTCGAAAAAGAGGGTTACACGACCGAGGTCGTTACGGACGGTCTGCGTGCAATAGAAACATTCAACACCGTTTCACCCGACCTTGTCTTGCTTGATATTATGCTCCCCGGGCTTGACGGCTGGCAGATCTGCCGCGAAATCCGCAAAACCTCGCAGACACCCATAATAATGCTGACCGCAAAGGGCGAAACATTCGACAAGGTGCTCGGGCTTGAGCTCGGCGCCGACGATTACATCACAAAACCCTTTGAAACAAAAGAGGTCGTTGCAAGAATAAAAGCGGTGCTGCGCCGCACGGCTCCCGCACAGACGGCGGACACCGGCGCGGTTAAAGAGGTCTCTTACGACAAGCTCACAATCAACCTTACAAACTACGAGCTGAAAATTGACGGAAAGACGGTCGACACTCCCCCAAAGGAGCTTGAGCTTTTGTTTCACCTTGCTTCAAATCCCAACAGAGTTTACACGCGCGACCAGCTTCTTGACGAGGTTTGGGGATTTGAATACTACGGCGATTCCCGTACGGTCGATGTTCACATAAAGCGCCTGCGCGAAAAAATAGAAGGCGTTTCAGACAAGTGGGAGCTCAAAACCGTCTGGAGCGTAGGCTACAAGTTCGAAACAAAATAATATGGCACGACTGCACAGTAAAAAAGGTGCGTTTTTCTTCAAATATTTCTTCATTTTTTCAGGCATAATACTTGTGAGCTTTCTCGTGCTCGGCCTTGCGCTGATGCTCTTTTTTGCGGGATTTCTCAGAAACTCACTGCTTGTTGAAATGCGGGACAACGCATCAAAGGTTTCCGCCACCATCATGCAGGTGGTAAACTCACCGTTCACGGAAAGGAATCCCGAGGGCGCCGCCATAACGATTTACAAAACAATGGATGTTATGGCAGACAGCACCGACTGCGACATTTTTGTGTGCAACAAGCACGGCAAAATCATCGCCTGCGCCGATTCCGTTTCCGACACATTTGACATAAACAAGGCTTCGGAATGTGAAAATCACAAGGATATTGTCATTGAAAGCCGTTATATTCAGCAGGTGCGCTCGCACGGTTTTGCGGAGTTTTCAAAATTCGGCTCTGTTTACGGCGATTTGCACGCCGTTGCGCTTGACCCGATAAACATAAACGGTGATTTTTTCGGCTTTACGGTGCTTACAACGCCCATAACCGGCAGAATATGGACATCTATGCGCGATGTTATGGTGATGTTCATAATTGCCGCGGCAATAGCCCTTATTCTCGTTACGGTCGCGGTATTCTTTATGACGGAAAAAATCGCAAAGCCCATTCGCGACCTTGAAACCGCCACGCGCTGCTATTCCTCGGGTGATTTCAGCTACAAGGTGCCGGAGCTCAACACAAATGACGAGCTTGCCGACCTTATTACAAAATTCAACGCCATGGCTGTTTCGCTTTCGCAGCTTGAAGATTCACGCCGCAGCTTTGTTGCGAATGTTTCGCACGAATTCAAAACGCCCATGACGACCATAGGCGGCTTTATAAACGGCATTCTTGACGGTACGATACCGCCCGAAAAGCAAAATTACTACCTTGAGATAGTTTCGTCGGAAATAAGCAGGCTTTCAAAAATGGTGAATATGATGCTCAACATCTCAAAAATTGAGACGGGCAACATTGACCTGAAGCCCGAACAGCTTGATATTTCGCAAAAGCTTGTAACTGTTTTCCTCGGCTTTGAGCAGCTTATTTCAAAAAAGAATATCGAGGTAAGCGGTTTTGAAGCTTTGCCGCAGCTTACCGCGCACGGCGATTCCGCAATGATCGACCAGGTCGTGTATAACCTTGCCGACAACGCGGTGAAATTCACCGATGAAAACGGTAAAATACAAATCGACGGCACTGCCGACAAGCGATTTATATATTTTTCGGTTACCAATTCCGGCAAAGGTATTCCCGAAAAGGATCTGCCGCAGGTGTTTGAACGCTTTTTCAAGGGCGACAAATCACGAAGCACCGATGTTAAAAGCACGGGGCTCGGTCTTTACCTTGTGCGCACGATTATTGAACTGCACGGCGGCACCATCACCGTTGAAAGCAAACCGGATGACTTTACGCGGTTTACCGTAAAACTTCCAAAATAATTAAAACAAATATACTGATTTGTTCATAATTAAGTATTATACTTCTGTCAGAAGAACGGAGGCAATTATATAATGGATAACGAATTCAAGCCCATAATTCCCGAGAACGAGCCCGCAGACACTTCTGCCGACGAGCTTGCCGCGGCATCACCCGAAGCTGCGGAGGTCAAGTCGGAAGAACCCGCTGCAGAGCCGCAGCAGCCTGCGCAGCCGCAGACTTCATACACTTCTCAGCACCAAACGGCTCCGGGTTACACACAGTATTCACAGAACGGCTACTCTGCACCCAACGCCAACCCGTATTCCGCAAGCGGCGCGCAGTACTCGGCGCAGTACACCAACGGCAACGCCAACCCTTACAGTGCATACAACGCCCCGAATCAATATGCGCAGCAGCCGCAGTACGGCTACAATCAGCAGGCATACGGTCAAAGGCCGCAGCAGATGTATCCGCCCGTTAATAACGCTCCCGTTCAGCCGCAGAAGAAAAAGAGCAAAACCGGCAGAAATATTTTTATTGCACTCGCCTGCCTTTGCGTTGTGGCGGCAATAGTTACCGCAGCGCTTTCATTCAGCAACAACGGCAAAAATGCCTCTGCCAATCCGAAAGGCGGCAACACCGAAGTCAACGGAAGCGGCGCAAAGCCGATTACGGAAGATTCACCCTACTCATTTGAGGAATATTCCGGCAGCGGTGCCATGAGCTCGGAACAGATTTACGAAGCCGTTAAGGAAATAAATGTCGGTGTTCTCGTTTACTCACAGAACCAGAAGGTCGGCGAGGGCAGCGGTATAATCGTCGGCGAAGATGAATCCGGCGACTACACTTATATCATTACCTGCGCACACGTTATTTCAACAAAAGGAACAAGCGTTCAGGTGCAGTTCTTTGACGAAACCGAAATTGATGCCACGGTCGTCGGTTACGATACGAAAACCGACGTAGGCGTGCTCAGGGTCAACAAAACGGGCTTCAAAGCCGCCACATTCGGCAATTCCGACAAGCTTTCGGTCGGTCAGGAGGTCTACGCCATCGGCAACCCCGGAGGCACCGAATTTTTCGGCTCATTCACCGGCGGTATGATAAGCGCCATTGACAGACCCATCGCAAGCACAAGCAGCGCTTACGACCTGCCCTGCATTCAGCACAACGCCGCAATCAACCCCGGCAACTCCGGCGGTGCGCTCGTTAACGAATTCGGTCAGGTAATCGGTCTCAACTCCTCAAAAATCGCTGACACTGATTACGAGGGCATGGGCTTTTCGGTCCCCTCAAACACAATGCTTGCCATTTACAGTGAGCTTATTGCCCACGGTTACGTCAGCAACCGCCCCATACTCGGCATAAGCTACTATGCGGTATCAAGCGACTACACTTACGCCGCAATCGCGTGGAGAAACAACCTCCCCTACGGCTCAATAGTAATTGCCGCAATCAATGACAACAGCGATATTAAAAACAGTTCTATAAAGGTCGGCGATATTATCATCGGCGTGAACGGACAGAAGCTTGACACGACCGATGTACTTCTTGAAGCGATTGAAAACAGTGCAGTCGGCGACACAATGACACTTACGGTTTGCAGGCTCAACAACAACGGCTCGGTGAACACCACATTCGATGCAAAGGTTAAGCTTGTGGAAGACACGGGCGAAACCGCGAGCGAGGAAGAGCCGGTTACACAGGATCCGTTCAGTCAGTTCTTCGGCGGCTTCGGCTATTAAGCAAGCCGATTATGAGAAGACTTTTGAGCCGTATGCGCGCGGCGGTGGATGATTACAATATGATATGCGACGGCGACAGAATCGCCGTGGGTGTTTCAGGCGGCAAGGATTCGCTTGTGCTGCTTAAACTGATGTGCGAATTAAAGCGCTTCTACCCTGCCGATTTCGAGCTTGTGGCAGTTACGCTTGATATGCGTTTCAACGGCGTTGACGGCGATTTTTCCGCTATACAGTCGCTTTGCGATGAATACGGAATAGAGTATATTGTAAAGCGCACACAGCTTGCGGAAATTATTTTTGATGTTCGCAAGGAAACAAATCCGTGCAGCCTTTGCGCGCGTATGCGCCGCGGTATTCTGCACGATTCGGCAAAGGAACTCGGCTGCAATAAGATAGCTTTGGGGCACCACCTTGACGATGCGGCGGAAACCTTTATGATGAACCTCTTAAACGAGGGCAGGATCGGCTGTTTTGCCCCCGTTACATATTTATCGAGAAAAGATATCACCATGATAAGACCGCTTATTTACGCCCGTGAAAGCGAAGTAAGCGCCGCTGCCGAAAGGCTCGGCTTACCTGTGGTAAAAAGCCTTTGCCCCGAGGATGAGCACACGCGCCGCGAGGATGCGAAAACGCTTCTGAAAACGCTTTCGGCGGAATACGGCGATGTGCCGGAAAAGATAATCGGCGCGCTGCAGCGCGGCGGAATAGACAGATGGGAAAAGGGCTGTCGCATTTAGCGCAGAACGAAAAACGGAATAATAAAAGACAATGGCTTTACGGTGAATTAAGCGTTTAATAAACCGTGAAGCCATTATATGTTTATCTGAATGTGATTTTATATGTTTTTCTAAGCGTTTTTTCGCCCACTCGGAGTATCCATATACGCCGTCGGGGCGAAGAAAACGCTTTCTACATCTAAATGCGACAGCCCCTTTTATGCTCATATATCCATTCAAGGATTTCCGAATATTTCATTTCGCCTGCCGCAACGGAAAGGCCGAGTTTAATTACATCCTCATTCGTTGCATCAAGATGTATTCCGTTTATCTCCAAAAACGAAAGCATAATTTTATCATTTTGCCAGCTCCTTAAATGCGGGAAGATATTTTTTGAGTATTCGCGCCGCTACTACATCAATTTTTTCTTCTTCTGTCATATCAAACATACAGTCATTGTTTTCGATATCAATGACCATATATTTAGGTTTATTGTTTTTTAATATAACGGCTTGCCCTTTTTTGTCAACCGTTCTGGATATCGCGGAAAAATTCTGATTTGCCTGAGTCATTGAAAACATTGTATTTGTATCAATAAACATAAAATCGCCTCGTAATAGTATGAATTTATACAATGAATTTATACTATAATATAATAATTCTTGTGATTTGTCAATCATTACATAAAAAAAGGGCTTTACGGCATCGAGAACATCGCCGTAAAGCCCTATTTTTTATTATTCTGCTTATCTGCCTGTTACGGTTTTAACTGCGTTGAGGTTTATATCAAAGAGGTCGGCGTGCTTTGCGGAAACGACCTTTTTAAGAATGTATCTTTGTTGTATTTATTAAGAAGCGCAACTGTCTCATCGCGCACAGGTACTTTAAGCATATTTATTACTCCATTATTCAGGATAAGAATATTATATATTGTTTTTATGAGATTTGCAAAGGAGGGAATAGGAATAGGGATCGGAGAATATTTTCTGCACCCTCAACGAAAAGCGTGTCACCCGTTCACCGCTCCGGCATCACATAAAAAAACACACGGCATCGGGTATTTCTCCGCCGCCGTGCGTTTGTTTAATAATGAATGTTTCTTACTTTATGCCGCCAAAGCGCTGTTTACAACAGTCTGGTATGAGCTTGTGTCGATTGCTTCCGCCATGTAGCCGTTAGCGGCGTAAATCTGCTCTGCGGTCGGTGTATATTTATCGGAAGCCGCCCTTTCGGCAATAACGATATCAAGAACATCGCAGACGCTGTCACCGTCAAGGTCTCCGCCGACTATTACGGTGTAATCGCCTGTGAAAACCTCGTTTTCATAAACCGTAAGCAGTGAGCCTGTGCCGAGGTAACCGTTTTCATTGCTTGGCGCGGTATTTATTACTGTTTGGTCGCCCTTGGTAACTATGGCACCCGTATCGGTTGTGCCTCTGACGGTAGTGAATACAACTTTATTGGCGTAATCCACATTTGTATTAAAGGTTCCGCCTATATCCAAAAGCGTATATTCAACGCCGTTTTCTTCGCAATACTGTTGAACCGGAGTGCCGCGGAAGCACGCTACATTATTGAGGTAATTATACACCCCGTAAGTCGGGTTGTTGATGCTCACAGACTGATTTGCACCACCCGAGAATACCGTTCTGTGGTTTTCTTTTTCGGCGTATTTTTCATAAGATACCGCGACGGTAAAATCGCCTTTCAGTTCCAAAACACCGTCGGTAATTTGAGAGTCTTTTTTACCACTGTCGCCCTGTGAAATAAAATTGCCGCCCACAAGCAGATAGTCGTCGCTGTGCGTCATTTTCAGATCTCCGTTATAACCCGTAATTGAGCGGTCGCCGAGTGTGCAGTCGCCGCAAACCGCAAGCTGACCGTTTGAAAATTCAAGGCAGTTGTAAACGGTTAAATCCCCGTTTACATTTGATTTGCCGCCCGAAACCATTGCATTCTTTATTGTCGCACTGCTCACATTAAATGTGCCACCGTTTGTAACAAGTGTGCCGGCTGTTACTTCGGCAGGTGTTTCAAGGCTGTAACCGTTAAGATCAAGAGTATTTAATACCTCCAACTTTTCGGTATGCGGCAGACGGGTATTCTGATTAAGCGTAAATTCATTTATAGCTGTTTCAAAATTTATATTGGTATTTTCAAGATATAAATTGCCGAATTTATTTCTTTCGGGATGATCTATATGCACAATCTGCATTTTGTTGCCAGAGAATACCGTTTTATGATTTAGCGTGCCGTAATAATAGTAGTTAAGATATTTACCACATTCGGTAAAATTCCCCTTTATTTCAACAATTCCGTCTGTAAGGTAACCGGGATCAGCTGTGTCCCCTCGATATCCACATACGGTAATATCGCCGTCAACAAGCAGATAGTCGTCGCTGTGAGTCATTTTCAGAATTCCGTTATAACCCCGAATTGAGCGGTCGCCGAGTGTGCAGTCGCCGCAAACCGCAAGCTGACCGTTTGAAAATTCAAGGCAGTTGTAAATGGTTAAATCCCCGTTGATTTTTACATTTACATTTTCAAGGGTCATCGCATTTGCTGTAACATTTCCGTTGATTACCAAGTTATCAATCTCGCTTGTAACAGTACCGTTGCCGCAAAGAATAATATTCGCATTTATTCCGCCGTTAAATATATACATTTTATCGTTTTCCCAAAAATCGGAAGGCTCTGAAAACTTCACAGGCAAATTCAAACTGTATGTAATATCATTTCTCACCATTCGTTGTTCGAGAGGTATGCCGGATATTGTATTTGTAATATCCGTTATATAAGCCTCATACGAAAAATCGCTGTAATTTTCCCTGACAGTTTGAATTTTATCCATATAAGCACCGGCAATAGGCTCCGAACTTTTCAGCCCTGCTTTAACGGATGCAAGCAGAGCCGTAAATATATTCTCGTAAGCAGCCACATCTACGGGCGAATAAACCTTTTCCTCTTTTCCGTATTTATTTACGGCACTCGAATTCAACGCCTGATACAATTGTGTTATATAAAGCGACAGCATACGCTGCGTATATACATCATCTATATCAGGAACTTTCAAACTCAAATCAAAAGTTATAAAAGAAGCGATCTTATACAGAAATGTTGCAATATTGTAATCTGCTATCAAACCGCCGACTTTTTCGGTTTCATAAATTTTTTTAACGGTTTTTACAAGTTTTTCCAAAGCAGTATCCAAACCGTAAGTTGTAATAAAATAGCTTTCAAAATCATCGCAAAGCTGTAAGCGCAACCTTTTCATACCGTCATTCAACGGTGTGCCTTCGTCGGTATATTTGAGGATAGCATCTATCATTTCAATTCTGACATTTTCCATTATCAAGGCAGTCATAACGGCCTGCACAACTTCAACAACAGTAGCGGCAGTACCTAATTTTTTACTGAAATCATTAATAATTTCGTAACTCAGAATTGTTTGTATATCCGCAACGGTTAATTTCTCCAAAAAGCCGTTGTTTTGTTCCTCCAGCACAGCTGCCTGCATCGCTTTGAAATTGTCATCATCAATTAAATCCTGATTATATGCTTCAAAAAATGTATTTAAAAGATTAATGCCTTCTTTCTCTTGTTTTATAAGATTACCGAGCGTACCTATGCCGCCGTAATCTTCCGAAGAAATATCAAACATGGCTTCGGCAAACATTATATTGGCAGCATCAAGCGAATCATTATACATAAAATTTGTTATGCCTAAATAATCCATCCACCATTTAAAAGAATCCTTGGGCTTCAAGGTGATTTCTATACCTGTTTTAAACTCAAGGTACATTTCTTCATCACTGTTTGAAAATTTTACACAAATATCATCTATAACATTTCTGTTTTCGCGAACATACTCTGAAATGTAATTGCTCCTGAGATAATCCGGTGTATATCCGTAAAATAAATCCGTATAATGCACGGTATTATCGTCAGCCGCAAAAGCACTGCCGGCAAAGCTGACAAACATCAACGATGCCGACATTATTACCGAAATAAAACGCAAAAATGATTTTTTCATTATTATCACACTCAAATCAAAACTATAATTACTGAAATAATACCACGCCCTGGTATGCAAGTCAATAGAACTGATCCCCATTCTCAAATAAATACAAAAAACCCGCACTCCATACGGAATGCGGGCGAAGTATTACATATTATAGCCTGCCTTGATTGCCCCAAGGTTTACTGCAAGCATATCTGCGTGCTTTGCGGAAACGACCTTTTTGAGTCCGTCCTCTATGCCGTTATAATCAATGGCTTTGGTTTCCTTTATGAATTTACCTGTCATTATCATATTGGCAAGAGTGGGAGCGTTCATATCCTTCGCCATTTTTGTAGCGGGGATATAGTAAACATCAACATCCGTTCTGTTGACTTTTCTTTCAATAAGAGTGCTGTCAACAAAAATCTTGCCGCCGGGAACTACGGCATCCTCGTACTTGTCGAGCGAGGGAAGATTCATAACTATAAGCACATCGGGATTTGCAACTATGGGTGAGCCGATGGGGTCATCACTTACTATAACGCTGCAATTTGCCGTACCGCCGCGCATTTCGGGGCCGTAGGAAGGAAGCCAGCTTATCTGCTTGCCTTCAATAAGTCCTTTATAAGCGATGAATTTGCCGGCAAAAAGTATGCCCTGACCGCCGAAGCCTGCAAGTAATATATTATTTGTCATATCACTCAGCCTCCTTTGCGCTTCTGTCCTTATAAACGCCGAGCGGATAGTACGGAATCATTTTTTCGTCAACCCACTGAAGCGCCTTTTCGGGAGTCATACCCCAGTTGGTGGGGCAGGATGAAACGACCTCGATAAGCGAAAAGCCCTTGCCGTTTATCTGATTTTCAAAAGCCTTGCGGATAGCCTTCTTTGCGGCGTTTACATTCTTAACATTGTTTACTGCAACGCGTGCGATGTATTCGGGGCCGTCAAGTGTGGAAAGCATTTCGCAAACCTTGATGGGATAACCTGCGGTAGCGACATCTCTGCCGTAGGGCGAAGTCTGTGTGACCTGACCGGGCAGTGAGGTGGGTGCCATCTGACCGCCTGTCATACCGTAAATGGCGTTATTTACGAAAATTACGGTGATATTTTCGTTTCTTGTAGCTGCGTGTACGGTTTCAGCCATACCGATGGAAGCGAGGTCGCCGTCGCCCTGATAGGTGAAAACGATATTTTCGGGTAAGGAGCGCTTGATGCCGGTTGCAACTGCGGGTGCTCTGCCGTGTGCGGCCTCGACCATATCGCAGGCAAAGTAATTATAAGCGAGAACGGCACAACCGACGGGCGCAACACCTATGGTTTTGCCCTCAATGCCCAAACCGTCGATGGCTTCGGCAACAAGTCTGTGAATTATACCGTGAGTGCAGCCGGGGCAATAATGAAGCTCGGCATCGGTCAGGCTCTTGGGTTTTTCAAATACAACTGCCATTATTCATTACCTCCCTGCATATTTTTTACGGTTTCGATAATCTGTTCGGGTGTGGGGATCATACCGCCTGCTCTGTTGCAAAGCACTACGGGCTTTTTGCAATCCTCTGCAAGACGGATATCCTCTATCATCTGACCCATTGAAAGCTCAACGGAGATGAAGCCTTTGACTTTATCGGCGGCTTCCTTAATGGGCTTTGCGGGGAAGGGCCAAACGGTAATGGGGCGGATAAGACCCGCCTTTACACCCTGCTTGCGCAGCTCGTTTACGGCGTTTTTGGAAACACGCGCCGCAATACCGAATGCAACAAGGCAATATTCGGCATCTTCCATAAGGTAGCTTTCGTATCTTACTTCGTTTTCTTCGATGAATTTATACTTTTCGTATCTTTCGAAGTTAGTCTTTTCAAGCTCTTCGGGCACAAGGTAAAGGGAGTTTATAATATTATGCTCTCTTTCCATATTGGTGCCGGTTACTGCCCAGGGCTTTGCAACTGTGTTGTTGTTTTCCTCGGGAAGCTCAACAGGCTCCATCATCTGACCCATAGTGCCGTCTGCAAGAAGCATGGCGGGCATACGGTATTTATCGGCAAGGTCGAATGCGAGTGCCGTCATATCTGCCATTTCCTGAACGGATGCGGGAGTGAGGACTATAAGGTGGTAGTCGCCGTGGCCGCCGCCCTTTGTTGCCTGGAAATAGTCGGACTGGCTGGGCTGAATGCCGCCCAGACCGGGACCGCCGCGCTGAACATTGACAATAAGTGCGGGAAGGTCGGCACCTGCTATGTAGGAGATGCCCTCCTGCTTGAGCGATACTCCGGGGCTTGAAGACGAGGTCATAACTCTTTTGCCGGTTCCGGCAACGCCGTAAACCATATTGATAGCTGAAATTTCGCTTTCAGCCTGCAAAAATGTTCCGCCGATTTTCGGCATTCTTTTTGCCATATACGCCGCAAGCTCTGTCTGGGGCGTTATGGGGTAACCGAAGTAATGACGGCAGCCTGCTCTTATAGCGGCTTCCGCGATAGCCTCGTTACCTTTCATCAAAACTTTTTCAGACATTTTTCAAGCACCTCACTTCTCAACGGTTATAACACAATCGGGGCACATGGTGGCGCAGAATGCGCAGCCTATGCACTTTTCCTGATCGGTCATCTCCGCGGGCGAATGCCCTTTTTTGTTTATTTTGCTTTTTGCGATGGTGATGATCCCCTTGGGACAAGCAGTTACGCAAAGACCGCAGCCCTTGCATCTGTCAGTATCAAAGGTAACCTTTGCCATATCGTCATCTCCTCAAAAATATTTTTTCTGTAATTTCAGCGGAAACATTCCGTCTGCACAAATTGTTTCTGTCGCGGTAGTCATAACAAGCGGCAGACCGCAAATTTTTGCAAGCTCCGCTGCTTTTTCATCGGTTGCGAGAACATCCGCGAGGGTCGTTTCCGTACCGAGATTTGAATTATTTACTATGCCCGTAAAAGGTATCTTGCAGGCTTCTTCGATTTCACGAAGCACCGCAAAAGCATCGTCGGGCGTTTGTGTAAGCGGCCGGTAGAAATTGGTTACGAAAAGCATATCGTAATCGTTTTCTTCAAGTATATACGGCGCGTATCTGCCGAGTGCGTAAGCGCCGCGGTCATCGCCGCCTACATCAAGTACAGCATACCTTGCTCTGTTCTGCACAAGCGAATATACTTCTGACGGCAGCGACGGCAAATCGACATTGGAATTTGCAAACGGAAGCGAAATAACGCCTATCCCTGCATCGGTAAGCTCCTTTTCGCTGTCCTTTGTTCTGAAATAGGGGTTTACAATATCAACATCGCCTATTGCAACATCCTTGCCGCACTTTTTAAGGTAAAATGCGTAATTGACCGCAATATTCGTTTTGCCGCTGCCGTAGTGGCCGCAAAAAATGGTAATTCTTTTCATAATTATAGCTTGTTACGCTGAATTTTACCGCTTGTGGTCTTGGGGAGTTCATCCCTGAATACTACAAGACGCGGGTATTTATACGGCGCGGTATGCTTCTTGACATAATTCTGTATCTCTTTTTTAAGCTCCTCGGTGGGCTTGGTATCCTTGGTAAGCACTATGCTCGCCTTGACTATCTGCCCCCTGACCTCATCGGGTGCAGCGGAAACGCCGCATTCAAGAACATAGGGAAGCTCCATGATAACGCTTTCGATTTCAAACGGCCCGATGCGGTAGCCGGAGGACTTGATGACATCGTCCACCCTGCCGACATACCAATAGTAGCCGTCTTCATCGCACCACGCGGCATCGCCGGTATGGTAGTAGCCGTCGTGCCAGACCTCGTCGGTCTTTTCCTTATCGCCGTAATAGCCGGTAAAAAGTCCGCAGGGCGCGCCGTCCTTGACATTTACGACGATTTCGCCGGTTTCGCCTACGGGAACGGCACCGCCGTCGGCATTCATAAGCTCGACCTTATAAATCGGTGCGGGCTTGCCCATAGAGCCGATTTTGTGCTTGGTACCCGTAAGGTTGCCGATTATCATAGTGCTTTCGGACTGACCAAAGCCCTCGATTATCTGCAAGCCCGTGGCATTTTCAAACTGCCTGTAAACCTCGGGATTGAGTGCCTCGCCGGCTGTGGTCATATGCTTGACGGATGAAAAATCGTATTTGGAAAGATCCTGCTTTATCATCATTCTGAGCATCGTGGGCGGTGCGCAGAAGGTGGTGATTTGGTATTTAGCGAACATCGGCATAATATCGGAGGCATCGAAGCGGTCGAAGTCATAAACGAATATTGCCGCTTCACAAAGCCACTGACCGTACATTTTGCCCCACATCGCCTTTGCCCAGCCTGTTTCGGCTATGGTAAAGTGGAGACCGTCGGGGTCTGCGGTATGCCAGTATTTTGCAGTATGGAAATGACCGAGCGCATATTTGTAATTGTGCGCTGCAAGCTTCGGGTAGCCGGAGGTGCCGGAGGTAAAGAACATAAGCATAAGGTCATCGCCGCAGGGAGCATCGTCGGGACGGACATAGTGCGAGCTGAAAAGAGTATATTCGCTGTTGAAGTCACGCCAGCCCTCGCGCGGCTCACCGACGATTATTTTATTTACCATACCGTCATAGCTCTTGCAGGCTTCATCGACCTGATTAGCGGTGTCACCGTCTGCTGTGCAAATAATGGTATTGATGCCTGCCGCTTTGAAGCGGTACTCGAAATCGTGAGTCTGAAGCTGATTGGTTGCCGGAATGGCAATAGCGCCGAGCTTATTGAGACCGAGCATTGCAAACCAGAACTGATAATGCCTTTTAAGCACGAGCATTACCTTGTCGCCCTTTTTGATGCCGAGGGATTTGAAGTAGTTTGCGCACTGACTTGACGCCTTCTTCATATCCTTGAAGGTGAAGCGGCGCTCGGTCTTGTCCTTGGATATATGGAGCATAGCAAGCTTGTCGGGTGATTTATCGGCAAGAGCGTCGATAAGGTCGAAAGCAAAGTTGAAATTTTCCGTATTCTTAAAGCTGATTGATGTGGGAGTACCCTTTTCGTTTTCCTCCACATCAATGTATTTCTGATAAATTCTGTTTTCGGTATCCTTTTTAACGGCAACGCCCTTGTTCTTTTCGGGCTTTGCGGAAATTTCAGGAATGGGCTCGCCCGTGGGATTAAGAACTATTGCATAGAAATTGCAATCCTCGCCGTTCACGGCTATCATACCGTGA
This sequence comes from Acutalibacteraceae bacterium, assembly GCA_045617785.1. GTDB lineage: Bacteria > Bacillota > Clostridia > Oscillospirales > Acutalibacteraceae > DTU089. The sequence goes on from JAZLJH010000043.1 coordinate 30,580, forward strand.
GGTGTGGAGCTGTCAAAATAAATGCTGTCGCCGGGGCCGAGGGTCGTTCTGTGCTCACCGACCTGAATAAGCAGATGACCGTCGATAACAAGGTCAAGCTCCTGCCCTTCGTGTGTGGTAAGCTCAATATCCTTATGAAGTGCCTCTTCATCGAATTTTGTTTTTACATAAAGCGGCTCGGCAATTCTGTTGCGGAATGCATAAGCGAGGTTATAATAAGTCATACCGTGAGCATTGGCAATTTCCTGCCCTGCGCCGGCGCGTGTTACCGTAAATGATTTAAGCGTGGGGCTGTGGCCCTCGATAATATCGGTAACATCGACATTCAGCGCAAGTGCGCAGCGGTAAATGAATGCAAAGTTAAGGTCGCTGTTGCCGGATTCGCACTGAACATATTCATCGTTTGTTACATCGGTTTTAGCTGCCATTTCATAGGTTGTAAGACCTTCGATTTCACGAAGGTACCTGATTCTTGCAGCCATTTCCTGAATTTTGTAATCAAGACCGGTGATTTGTGCCATAATAATTCTCCTTTAAGGGACGAAAAAAACCCGTCCCAAAGTTGATTACTTTGAGACGAGTAAATATTTTTACCCGCGGTACCACTCAAATTGCGCTTTCGCGCCACTCAGGCTCTGACAAGCCGTATGCATTTTACGCAGCAATTACGGGGAGGGTCTAATCGCTAACGCTTTCTTCCTCCCGGCTCGGAAGCTACAACCGAAACAACGCTGCCGGCAGTTCGCACCAACACTGCCTCTCTGTATGCGCGTTTTGCAACGGCTCTCTTCGTCTAAGCCTTTATGTAGGTATTGTAAACCAACTTTTATGATTTGTCAATATTATTTTATAGCTTATTGCGCTGAATTTTACCGTTTTCGGTCTTGGGCAGAGAATCTCTGAACACGACCACTCGCGGATACTTATACGGCGCGGTATGCTGCTTGACATAATTCTGAATTTCTTTCTTGAGTTCATCGGTGGGCTCGGTACCTTCGGTTAGCACTATGCTCGCCTTTACGACCTGACCCCTCACCTCGTCGGGCGCAGCGGAAACGCCGCACTCCACAACATAGGGAAGCTCCATAATGACACTCTCGATTTCGAACGGCCCGATGCGGTAGCCCGAAGACTTGATAACATCGTCCACTCTGCCGACATACCAGAAATAGCCATCCTCATCACGCCATGCGGTGTCGCCGGTGTGGTAAACGCCGCCGCGCATACATTCGTCGGTTTTTTCATCATCGCGGTAATACTGATTGAAAAGACCCACCGGTGCGCCGCTGTCAAGGCGGATAACGATTTCGCCGGTTTCGCCGTTTGCAAGCTTATTGCCGTCTGCATCGACTATATCAATATCATACTGCGGTGATGCAAGGCCCATAGAGCCGACCTTGACGGGCGTACCGTAAAGGTTTGCAATGCTCAGAGTGGTTTCGGTCTGACCGAAGCCCTCGTAAATATCGAGCCCCGTAGCTTTCTTGAACTGCTTTGCTACCTCGGGATTAAGAGCTTCGCCCGCGGTTGTCATATGGTGGAGCGATGAAAAATCGTATTTTGAAAGGTCGTCCTTTATCATCATTCTGAGCATCGTGGGCGGTGCGCAGAATGTGGTGATATTGTACTTTTTGAACATCGGCAGGATTTCTGCTGCATTGAAGCGGTCGAAGTCATAGACGAAAACCGCACCCTCGCAAAGCCACTGTCCGTAAAGCTTGCCCCAGAGGGATTTGCCCCAGCCCGTGTCGGAAATTGTGAAGTGAAGTCCGTCGCGCTCGCAGCAATGCCAGTATTTTGCGGTGATGAAATGACCGAGTGAATATGTATGCTTGTGCTCGACCATTTTCGGATTGCCCGTGGTGCCGCTTGAGAAGAACATAAGCGCCGGGTCATTACCGCCTGCGGAATCTTCGGGACGCTCAAACTTACGGGTAAAGAGCGAGTTTTCGGTATTGAAATCGTGCCAGCCGTCACGGGTGCCGTTTACGGAGATTTTAAGTTCAAGGCTCGGGCACTGCTTTGCGGCTTCATCAACGATAGCCTGTGTGTCTCCGTCTGCGGTGCAGACGATTGCCTTGACGCCCGCGGCATTGAAGCGGTAAACAAAATCGTGCTCTTTAAGCTGATATGTTGCGGGAATTGCAACCGCGCCGAGCTTATGGAGCGCTATCATACTGAACCAGAACTGGTAGTGGCGCTTGAGAACGAGCATGACCTTGTCGCCCTTACCGATGCCGAGGGATTTGAAATAGTTTGCCGTCCTTGCGGATTCGCGCTTTACATCCTTAAAAGTAAAGCGGCGCTCGGTCATATCTCTGCTTATGTGCAGCATTGCGAGCTTGTCGGGGTATTTATCGGCAATTTTATCAACAATATCAAAACCGAAATTGAAGTTTTCGGTATTTTCAAAGCTGATTTTCTGTAAAACACCGTTTTCATCTTCAACGGTTTTAACAAATTCCTCGCAGATGAGTTTTTCGGACGGTCTTGCCGAAACAACACTCTGACGGATTTCCGCCTCGGGTGTTTCGTCACCGGGAAGAACTACGGCGCAGAACACGCAGTCCTCACCCTCAACGGCGATCATGCCGTGAGGAGTGGAACTGTTGTAGTAAATACTGTCGCCTGCGTGGAGCACCTCTTTATTTGTGCCGACCTGCACCATAAGCGACCCGGATATAACAAGGTCAAATTCCTGACCGGAATGGCGGGTAAGGTGTATGGGCTCGTTTTGCTGCTTCTGCGAAAATTCATATTTTACCCAGTAAGGCTCGGCAATTTTATTCTTGAATTTGGGTGCCAAATCCTGAATGACTATGCCTTCCTCCTTGGCGGTCTGCATACCCTGCCCCTTGCGGGTAACCGTGTAGCTTGTGAGCCTTGCGGTTTTGCCCTCGAGCAGCTCGGTTATTTCAATACCGAAGGTAAGAGCGCACTTATGTATGAAAGTAAACGGCATATCGGCAGCGCCGCTTTCGTAGGCAACATATTCATCGGCGCTGACCTCTGTGGCGGCAGCCATTTCGGTAACGGAATAGCCGAGAATTTCGCGCATTTCTTTTATACGCTTGGCAATATCCTGCAACTGTGTATTAGTTTCGCTCATAACACACCCTCCGTAAAATAAAAAGACCCGTCTCAAATAACTTGAGACGAGCCGAATAATTAAATCCGATACCCGCGGTACCACTCAAATTGTGCAAAAAGCACCACTCAGGCTCTGACAAGCCTTACGCCGTAACGCAGCGTCTGCGGAAGTAACTACTGACCAAAAGGCGTTCATTCTTCGGCTCGGAAGTGATGGGAATTGAAAACGCTTTCGTTACCGGGCTTGCACCGCCCCCGACTCGCTGTGAATTACCGCCGTTTTCTCCGTCTTCGTCATAGCTTTTACAACAATGGATTATATACCTATTATAGGGTGTTTGCAATAAACAAGTTGTTATACAAACATAACATTGTGTTATATAAACAAAATCATCGCAGCGATTGTTTTTCGATTTTCGGTTGACAAACAAATAATATCTGATATAATGAAAGCAGAAAGGCAACCGATAGACGGTTAGCCGTGGTTGATTAAATAACCGTTACCTTGGCCGGGGCGGGTATTTTTTTATGCTCAGTATGTAGCCTGTAGCTACAACAAGGATTAATACCAATAAAAAGTAATACTCCATAGCACATCACCCCCTTATTACATAAGAGGGCAAAATGCCCTCTTTTGATGAGGGCGAACCGCCTATCCGTATATAGTTACCTTTCCGGGCGCTTTCAGCACCGATGAAATGTTAACATATACTACCGCTTTTGTAAATAAATGAAAACAGACTGAAAGTCCAATCAGTCTGTTTTCCTTTTCAGCTGGTATTTTTAAGTGAAATATTTGCCTCACGGCAAATGTGAAATAATTTGCGATACAAATTGTGAAATACTGCTTCAGAATGTGAAATGGAATAAATCCACTCACGCCCGCAGGCATTTCACACGCCGCAGGCGTATTTCACATCCGAAGGATATTTCACAAATCCCACAAGGGATTTATTTCGTTGCGGAAGCATCGACCGACGGCGTACAAAGGTACGCCGAGGGAGATAAAACGGCTTATTCGCCAAACCTTAGCTATGATTTCAGATGAATAAGACGAATTTATCGACCGACCGCGTACAAGGGTACGCCGAGGAAGATAAAACGCGTTATGCGCCAAACCTAAGCTATGATTTTGGATGCAGAACGCGGAATTATCGACCGACGGCGTACAAGGGTACGCCGAGGAAGATAAAACGCGTTATGCGCCAAACCTTAGCTATGATTTCAGATGAATAAGACGAATTTATCGACCGACGGCGTACAAGGGTACGCCGAGGGAGATAAAACGGCTTATTCGCTGAAATTAAAGGCCGTTGACGATGCGATTTTCTGCGAAACGTTGTGCTATAACGCCTTCAGGCTCGCCGGTAGCCTTGGACTCTTCAAGAATACCGTAAACGGTGTTGAAGATGTTGTGAACCTGCTTGAGAACATTCTCTTTATCGTAGGTGGTGAAGGCTTCCTGACCAGCATTGATAACACCGCCGCCGTTGATGATGAAGTCGGGAGCGTAGCGGATGCCCTTGTTCTTGAGCATTCTGCCGCATTCTTCATCAAGAAGCTGGTTGTTTGCGGCGCCTGCTACTGCACGGCATTTAAGGTTCGGGATTGTATCGTAGTTGAGAGTTGCACCGAGAGCGCAGGGAGCGATGATGTCGCACTCTGTTTCGTAGATCTTGCTGTCTTCAACTTCCTTTGCACCGAGAGAAAGCATATATTCCATATTCTTGCGGTTTGAGTAAGTGGAAACATAGAGGTCTGCGCCTGCTGCTGCGAGCTGCTTTGCAACATCAAAGCCAACATGACCGAGACCCTGAAGAGCAACCTTTACACCGTGAAGGTCATCGGTGCCGTTGAGGAATTTGGCAGTTGCGCGGATACCGTCGAATGTACCGATAGCGGTAAAGGGAGAGGGATCGCCGCTGACGGTGGCTTTGCCGACGACCTGGTTGGTCTTGTGCATTACCCAATCCATATCCTGTGTGGTGGTGTTGACATCTTCTGCGGTGAAGTATCTGCCGCCCAGAGATTCAACTGCTTCGCCGTATGCTTCGAAAAGAGCCTCGCATTTATCTTCGGGCTTTGCGATGATAACGCCCTTGGCACCGCCGAGAGGCATACCTGCTGCGGCGTTCTTGAAGCTCATACCTCTTGAAAGGCGAAGAACATCGAACAGTGCCGCTTCTTCGCTGGCATAGGGGTAAAGTCTGCAGCCGCCGACTGCCGGACCGAGGTTGGTGTTGTGAATAGCGATGATGCACTTAAGGCCTGCTTTTTCGTTGTTGAAGAAAGCTACCTCTTCATGACCGTACTCACGGATAAGTTCCAATGTGTTCATACTTTATCACTCCTTAAAAGAATTGATTGATTATTCGGGCTTTTTCAGTCCGAGTTTTATAATAGCGTCTTCACGCATCTTATACTTTAATATTTTGCCCGCGCCGTTCATGGGGAAGGCATCGACAAAATCGACATACTTGGGGCATTTATGCGCCGCCATGTGAGATTTCACAAAAGCTTTGACCTCATCGGCGGTCATTTCCTCCCCTTTTTGAAGAATTATGCAAGCCATAATTTCTTCGCCAAGGCTTTCATCCGGAATGCCTATGACCTGAACATCCTTGATTTTGGGGTTGGTGTATAAAAACTCTTCGATTTCGCGCGGGTAGACATTTTCGCCGCCGCGGATGATCATATCTTTCAGCCTGCCCGTAACCTTGTAATAGCCCTCGGGCGTTCTGCAGCAGATATCGCCGGAATGAAGCCAGCCCTGCACATCAATGGTTTCCTTGGTCGCTTCGGGCATTTTATAATAGCCCTTCATAACATTGTAGCCGCGCACAACGAACTCGCCGTTTTCGCCATCCGGTAAATCGAGCCCGGTTTCGGGGTCAATTATTTTGCACTCGATGCCCGGGAATGAGCTGCCGACGGTTTCAACGCGCAAATCGAGGGGCTCGTTCACCTCGCCCATCGTGCAGCCGGGGGAAGCCTCGGTCTGCCCGTAAACGCTGAGTATTTCGGTCATATTCATTTCAGCCGCGGCACGGCGCATAAGTTCGGGCGGACAGTTTGCCCCCGCCATTATGCCGGTGCGTATATATGAAAAATCGGTCTTTGCGAAATCGGCGTGGTTGAACATGGCAATGAACATAGTGGGCACGCCGTTGAAGCAGGTGATTTTTTCATCGTTGACACAGGCAAGTGATGATTTAGGGGAGAAGTACGGCAGCGGGTAAAGCGTGCCGCCGTGAGTCATTGTGGAGGTCATGGAGAGCACCATGCCGAAGCAATGGAACATAGGCACCTGAATCATCATACGGTCGGCAGTGGAAAGGTCCATTCTGTCGCCGATTATCTTACCGTTGTTGATTATGTTGTTATGGGTGAGCATAACGCCCTTGGGGAAGCCCGTGGTGCCGGAGGTGTACTGCATATTGGCAACATCCGACGGTCTTACGAGCGATGCGCGCCTGCGAACCTCCTCGGCGGGTACCGAGGCGCCCTTTTCAAGCATTTCGTTCCATTCAAGGCAGCCGTCAAGCTGAAAACCGACGGTCACAACATTGCGCAGGAACGGGAGCCGTTTGGCGTAGAGCGAATCGCCCGGAGTAAGATTTTCAAGCTCGGGGCAAAGCTCACAGATGATATCTTTATAGTTTATGGCTTTGAAGTGGTCGATCATAACGAGGGTATGAGTATCTGACTGGCGCAGAAGATACTCAAGTTCGTGAATTTTATAGTCGCGGTTTACGGTAACGAGCACCGCACCGATTTTGACCGTTGCCCAAAACACTATAAACCACTGCGGGATGTTGGTGGTCCACACTGCGACATGATAGCCGCGCTTGACACCGAGCGCAATCAACGCCGCTGCCGTTTCATCAACATCGTTGCGGAACTGTGCGTATGTGCGCGTGTAATCGAGAGTGGTGTATTTGAATGCACACTGGTCGGGATAGCGATCAACAAGCTCATCGAGTACCTGCGAGAATGTCTTATCAAGCACATCGTACTTTTTGAACGGGAATGAGCCTGTATGCGCTCTGTTGTAATAAAGCGGCTGACGGTCTTTTTTGCGGTGCGAGGAATTGGAAATGAAATTGCTGAAATGTGTCAGCACAATATCGGCATCGTCGATTTCGTCATTCCAGTCAACTGCAAGATAGCCGTGATAATCAAGGGATTCGAGCGCCTGCATAAACGTTTCAAACGGCAGATCGCCCTCGCCTATAAGAACATTAACGCCGTCTTTTCTGTCGCCGATACGGGCGTAACAGATATACGCGCCGAGCTGTTTTATGGTAGTTTCGGCTGATTCACCTGCATCGAAATATGTTGCCCTTATATTCCAGGCAACGCCTAACGCGGCACTTGCAAAGTGATTTATAAGGGATATTATTTTTGAGGTATCGGCAAAAATGCCGGTAGTTTCAATGAGTATCTGCACATCGGTCTGCTCGGCGCGTTTTACGGCGGGCAGCAGCAGATCGTAGAGTTCATCTTCGGAAGCCTTTGCAACTCTGAAAATAATCATGCTCACAGCCGCACTCTGTGCCGTATCGACATAGCGCCTGAGCTCCTCTGCGGACACGCCGCAGGTGTCGATCTCATCGGGGTACGAAGCGGCGCAGATCTCAAGGTTGCGGTTATTTAATTTGCGTTTGGCATCACTCGTTTTGCCGCTTCTGAAAATGCTGTCGGCGTGCTGCCTGCGCTCGCCGTATATGTCGCAAATTTCGAAGCCGGAGTAGCCGTAATCGTAAGCGAACCTGCACGTTTCGAGGAAAGAACTGCGCTTTATGTTCGCGGTGGAAAATGCCAGCTTCATATTCAGTTCTCCTCGTAAACGATTTTATTGAGAGCGTTGATATACGCGCGGATGCTTGCGCCGACTATATCGGTGGAAAGCCCCGTGCCGGAATAGAGTCTGCCGCGATTTCTGAGGCGCACAAGTGTTGAGCCGAGCGCTTCCTTACCCTCGGTAACGGACTGAATCTGGAAATCGTCGAGCTCATAGTGATGACCTATGACGGACTCGATCGCTCTGAATGCAGAATCGATGGGGCCGTCGCCCACGGCAACGCCGTTGAGTGTTTCTTCGCCGTTCTGCAGTGTGACCTGTGCCATGGATGCACCTGCACCGGAACAGTTCGCGGTGTAGGAAACAAGGTGGTAGGCAGACGGTGCCTGCAAAGCGTAGGAAGCGATAAGCGCTTCAAGCTCTTTGGCGCCGACGGAGCTCTTCTGCTCGCAAACCTGCATAAGCGCCTTATGCACAGTGCCGTTATCCTTTTCGGGCAGGTCATAGCCGAGAGTTTTTGCGGCTTCGGCAACATCGGCAACGGTGCTTTGTGAATCAAGGAAAATATCCGTGGGGGCAACAATACCGGCAGAGGGTGCGGCTGCGCCGGCATCGGAAACGATATTTTTGAGTGTTTCGTTTATATCTCTGTGAATCTCGGTCAGTTTGAGCGATACGCTTACGCCGATATCGCCGCCTTTGACCTTAACGGCTTCGGCAAATTTTTCGGTAAGAAGAACGCCGCTGCCGGACATTGAGGATTTAACGCCGTCTGCGCCCGCATCAACTGCGGCAATCGCACCGGCGACCGCCATGCTGATATTATCGGAAAGGCAGACATAAAGGGGCAAGCCGCATTCGTTTTTGACCTTGGCGGCAAGCGCGGCAATTTCAGCGGGAAGCGAAATGCCGGCATCATCGCACACGGTTATGCAAACCGCGCCGCATTCTTTGGCGGCAAGGCAGGCGTTTATAAGGAAAGCTTCATCTGCCCTGGTGGCATCAAGTGCCGTAAATTCAACATTTTTGCATTTTGCCTTTGCAAGCGTTACAAGATTTTTTATAAACTCAAGCATTGCAGGCTCTTTCATACGGTAGCCGTATTCCATCTGTGCGGTGGAAACAGGCAGCACGACCTGCAGGCAGGGCTTTTTGGCATCCTTTACACATTCCCACGCGGTATCTACGCTTTCGGCACTGTCGCCTACGGGTATGGCAAGCTCCGCTTTTTTCACAAGAGTTGCTATGGTCTTATAAATGACCGTATCTTCTTTTACTCTTTTTACCGGAGGTAATTCGATTTTATCGGCGCCGATTTTATCCACACAAGCGGCGATAGCCGTCTTTTCACGGAAAAGAAGCTCATTTCTGCCGGATTGTGCAAAGTGCCTTAATGTGAAATCGCACACTGATATTTTTCTCATAATCAAACCTCGCTTGCTAAAATAAAAACCGCAGAGAACCTGACGTGATTCTCTGCGGGATGATCAATAAAAATTAACCACGGTACCACCCGTTTTGCCGTTAAAGAACGACCTCTCAGCAGGGCTCTGACAAGCCCCCGGGCTGTAACGGGCCCACCCGAAACGACCTAAAAGCCGAGACTTTTTCAGCCGACCTGCTCCGGTACGAGACTGCCGAAGGTGACTTTACCGTCTTGCAGCGAACGACGGCTCTCTGGGAAAGGAGCACCTTAAACATAATACCATCACGGCATTTATCAATATAGGTCAATTATACTTTTATGTTTTGTGCTTGTCAATGGCATTTCCCCAAAAAATGAATAATTCAGCACAAAATTTTTCGTATTTTTGCACAAAACCATGATTTTTTTACGGTGAGGAATACGTTACCGCCGCTTACGGTCTGCTGCTCGTAAACAAGAAAGCCGCTGCGGCTCACAAGCATTTCAACATTGAGGCAATCCGCTTCGCGCGGCAAATCAAAAACAATGCTGCTGTTTCCGGGAAGAAGCCGCGCGATGTTGCCGAAAAGCTCCGAAAAACCCGCAAACGAAACATAATAACATCACCGTATATTTATTCTTTCTTTTCACCGTCTGCGGAGTCATCGCCGATTTCGATTTCGTCTTCATCGGGAACGCGGCGCAGGCTGACTATGAGAACGATTATGGCAATAACGAGAAGAACGGACAAAACGGCAATATATATTTTTTTATTTGCTTCTTTCTGCTGCTTTTCGCTATCTTCGGTAATCAAGCCCAATATCCCGTTTTCATCCTCGACGATATTGGTTTCGCGCTTATTCACATCTACCGTCAGTCTGAATTCGCCCTCGCCGCTTTGTGCGGTGGTTTCGGCGGCTGCGCTTACCGCGAGCGAAATAAACGGAATACAAACGATTACTGCAAGAATGATGGAAATTACCTTAATTTTCAAAAACTCACCTCAAAATTCTGATACTGCATTTTCAAGTGCATCGAGCGCCTTTTCAAGCACGGCACGCGGGCAGGCAACATTAAGGCGGGTAAATCCCCTGCCGTTTTCACCGAACCAGTAGCCCGGGTCGGGAATTATGCCGCATTTTTCGCGCAGGAAGGTATCGAGCTGTTCATCGTCCATACCGAGAGCGCGCATATCGAGCCAGAGAAGGTATGTGCCCTGGCAGTCGCACACATTTATTTTGCCCATTGACCTGATGCGCTCAATGGCGTAAGCGATGTTCGCATCAATGTAATCTCTTGCATTATCGAGCCATTCGTCGCACTTTGTGTATGCCGCGATAGTTGCCGGGCGCGAAACGCAGTTTATGCAGGTATAGCCGTCTGCTGCAAGCTGCTTTCTGAATTTCTCGCGCAAAGCTTCATTTTCGATAATGATATTTGATGTGCCTAAGCCCGCAACATTGAAGCTTTTGCTTATGGCGGTGCAGACAACGGTATTTGCGCTGAATGCCGGAGCGACATTGTTTATTACGGTGTGCTCGGCATTTTTCCTTACAAGGTCAAAATGTATCTCATCGGAAATGAGTACAACATTGTATTTAAGGCAGATATCGCCCACGCGCTTAAGCTCTGCTTTTGTCCACACTCTGCCGACGGGATTGTGCGGGCTGCACAGAAGCATAAGCTTTGTTTTTTCATCGGATGCAAGCTGCTCGAGCCTGTCAAAATCCATAACGTATGTGTTGCCGTCGGGAATAAGCGGCGCATCGGCAACCACCCTGCCGTTGTTGTTTATTGCCTTTGCAAAGGGATAATAAACGGGCGACTGAATAATGACCTTATCGCCGGGCTCGGTGAATGCCCTTACGCTTGTGTTGATTGCCCAGACGATGCCGGCAATGCAGGTTATCCACTCATTTTCGATTTTCCAGTTATGGCGGCGAAGCATAAATTCGCGCACCACATCACGGTACTTTTCATCGGCATCGGTGTAGCATAAAAAGCCGTCGTCGATGAATTTCACAAGCGCGTCGTGTATGGCGGGTGCCATTTTGAACTCCATATCGGCTACCGAAAACGGATATGCGCCGCCCTCGATAAGTCCGTCGGGAACATTGGTGTCCCACTTGGCAGAGCCTGTACCGCGTCTTGAACAAATTTCATCAAACATATATATCCCTCTTTTCAATTAAGCCGCAATAAAGAGAATTGACGAAGCGAGCATTATCTGCCCCCAGAAATATGTTACTATATTGAATATTTTAAGCGGATAGTTTTTCTTTTGACCGCAGAACAGAATGACCGCAAGCGAACCGTCGGAAAGCAGGAAGAACACCGAACCCGCAACAAGGAGTATCGCGGCGAGAATGCTGCCGCCCGCAAGGTATGTTCTTATGCCGAGAACACTCGCCTTGACGACCATTGTTATGAGTATAAGCGCGTAAACGAGAATTCCGTATTTGACGACCGGAGGATTGAATTTGATTTTCATAACAAGTGCGATTACCACAGCAAGTGCAAGAACACCTATGCCTATTGCGATTTCGTACCAGGTAATAGGCTTGTAATCGGCAAAAAGCACGGGAAGCGCCCTCAGGTAAGCAACTATGTAAACGATATGCCCGATAAGGAAGCTGACAAAGCCCGTAACGAAATAGGCGTTTGACTCCTTGGCGTGCAGGAAATAGTCGCCCACCCAGCCGAAGCCGAGACCGATAAGCATTGTAATCGCAAACGGTGATGTGTTTTCGGCAATAAGCATTGAAAGTACGCCGATTGCGAAAAACATTGATGAGCAGACCATTTTGAGAATGAGGCTTTTGCGGCACTTGGTGGGCCACATGGCTTTTAAGTACCAAGGTGTGCAGATCGCTTCTATAACGCAGCATACTGCAAAAAGTATCCAAAGTAACACATATACTCCCCCATATTCCATACTGTTTAAATTTTAACACAGTTCGTTTCAAAATTCAATGAGCAGTATGTTAGATTTTGCTGCATTATATTGTGCAGAATGGTGAATAAAAACTCAAGGCGCAAAACGCACAGAAAAAAGCAGACACCCTTGCGGATGTCTGCAACTTTACATTTTTTCGTTCTGCGCCGAAATCGTCAATTTATCAATAGGTGAAGTCTTTGCAGATCATAGTATTAATAAGCTCCTGCTTGACGATGATGATCTGAGAAACACCGAGGATCTTGCCGCTGCCCGAGATGGCAACATTCATATACTGAGTGATGGAAACGATTTCATTGGTCTTGGTGTTGTATTCAAGGATAGCGGTACAATCGTGGTAATTGAGGCTATACTGAACGCCTTTAATAACTGCCTGAACAACGCCGCCGTTGATGGTTTCATCAATATCTTTCTTAGCAAGCGGAGAGAACATAGCGCCGGTGTCGCTTACATAAGTTTCATCGTACTCGTTCATGGGTTCGGGATTGATTTCATCCTGAAGAACGATGGTGATGGTAGCGATATCGCCATTCTCTTTATAATCGTAGCTCTTGATCTTGGAAGCATCGGTGAGGTAGCAGCCCTTGTTTTCTTTGCAAACGGGGAACCACTTCATATCGGAGCCGGCTTCTTTAACTTCGGGATTGGCTTCTGCGCTCTCTTTGCTTGTCATGATGCCGAGGGTATCAACGAGGTCAAGAAGAGTGCCCACAAGACCTGAGCCCTTGGAGATAACGCGGCTTTTTTCATCGGAGGGAAGCTGCTGATACTCGATTTTGGTATAAGCGGGCTTATCGGTCTTAGCCTTGTTCATAACGTCGGTATAAATCTGAAGAACTTCTGCAGCGGTCTTGGAGGGAGCTGCGGGAGTGTCGTTGCCGCCCTGAGGCTGAGTGGGAGTGTCATTGCCGCCCTGAGGCTGAGCGGGAGTATCGCTGCCCTGCTGTGAGGGAGTGGTGCCCTGCTGTGAGGGAGTGGTGCCCTGCTGCTGCTGCTGCGAGGAAGTGCCGCCCTGTGAGGAGGGAGTAGTACCCTGCTGTGAGGGAGTGGTGCCCTGCTGCTGTGTGCCCTGCTGAGCATCGCCGCCTGCGCTTGTGGCTACGGTGCCGTTGCCTTTAACGAGCATAATAACCGATGCTATGGAAACGGCATTGCTTGTGACGATAGTGAAGAAAAGTGCTATTGCAAGTATAATAGCAACTGCCTTCATATCTGAATTTTTCATTGGAAGTTCCCCTTTCATTTTCGCGGTATATAAACTACCGCATACTATCAATCATAGATTAAACCAAAATACGAAAAAAGTCAAGACGGCTATTATATAAAATAATCACCGCATTTTTTATGCACTTTGACTTTACAGAAAAGAAATAAAGAAACCGACCTGCCGAAGCAGGTCGGAAATTACGGTTCTACTTATTACTTAATACTTGAAGTCATACCACTTGCTGTGGAATACGAGAACGCCGTCGCCCTTAACAGAACCGATGAGAAGGTTTGCACCTGCAACGATTTCGCCCTTTGCATAGTGCTCGATGCTTACGAACTTGCCGTCCTTGGTCATTTCAGCGGTAATTGTGTATGCCTTGTAGGTGATCTTGGAGTCGTCGGTAAGGCCTTTAACGAGAGCCTTAACAGCGCCGTTGCTCTGGATGGTTTCCTTAACATCTTCCATATAGAGAATACCGGTGGACATAGCTGCTACGCCGGTAGAACCCTTAGCGGGAGTGACTTCGTCCTTCATAACGATAACAACCTCATAGTTGCCGTTGGGAAGTTCTTTTCTTGATGCGCTTGCAACATTGTCAATGGGAGAGCCGCAGGGAGCCATACGTCTTTTTGCATCGTCGCTGCCTTTTTCGGAAACAGATTCGCCTGCATCAGCTTCGCTGGTTACGAAACCTTTGATGAGGTTAAGAAGAGCATCGCTGCCGCCGAGGTTGAAAGCTTCGATTTCCTGCCACTCTTTACGGGTGTGACCCGCAGATGCGTTGTTGAGGATATCATCGCAAGCTGCTTTGTAGAAATTGAAAGCTTCGGCATCTACCGCGTTTGTGGGAGCAGCGGGAGTATCGTTGCCGCCCTGAGGCTGATCGTTATTCTGAGGCTGATCGTTGTTGGCGGGAGTGTTGTTGTTTGCCGGAGTATTGTTGTTGGTGTTGTTGTTTGCCGGGGTGTTATTGCCGGTATTGTTATTGACCGGCGTGGTGTTGTTGGTATTGTTGTTTGCGGGAGTGTCAGTTGCCGCTGCTTCGGTGGGATTCTTAACAAGAAGAATTACGGAAGCAATGGAAACGGCGTTGCTGGTGACTATTGTGAAGAAAAGTGCTATTGCAAGTATAATAGCAACTGCCTTCATATCTGAGTTTTTCATGATGGTTTTACCCCTTTCGAAAATTCACCGCAATCTGCGGCACATTATTCAGTAAATAAAGATTACAACATCCTGTGAAAAAAGTCAAGAAATATTTACTCAATACATAAAAATTCCGCAAATATCATCTGAATTTCTCAATATTCCATATATTACGCGCATATTCGTTAATTGCACGATCCGCGGCAAATATGCCGGAATTTGCTGTATTGGAAAGCGACATCTGCGACCAGTGCTTTGAATCGGCAAAGGTTTCGCGCATTTTTGACTGTGCGCGCCTGTAATCGGCGTAATCGGCAAGTAACATAAACGGATCGTGGTGAATTATGGTGCCGGAAATATCGCTGAAATCCTGCCCGTTCATGCCGCCGTGGGTGATAAAATCGAGCACACGGCGAAGCTCGGGATTATTGTTGTAGAAATTCGACGGATTGTAGCCGCTGTTTCTGAGATTGACGACCTCCTCGGCAGTCATACCGAAAAGGAACATATTGTCGCTGCCTACGGCATCGTATATTTCGACATTTGCGCCGTCAAGTGTGCCTATTGTAACGGCGCCGTTCATCATAAGCTTCATATTGCCGGTGCCGCTCGCCTCTTTGCCTGCAAGCGAAATCTGCTCGGAAACATCAGCGGCGGGCATAAGCTTTTCGGCGTTGGTTACATTGTAATCTTCAACATACAGCACTTTGAGTCTGCCGCGCACGTCCGGGTCTTCATCAATAAGCTTGCCGAGCGCGAGAATAAAACTGATTATGCGCTGCGCAACGTAATAGCCGGGCGCCGCCTTTGCACCGAATATATAGGTATGGGGAACGAAGTCGCCGTTTGGGTCATCTTTGATTGCAAGGTAATCGGCAACGATATTGAATGCATTGAGGTGCTGGCGTTTATACTCGTGCAGGCGCTTGACCTGAACATCAAATATCGAATCGGGATCGAGCTTCTGCCCCGTGGTCTTGTAAATTCTTGCGGCAAATTCTTCCTTATTGGCGCGTTTGATTTCCGCAAGCTTACGGAGCACCTCGTCATTATCGCGGTAATCGTTGAGCCTGGAAAGATTCTCGGCATCGTAAATAAATTTATCACTGCCGAGTAATTCGGTAAGGTAGGCGGTAAGGCGCGGGTTAGCCTGGCAGAGCCAGCGTCTGTGCGCTATACCGTTGGTAACATTGGTAAATTTTTCGGGTGTGAGCTTGTAGAAATCGTTGAAGAGCGAATCTTTCAGTATCTGACTGTGCAGCTTTGAAACGCCGTTGACACTGTGCGAAGCCGCAACACAGAGATTTGCCATTCTGACCGCGCCGCCGGAAACTATTGCCGTGCGCTCAACGTAATCGGCATCGTGAGTGCATTCCCACACATAGGCGCGGAAGCGGTTGTCGATTTCTTTAATAATCTCATAAACACGCGGAATAAGGCGGCGCACAAGCTCCTCACTCCAGCATTCAAGCGCTTCTGCCATAACAGTATGATTAGTATAGGCAAAGGTATTGGTGACAATGCGCCAGGCATCGTCCCAGCCGTAGCCGCATTCATCAAGAAGTATGCGCATAAGCTCGGGAATCGCCATAGTGGGATGTGTATCGTTGATATGGACAGCGACCTTTTCGGGCAGATTGTCAACAGTGCCGTAAACGCGCAGATGGTGACGGACAATATCCTGCACCGATGCGGAAACAAGGAAATACTGCTGACGAAGGCGCAGAGATTTGCCCTCGGGGTGATTATCCATAGGATAAAGCACCTTGCTTATGACCTCCGCCATTGCCTGACGCTCCATAGAGCGCATAAAGTCGCCCTGGTTGAAGGACTTCATATCGAACTCGGGTGCGCGTGCAGTCCACAGACGAAGAACGCTGACGATGCCCTTGCCGTCTTTACCGGGCACGAACATATCGTAAGGCACTGCCTGAATGACATTGCCGTTTTCTATTTCCACATGGTGATACTGATTTTCCCACGATTCTTTGAGCTCGCCCTCGAAGGTAACATCGACCGCGCTGCTTTCACGCGGAGCAAGCCACACCTCGCCGCCGGGCAGCCAGTTGTCGGGAAGCTCGGTCTGCCTGCCGTCAACAAGCTTCTGACGGAATATGCCGTACTCATAAAGAATGGAATAGCCCCTCGCCGGGTAGCCCTGCGTTGCAAGAGCATCGAGATAGCAGGCGGCAAGTCTGCCGAGTCCGCCGTTGCCGAGACCTGCGTCGGGCTCGCACTCATAAAGATTTTCGAGCTTTATGCCGTAATCGTCGAGAACGCTCTCAAAGGTTTTGGTGAGATTGAGATTATAGAGGGTGTTTTTGAGCGACCTGCCCATGAGAAACTCCATGGATAGGTAATAGATGCGCTTGTGACCCTCACGGTCCGACTGCTGACTGAACTCCGCCCTGCCCTGCGCCATCATATCGCGGGTGATCATGGCGATTGCCTTATAATACTGTTCATAGGTGGCATTTTCGGTGGAAATTCCGAAGAAATGGAGCAGCTTGTTTTCAAGCAATTCCTTTGCCTGACGCTTTGTGAGCTTATAATTCATATAAAACCTCCAAAAATAATTACGAAAAAGGTGGTTTTTTATCTTCCGATTATACATATTACACTAAAAACACGTCAAAATCAATATGTAATATAACGCAAATATATCCCCTCTATACACATCTTTTTTATATATTTTTATTTTTCACCCGAATTTGTCGAAATATTTTTTATTTCCCAACGGAAAAAGCGGTTGACTTTTTCGAAAAGGTGTGATAATATATCAAAGCAATAAATGCAGAGGTACCGAAGTGGTTATAACGGAACGGTCTTGAAAACCGTCGTACGGCAACGTACCGTGGGTTCGAATCCCACCCTCTGCGCCATTTTAATATAAACATTTATGTTACCTGCAGAAGTACTCAAGTTGGTGACGAGGCGCCCCTGCTAAGGGCGTAGGC
>JAZLJH010000044.1:0-90991 GCA_045617785.1 Acutalibacteraceae bacterium
TGGTGCACCGAAATCGGTGAAATCCGAACCTTTTTCTGCCGCTTCAATTTCGGCAAAGGTGATTGTTTTTGAACCGTCTTTGAAATTAATAGTGATTACCATTTTGTCATCGTCAAGATAAATTGCGTTGATGATCTAACATATCATCAAGTGTAACAAGCCTAATATTGTTATTTTCTTTTGCAGCATCTTTAACTGCGTCTGTAAAGCCGTTCAATGAAAACAGATACCAGTATTTTTCTCCGTTAATTTCAAGCTTTTTCTGCAAAGCCTTTAACTGTGCAAGGTCAAATGGCTCACTTGTAAATTTGCATTCGCCGATAATATAATTTTTTTCGTCTTTATCTGCGGCAAGCACGTCAATTTCTTCGCTTACAGTATAAGGCTTTCCGTTTTCGTCTTTGTGAGTAACCTTTCCCCACCAACGGCCGATTGATAAAAATAAAACAGGAGTATTGCCGATGTGCCTTTGCTTATATAAATATTTTATTGAAATATTCTCAAATGCTTTTGATGCAAAATTATGAATGTCTTTTTTTATAACATAGTTCCATAAATCATCAACATTTCCGAGGGCAAGCTCAGAAGAATACTTATAGACATACGCAAACCAAAAGCGGAAGAAATCGTCTGTTATACGATATTCACCTATATTTTTCTTTGTAAGATCTTTCGCTTTTGTCAATACAGGGTAATCACGGGCAATAATGCCGAGTTCGGCAAGATTTCGTAAATATACACTCATTTTACCGCTTTCAATCTGAGAACGCTCACATATTTCATTGAACTTTGTGCTTCCCGTGGCAATTGTTTCGAGTAAGGTGATATATATTGCAGGTTCTCTCAATTCCTGATGAAGTATATATTCAACCTCTCCTGAAAGAACAGTACCTTTTGAAAGGATGTGTTTTTTGATATTATCCTCAAGCGATATATCCGGGTCAAACTGCTTAAGATAATGCGGAATTCCTCCGAGAATGGAAAAAGCCGTAACTTTTTCTTCATTGGAATAATCAGGGAAAAACTTTACTGCATCATCAAAAGGCAACGGTTCAAGCTTATATATACCCGTTGCTCTGCCGTAAAGCGGATTTTTAACACCAAGCAGCTCATCTTCAATAAAACTGACGGAGCTGCCGCTTAGTATCAGCATTATATTTGAGTCTTTTAATTTATGATCCCAAAGATTTTGAAGCAGTGACGGAATACTTTTATCGCCTTTACACATATAAGGGAATTCATCAATTACTATTATTTTTTTCTCTTCACCGGGTAAATCGCCAAGGGATGAAAAAACATCCTGCCAATCCGCAAAACGACGGATCTGCTTATGAAGCGACGGTTCAAAAACAAAAAGAGAATTGCAAAATGCCGAAAACTGTTTTTTATCCGTATATTCATTACAGGAATAAAACAAATTCGGTTTATCTCTGCAAAATTCTGTCAGTAGCTCTGTTTTACCGACACGCCTGCGACCGTATAAAACAACAAACTCCGCTTTTTTGCTGTTATATTTATTATTGAGAAACTCAAGCTCCTGCTGTCTTCCTATAAACATAAAACCAACCTCGTGCAATAATGGTAAGACACCAAATCTAAATTATGTTAATATATTACTATCTGTTTTATTGTTTGTCAATAGTATTTTACATAAATGTTTTTCTTATGTAATTGACTGAAAACGTAATATATGATAAACTTTATAACATACAAATATAACTTTTATCAATATGTTTGCGGGTACGAAAGCTTGTGATTAAGGAGCGATAGAAAATGATATTATCAGACAAAACAATCTATAAAATGTTGGAGGAAAAATCTCTTGTGGCTGAACCAATTAAAAAAGAGCAGGTTCAGCCTGCGAGTGTAGATATTCGTTTAGGCAATATATTTGCAATAGTTGAAGATTCTTCAACCGGAATTATTCAAATGGATAAAGAAATCAAATATAAAACAATCATAAGCGATAGTTATATACTTTTGCCGAATCAATTTGTTCTTGCGACTACAATGGAATATTTTGAATTGCCGGATGACTTAACTGCTTTTGTTGAAGGTCGCAGTTCTTTAGGCAGAATGGGTTTGTTTATTCAAAATGCCGGATGGGTTGACCCCGGTTTTAAGGGTGAAATTACTCTTGAACTCTACAATGCAAACCGCTGTGCCATAGAGCTTAAAGCAGGAAGAAGAGTTGGGCAGCTTGTTTTTGCAAAAATGGATGATAAAGCATTGAATCCATATAAAGGAAAATATCAAGGACAAAAAGGTGCAACGGGTTCTCGTGTGTATTTAGACAAAGAAATTAAATAATAATTCCGATTGTTTTGAATTGTCTTATCAAGCAATGAATTAGGTGCACCTAATTCGCTTGGATGCTTGAAATTCAATGCGGTATTGTCTTATCAAGCATCGTATTTGTTACCACCACACAAATACACTTGTTAGGGACTTCTCGGCTGCCGGCTCGGTCGGTGCTTCTGCCTTTGGCAGAGGTGTCCACCGGACACCCGCACCCCCATACGCCGAGATGAATGTTCTGTTCTTCGGGCGGTAAAGTCAAATCGGGGATAAGATAATCACCAACCTGTGTGTAGGTTCCGCCATTCTTTTCAAAGTTGTTTTGTGCCATAATCAGACCTCCAATAAAAAATTTATATGAGATGTCCGATTTTTCATAGAAAATAAGAACCTCACGATTTTGCAACCAAATTAAAATTTGGGCAAAATCGGAGAACCTTGTTATGCAAACATAATGAAAAATCCGAACCCTTCTCCAACTTGGAATATAAGGTTCGGATTATTCGAGTTTGGTGCCGGCGGCGGGGGTCGAACCCGCACGGGTGATTAGCCCAATGGATTTTGAGTCCATCACGTCTGCCAATTCCATCACGCCGGCAAATTATTAAGTTGTTAATATCGTAAGGCGTGTAATGACTCTTGCGGTGCCCAAAATTTGCTCTCGCTCATTCTTCGCTGCAAATTTTGACCGCTGCGCCTTTTTCGCCTCGCTGCATCCGCCCCCGGCGGCGCTCGGCGAACAAGCTGCCAATTCCATCACGCCGGCAAATTATTAAGTTGTTAATATCGTAAGGCGTGTAATGACTCTTGCGGTGCCCAAAATTTGCTCTCGCTCATTCTTCGCTGCAGATTTTGACCGCTGCGCCTTTTTCGCCTCGCTGCATCCGCCCCCGGCGGCGCGCGGCGAACAAGCTGCCAATTCCATCACGCCGGCAAATTATTAAGTTATCTTTTCATAAAAACACAACGCAACAATTATATTACATAAGAAACTAAAAATCAATATAAAAATCAATAAAAAATCGCCATATTATCTCAATTGATAAAAAATTAGGAAAAACCTATTGACAAATCAACCCCGGCATATTATAATAAGCAGGCTTTTGAAAGAAAGCGCACGTCACCCTTATAGGTCAGGTCGTTGTTCACATATATGGCGGCATAGCTCAGCTGGCTAGAGCACACGGTTCATACCCGTGGTGTCGTGGGTTCAAATCCAACTGCCGCTACCAAATTCAACGCCTGCCTATAACGGGTGTTATATAGAGGGGTTTCCCCCTTACAATACGGCCCGGTGGTCAAGCGGCTAAGACACCGCCCTTTCACGGCGGTAACACGAGTTCGATTCTCGTCCGGGTCACCAAAGCTCTCACAAAAGTGAGGGCTTTATTTTTTTGAAAAAGCAGATTAAAGAAATAACACAGAGAATCGAACTCCCTCGCGCGTATGCGCGAACATAATCGGATACTTTGCGAAGCAAAGTCGACAAGGCAGAGCCTTGTCGATTCTCGTCTGGGTCACCAAACACGCATTGGGCGAACACCCTTTGTTTCAAAGGCGGCTTTGCCGTTCTTGTGTTCCTTTAATGCTTATAGCAAAGTACCCAAGCCAATCGGCTTGGGTACTTTGCTTTTTATGCCGTTTTGTCGGCAGTTTGCGTTCTTCCCTCTATTCTGAGCGATTCTCTGCCCTCTTCCGTTAATAATGTTTCTTTCAGCAAAGAAGCAAGGAAACGGGCATATTCATCAACGAGTTCATCGGGCAATTCAATTTCGCCCCGCTCGTCGCAGAACAAAACGAAACGGGCATACAGACCTAATAAACCTATGTAATTCTTTGAATACTGTTTTGCGGTGCGGTCGTATTTGCAGTTTCGTTTGAACCACTTATCCGCATTCTCGCAGAGAAGTTTTTTGATACTTTTGCTCACTCGGTTTCCTCATTTCTTCAAAAATCGGGCTCAGCCCTTGTTAAAGTGTTACAGGTCTGTTGTGTTCCCGAAAACATCAACACTCCCGAATTATTTATCGTGTCAGCAACTTCCACGGTGAGAATTGCGAAATTCTGTTGCAGTTTCATCTCGGCATCAATCCGATTATCTTCTGCATTTTCGCCGTAAAAATGGTTATTTTCCAAACCTCTCGGTTTTCAAAATAACCTTTTTACTTGTTTTGCCTCAAATCAGCCGATTTTTTGCTGATTTTTCGGCAAGCAGCCTTGTCGGCTGCAGGTTTGTTTTGTTCGTTCCCACTCTCTCAAAACAAACTCTTACGGGCTCGGCTTCGCCTGAGCCGCTGTGTCGGAAACAACCCGATTGCACCTTTTCGGGCGGTACAATAGTTTTCTTGTTTTCAACACAAATCCTATTAACTTATTATCAAGCATCCCAATAATGACATACTAACTATGCTCTTAAAAAAATGAACTGTTCGGATATAACAAAAGCACCGTGAAAAAGCAAATAATCTGCTATCCCACGGTGGGTTTTATACTGTATTATTACTTATTCAGTTGTTCAGATAATTCTTCAACATTATCATAAAGCCAATTCAAAAAGTTATTAATGAGATTAGCAATAGCTTTATAACTGTCAGGAATATCGCATAGTTCATCGGGACGATAATTACACATACAATGCCAAAAGTACAACACATACGGCATTGATTTTATGTCATACTCCGACAGCGGAAACTTTTTTGTGAATCGTGTAATATATTTTTTTAGTCCTTTTGCATCAATTACACCTTCCTCACAAGTCGGGCTTGAAAAGACATAAGATGTTATAACATCCAAACAAATAGGCAGCCTGCAAGCTGAACTCCAATCAATAACCGTGAAATTATCGTTGTGTATGATAGCCTGTCCTATGTGATAATCACCGTGTGAGTTTGCATAAGTCAGTTTTTTAGTATCGATACGGAATTTTGAGATTTTTTTGAGATGCCGAATTTGTTCTTCCCAAACAGGTATAACATCCAAATCTTTTGCTTTTTTCGCCTTAAGAAGCTCTTTTTTGTATTGTCGCATTTTCCGGCGAACTGCTTTACTTGAAAAGAATTCTTTGCCGAATCTCAATGTTAAGCCTTTATAATCCTTCAACAACAATGCGGTCTGTCCAAGAAAATCTGCTGATTTATTCAGAAACCATTCAGGAGCAGTGTTTACCGGCAGCGATTTGCCCTCAATAAATTGTTGAATGGTAAACTGAAAATCAGACATTTTCACGACATAAGTATCATCTTTGCTTTTCAGAAATCTTGCAACATTAATCCCGTGATTATAAAGATATTCGGTAAGCTCACCTTCATTTTTGACATTTTCCATATACAACGGCAAAACTTTAACTATGTATTTACCTGTTGTTGTGTTAATCAAATAGAGCTCCGTACCAAAATGCTTATCAAGTAATTTTATCTCTGATACTTTCAAATTAAAATTATTTTCTATTATGTGTTGATTCACTGTTATTCCTCCAAATATTCATATTAGGACCTAAAAAAGACGCAAAAATGCCGTAGAAAGCAACCAGCGTCAGTGGTACTTCCTACGGCTGATTCAAGGCATAAAAATAACACACCCTAAAGTGTGCTACAACCGAGAGTTATAGTATTCACGAAAGGTTACTTTAAAACGGCACAACAACACAGAGGCTTATGCCTCAACAATCGTTTGCACCACATATTCAGTTTAAGATGCAATTACCTCACAAAAAACTTTCATACAATTGTTCTCCTTTCGCAATCTGCTTTTGCAGATTTATTAAATACATTTTAGCATAATATTTTCTGCTTTTCAACAGCTTCGTGAAAATCTAATACAAAAAACATATATTTACCCGCAAAAAGCGGGGTTTTCGGACATAACAAAAGCACCGCCGAAGCGGTGCTGAAGTAAGTCTGTTATTGTATTTCCTGTTCAAGATTTTCAAAGAAATGTTTTTGTTCATAGATGGTTTATGCAACCCCATCGGGTAAAATGTTAACCATTATTCTTACTGATATCCATATTAAAGCAGTTTCTTCTCTATAAAACCTGCAACGCCGTCAAAATCGTTACAGTCAACTATTAAATCAGCAACATCAAGAACAGCCGGTATGGCATTAGCCACAGCTACACCCAATCCGCAGTTTTTTATAGGTTCAATGTCGTCATTATCGTCACCGAAATAAACGGCATCACTCGGAGAAATATTATAGTGAGAAAGCATATGTTTAACGCCGTTCCATTTTGTAGCTTCATTGCTCATAATTTGCATAAGGTCGTTATTGGCAATGGTATGATACACATCATCGGTCAAGATAGCGTGGATATCTTCATATAACGACTTTTGCTGACTGCTTGCTAAAATTTTATAGAGAATAATATTCTCCGGCAATACCGGAAACTTATCATATACGACAGGTTCCCATTCGGGAATATCTCTGTTTGAATATAACCCTTTACTTGTTTCTATGGAAAGAGACACATCCGGATAGTCAATGTATTCAGGTTGATTTGTTTGGTGCGGGTGTGGTATAATTATTTTAATAAAATCTCTTGAGGTGAGTATGTTGTACTACCATGCTTCGCAGATTAGTGGAATTAAGATTTTAGAACCGAGAATATCAAATCACGATATTCCGCTTATATACTTCTCTACAAAACGTGAAAACGTTTTGGTATATTTAAGCAATGCAATTGAAAAATGTTGCAAAGAAAAAGGATTTAATCATAAAAGCAAATGGCATAAATGGGCAAGCTATGGTTTTGATACAGACGGCATTTTAACATTAGATGAATACTATCTTAATGCTATTGAGAATACATACAAAGGTGTTTCAGGCTTTATTTATTATGTGGATACGATTCAGGAAAATGAAAACAGTATCAATATCAGCAATGCTATCACCACATCAGAGCCTGCTACTATAACAGATGTTGAATTTATAGAAGATGCATATTCTGAAATTCTTAAAGCCGCTGAAGCAGGATTAATCAAAATTCGTAGATATGAAGATATGAGCGATAAGATGTTATCTTGGATTGAAAATACAATCAAAAACGAGTATGCAAATGCGGAAAACGAACCTGATTACAGGTTTTTTCTTGAAGAAAAGTTTGATTTTATTAAGGGAAGATAGCACTAAGAACTGAACAATAGATAAAAATTTTTTAATGAGGATTTTATTTATGGCTGAATCAGAAAAAGTTATATTAACTAATATGTGTATGGTTTATGATGGAAATAAGGTGCTTGTGCAGGACAGATTAAACAAGAATTGGAGGGGACTCACATTTCCCGGCGGACACGTTGAAAAACATGAATCTTTCACAGATGCCGTTATCCGAGAAGTGAAGGAAGAAACAGGACTTACTATTTTCTGTCCTCAGCTTTGCGGAATCAAGCAATGGCCTCATTCAGAAGATATTCGCTACATAGTTTTGTTCTATAAAACAGATAAGTTTGAGGGTGAATTAAAATCATCAGCTGAGGGCGAAGTTTTTTGGATGGATTTAGAAGATTTCAAAAAAGCCGAGCTTGCCAAGGATATGTCAGATATGCTTGGAATTTTTCTTGACGACAATAAAAGCGAGTTTTTCTATCATCACAACAAAATAGACGGTGAATGGAAATACGAAATAAAATAAGGTAGATTTTTCTGCTCTCCTCGTGAGGGCAGTTTTAAATTTATTTTTGGGTTTTTGTTACATCAGTAAGAAGTGCATCAACTAAAAATCTCCTATCATTCTCGTTGCAAATCATATTATCTTCACTACACATTATCTTAACCCTCTTTCGTTTAATATTTTTAAAATACACTATACTTGAAATTTATGTTTTTGCTTTCTGCACTTGTATTACACCCAAACAAAAATTTTTACACCATTTTTCAAAAAAATTTTCATTTTTTCGATAAAATATCCTTTTTTGTGTCGAAAATATCGTATTTTGGTAAAAGCTATTGACAAAATTTGAGTTTTATGCTTATAAAGATTTTGAAAAAGCATTTTAGATGTATTGTATAAATATATTTCTTAGAAAAACTATTGTTTACAGTTTTAAAATAAAAAATGCTAAATAATTTGATATAATTACATAGCAAATAAACAAAAAAGGATGGAAGTCATGACAAAGTTGGATTCAAAACAAAAAAGGAGGGAAGTCATGACAAAGTTGGATTCAGAACAAATAAATAATGCTCTCACCCAAGAGAGCATAGATGCTATTATGGCTGATTGCGAGCAGTACAGAAAACAACTCATCAAGTATTATTTGCAATACTTTGAATGCGAATACGAATATGCTGAAGATTGTGTTCAGGATGCCTTTGTTGCACTGTATGAGAACTTAAAAAAGGGCGTAGAAATACACAACTACAAATCATGGCTTTACTCTGTAACACTTAACTATAAGAATAAGGTTATTAAAGACAAAATAAATCGCAACGAATATGAGTTTACCGATAATGAAGAAAAAGATACTACAATAAATAATGCAATCTCATATAATCCTGATTATGTTGATAGTATGGTGTCAGACAAGACCATAGAAGAAAGAGCGATTCACATAATTTCGAGATTAAAACCCGACGAGAAGAAACTATTTAAACTCTACTATTGGGAACACAAGAAACTAAAAGAAATTGCAGATATTTTAGGAATAACCTATGACACAGTAAGAAAACGACACGAAAAGCTAAAAAAGAAAATCATAAAAATGATTAAGGAATACGAAGATTATTAAAAATAAAAGTTCACATTTTTTAAGAGAACTGCACTATAGAGGCAGGAGGTAATAGTTTGAAAAACAAATTTAGTAAACAAGATTTGAAAAAAATGATATTTTCAAATACATCTAATTTGTCAAAAGAAGAAATCAAAACACTTATAGATAAAGAACTGACTAAAAGCCCCGAGGAGGTAGACACAGACTATATCGATTTATGTTTTGAATTAATGTCAACATGTGATAAATCAAAAAATAATATTGTATCAATTAAGCCCAGATACATTAAGAAACCTATTATGGTAGCTGCCGTAATAATAGTTTTATGTATTTCTTTGATTTCAGTTTCAGCTATATATTTTAATATTCCTCAAAAGATTGCTCAGTTGGTAAACGGTAATGCTGAGTTACAGTACCCGATGGAAAATGCTGATACAACCGCAGATGGTTATAACTTATTGGAAACAGACTTAGCAAAAGAGCTTGAATCATTTGGTATTACCCCTGTAACATTCCCTGAAGCTTTGGTTGGCGAGAATTGTGAAATCACAAAAATTGAAAGCACAACAATTGATGAAACCATATCAATAAATGCGGATATTGATTTTAAGTATAATGGATTTGAAGGTGATATAACAATAACTCAATTCAAACCGTATGATGCAATGACAGGAATCGGTTCAGTTAATGATATTAAAGCAGGTGAAATAATTAATATTAACGGAATGGATGTATTGATTTTTGAACGAGATGGAAATTGCATAATAAAATACACCGATAATTTAACAACATACAGAATATTTTTAAATTGTGATTTTGAAACTGCGCAGAAATTTACCAAAACAATAAAATAAAAGGAGCAAAGAATATGAAAAAGATAATTTCAATAACATTGGTTGTTATAGCGATTGTGTTCTGTGCTATTCCTACCTCTGCACTAGCAGCCAACAACACAGAAGACAATGCATACTTCACGCAAGAGGAATTCGAATTACTTAACCCTATTTATGCAGAATATGAAGGTAACGCTAACACAAGAGCCACCGGTCTTATTACTGATTACGATTTAGCTATAGCTAAAACTGGCACTAAATTAGTTATAAGCGGATATACATATGGTAGTAGTGACGTTGTGAAATGTGGCTTTAAAGAGGTTGTTATTCAACGACGAGCAAACAGCAGTTCTTCTTGGAGCGATTATAAAACATATGAGGATTTATATTCAGAAAGCACAAAATACACTTTGAATAAATCTCTAACTGTAGCAACTGGGTATCAATATCGTGTAACTGCAATCCATTATGCGAAAAAATCATTATTTTCAACACAAAAGATTGAAGTTTCAACAGGATATTTGACTTTTTAAATTGAATAGATGTTTTAAAGATGGCGAACAAAATTCGTCATCTTTTTTATTTTTTAATTTTTTTGTTCACATTTTTTTATAAAATCACACTATATAGTCGAAAGGATGTATAAAGGAGGAGATTCAAAATGTAATGCAAACTTAATAAATTTTAGAAAACATAAAATTTTAAAGGAGATTTAATATGAAAAAGAGAAATAAAGTTATAAAGCAAAATAATGTACTTTCTTTAACAGCGGTTGGTATAGCAAGCGTTTTATAATAGTTTACTCATATTTAGCAGAGAACGGCAATTTGCAGTTCTCTGCTATGGTGGTGATAATATGAAGAAATTTAAATGTCAGTTTTTCCTTTTGGTCAACCGACCTGAATTTTTAGTGTCTTTTCTTATAATGACTATGATTTCACTAGGCATATTTTTATTTAATTGCTTTAAATACTGGGGTAGAGATCTTACAGATATTCCTTCTGCATATAGTTTATGTATATACTCCGCAGACTCATTTATTCTTCAGCCTATACTGGCGTTCATTTTACTTTTGGTTGTTACAATTCCATTCTCTGATACTTACCACACAGAAAAAAGCACAAAATTAAATTATATTGTTTATACAAAATCAAGTGCAAAGGTATATTATTTCTCAAAAATTATTACAATAACAACAGCAGTTATTATATTGATATCTATACCATTTTTGTTAAATTGTTTACTAACATTATCAGTTTTTCCATATATCGGATTATGTGATGCTTCAAATCAAATGTCATCTCAATCGCAATTTTATGATGAATTTATAGATTTCTTCTTTTTACCTGAATTATTTTCATATTCTCCGTATCTATATGGATTTTGTTTTATACTTTTATTAACATTGTTTTTAGTTTTTTGTGCAATAATTGTATTTAATGTTTCTACATTTTTTATAAAAAATAAAACCCTTTTACTTGCTACTCCTTTTATAACATATTGTATTGTAGCAATTGTTTCAAATATTGCTCCACTGTTTTTTACTTCAGGAATTCCTCCGGCATTAGATCCTTTTTCGTATTTTTTCGCATTTGATACTCATATTGGAAAAAGAAGCATAATTATTATAGGCTATTTTATAACTTTAATAATTACAGCTCTTATAACTGGTAGAATAGCAATAAAAAAGATAAAATCTGAGGTTTGATTTATGCGGAGAATATATTTAGATAAGTTAATATATACCCGTGTTTTTCTTGTAAGTATGGCCATTGGTATATTAAATGCGATTTCTGCCATTACACGAGGAGATGTAACTGGTACCGAAATTCTGCTTAAATCATTTTATTCTGTACTTTTCATTGAAAACATTCCGTCTTCTATAAGGGTGGTGGTTTTTCCATTATTAATTACTACCTTGTTATCTAGTTGTGTTTCTGAAGATTATAAAATAATAACATACTATGGATTTCACAGAAATGGTGGGCGTATTGGGTGGCTAAAAAAACAATATTTTAAAATGTTTCTATATATTTTATCTGCATCATTTATTTATGGGATTGCAAATTTCATTATACAATTTTTCATTTATGATAAATTTGAAGTTTCAAAAGAACTGTACATTATTCTCATAGAAAACATTTTACTACTAGCTATGTTTTTGTTTTTTGCCACGCTTCTTTCTATTGTTATCTCTTTACTTATCTCGCCCAAATGGGTAATTATACTTAATGCTGTGTGGATATTGTTTTTTGCAGGTTTAGTTAAATACACAGAACATTCATTTTTTTATTATTTAAATCCAATAACCAATTTTATGCAATCTTACCACGAAGGGCTATTACCAATGTTGGGAAACGAGCATAATACTGTTTTGCAATTTGAATACTCGTTGATATACTTTTCATTATTGACAGTTGTTATTGCAGTTGTAGGTTGCATAATAATAAAAAAAATAGAGCCCGGTATAAAAGTTCAAAGGAGTGACTAATATGGCATATATAAATATTGAAAATGTTTCAAAAAATATACATAAAGCATCAATTTTGCGTAATATTAACTTATCGCTTGAAAAAGGTAAAATTTACGGATTTGTAGGCAAAAACGGTTCTGGCAAAACGATGTTATTTAAAGCCATATTGGGTTTGATAAAAATAGATACCGGGACTATCGCTATTGATAACAAGAAAATAATTAACGGCAATGCCTTTCCGGTTCCAGTTGGTATAATGATAGAAAACATTGGTTTGTGGTCGTATTTAAGTGCCTACGACAATCTAAAAGCATTAGATCTACTGAGCGGTAAACCTGATAAAAATAAAATTATAAATGCTATCGAAACAGTTGGTCTTGAGCCATACAGCAAGAAAAAGTTTAGCTCGTTTTCTTTAGGAATGAAACAACGGTTGGTTTTAGCACAAGCGATAATGGATCATCCGGAACTTCTTGTTTTAGATGAACCTACAAATGCCTTAGATGCAGAGGGAATACAGTTATTCAAAAGAATCATAAAAAAAGAAGTTGAAAAAGGAACAACAGTTTTAATATCTAGTCATTCTATGGAGGATTTCAACGGATTTTGTGATGAGGTTTTTCATCTTTCAAATGGCGAGGTGATTAAGTGAAAAAGATCATTTTTTCTGTGTGCTCTGTATTAGTAGCTTTAAGTATATTGATAGGTTTTCTTGCGCATAGAAGTTTTACAGACATAATAAATTCAACAAATAAAACACAATCTGCTATAGCATATGATTCATTGGATTGGGTATCGAATGAATATTTGGTGGAAGAAATAACAAAAACCGCAGAATCTTTAGATAACTGTGAATTAATTGCAATTGTTGATTTTAGTGGAGAGAGATTATACGAACACCTTTCCACCAAAGCCTCTGTAGCAGTTCAAAACATTCTTAAAGGTGATAAATCATTGGAGAACACTAAAATATATTTATACGAACCGTGTTATTATTACTTTGATGCATTAGACAATTCGTTACGATATATGCCAGTTTCATCTTTCACTTTGATGAATTCCGGGGAAAAATACCTTATTTTTGCAGATAAGGTAGAGTACTCTGATAATAAGCCAAAATATATTTCTGATAATACATATATTTTCCACAATGAAAACTTGCCGTATGTATGTATAGAAAATGGAAAAGCCCTATCTGCAGAAAAATGTAATTTTCCTTTACTTTTTGAAGACATTGAGCAATATGAGTTTGTGTGTGAAAATAATAAAGAAGCACAAAAGATAAAGTCTATTAAAATGGATATTTTAAATAAATATATTCCTAAAGGGTATTCTGTCAATACCGTTTCCCGGCGTAATGGATTTATCAAATTCAATAACATATTTTTTAGCTAAAGTTGATTCTTTACGTGCCCAGGATGCACCGTTGCCGAATTTTAAATCATAATACTTCCCTGTAAATTCAGATGTGTTTACCCACCTTGAGCATCCATTCTCGTCAGGTTGTGCTAATTCAAGAAACAGTTCGGTTTTCGTTGCCATATCATTCATCCTCCTCTAAAAACAGTTTATATGTTTCAATTTCCAAAGCATCTGCTATACGCTGTATATTTTCAAGCGAAATACTGCGACGATAACACTCAATCGCACTAATGTATGTACGATGCAAGCCGCATTTATCGGCAAAAGCTTCTTGTGATAAGCCTGTTGCGTGACGATATTTTTTAAGGTTGTCTGCAAAAACTTTTACAATATCCATAATTACACCCCTTCGCATCTTCAGTATAATATGAATGAATACAATACATCAACATACAATAAGTATCGAGAGTTGACACATCGATTTTTTCCCAAAACTCACAGAGAGCCATTTTTACTTAAAATCCTTCTGTTCACAAAAATTTAATAAAAAAATATCTCTCTGCAAAAATAAAATATAGATTCTTTACCCCGCTTCCCGTCATAATTAGGATATAAAATATTATGATAGGAGAATTTTTATGAACGGTGTTATTTATGCAAGATACTCTTGTGAAAATCAGCGTGAAGAGTCTATTGAAGGTCAGTTGAGAGAATGCAGAGAATTCGCAAAAAGAAAGGGCATTGATATTGTCGGTGAGTACATAGACCGGGCGAAATCTGCCCGAAACGACAAACGACCGGATTTTCAAAGAATGTTAAAAGACAGTTATTCCAAGACATTTGAAGCCGTGATTGTATGGAAATTTGACCGTTTTGCCCGTAACCGCGGCGACAGTATCAAAAACAAGACAATTTTAAGGCAGAACGGTGTGAAATTGATTTCTGCAACCGAACCAATCATAGACGGTTCTTTAGGCATTATAATGGAATCCATTATTGACGGATATTCCGAATTCTATTCTGCCGACCTTGCGGAAAAGGTTAACCGCGGTATGAAAGAGAATGCTTTAAAGTGTAAAAGCAACGGCGGTGTTGTTCCGTTCGGTTATCGGCTCAATGAAAACAAGCAGCTTGAAATTGATGAATTTGCAGCAAATATCGTGAAAGAAATATTTGAACGCTATGCTCAAAGCGAACCGATTACCGATATTATCAACGACTTAAAAAACAGAGGTATCAAGACCGCAAGAGGCTCAACGATTGACAAAAGTGTTATTTACAGAATGTTACGAAACAAAAAGTATCTCGGCATCTATGTTTTTGATGATGTTGAAATCAAAGACGGCATTCCACGTATTATCTCAGATGAACTTTTCGGCAGTGTTCAAAAGGTTTTGGTGAAAAACGGCAAACACCGTGCTTCTA
Organism: Acutalibacteraceae bacterium; assembly: GCA_045617785.1. Taxonomy (GTDB): domain Bacteria; phylum Bacillota; class Clostridia; order Oscillospirales; family Acutalibacteraceae; genus DTU089. The sequence continues at coordinate 15,098 of JAZLJH010000044.1, forward strand.
ATGCAACGGATGAACCTTTTTTGTTAACTACAAAACTTTTCTGCGGAGTATGCAGAGAAATGATGATTGGTTACAGCGGAACAAGCAAAAACAGCTCTGTCTACCGTTACTATATTTGCAAAAATGCACGGAAGCATAAATGCGATAAAAAGGCAGTAAATAAGGATTTGATTGAGGACAAGGTCATTCAGGTCATTTCGGATTTTCTCACCGATAAAAAGTCGGAACGAATTATCAAAGGTATTCTCAAAGAATGTAAGCACGAATACGAAAACAGCGAAACCGCCCGTTTGAAAACGGAAATCAAGAAAAGAGAAAAAGCCATTTCAAACCTTTTGGATTCCATTGAATTGGGTGAGCAAGTGCCTGCGTTATTAAAACGCATTGAAGAACGCAAAAAAGAAATCGAAGAACTTGAAAGGCAGCTTGCCAAAGAACAGCTCTCCGAATTTGTTTTGGATGAAGATACAATCCGCAGATTCTTCTTTGAATTGAAAAACAAAGCCAAGAAAGAACCCCGCAACCGTCGGGTTTTAATCAATATTTTTGTAAACAAGGTTTTTGTGTATGACAACAAACTCATTATTTATTTTAACGGCAGTCACAACGAAACTGAGTTAACGGAAGTGTTTTTGACCGAAACCGAGAAAAAACTTTCCGGCAATAATGCAGAGTCCGATTGTTCGTCTGACACACCGAGCGGTTCACCAAAGCTCTCACAAAAGTGAGGGCTTTATTTTTTTGAAAAAGCAGATTAAAGAAATAACACAGAGAATCAAACTCTCTCCGCGAAGCGGAACACAATCGGATACTTTGCGAAGCAAAGTCGACAAGGCAGAGCCTTGTCGATTCTCGTCCGGGTCACCAGAAAAAAGCACTTGCTTCGGCAAGTGCTTTTTTCAATGAAATAAATCCCTCGCGGGATTTGTGAAATACGCTTCGCGTGTGAAATATTGCTGTGCAATGTGAAATGCGCTGCGGCGCATAAGGATTTATTTCATTTCACATTCGAGTGAAACGAGAATATTTCACAATTTACGACAGTAAATTATTTCACATCGGCGGCAGCCGATATTTCACTGATTATATCTTCCCTTTCCCGAGCATACCGGAAACAATCGTGCCGAGAAAGCTCTTTGAAAGCTTTTTGTAATCCTTGCCCGCAAGCACGGTTTTGACCACCTTAACATCGCCGAGCTTTTCGCTCGGTATAGCGTAAATATTATCGGAAAGTATCACCATATCGGCGACCTTGCCGACCTCGAGGCTTCCTCTTTCGTTTTCATCGAATGTGATATAGCAGCCGTTATATGTGCACATCCTGAGTGCTTCTTTTACGGTAAGCGACTGCTTCGGGCAGCTTCTGTTATTTACGGCGTGGTCTATCCACTCAAGGGGTGCGGGGTCTGTGCAGGGCGCATCCGAGCCTGCGGCTATAAATATGCCGTTATCCCACAAATCGCGCATCGGGTTAAGTCTCGAAGCGCGTTCCTTGCCCATAAGCATTTCAAGGTATTCGTCCGGCTCCTGCTTCCAGCCTATGAACGCCGTCTGCATAGCCATAAGAATATTATACTCTTTACAAATCGCAACGCCCTTATCGGTGGGCAGGCAATCGTGAATAATGGTGTGGCGGTGATCTTTGCGCGGGTAATCGTCAAGCGCGGCTTTAAGGCACCTTGTAGCCTGGTCAAAGGCTCGGTCGCCTATGGCATGCACCTCTATCTGCAAGCCGGCGCGGTTGGCTTCTTTCATAAAAGCCGTAACCTTTTCATCGGAATAATACAGCACGCCGTTCCCCTCGGCACCCTCGTAATCCTCGTTCATTGCGGCATCCTCGGAGCCGAAGCAGCCGTCAAGCGCACAGGCGAAGCAGCCGCCTATTCGCGGAAAGCCGCGTTTAATTGCGAGCTTTGTATCCATTGTCTGCGAGAACACGCGCAGCTGAAAGCCGTTTTCAAGGCTTCTGCCGAACCACTTTTCGAGTGAAATATCCATATCGAGCGGGAATCCTATGCCGGAAACGGTATGTATCATACCGACACCGTTGGCGGCTTCGTAATCGACCGCTTTCTGCATTGCGGTAACGAGCTCGGGAATGTTTATACTGTTGGTAACATAGCTTGAAACCACAAAAAATGCTTCCTGATTCATTTCGCCGGTATCGGGATGATAACCGCGAAGCACTTTGAGTTTATCGTTAAGTTTATTTAAAAGAACGGTATTCACTATTGCAGCGTGGCCGTCATATTTTGCAACGAACATCGGCTTGTCGGGACAGACGGAGTCAAGCTGCTCGCGTGAAACGAGCACGCCGTCGGAAACAGAATACGGCGATGCACCGAATGCGATAACCGTTTTAACATCGGGGTTTTTCTTGATATACTCGCGCGACATTTCGAGTATTTCGGCATTGGATTCGGCATTCATAACATTGAGCCCGGAATTGAACACCGCAAAGCTTGCAAAATGCTGGTGTGTATCAACAAATGCCGGTACAAGGCAGCCGCTGCCGAGATTCACTTTTTCTGCATTTTTGTATTTTTCGGGAAGCTCATTACCGACAAAAACTATTTTGCCGCTGTCTTCTACAAGGAATTTTGCAACACTGTCATTACTGTCAACCGTAAGCACGGCACCTTCGTAAACTTTCATTACGATTCCCTCCGAATTTGAATTTTGCATTCAATTTAAAATGTGAATTTTGCTCTGTCAAGCTCCACGGAATCTATTACGCCTACAATAGCCGCATCAATAGGAACACTGTCGCCGCCGAGAGCCTTGCGCGCTGTACTGCCGTTAACAACAAGCACGCGGTCACCGATACCTGCGCATACAAGGTCTGCCGCCACAAAGGTTTCGCCTGCTTCGGCTTCGCCATGAGCATCGCACTGAATAACTACCATAAGCTTTTTGCCTTCAAGGCTTTCTTCCTTTTTAGTCGCCCAGACATGACCGACCACTTTGCATATCATCATAGTAAATTCCTCCTTTTATTCGGCGCCCTCGCAGCTCAGCGCAATGCCGAGCGGTGTAACGAAAAGCGGATTTTTCGGTTTATAGCAGGGAATACCCGTAAGTCTTTCAATCTCTTTTTCAATGCCGGTAAAGCAGCTTGTACCGCCTGCAAGCACCAAGGTATCCACGGTTTCCCCTGTTTCTTTTTTGTATTCATTGAGAACATCCGTAATAATTACCGCAATTTTTTCAAAAACCGGTCTTACTACGGGCATAAGCTCGCGGTGATTGTTTACATCGCGCTTATACTGCTCGGCTTTTTCAAACGGCTCGTGGTATGAGCCGGATATTACAAGCGAAAGATGCGTGCCGCCCGTGGCTTCATCGTCTGTGTAGGCGACCTCGCCGCCGCGAAGCACCGTAATACCCGTTGTGCCGCCGCCTATATCGACTATCGCACCGTTTTCAAGATTTAATAGGTTATTTGCCGCGGTGGATTCATCGCTCATATTTGTAACCTCAAAGCCTGCCGATTCCACCACATTGCGCACTGCGCCGCCGTCAAGACTGTCGGTACCCGGGGGAATTGCCGCCGCCGCGTAAACAAGCTCCTCACCGAGCGCCCGCTCCATTTTTTCTTTCATAGAGCGCACAATGTTTATGGCGCCTATATAATCCACCACCATTCCGTCGCGCACCACATCGGCGTATTGGTAAGTCCCTGCAACGGGCTGACCGTTTTTGTCGAGCACCGCCATAACAACACACGCCGTGCCTAAATCCACGCCCGTGTAATACGGCCCTCCCGATTTTACGGGGTTTTCCATAACTTTCTCAAAGCGTGCAACAAAATCGTCGCAATATTCAAAGTCGGGCAGATTTTTCATATCAATCACCACTCAAATAATCTACAAGTTCCTTAAGTCCGCTGCCGGTCACGCTGCTCACTCTGAACAGCTTGCGCGCACCTGCGAGCCGGAGCTTTTTTTCCGCATTTTCTATCTGTTCCTCGGTTGCAAGGTCGGTTTTTGTAACTACGCCTATGACATCTTTTGCAAATGAGCCTGCATATTCGGGCGGGAACATTGCCCTTACCTCTGTTGCGGATTCAATAAACACCACGACCTCGGCATCCATCGTACTCATCATAAGTGCACCGCGTCTGTCAACGCGTTCAAGGAATTCGCCCGGTAAATCGAGTATTTCCCTGCCGATTATTTCGACCGCCTGCGTTTTTTTATAATGAATTTCATCACCGTGGATTGCCTGACCGAGTGTGGTTTTGCCGCAGCCGACGGTACCTATAAATACTACTCTTTTCATATCAGCTTTCGGTTATATCAATGGGTGTAAAGTGCATAACATCGCACAGGGTGTGCATTACCGCGCGCATGGATTCCTCCACTGCGGCAACCTCGCCGTAAATCAAAAGCGAGCCGGAAAATCTGTCAACAAAGCCGATTTTTATTTCCGAAGCCTTGCTCGCGACATCGGCGGCGATAATCGAAGCCTCGCTCGGCGTAATTGTAAAAAAGCCGATGGCACCGCTCATATCGAGCACGCCTAATTTTGTGTAAAGGTCTTCTACCGGATTGGGAATAATGTGCGCAAGCGTAATTTGCCTGCCGGGCACATATTCCTGAATAATGCGTTCTTTGCCCTCAAAGCCCATAATATCACTACCTTAAAATAAATTCTCTATAAGTTTTTCCGACGGGAACGGTATTACCTCGGAATTGAGCAGCGCGCCCTTTTCGCCGAGCACTTCTCTGCCCGTATCGTCGCCGTTGTGCACCGCGGCAACCTCGCCCGTGTATGTAAAGAACGATTTGCCGCCGAGGCCCGTACCGAGCCTTAATTCAAGCGGCTCCAGATCGGCGCATTTGAGCATGGCATCCGCCGCTATTATCATTGCCGACAGTGAATACGATTCGATTATGCCGAGCGCTTCGATACCGTCGGGCATTGTCGCGCCCGTAATTGCAGGGAACACGCCGGGGTGGACATTCGGTATGATTATCGAATCAACGAGGAAGGTGTCCGCTTCTTCAACACCTATTTCAACCGATTCTTCAACATCGGCAACATCGCCGTGCACTATTGCTATATATTTGCCGGGGCATACGGTGGTTGCGGTAACTACCTGCGCCTCCGATTTTTTGACCATCTGATCCGCAGCGTAAATACCGCGTGAAATACTGCTGAATTCGACCATTCCTATTGCTTTTTCCATTTGTATTTCTCCTAACTGCGAATAAAGATAAGATTATTTTCGATTTTTTCAACTGTTCCCGATATACTCGCACATACCGAGGTGCCGAGCTCATTCGGCTTTACGGCGGCTATGACCTGCCCTTTTTGCACGCGGTCGCCGACACTCACAAGCGGTGAAGCGGGTGCGCCGACATGGTCTTTAAGGTGAATAGCCACATACTCGGGCGGTATATTAAGAGCGTCTTCACAAAGCGGAGCCGCAACATTGTATTTATTCAGACCGAGCCTTGCTATAAGGCGCTTTGTGGGGATCTGGCGGTAACTGCGCATATCCGAAGCCTTAAACTCGCTTTTCGGGGTATGCTTTATACCCTCCTTGCGCAATTCCGTCATATAGTAAAGATTTGCCATTCGCGGACTTATACCTGCCGGACACGAAAAATATTCGCAGAGATTGCACTGGCAGCAGGTAAGCGCCGCCGTCATATTTTCATCGGCACAAAGCCCTGCGGCAAGCGAGCGCACCATTTTATGCGGTGCGGTGGAATGACCGAGCAGATGCCTCGGGCATAAATCCGTACACATTGTGCATTGCTCGCAAGCGGAACGGTTTATATGCACCGCAGTCTGCATAGTTCTTTTTTTCTTTTGAATAAGCCCGTGTTCCTCAGGCAGTACCACAAGTCCTTTTGTGGTTTTGGTAACAAACGCATCCTTGGGTTTGTTTTTCACATCAAGCAGCGGTCCCATCATCGGTCCGCCGTTTATAATTTCATAATCACTTAAATCTGTTGCGCCCGCAAGCTCAAACAGAACTTTTACGGGTGTGCCTACGGGTACTTTAACCGTTACGGGGTTCGGTACCGCACCCGTAATTGTAACGAATTTTTCCGTAACCGCCTGACCGTTGAAGGCATTATAAATATTAAAGGCGGTTTCGGCATTTATGACTACGCACCCCACCGCGCCGGGTATAGCGGTTTCGGGAACTATCCTGCCGGTAAGCTCGTAAACGAGCACCTGTTCATCGCCTGCCGGGTAAACATCGGGCAGCTCCTTTACCTCGATTTCGTGTGAAAGCCCCTCGCGCGAAACAACCGCGCGAAGCACCTCGATAACATCGGGGTGACTGCACTTTACGCCGATTATTGCATAACTCGCACCGATTTCTTTTTTTGCAAGCAGCAGACCGTTAAGCACTTCAACGGGGTGCGCCTTCATAAGCTGCTGGTCAACACGCAGCAGCGGCTCACATTCCGCACCGTTTAAGAGAACATACTCGGCTTTGGTATTCAGTTTTACATGCGTGGGGAAGCCTGCCCCGCCTGCGCCGACTACGCCCGCATTGTTTAAGTTTTCAAGAATTGACATAAACGCCTCTTAATTATTAGTGTAATACCCCGCAACATACCTGCACATTAAAATATGGCACGCACTCGACAAGCGGTTGAGCGCTTCAATAATATCGGTGCGCTTAACTGTGCTGCCCTGACGGAATGCCCTGACTGCAAGCACCTCCGCCTCACGAACTGTGGCTCTGATAAGGTTCAGTCCCGCGTATGCTGCGCCGTTTTGGTATGACGGCACCTGCATCGGCTTAATACCGAAATATTTTTCGGGGTCGTGAGACTGTGCGCGGAGTTCTGCGCTGTCAAGACCGATTATTCTTACATTTGTAAATGTTTCGCCGAGAACCTCGGCGCGCATAAGCTCACGCATATTGTAAAGAATATCGTCTAAATCCGCGAGCAGTTTTCCGCTGCCGCCCGACTGTGCAAGCATACTCTGCACAAACACGGTCTGCGCCTGCGCCGAGTCGAGCTTGCCGCGGTACTGAATAACCGGGTCATCCTTATAAACGAGCGTATCCCTGTAAATGCTCGTCATTTCCTCGGGCTTTGCAGGCTTGCCCACTGCCGTGCCGCCCGAGCGCTGAAAGCCGTAACTGCGTATGTGCGAAGCCGCGCCGTTATCGTTTTTTGTGTGCGTAAGGTCGCCGTGATTGCCGCCTGCGGCAGGTGCGCCGCCGCGCGAAGTGTAATTATGGTTAAGGTAACGGCTGCTCTGCTCATTTTTTTCGTTCAGAGTACGGTGGCAGGAGCCGTCAAACCTTATGCACTGTTCGTTGAGGTAGTCCTTAGCCGCAGGTGAAAGCACCTTTCCCTCGGGAATATAGAAAATCTCGGGACGCTCGTTTTTGAGCATGGCTATGACTTCCTCACGGGAGATGAGCTTCATTTATTACTACCCCCGTCGAGCCTTTCTTCAAGCAGCTTCAGAATATCCTCACGCTTTGCAAAGTTTATCTCCTTGCGGCTCATCGGTAAATCGCCTATTGAACGCGCGAGAGCACGAAGCTTGCTGACATTATAATTCCGAATATCCTTATATGCAGGGAGTTTTTCCGTTTTTTCCTCCTGCAAAACCGGAACTTCGTTTTCTTCTTTTCTCGGCGCGGGTACGGGAGTAACGGGTGTATCTTCTGCGGCAGTCAGGTTTTTAATGCCGACTGCGGGGCGGGGAATAATGTGCACCGAAATCAATTCGGATACGCGGTCAGCCGCGGCTCCGCCGGCTTCTGTTGCCGCTTTTACCGCACCTACATCGCCCTCAACAAAAACAGCAGTTAAGCCTCCGCCTACCTTCGCCATATTCACAAAGCGCACATTTGCCGCCTTTAATGCGGCATCAAGCGCTTCTATTGCGCCGATTCTTCCGCGCACCTCTATCATACCGAGAGCCTGAGGCACTGTCTGTTCATTCATCTGTACTCACATCCTTCTCTCACAGTCCTGTTATCATCACGCGGCGGTCATTCAATATATCTCTCGCCAGCGGTGATATGACTGTGCCGGGTTTAACATTAACTGTATCGGTGCCCGAAGCAACTATTTCGCGTGCCGTTACCTCGGAAAGGAATCTGCCGTCAAACCGATATTCACGCGCAGCGCTTTTCGGTGCTTCGGGTACTTGTACGCCGCTGTTTACGCACGCAGGGCACATACTGCAGGATTTACCGACTATAAACGCCTTACAGCCATTCTTAAAGCCGCAGGCATTCGCCTCGTCAAAATCAATATGCAGAGCGAGCTTGTGAGCCTTGCCGGAACGCACAACAACATCGTTGAATGTAAGCGGTCTTTCGGTCTGCATACGAATATCCACAAGGTCGCCGTCCTTAACGCCTGCCGCGGCAGCCTCCTCGGGCGACATATGCAGATGATTTTTTGCAATAATAAGGCTCTTTTCAGCCATAAGGAACGCATCCTTTGAGGCTATGAGCATATCGGCGGCTTTTGACAGATCCCCCGAAAGCGCAACGGGCGGATTAAGCCCCAATTCGCGTGCATCATTTGCCGAGATTTCGACCTGTGTCTGACTGCGAGGCGGACCGAGAACCGCAACGTTTTTAAGCGTACCCTTAGGCCCGATAAGCGTAACACGCTCCTCGGCGGCATACTGCCCCGGTTGTGAAAGCGCCTTTTTTTCGGTCAGCTTGTAGCCTGCGCCGAACAGCCTTTCAACATCCTGCTGCGACAAGTGAACATGACGGCCCGAAGCCTCTGCAAAGACCTCAAAATACTGAGCAGAAGCCTGCGAAACGCCGGAATTGCCTGCGCTGTTCATATAACCGTCAACTGCGGTGGCAACTATGCCCCGCACAATCTGTTCAAGTTCCACGGTTTAACCTTATTTATCAAACTCAAGGTTGGGAAGAATGTACTCAACTTCGCTGTGGGGACGGGGAATAACGTGAACGGAGATAAGCTCACCTACACGGTCGGCTGCTGCGCCGCCTGCTTCGGTAGCTGCCTTGACCGCGCCGACATCGCCGCGTACCATAACGGTAACAAGACCGCCGCCTACGTGTACCTTGCCGCAAAGTCTTACGTTAGCCGCTTTTACCATAGCATCGGCTGCTTCGATAGATGCAACAAGACCTTTGGTTTCAACCATTCCTAATGCTTCTGTTGTTTTTGCCATAATTTTTTCCTCCATTATAAAATGAAATTACTTGATATATTCGGTCCGGTTATACCGGTTACCAACTTATTTTTGTGAGCCGAGAATGCGCGAAACGACCTCGCGGGTAATATCCGCAATATTCTTTTCGCTGAACTCCTCTGCCGAAACGGGTGCTCTGTCCTTGCTCATGGGAAAAGCCTCTGCTTTGTTGACTTCCTTTATATTACCTGCCGCGCCCTGAGGCTCGTTGACATAATTCGCCTTTTTGATAACGCGGTTATACGGCTCGGATGTGGTAACATAAACGCGATTTTCGGGTTTGCCTGCGGAACCCACAGTGCCGTAGGTTCTGCCGTCTTTACCTGTACCGCTCTGCGTGCCGTAGGTTTTGCGAACACCGTCAGCCGAGCCGAGTGCCGTACCGGTAAGCTTTTCACCGTATGCTCTCACTTCATCAAACTCCTTTATGCCGTATGCAAGACGGCGGATATTTATAAGATTCATCGGCCCCACATTGTCTGAGGTGGAGCTGCCGCCCACCGCACCGCAGCCAAGCGTGAGCGCCGGGTCAAGCCCCGTGGTGATGCCCGTGCCGCCCAGCGCGCCGGGTGTATTCACAAGCACTCTGCCGACCGGCTTATGCAATGCAAATTCGCGTATGATGCGCTCATCCTGCGAGTGAAGCGTCATGGTGTGACCGGAGCCTTCATTCGTTAAAAGCTCTATTGCCTTGTCGCAGGCATCTTCCCAATCGTTTACTGTAAAGAATGCAAGTATGGGGCAGAGCTTTTCCCTTGAATACGGCTGATTTTTGCCTATGCCCGTGTGCTCGGTAAGCAGTACCCTTGTGCCGTCGGGAATGGTGATTTTCGCCATATCCGCAATAGCCTGCGCGGATTTGCCGACTATGGCGGGATTCATTGTGTTATTGGCGCGCATAATGAATTTTGCTACCTTGTCGCTTTCCTCTTGGCTCATAAAGTAGCCGCCCTGACGCTCGATTTCGGCAACGACAGCATCCTTTATGCAGTTTTGTGTGATTATGGACTGCTCCGAAGCGCAGATGGTGCCGTTATCAAAAGTCTCGCTGTCGAATATGCGCTTAACGGCAAGCGGAATATCAGCAGATTTTTCTATAAAGCACGGACCGTTGCCGGGGCCTACGCCGAGCGCGGGATTACCCGAGGAATACGCGGCGTGCACCATGGCTTCGCCGCCCGTGGCGAGAATAATACCTGTATTCTTGTGCTTCATAAGCGTGTCGGTAGCGATTGCCGAGGGCTTTTCCACTACCTGAATTATATTGTCGGGCGCGCCCGCCTTTGCGGCGGCATCCTTTAACACCTTTACGGTTGCGAGTATTGAATTTTTTGCACCGGGGTGCGGTGATATCACTATCGCATTACCCGATTTGAGTGAAATAAGCGTTTTATACATTGTGGTTGAGGTGGGGTTGGTCGACGGTATAAGCGCAACTACCACGCCCACGGGAACGGCTACCTCCATAACCTTTTTTACGGGGTCATCGGAGAGCACGCCGACGGTCTGCATATCTTTTATTGCGTCATAAACTATCTGCGAGCCGAGAAGATTTTTTAAGACCTTATCCTCCCACTTGCCGTAGCCGGTTTCCTCGTGCGCCATTTTGGCAAGCACCACGGCATTGTCAACGCAGGCGCGGCACACGACCTTTACGACCTCGTCAATTTGCTGCTGTGTGTATTCTGCATATTCCTTTTGCGCCTGAACGGCGTTCTGTATCAAGTCGCGCGCATCCTGTATGGCGCGTAAATCGTTATCAAATTCCACTGTTACCACTCCTCCTCGGTAATAGGCTCATCGGCAACTCTGCACACCGCTTTGGCGAATGCGCAGCACGCTTCCTCGCAGGCATACTGCTCACCCGTAAGCAAGCCCCCTGCAAAGTTGGTTTCGGTAGGCGGTCCGTAAAAGACTTTTATTTCCACATCGGCGGCTTTGAGCGCGGCATCGAGCGCCACGATCGCTTCGTTGGGCGGCGCTATAAGGTACGCCATTGAAGTCCCCCTCGGTACACCCGCCTGCTCCGAAAGATATGAGCCGGTCTGTGAAATACAATGTGCGAAATACGGGATATCGCCGTTTTCATCGGCACTGTAAAAGAACGCAACATTTTCTATGTAGCTTATAAACGCATTAAGTCCGCTGCGCACATCCGACGGGTCGGGCCCTGCAATAATACCTATAAATTCGCCTGCAAGCGCCGTAGAGGCATTGGTCGAGCCGCCGTAAAACGATTTTGCATACACCACGGTAACATCAGCCGCTTTTGTTGCTTCGTCAATTGCGGCATACGATACATCGTCTATTGTGGTAGTAACTATGCCGAGGCTTTTATACCCCTGCGGCACATTCAGTTTTTCAAGTAATCCCGGCTCTGCGTTGGGAATTTCCTGCAGGCTTAAAAGCTTTGCGGAAATACGGTCACCTTTCATAAACTTTCTCCCGATCATGCGGCATTACTTTTTAAGGTCAACGCCGCTTTTCTTTTCTTTTAATATACGCTCCAGAAGCTCCACAAGGTACGCGCCCGCTTCAACAGGCTGTGTACCGTTTTTGTGGATATTTGATACAACCGTTCTTTTCGATTCGGGTATGCCCACATAAGCGCCGTATGTAATATAAGCGCTCATACTGTCGGAAGCCGCAAGGCCGGGGCGTTCGCCTATAAGCACACAGGTAAGCTCCGCGCCGACCGCCTCTGAAACGGCATCCATAGTGGGAACTCTGCCGTATTTCACAAAGAACGGCGTGCCGAGCTTAACGCCGTCGGCTTTAAGTCCGTCTGTAAGAATGGAAAGCACATCCTGAATATTGTTTTCTATTGCCGCGTTTGAAAGTCCGTCCGAAACATATATCTGTATCTGCGGATTTTTTTCGCAGCTTGTCTGCAAAAAGCTTCTTGCCTCGTCTGAAAGCTGCCGTCCGAGGTCGGGGCGTGTAAGGTGCATATCAATATCGGTACATTTTGATTGTATTATCGGCAGTTTTAAATCCGCAAGCAGTTTTTCATCGACCGCTTTTAAAACGGCATCCTTTGCCATGGCGTGATCGGCGCGCAGCGAAATAAGTGCCTTTGCGCTCAAACGCTCACCGTTGCGCCCTATACCTATTCTTGCGGTGGTGGTGCGTTCCATAGCGCGCAGTGCAAGCGGATTTTCGGGCGCATCAAGCTGAATTTCATCCTTATACTCAGCAAGTGTCAGATCCTTCACCGCGCCGAGTGCTCCTACATTGGCGGATGAATAAGTTCTTACGGTAGGCGCGGCAAAGCTTTCGGCTTTCGGGGGCGTTGTAAAAGTTCTTTCGGCATTCGCGGCAGGCGCCTGCGGCGCGGTGCCGACAGTACCGAGAGAGCGCATGACCTCGGCGGTTATTCTCTCTATAAGTTCCTCGCGTGTCACAGAGCACCCCCCTTTCTTTCGGAGAATATGGTGGGGTCGCCCATTCTCGCGGTGGGCTTGCCGTTCTCGATAATGCCCATCTTTTCCATCCACTGCTCAAATTCTTTTACGGGGTGCAGACCGAGCACGCGGCGCACCGCCATAATATCCTGGTAGGAGTTCGTCTGGTAATTGAGCATTACATCGTCGCCCGACGGAACGGAAATTATGTAGTTGCAGCCTGCGGATGCGAGCAGAATCGCAAGATTTTCAATATCGTTCTGGTCGGCATCCATATGGTTTGTATAGCAGCAGTCGCAGCCCATGGGGATACCGCTTAATTTACCCATAAAGTGATCCTCAAGACCTGCTCTTATAACCTGCTTACTGTCGTAAAGATATTCGGGACCTATAAAACCTACAACGGTATTCACCATAAACGGATTGAATGCCTTCGCAAAGCCGTAGCAGCGAGCCTCCATTGTGACCTGGTCTGCGCCGAAGTTTGCGCCGGATGAAAGCTCGGAGCCCTGCCCCGTTTCAAAGTAAAGCACGTTTTCGCCCTTGGCGGTACCCTTTGCCTGCAAAAGACTTACCGCCTCGCGCACCGTATCGCCGCTGAAGCCGAAAGCCTCGTTACCCTTTTCGGAGCCTGCGATACTCTGGAAAATCATATCGGTCGGCGCTCCCTGCCTGACCGCCTCTATCTGATTTGTAATATGTGAAAGAACGCATATCTGCGTGGGAATTTCAAATGTGTTTTTGATTTCATCAAAAAGCTCAAGTATTACCTTGGTGCTTGCAACCGTATCGCCAACGGGGTTAAGACCTATGACCGCATCGCCGCAGCCGTAGCTTAAACCCTCATAAAGCGAAGCGCGTATGCCGTCAAGTCCGTCAAGCGTGTGGTTGGGCTGCAATCTTGACGAAAGTGTGCCGCGCACGCCCATAGTTGTGTTGCAGGTGCTCAAAACGCGTATTTTATCTGCCGCATAAATCAAGTCGAGATTTGACATCAGCTTTGCGACCGCAGCGACCGTTTCGCTTGTAAGACCTTTTCTGAGCCAATCTATTTCGGTCTGCGTGGTTTTTTCCGAAAGCAGGAATGCTCTCAATTCCGCTATCGACCAGCCGCGTATCTGACTGTAAACAGACTCGTCCACCGCATCCTGAATAAGCCTTGTGACCTCATCGGTTTCGTACGGTACAACGGGATTATCGCGTATATCGGAAATAAGCATATCGGAAAGAACATCCTTTGCGGCAATCCTTTCCGCATCGGAACGGGCGGCAATACCCGCCATTTCGTCACCCGATTTTTTCTCATTGGCGCGGCCGAGCACCTCTTTTACGGACTCGAACTGATATACTCTGCCGCCGACCTTTGACTGAAGTCTCACGCGTTACTCCTCCTAACTGAAAATCAGCGTTTTAACTACCACCGGTAAAGCAACGCCATCCATTACCGGTCTGCCTATATCAATGTAATCGCCGGAGCGAATACGGATTTTGTCAAGACAAACAATATTGTTCGGTCTTACGGGTTTTAGGGCGGCTATTCTGCCCATGACCTGACCGAGTGCCTTTGCCATATCGTTTTCGCAAACTATTATAAAAGTTTCATCGGGTGAAAATACGGCACTGTCGGCATCGAGCAGGGCTTCCGCCATATTGAGCACGTCAATATATGCTAACCTCGCCTTGCCGTGCACACATATTCCCAAATGCTCTGCACCGCTTTGCTGCATATACCATTTAAGTTCATCAATGAGCATGCTCGCATTATTTTCATACAGAGCACCCTCTGCTTTTTCGCTCGGTACGAATACGGGCAGATTCTTTATCGGGAACAGATTTTCGGTATATGATATGGTACTGCCGCTGACTTCCGTCATATATGTACCGGCGCCCACAACGGTAGCGCGTATGGTTTCGCAGGGAGTTACCACCTCGAAGCTCTCCGCCGCGCATTTTTCGCGCAGAGCCGCGGCAATAAGCGGACCCAAATCGTTAAAACGGCGCATATCGTGTTCATTATTGTAAAAACAATCGGCAACACCGCCCGAAAAAGAAACAAACTGTACGGCATCCTTGAGCACAAGCGGTTTACTGCTGCTTGTAGTGGAAATCGCCGTAAGGTCGGTATGCTTTTGGTGCACGGCATCAAGAACCGTATCCGCAAGCAGCCCGCCTATTGCGCTCAATGCGCTGTCTGAAACGGTATCGCCCTCGCTGAAATGTAAATTTCTTACACCGCCGATATCATTGAGCCTCTTGCTCACATAAGAAATTCTGCCGTTCCCGTCATATTTCAGTATTCTGCCGCCGACATCAATGCAGGTCTGCCCCACAAGATTGCCGCAGTCGAAAACAGCGATATTCGTTGTGCCGCCGCCAATATCAAGATTAGCAGCGATACAGCCGTATTTTTTGGAGAAAGCCTCCGCGCCCGAGCCCCTGCCTGCGAGTATCGACTCTAAATCGGGGCCTGCCGTGGCTACCACGAAATCACCTGCAAACATACTGAGCGAATCGACTACGATTTTTGCATTTTCTTTAAGCGAGGATTCACCCGTAATAATGACCGCACCCGTATCCACATCTTCGGGGCGTATGCCTGCCGCGGCGTATTCCTGCTCAATTATTGCGTGTATGGCATCGCCGTCAAGCAGAGTTCTGTCTTTAAGCGGTGTAAAATACAAACCGCTGCGGTAAATTATGCGCTTTGTGGTAATGTTGACATCGGGCACCATATTTGCGGAGGCAGTATCGGAGACACCGAGCATGCTTACTATCATACTCGTGGTGGTAGTGCCTATATCTATACCTACGCTGAGAATTTCATCTTTCATTCCGTAACCTGCCGATACCAACAATGCTGCTCATTGTGCTCAACACCCTGCTCGAAACTTAAAATTCACTATATTCGCGCAAGGGTATACTTGCTCATAATTTCAGTTATATATATTCTGCCAAAAAACGAGCACGATGTCAATACATTTTTTGAACTTTTATAAAAAATCTCATTTTTGAGCACGCTCACGCTTAACCGGCCCTTTTAGCCGGTGCGTTTGAGCATACCGTCAGCGATTTACCGCAAAAGAAATCACTGTTTTCAAATCATTTGAGCAGGGTATTTATACAGATGAGCACGCGCAGACGCCTATTGACTAATCGTATGCTTTTTGTTAAACTGTTTTCAATAAATATTTTACCGAAAGGATGATTTGTATGAAAGTAATTTACACCGATAAAGCACCTGCGGCAATAGGCCCGTACAGTCAGGCAATGGTAAGCGGCGTTTTCCTTTTCGCTTCGGGTCAGATTCCCGTAAACCCGGCAAACGGCGAGGTAAACGGCACCGATATTACCGCGCAGGCGGAGCAGGTATGCAAAAATATAAGCGCCGTACTCGCGCAAGCGGGCACGGGCTTTGAAAAGGTCGTAAAAACGACCTGCTTTATTGCCGATATGGCTGACTTTGCCGCATTCAACGCAGTTTACGAAAAATATTTTGTTTCCAAACCGGCAAGGTCCTGCGTAGCTGTAAAGCAGTTACCTAAGAATGTACTTTGCGAAGTCGAAATCATAGCAGAAGTATGACATCTGATAAGGAGTGTTTTTATGTATCTCGGTATAATCAACGGTTGGGAAGAAGGCCATTTCAAAGCAGTCAGCGCGAAAGGTCTTAGAGGAATAGAGTTTTGCATCAACTATAACCGCGACTCCGCAGAGCCGCTTGCAAAAGCCGCCGAAATCAAGGCGTATTCCGAAAAATACGGCGTTAAGGTAGGCTCCATAGGCCGCTGGGGTATGGACAGAATGGATGAAAACGGCAATATCATCCCCGAGGCTTTGCAACA
The DNA here is from genome assembly GCA_045617785.1 of Acutalibacteraceae bacterium. Lineage (GTDB taxonomy): Bacteria > Bacillota > Clostridia > Oscillospirales > Acutalibacteraceae > DTU089. Next base: position 31,521 of record JAZLJH010000044.1, read on the forward strand.
CGATAAAAACCTTATCGACCTCGCCTCGATAGTCGGCTGCCCCGTTTACAATGTCGGCTTCAACCGCATTGACGGTATGGATTACTACGAAAACTGCCAAAAGGCTATTGACTATTTCAGCACTCTTATTGAATACGCGCGCCCGAAGAATGTAAAAATCGCCACATACAACTGCGATTGGGCAAACTTTGTTTATAATGAAAAGGCTTGGTCGGTCATTCACGGTGCGCTCCCCGAGCTCGGCATTAAATACGACCCCTCGCACTGCTACCGCAGACACGGTGATTACCTTAAAGAAATACGCGACTGGGGCAGCAGAATAGTACATTTCCATGTAAAAGGCACCATGGATATTGCCGGCGAGGGCTACGACGACTGCCCCGCAGGGCTTGACTGCCTTAACTGGAAAGGCATTATGGTAGTGCTTTACAATGTGGGCTACAACGGTATGCTCTCCATAGAGCCGCACTCACGCAACTGGCACGGCGGCAGAGGTCAGTGGGGTGTTGACTACACCATCCGCTTTATAAGCAATATGCTTATGCCCGAAGAATACAACAACATCGTAGAAGACCCGTATATGCCGTAACCGCTATGAATATGACAACAAAAATTATCAAAGATTTCGCTCCGAGTGAGCAGAACCGCCGCAACAGCGAGGGCGATTTTATAACGCTCAATGACGGCAGAATACTTTTTATATACACCCGCTACGGCGACGGCTATGAAGACGGCGCGGCGGCTGACCTGTACGGCAGCATTTCCGCCGACAACGGTGAAAGTTTTTCGGAGCCATACCTGATTTTCAGCCGCGAAAGAGTAAATGCCGACAATGTAATGTCGGTAACACTTCGCAGAATGGCAAACGGCGATATCGGTCTTTTCTACCTGAAAAAAGAAAAACCGATACAGTGCCGCCTTTACCTTGTGCGCTCCGCGGATGAGGGCAAAACCTTCGGCGAGCCGGTGGCATGTATCCCTCACAAGGGGTATTTTGTGGTAAACAACGACCGCGTAACGCGTCTTTCAAGCGGCAGGCTTATTGCGCCCGCGGCATATACCAATGTACTGTTTGACGATGATATGAACGGCAGCTTCGGTATAGGCACTGCATATTTCTATGCCTCCGACGATGACGGCATAAGCTGGCGCAAGCTCGGTGAATGCCAGCCGCCGCAAGCCTCGGTATGTAAAACGGGCTTGCAGGAGCCGCTTGTGGTTGAGCTTAAAAATCACACGTTATGGGCACTTTTCAGAACTGACCTCGGCAGGCAGTATGAAGCATACTCGGTTGACGGCGGCGAAAACTGGACCGCGCCGCAGCCGTCGCAGTTCACCGCGCCCACATCGCCTGTTTCAATAAAACGACTTAAAGACGGCAGGCTTTTCGCCGTGTGGAATCCCGTGCCGGTTTATAACGGCAGGAGCGAAAATGTTGACGGTGTGTGGACGGGTGCACGCACTCCCCTCGCCGCCGCTTTCAGCGATAATGACGGCAAAAGCTTCGGTGAGCTTCATATTATTGAGGATGACGACCGCCGCGGCTATGCCTACACCGCAATACACGAACTCGAAAACGGCGAGATACTGCTCGCCTACTGCGCCGGCGGTGTTGAGGATAAATGTATGCTCAACCGTCTGCGCATAAAAAAGCTTAAATTTGAGGAATAAAATATGGATAACGTGCTTTTTGAAGCCTTTAAGAACGAGAATGAGCCTATATTTGATATTGCAATAATCAGCGACAACGGTGAGGAATACTACCGCGAGCCTCACGCGAATAATGCAAATAACGGACACTCCACCACAAAGCTCTTTATGACCTGCTGCGTGGGTATTCTGCGCGACAGAGGGCTTATAGACATTGATGCTCCCGTAACATCATTTTTCACAAGTGATGAACTGCCTCGGGATATGGATGAAAAATGGAACACCGTTACAGTGCGCCACGCCATGCAGCACAAAACGGGGTTTGAACACAACACAAATCCGTGCGAAGTGGATACCGACGAAGCACCGGTGCTGCTCGGTGATTTTCTGAAAGCGGTATTCAGCCTTAAAATCGAGCACGAGCCGGGCACATTTCGCCGTTACAGTGATGAAGCCTACTACCTTTTGTCGCGCATAATCGCCAAGGCGGCGGGCATACCTGCGGATGTGTTCCTGAAAGAAAATATTGCCGACAAGCTCAATTTCGGTCAGTGGGCGACCGCAAAATGCCCGCAGGGGCATATGATAGGCGGCGGTGGCTTCTTCACCCGCGCGCTTGACAGCGCAAAGCTCGGCTACACCTATGCCTGCGGCGGCATTTACAACGGCGAGCGCATTGTGTCACAGGAGTGGATAGACCTTTCAATGAAAGAGGATTTCGCACTCACCAATTTCAGAAACACGGGCATTTACCTTAAAACCGGCTCGCGCAGTCAGATAATAGCATTTCATCCGCAAAAGCGCACGGCGGTATCGTGGCACGGCATAAGCCTTGATGACGGCGAGCGCAACAACAGACTGCTTGAAGCATTTTCAAAATACCTTGAATTACCTGAAAGCGAGTGGAAAATATGAATGTTTTTGACAGATTAAAAGCCGAACGCAAAGCCCCGGTACATATTCTGCACGGCACGGACTGGTGGACCGACTGCGACGATGTTGCGGCACTGCGCCTTTTGTGCCGCGCTCACAAGGCAGGCATTATTAAGCTCGAATGTGTGGGAATAAACGCGGTCATGGAACATTCCGCACCGTCGGTCAGCGCATTTCTCACAAGCGAGGGCTTGGAGGATATTCCCGTGGGCGTTGATTTTAACGCGCAGTATGACGGCTCACGGTGCAGATATCAGCAGGTGCTTGCACAGTACCCGAAAAAGATAAATTCAAACAGCGAATGTGAGCCCGCCTACAAGCTTTACCGCCGCGCGCTCGCAAATGCCGACTGCAAATGCGATATAACCGAGGTCGGCTTTCCGCAGATAATAATGCAGCTTATGAAAAGCCCCGCCGACGAAATATCGCCGCTTGACGGCATGGCACTTGTTAAAGAAAAAGTACATAAAATCTGGCTTATGGCAGGCAGATGGGACGAAACACCCGGCAAAGAATATAACCTTTCCGCCTACCCCGTTGCATCGGAAGCGGGTAACTTTATATGCGAAAATTCGCCCGTGCCCGTAACATTTCTCGGTTGGGAAATCGGTGCGGATGTCGTTACCGGAACACATCTGCCCGAAAACGACCTTGTGAATGTTGCATTCAACGCGAACGGCTGCAAGTGCGGCAGATTTTCATGGGACCCGATGCTTGTTTTAACTGCAATAATCAACGATGAGGCAGCAGCCGATTACGACACCGTGCGCGGTGTTGCCCACGTGGATGCCGAAACAGGCTATGATACATTTACCGAAGATGAAAACGGCACTCACGCGTACCTTGTTCAGCGCCTGAAAAACGAGGAATACGCCGCCGTTATTGACGAATTACTTGAATATGAAAAGATATATTGATTATGTAAATGTTTTTCAGGGCTGCGGTGAAATAGATTTGCCGAAGCCTGAGGGTATAGCGGCAAAATGGTTTTTCATTAAAGCGGGCTGCGGCAACACAAGTCCCGCCGCGTGTGTGCCGTTCGGCGCGATGAGCGCCGCACCGTATTCGGGCGGCTACCCCACAGGCTACGGCAACCACAAGCCGAACAGCCATTCGCGCCCGCCTAAATTTGACGGCGGCAGCGAGCTTATAGGCTTTGCGCATTTGCAGCAAAGCGGCACGGGTGCCATAGGCTACTACTACAATTATGCCGTAACCGTGCCGAAATATGAAAATTCACCGTTCAGACGCGTGCCCGAAAATGAGCATGCTCAACCCGGTTACTACTCCTGCTCGCTTGAAGATATAAAGTGCGAGCTTACCTCCTGCGAGCGTGTTTCGCTGCACCGCTGCACATTCGGCAAAGAGGGCGGCGTTGTAACTGTCAATTTCGATAATAACGGACTTAATATACCCGATATTGAGCGTGCAAAAGCCGATGTTTTGAGTGTGTCGGCAAACGGCAGCACCGTAACCGCCACCGCGGTAATTGAGGGAGTTACGCTCTGTTTTGCAGTTGTTTCGGACTGCGAAGCAACTGCTTGCGAAAACAGCGCAATTTTCAAGGTGAACGGCAAAACAGCAAATTTAAGCATTGCAATTTCACTCAAAAGCGAGCAGCATGCACTTTCACTCGCCGAAAGCCGCAAAGATTTTGACGAAGTAAAGGCGTACGCCGCAAAAAAATGGGAAGCGGAGCTTTCAAAAATCAAAATTGAAACCGCCGACGAAGAAATAAAGGAAATATTCTACTCAAACCTTTACCACTCATTCATAAAGCCGGGCGACTGGTCGGGCGACGGGTTCATTTACGGCGGTGAATATCCCCTTGTTGTCGATTTGAACACGCTTTGGGATATGTATAAAACCGCCCTGCCGCTTATACTCGCGGTAAACCGCGATATAGGCGAAAAGACGGTTGAAACCCTTATGCGCTTATGCGAAACGCTGAAAGTTATGCCGAACAGCTTCGGTATATCCGACGAATACAAGGAGCCCACGGCGCAGGCGCGTATGCTCGGCACCTATGTACTGCTCACCGCCTACCGCTACGGCTACAAAATTGATGTTAAGCGGATGATAAACGTCATAAAAACCGACCTTTATGCCGCCAATAAGACCGATTTCACCGTTGACGGCAAATGCGGCTCGCACACGTGGCTTCTGGATATGGCTGATGCCTGTGCACTCACCGCGCAGGTCGCAAAAGAAAACGGCGACCTTGAAACCGCCGCCGAGCTCGCGCCCTTTGCGGCGCTCTGGCGCAGGGCATATTCCGCCGAAACGGGACTTTTAGGCGACGATTCAAGCTACTATGAGGGTACATTATATAATTACTCATTCCGTCAGATGGTCGAAATGGACGAGCGCATAAAGCTTGCGGGCGGCAATGAGAATTTTGTTAAACTGCTCGACAGATTTTTCGGCTACGGCGCAGAAGATACCGTTCAGCCGACAGACCCGTTTAATTATGACCCCGTTGCCGAGGGCATAAAGCTCGGCAGATTTGAGGGCTTCAACAACGAATCCGATACAGAATCACCGTTTTCGTATATTTATGCCGGCAGACACGACCGCACCTGCGAAATAGTGCGCGCGGGTATGAAATATATGTTTACCACGGGCAGAGGCGGCATTCCCGGCAACAACGATTCCGATGCACTTTCATCATATTATGTGTTTATGGCGCTCGGTCTTTTCCCCGTTGCGGGGCAGGATCTGTTCCTTATAGGCTCGCCGTTTGTTGACAGTGCCGAGGTCAGCCTATTCAACGGCAACACTTTGAATATCAAAGTCAACAACAATGCCGATGAAAATATATATGTAAAATCCGTAAAATTCAACGGCAGAGAGCTTGCCGATTACCGCATAACCGCAAAAGAGCTTCTCGGCGGCGGAACACTTGAATTTGTAATGGGATAGCACTGCGCTTAATGAATAACGGGTAATGAATAATTTCGGGGCGCGAAGCGCCGATTATTGAAGTTTTCAGCTTTCGGTTTTCAGTTTTCAGCTTCGGGGCGCGAAGCGCCGATTATAATATGCGACAGAAGAGGTCGGAACTTTGAGCATTTCGCTCTGATTCCGACCTCTTTGTTTATTCTATCATTTCAATATCATACGGCGTTGTCTGGTAAACAAAGTAATTAAGCCAGTTCGAATACAGCAGATTCGCGTGTGAACGCCAGGTGACCATCGGCTCTTTCGTCGGGTCATCATCCGGAAAATAATTCTTCGGTATCTTAATATCAATACCCGCGTTCACATCGCGCAGATATTCATTCTTCAAGGTATCGGGGTCATACTCCGAATGACCGGTAACGAAAATCTGCTTGCCGTTTTCGGTGGTGGTTATGTAAACGCCCGCCTCCTGTGATGAAGCAAGAATTTTCAGCTCCGGCACTTTTTCAATATCCTCGCGCAAAACCGTAGTGTAGCGCGAATGCGGCACACAGAATTCATCGTCAAACCCTCTTAAAAGAATCGACTTTTTATATTCCGCCTTGTGCTTATAAATACCGAACAGTTTTTCTCCGAGGTCGCGCTTTTGAAGTCCGTAATGGTAGTAAAGCCCTGCCTGCGCACCCCAGCAGATGTGGAATGTGCTGGTTACATGGGTCTTGCTCCACTCCATTATTTCGCAAAGCTCGTTCCAATACTCGACTTCTTCAAACGGTATTTTTTCAACGGGGGCGCCCGTGATTATCATACCGTCGAATTTGCGGTGCTTAACATCGTCAAAGGTCTTGTAAAACGCGAGCAGATACTCCTGCGTAACGTGCTTTGACTGATGTGTTTTTGTGTGTATCAGCTCAAGCTCGACCTGCAGCGGTGAGTTGCCGAGAAGCCGCGAAAGCTGTGTTTCGGTTTCCGTCTTTTTCGGCATAAGATTCAGCACGAGTATTTTAAGCGGCCTTATATCCTGCGTTATGGCGCGTATATCGGTCATAACGAAGATATTTTCATCGGCAAGGGTTTTTACTGCCGGTAATTCGTTTGGAACTTTAATGGGCATTATCTATCACTTTCACCTTTCAGTCGCCGAGCGCCTGCTTTATGTCGGCAATGAGGTCCTCTGCATTTTCAAGACCGCAGGAAAGTCTTACAAGGTCGCCGCTTACGCCGGCGGCAATAAGCTCTTCATCGTTCATCTGGCGGTGTGTTGCGCTTGCGGGATGCAGGCAGCAGCTTCTTGCATCGGCAACGTGTGTTTCAATGGCGATGAGTTTAAGCTTTTTCATAAACTCCTCGGCAGCTTTTCTGCCGCCCTTCACGCCGAAGCTGACTACGCCGCAGCTGCCGTTGGGAAGATATTTCTGCGCAAGTGCATAGTATTTGCTTGACTCAAGACCCGAGTAGTTCACCCAGCTTATTTTATCGCTGCTTTCAAGGAAACGCGCAACGGCAAGGCCGTTTTCACAATGGCGTTTCATTCTTACATGCAGGCTTTCAAGTCCGAGATTGAGGTAGTATGCGCTCTGCGGCGACTGTACCGAGCCAAAATCGCGCATAAGCTGCGCGGTGGCTTTGGTGATAAATGCGCCGCCGTTGCCGAAGCGCTCTGCGTAGGTAACGCCGTGGTAGCTGTCATCGGGTGTGCAAAGTCCGGGGAACTTGTCGGCGTGAGCCATCCAGTCGAAATTGCCGCTGTCAACGATGCAGCCGCCTACTGCCGAGCCGTGCCCGTCCATATACTTTGTGGTGGAGTGGGTAACGATATCCGCGCCCCATTCAAACGGACGGCAGTTAACGGGCGTTGCGAATGTGTTATCAATAATAAGCGGAACGCCGTGAGCGTGAGCCGCTTTTGCGAATTTTTCAATATCGAGCACGGTGAGTGCGGGGTTTGCAATCGTTTCACCGAAAACCGCCTTGGTGTTCGGTCTGAATGCAGCTTCAAGCTCCTCATCGGTGCAGTCGGGAGAAACGAATGTGAAATCAATACCCATTCTTTTCATGGTGACCGAGAACAGATTAAATGTGCCGCCGTAAATGGTGGAGCTTGAAACAATGTGGTCGCCGCAGGAGGCTATGTTGAATATTGAATAGAACGAAGCCGCCTGACCGGAGCCGGTGAGCATGGCGGCTGTGCCGCCCTCAAGCTCTGCAATTTTAGCCGCCACCATATCGCAGGTGGGGTTCTGCAAACGTGAATAGAAATAGCCGTCTGCCTCAAGGTCAAAAAGCTTGCCCATATCCTCGCTTGTGTTGTACTTGAAAGTGGTGCTTTGAATTATCGGTATCTGACGGGGCTCGCCGTTACCGGGCGTATAGCCGCCCTGCACACACTTTGTTTCAATTCTGTAATCGCTCATATTTATCAATCCTTTCGGGTGGTATTGGTCATTCTTTTACCGCACACGGTTTGCCTATCCACATATCCTCCCATTTCTTGCCCGCTATCTTTTCAATGCGCGCTTTTTCTTCGTCGGATACGGTACATTCGCCCGTGTTGTGCTTTTCTTCTATGATTTCTTTTATCAGCTCGTGGTCGCGCTTCGTCATAGTGTAACGGAAAATCGAAAGCACACAGAAGAACGCGAGAATTGCCGGAATAATGGCATAATCAAGCCTTAAACCGAATGTGGTAATAGGCTTCTGGAGCGCGGGTTCCTTAACATTCGGGTCATAACCGAACCATTCGAGCGTCTGCCCCACGGCGTAGCCCATAAAGCTGCTGACCGCCTTTTTGCAGAAAGTGCTGAATGTGGAAATAACGCCCTCGCGGCGTCTGCCGGTAATAAGCTCATCTACATCGGTAACATCCGGCTCAATATTTTCATAAACAAAGCCGGGGCCGGAGAAGCCGAAATTGTAGCATATAGCGGAAAGTACTATAACGATATACTTTATCGCCTTGGGTGTGCCGTAACTCAAAAAGCCGTTTGCGGCAATGCCGACGACCATAAGCGGCCCGAGTATTTTGCCGCAGGCGGTCTTGCCCTTGTAGCGTGTTATGACATAGTTTACCGGCGAGCCGGAAAATTCCGCTATGCCCGAAATTATGTTCATTGAAATGAAGATATTGTATGTATCGGTAACACTTACCATAAAATACTGGTCTGCGTAGTTGCAGAAGTATTTGCTCATTGAGTAGAACAGCGAAATAATAAAATACTGCCTGAATGCGCGGTTTTCGAAAACACTCTTGTATTCGTTGAAGAAATACTTAAAGTCGAACGGCTCGTTTTGCTGACCGAGCGAGGACGGCTCCTTTGTTTTGAAGTAGCATAGGAACGGCGACCACGAAAACCACAGCGCGAGCACTATGCCGACCATGGCGTAATTCGGTCTGTCTGCGGCAGACGGCGTAGGTAATGCCGTAAGTGCCGTTTTAATGTTAAAGCCGCTTAACGCGAGCGCCGTAAACACATAGGATGAAACCTGCCCCACCGAGTTCATGGCATATTCCACTATTTTATACTGCGTACGCTCAAAGTAATGCGGCGCAACAGTCGGCAGCATAGCGGTGTGCGGTATGCTCATAACCGTCATAAACGTGCAGTACATAATAGCCGCAAACAGATACCACCACCAGACCGCTTTGCCGTTTCCGCCGGCACTTATGCCGAACGAAGTCCACTTAAACAGGTACGAAAGTGCAAACGGTATGGCACTTACAAGCAGATACGGACGGTGCCTGCCGTTTTTGGAGCGCGTTCTGTCGGTAACAATGCCCATAACGGGGTCGCTCACGGCATCCCACAAGCCGCTTATGAGTGAGATTTTGCCGGCATCGGCAGTGCCCATACCCTCAACAAAAGCAAGGAACTGCTGGTGGAACTGGTTTATGGGGTAACCCGCACCGCCTATGGTGATATTTACACAGGTGTAATTGAGCATCGGGCGCAGCGTTTCCTTGGTGTTGCCCTCTATGCCGCAAATATCTTTTATTTTATCGCCTATTTTCCCCATTTAACACACCTCTTTATCCGTAAAGGATTACGCACCAATAGAATGTTTTACCATCGGAGGAATAAGCCCCAACGCCGATATTTTTGAAATTTCTGTTGCAGATGGATTTCTCGTTCTGAACATTTTCCATCATTTTTTCAAATGCAACATCCGTGCTGCCGGTGGAAACCTGAATGAATTTGTCGGCGGTGGTGTAAGTAATGCCGGCATCGTTAAGCGCCTTGTAGTAATAGGAGCCGTCGGCACGGCGTAAAGCGGAGCCGGTGGTAACGGCAAATTCTTCGGCAGCCGCAGCTGCGATATTGCACAGATCCTTTGAGGTTTTAAGCATGGGAGCTTTGCCGTCGGCACTTACCCTTGCGGTGTTGCACAAAGCAAGAAATCTGTTGATATCAGGCTCGAACTCATAGCTTTCCATATTCGTTTTTGCCTCAATACCCGAGCACACGCGCAGAATACGACGGGCATCGGTGGTATCGATTTTGCCGTTGCCGTTCATATCGCCCGCTTTAAGGTCCATACCGGAAAGCTCGCGCGGGTAAATGTGTATGGCGCTCTGCAAAGCGATAATAACATCCTGCAGAGTTATGTAGCCGTCGCAGTCAATATCGCCGTAGCGGCGCGTAATTTTGACCGAACTGCTTAACGGCGCAAGCGAAACGCACAGCGTTGCCGCCAAAAGAAGCACCGCGATAAGCAAGGTTGATTTTTTCTTCATTAAACACACCCGAATAAGCAAAATTTTGATTTATATACAATTATACAACACAAAAAAATAAATTGCAAATTATTTTTGCGTAATGTTAAAAGTTTACTGTATTTCGCGGTTTTTCGGCTTTCGGAAACACAAAAAAGCAACGCGGCTTTCACATACCGCGCTGCTTATTCATACGAAAAAGAAAATATGTTAAAGCTGTGTATCTGTAATACGCTCGACCTCAATCGTCTCGGTATATATATTTTCCGGCTCGTTTTCATCGAGCACTATAAGCCTTGCGCCGTGCTCTTTGCCGTATGTAAAGTAGCCTGCGCCTATTGTCTGGTAAAGGTCTATACCGTCAACATTTATGTGAAAATCGTTCACGTGATCATGACCGAAAAATGCCGCTTTTATATCGCCGGTTTTTTTCCAGCTTTCAAACTGCTCGCGGTGGCTTTCGTTTTTATTCGGCGGGCAGGGCATCTCACGGAATCTGCCCGAAATGAGCGACTCGCCGTAGGTATAGAATTTGCCGTGGCTTTCAACGGTATTTTCGCCCGCGCAGTCGGTTTCTTTCAGTAAATCGTATTCCTGCTGAACGGGCATATGCTGAAAAAGTATGGCGGGCAGCGGCTTGCCGCCGTTTGCTTCTTTAAGCTCCGCAGCGCGTTTTTCGTACCAGCGTATCTGGTCGGCGTGAACGCAGTCATACGGAAAGTCGCCGTTCCCGTCTTTCATATAATCATTTGAATCAATGAGCCATATCGAATACGCATCCCTGTCGGATTTACTGCTTTTTACGGTAATGTTGCAGTTACCGCAGCCGTAAACATCGGCATCGTTGAGATTTGATCGGCAGTTCTGGTACTCCATATACACCATCATCTGAAATTCGGTGTGAAAGCCCGCCTCGCCGTCGTGGTTGCCGAACACAACCGCAAGCGGAATATTGCGGCGGCGTATGGGCTCCGTAATGCGCTGAATGGTGCTTTCCACAAAATTGTATGTAAATTCTTCCCAGTAACCGCTTATGTTGTCGCCGCCGAAAACCACGAGGTCGGGCTTTGCCGCTTCAACGCATTTTTCAATGACATTTATTGTTTCCTTATCGCACGAAAGCGGAATTTCGCGGTTTTCGTCGTCATCCATTTCCGGCTCAACATCGTGTATATCCGTAATATGCAGTATCCTGAATTTGCCGTCTTCGCCGAATTTAAGCGGCGCGGGCGCTTCGCGCTTATATTTATCGCTTTTGAATTTGCGCGGCGTACCCATGGCGCAAATGCACGGCAGCGAAAAACCCAGAAGCATACTTCTTAAAATCTTATTCACTGTAAACCCTCCTCAAAACGCCCAGTTGCCGTTGCGGAACACCGGGTATGCCTTGCCGTTCTTGTAGCCGGTAATACTTAAATCCTCGGCACCTATCATAAAATCAACGTGAATCATACTGTCATTTATGCCGAGTGCGCGGCACTCCTCAAGCGTTTTGTTCTGAAAATCGTCTATGCAGTCGCAGAAGCCTCTGCCGAGTGCCACATGGCAGCTTGCGTTTTCATCGAAAAGCGTATTGTAAAACAGAATGTTCATATTGTTTATGGGGCTGTCGAACGCAATGAGTGCAAGCTCACCGAGATAGCGCGCACCGTCGTCCATATTAAGCATTTTGTCGAGCAGATCCTTACCCTTTTCGGCATCCCACGAAACGGCTTTGCCGTCCTTGAAATCAATATAAAAATTCTCAATAAGCTGCCCCTGATACGAAAGCGGCTTGGTGGCAACGAGCCTGCCCTCCGCAAAGCCGCGCTTTGGCGAAGTGAAAACCTCCTCCGACGGCATATTCGGGCTGAAATAATTGCCGCCGAGCGTATATTCACCGCCGCCGCTGAAATGCCCCTCGGGAATAAGCGAAGCTCTGAAATCCGTACCGTTCGCGCTCTTGTATTCAAGGTAATCGAATTTCATATCGTTAAGATATTTTGTGCGCGATTTAATATCGGCATCGTGCTGCGCCCACGCTTTTTCGGGGTCGTTGTCATCGGTAACATACACGGTTTTGAGAATCGCCTGCCAGAGCATTTCGTAAGCCCTGTTTTTCTTTTCATTCGGAAACACCTTTTTCGCCCACGCGTAAGACGGCGCGGCGGCTATGCACCACTGGTCCTTGTTTTCAAGTGCATCTGAATACTGCTTTGTGACCTTGTAGCGCGCTATCTGCGATTTCTGCATTTTTTCGCGGTCAACGCCTGCAAGTCCGTCGGGGTCTTCGCTGTCTATCCATATTCTGCAGGGTATTTCCTCCACCATCTGCTTTAAGCGTTCCTCCTGCCACGCGGGCACGGTACTCAAAGATTTAAGCGTGCGGTAGCGGTAATTGAGCTTTGTGACCGGCTGATAGCCCCAATCGACCTCAACACGCGATGCACCCGCCTTGTAGCACTCGGCAACAAGCAGAGTTATAAAATCATATTGATCTGCCTCCGCGGTAATCCTGACGGGCTGACCTTTTTTTATGTTTACACCCGTGCGCGCAATAAGACGGGCGTATTTTCTGAGCGTGGTTTTCTTCATAGCGGTTACTCCTTTGTGTTATTTTATTCAACCATTACCATTGGGGAACTTTTTTGTTTTGATTATATCAAAAAGTTTCCCAAATTCCAATAATTTATTAAAAATAATACTTTTTTGACGGGGATCGCCCCGTCAGATCTTACTGTGTTCACGCTGAAATTTTTCCATACGCTTCCAATTCACAAAACCGTACATATCATTTATAAAGAACACGACAAAGCACACCATAACCGAAATATAGCTTTTGTTATTCAGCGAAGCCAGAGCGCTTTTTCAAATGCCGAAAAACAGTTTAAATATTTCATAAAAATCCTTTCAAAAAAGCACCCACATCACATCTTCAAAGACCTAACGATGTGATATGAATGCTGTGCATTCCTGCCCGGTGGCAGATAGTGTTTAACTTTTGTGTAATCCGAAATTTCCGACTGTGTCATTATGACATAAATTATGCGGTTTGTAAAGGGTGGCGATAAATCACATTCCTTCAACAGCTATGTAAAATCCAAATTTTCATCATTTACTTTTTCATACTTTCCTTTGCGGTTGAACAGGATGTTATCAAAAGTCTGCGTATATTACCACATTTTTTCTCAGCGGACTGACGTTCATCTTCGCTTATTCTGCCCGTTTCGCAAAGAAGTTTCAGCCAATAACTTGTTTCATTGGCCTCTTTTAGTGCAATTTCCAATTTCGCTATAAAATCAGCCTTGCTGTGTGCATATTGCGCCTCGTGAATATTGGCGCCGACAGATGTACCTGCCCTTGCTAATTGATCCACCATATAAGCGCTTTTCGATACCTTGATACCATCTGCAAGTTCGACAATATTTTTAGCAAACTCAAGCGAGAGATCCACAAGTTTATTCTGCTGCAAAATTACCACCTCAAATTTATTATTGTGGAAAAAAGCGAAATGTCAATGATATATCGCTTGCGCGATATGATATACGGCAAAGCCGTATGATATACCTCGCTTGCGCTCGGCATGATATATTTGCCTTGTGGCAAATATGATGATATCCGTTCCCACTCATACGCCGAAGGCGTATCTCATCGCACGAAGTGCGATATCATACCGGAGGTATATCACCCGTTCCGCAAGGAACGGATATCATTGAAAAAAGCACTTGCTATCGCAAGTGCTTTTTTCATGGCGCGCTGGAAGGGACTCGACAAGGCTCTGCCTTGTCGATTTGCTTCGCAAATCATCCGATTATGTTCGCCTTCGGCGAGTGGGGTTCGAGTCCCCTTTGGGCTTTTATTAAAAACCACTTACTGTTTTTCTTAAACTTCTCATAAAAAAACGCGAGTGCCCGTTGGGCACTCGCTGGCGCGCTGGAAGGGACTCGAACCCCCGACCTACTGGTTCGTAGCCAGTCACTCTATCCAACTGAGCTACCAACGCGTATATGGAGCGGATGACGAGGCTCGCCCGCCGCGCTTCGCTTGCGGCACGCACTCGGGCACCGAAACATTCCCCCGGAATGTTTCTCTCGCTTTGCTCGTGCCCTTTTCGAGCCTCGGCAAGGCGATTTTACCGTAAGGTGCTTTTCTCAGCATCCGTTTCTTTTAATGGAGCGGATGACGAGGCTCGAACTCGCTACCTCCACCTTGGCAAGGTGGCGCTCTACCAGATGAGCTACATCCGCAAATGCAAAGAGTATTATACACAGTAAATATCAGCTTGTCAATACCAAAATCGTATAAATTCTTTGCTTTTTGAAAAAATCAGACTATTCTTTTTGCCTCAAGCGGCTTGTTGAAATCGAGCTCATAAACCTTACCGTAATTAAGACCTGCGGCAAGGGTTATTTTGAGCTTGTTCATATTGTAAACGGCGCTCCACAGAGTTGTAACCTGCCAGAGTCCCGTTCTGTGGCGGTAATCGAGGTGAACATCATCAAGCAGCTGAATTGAATCGAGCTCACTTATAATGCCTTTGTTGCGTGTAAGCACCTGGCGGATTTTGTCGGCGCGGTCATAGCCCTGACCCTTCATATTGTCGCCGCCCTCGGTGATGAAGTAGTTTGTAGCAAAGCGGAACGGCTTTTCGCAGCCCTCGGGCTGAACGGGCTCCACAAGCACCATTTCGTTATTTATGTACTCTACGAGAACGCTTTTACCGCTTGCATCGGCAATATGGTAATGGTACGAAACGCCGAATGCATCGTGCAGGTCATAGCTTCTGAATATTTCAAGTGCCTCGTCAACGGTAGCGGCTTTATCAAGCACGGCTCTTACAAGCACGGTGGTGGTAATGGGCTTTTTGCCGGTTTCCTGCTTTGTCGCCTTTGTCTTGATTTCAAGCACGGCGATTGAAAGGCCCTTTTCGTTCATACCGTCAACGCAGCAATACGGTGCAAGCAGAGTCTGCAGGCGGTTTCTGAGCTTTACGGGTGTGCTCTTGTTGCCGCAGAGCATGAAGTTGCAGTCGGTTGCCGAAAGGCTCTTGTAGCCGTTCTTCGGTGAAGTCCACAGGAAAAAGCAGGGAGCATCTTTATAGTCGAAATTTCTGCCGAGAAGGCAATCGCCCTCGGCATTGAAGGTGCTGAAGCTTGAACAGCCGAACTCGCCTTCCTGCGCGCCGAGAAGCTTTGCGCCGAAGGTCATTTTTTTGCAGGCATAGGCAACAAGCTCGCCGGTGTTTGAAACACCGGTTTCAAGCAGACCGTCAATATCGTAATCGAACTTATAATCCATAAGGAAAATGTTATCATCGACCTGCTTCACATTTTTTATGGTCTGAAACTGGTTATTGAAGAAATATGCGGTATTTCTCGGAACATAAGTGGCAATATCCTTTGCCTTTTTAAGCATATCGTTCATAATGAAATCATTTCTTTCTCAATATAGTTGCTACAATAATAGCAAAGTATGTCGGTAATGTCAATCAAATATACACTTTAGCTGCATTTTTTCAAATATTAAGCAGATTTCTGAATGCTTCAATGTATTCGCGTGCCTTTTCCTGTGTGCCGCTTTCGGCAAAAATGCGCAGCAGCGGCTCCGTGCCGGAAAATCTGCAAAGCACGAAATCGCCGTTCTCAAAATACACCTTGCAGCCGTCCATATAGCTCACTTTTTCGATTTTCTCGCTGAAATCGGGCAGGAGCTTATCTTCAAGCACCTGCTTCTGAATGGCGGGCTTGCGCTCCGGCGCAAATTCAAGGTTTGCCTCGCAAAGCCTGAACACGCCGAACTCTTTTTCGAGCTCGTCAATAAATTCCGACGGGGTTTTGCCCACAACGCTCACCATTTCGGCAAAAAGCGAAGCCGCATAAATGGAGTCCTTGCCGTGAATGTGCCCTCTTACCGTAAGTCCGCCCGAAGATT
Source organism: Acutalibacteraceae bacterium (assembly GCA_045617785.1). GTDB lineage: Bacteria > Bacillota > Clostridia > Oscillospirales > Acutalibacteraceae > DTU089. The sequence continues at coordinate 47,626 of JAZLJH010000044.1, forward strand.
CGCCGCCGAGCACGGCATCGACCTCGTCGATTTTTGCGGAAATATACTTAAAGCCCACGGGCACCTCATAGCATTTTTCACCGAATGATTCCGCAATTCTGTCAAGCATATGGGTGGTTGCAAGGTTGCGCACCACGGGACCGCGCCAGCCCTTGTATTTCACAAGGTAGTAATAAAGCATACAAAGTATTTCGTTTGCATCTATGTACTTGCCGGTTTTGTCGATTATGCCGAGTCGGTCGCCGTCGCCGTCAAGTGCCATACCCAAATCGTAGCCGCCTTTGACGACACTGTCGCGCAGGAGGGCAAGCTCACTTTCCGACGGGGCGGGCATCTGACCGCCGAAATACGCATCCTTATTGAGATTTATTGTATCTATCGTGCAGCGCACGGTATAGAATATTGTAAGCAGCGGATATGTACTTGAGCCGTGCATGGAGTCAAACAGCACGCGCAGACCTCTTTCGCGCAGCGCCGTAGTATCAAGCTGTGCAAGAATATCGTCAATAAATTTATTGAACGGATTTTTGATGAATACAATATCACCGCTTTCGACCGCCTTATCAAAATCCGTGAAGCCGATTTCGCCGAGATTTTCTATAAGCTCTTCAAGCTTTTCCGTAACTTCAACGGGAGCATCCCTGCCCTCGCCGATTATGAGCTTTATGCCGTTATAGCTTGCGGGGTTATGGCTCGCCGTAACCTCAAAGCCGTAATTCAGTTCCTTATCCTTGACCGTGTGCATTATAAACGGCGTAGGTGCCGAACGGTTCAAAAACCATACCTTTATGCCGTAAAATGCAAAGACCTCCGCCATCCACTTTGCCGCAGTCTGCGACAGAAAGCGTCTGTCAAAGCCGATAATAACGGGCTTGTCCGTTTTATTTTCGCTTTTCATAAGCTCCACGGCACCCGCGGCAACACGGCGTATGTTTTCCATTGTAAAATCATCGCCGATAACCGCACGCCAACCGCCCGTACCGAATTTTATCATAAAACCACCCCACTTAAATGTACATTGTAATTATAGCAAATCTCTGCAAGGTTTCAACAAGAAATCAAAAATAAAGGTAAATTTATTCCATATATACAATTTAGTTATTGAAAAATGCAAAAAAGTTTGTTATATTGTGTTTGGTATACATATTTGGCGTTGTACGCCGCAAAAAGAGAGGTTATTTTTATGAGAGCCAGAAAACTTTCAGCTTTTGCGCTTGTTCTCGCAGTAAGCATTTCGGCTTTGTTCTGCTTACCCGCGCAAGCGGCAAACATCAAAACCACCCCCGAAGTACCCGTAGTTTATGTTCACGGCTTTATGGGCTGCTCGCTTTACGGCGGGCTTGACACCGCCGCACCTCATCAGATTTTCTCCCCCACGGAGGAAAAAATCACCGCGACGGTTGAAGCCGCAATTCTTCCCGTTACCGAATTTCTCGCCCACGCTGATTGGGACAAATTCGTTGATGATGCAGGTCCCGTTATGTACGGTCTTCTGGGCGAAACATATTGCGACACCAACGGCGACCCGCTTCCCGGCACCGGCGTTGACTGGGAATACCCCTCAAAGGAAGAAATAAATTCAAGAACCGAAACCACCTTTACTTATGACTGGCGTCTTTCACCCATTGAGCTCGGTCAGCAGCTTGCTGACTATATAGACTATGTTCTTGAATGCACCGGCAGCGACAAGGTCGCGCTTATCTGCCACAGCTACGGCAACTGCGTCGGTATGGCTTATGTTGCGCAGTACGGCGTTTCAAAGCTCGACTGCTTTGTATTCAACGCTTCCGCATTCTACGGCGAAACCTACACCGGCAAGCTTCTTTCCGGTCAGCTTCACATAAGCGGCAAAATGCTGCTTAACTACCTCAAGAGCAGTGCTTTCTACAACAACGATGCCGGCGCCGCACTCTGCGACCTGCTTGAACTGTTTTTCATTGCCGATTCTGTTGAGGCTATTGCAAATGACGGCATAGATAAGATGGGCGACAAGCTCGCAAGAGATGTGCTTGCACCGTGGTTTGCAGGTTACTGCAGCATCTGGGCAATGGTACCCGATGAATATTACGAAGCAAGCCGCGAATACATCTTCAACAATCTTTTTGCGGATACCGACTACTCCGGACTTGAAGCGAAGCTCGATGAATTTGACAGGGTAGTACGCAGCCGCAGAGATGAAATTCTTGATGAAATCGAAACCATCGACCACGGTGTTGTTGCGAGATACAATCTGCAGATGGCTCCCGTTGCCGAGGGGTGCGACGGAATTTCCGATAATACGATCGACACCAAGTATGCTTCATTCGGCGCTACCTGCTGCAATTACGGCGGAACTTTACCTGACGGCTACAAGCAGGCTGCTCTTACCGAGGTTAACTACATCTCACCCGACAATATGATAGATGCTTCGACCTGCCGCTTCCCCACCAAAACATGGTTTGTTAAGGATATGCCCCACGACCACGACTACGGCGATATAGAAGAACTCTTTTACAGAATAATCGCAAATGACGGTTACGATGTTAACACCGACCCCGATTACCCTCAGTGGCTTGTTTACAACGATGATACAGAGCACGTTTCGTCGTATGCAGCCGCACCGGCAGTTGAACAGAGCATAGTTCTCAGAATACTTGATTTTTTCAAGATGATAAGAGAATGGTTCCTTGCCTTCATAGGCTTCTGATTTCAGCAAAAGCAAGAGGGTGTGACAAATTCTGTCACACCCTCTTGTTTTATTTTCATCAGAATTCCAGGCTGTCCACCTTGTCAAGCAGTTCGCAAAGCTGTTTCTTTGCGTTGTCGATTTCCGCTCTGCCTTTCTCTGTTTCAAGCGCGCCGCGGCGGATATTGCGGCGAATAAGTCGTGTATAACCGACTATCCTTGCCTTGTCCGAATACTTATTGAGTACATCTTCATCATCGGTACCGAAATACATTTTAAGGGTGTTTTCCCAAATACCGCAGGCGGTTTCAAAATCTATACCGATAAAGTTTTTAACTATGTCGTGATCCATTTCGGCATAGCCTATGTATGCAAGGTAAATCGAAGCAAACTCAAATACGGGATCGCCGTAGCAAAGCGTATCCATATCTATGAGCAAAACCTCGCCGTTCTGCATCATAACATTCTTTATGTGGTAATCGCCGTGCAGCATCGTGGTTCTTTCGGGAACATTCTCTATAAGACCGTAAAGCTTTTCGTATTTATCTGCCGGCAGGTAATCTTTCAGGAAAGTTGCCCAGTTGAGCGCAACGGCTTTCATATCGGGCATATCATCCTTTTTGACCTCGGTGGAATGAATCTTTTTAAGTAAATCGACATAAAGCGCCGTGTATTTGCCTACATTCTCGGGCTCCTTTGCCATAAGCTCGGCAAAAGAATCGGCGTTAAGGAGCTCAAATACGGAACCGAAGCTGTCGCCGACTCTGACAATGTCAAAGGGTATCGCCGTGGGAATACCGAGTACGAACGCCTTACGGGCAAGCTCGCGCTCGCGCTGAATATCGGGCAGCGCGTCGGAATTATAATAAACCTTTATGATTATTTCATCATCAAGTCTGTAAACCTTGCCGTTTGCGCCCTGACCTATTACCTTGCAGCCGTCAACCGACATTTTGCGGTACGCTTTTTCAATATCTATCATCTCGGTAAAGCCGGTCATATCGAAAATCTCATAGACCTCGGAATTGGCGTTCACGATTTTGAGCGTGGCATTATCTTTTCTCAGGCGCAGAATCATACGAAGACCCGCACTTGAAATATACTGTAATTCATCGGCATCAAGCACAAGCTTTTCGGCAGGATTTCCGGCAATTATTTTGTCAAGCTCCGCACTTACCGCCTCAACATTTCCGGAATCTATTCTTCCTTCAAAAAACACCTTGAGTGTTCCGTTTTCGTTTTTGAAATTCATATCCGTTCCCTCCCAAATCATTAAATCAATTCTATCACGATATTTCAACATTATCAAGTAATGTTTTCACTAAATCGCCAATACCGCCGCAAATATTCGGTGCTTTTGCCTTTATTTCGTCGCAGGCGGTGTCCACCGCCCAACCGTTATGGTCAAGAATCATCTGCAAATCGTTCCAATCGTCGCCTACTGCAGCACCTTCGTCCGCATTATAACCGAAATAATCAAGTAAAAACGATACGCCCTGCGATTTACCCGTACCCTTTGCACCTATATTCACATGTATGCCGTTGACGAATGCGGTAATCTTGTCGCCGTACATTTCGTTAAGCTCGGCGGCGGCTTTAAGTGCTTCTGCCGATGTTTCAAAGCTTGCGTAATAGTGGTGGCAGAGCTCCTCATCCGTTACCTTTGAATAACCGGAAACATTCGGTGAATTTTCAAAATAACGCTGGATTTTCACAAAATCCTCGCGGTGAATGAACGCCTCGTAAAGAGTATTGCCGTCACTGTCGGCAATAAGTGAGCCATTGTAAATAATAACGAAATCGGCTTCAACGCCCAATTCGCGCAAGGTTTTGAAAAAGTCGCTGCCCCTGCCCGTAACAAAACCGAATTTGTAACCTTTTTCGCGCCACAGAGCAACCTGCCTCAAGTCATAATCATCGACTCTGCCGTTTCTGAAAAAAGTGCCGTCAAAATCGGTCGCAATAAGTTTTTTCACAGTCACACCCTCAAATCAGCTCAAAGCCTTCGCCGTCTTTGTCGATTTTCATTTTTACGGTTTTGTCGCCGAAGCGGTATGTCATTTCGCCCTTTTTGCCCGTGAACCGCGCAAGCTTTTTGCGTAGCTGCGGCAGCCGCAAATCAACGGGGTTTATCCACACGCCGCTGCCGTCTTTTGCTTCTTTTATGAAAAATCCGCTCGTTTCAAGGTCTTTGGGCATATACTTTTTTGTTGCCACTACCGTAAGACCGTTTTCGCGCACAAGCGTGCGCACGTCCGCAAGTGTTTCGGGACTTATTTCCCTGCCGCAGAGGAAGCACAGTTTTAGGCTTTCAAGCTTTTCTTTTCTTACATTATCATCAAACACCGCCGCGCCGTTCATAGATGCAAAAGAACGGTGCTTACGGAGCGAGCGAAGTTCGATTTTGCCCCACGAAAGACCGCCGTTGCCGGTTTCGCCGTGGGTGATTATATTCATGGCGCGCACCCATTCACGAGCATAGCCGTCCACCTTGAGCTTCGGGTTGCCCAGAAGCATATTGTTCCACATAATAAGCCCCGGTCTGCCCTGTCCCCAAAATGAATCGTCATATTTTATTATGCCGATTTCGGGCTTATAATCCTGAACATCGTAATCGCGTTCTTTACCGCGGTATTTTTCGGTAAAATCGGCAAAGGCTTTACCGTTATCGTTAAATTCATCACTTTTTTCCTTAAAAAACACCTGAGATGATTCCACATAAACGCGGTTGACACCCGTATGGTATGCAAATTCAAGATTTTTCGAAAGTTCCTTTGCGCTGTGACCGGGAAATGTGAGCCTGTACCACATATCAACACAGTTCCACAGCTCCGTGCCGTATTGCAGCGCGGCACCTGCGGCGCAGGCGAACTGAACATTGGAAAATGACTCCTTCTGCGACTTGAAGTTCGGTATTATGCCGTTGCGCGCAAATGTGTGAAACAGCACGGGGAACACGTGCTCGCCCGCAAGTGTGCGAGCGCCGCGCTCAATGAGTTTTTCTCTATACTCTTTAAGCTGACTGTCAAGAAGTCTGCCCTGCTCAACAACGCTTTTTGTTTCCGCGGTTTTGAAAACGGGCGGATTCTTTTTGAATTTACTCGCCAATCTTATGGAAAGGTTTCTGTTTATTATGGCGTGCTCAAATTCATCGTACATAATGCCGATGAAATTGCCCGCGCTTGCAAATGCCTCTATCACCTCGGCGGGAATATCAAGGCGGTGCACACCCTCGGAATGGGTGCCCCAATCAAAGCCGTCGGGACTTTTCGCCTCATAGCAGAAATTCTGTTCCTCAAAATTCGCTATCAGCTCCGCACCCATATCCTTGATGGCTTTCGCCGCCGCGCGTGCTTTTTCGCAGCTTTCTTTGACTGTATTGCTCTGCAGGTCGAAATGGCAGAGCAAAAAATCCACTCCGCCGCCTCTTTTTGCAGGCACATCAAAAGACGGGTTTTTTTCGAAAAATCTGTTTGCGTTTGTATGGTAACCTATAAGTAATTTTTTGCTTGCTGCCATAATATTCTCCGTAACAATATTTTTAATGAATATAACATAAAAATCACATCGTGTCAAAAGTAAATGATACTTTTAAGAAAACTTTACTTGCACTTTTTGTATGATACCATTATAATTATGTTAACAAACTCGAAAAGGAGTCTTTTTTATGAGTTCAAAAGCACTTAAGAACACAAGTCCTTTGCTTGACCGCGACCTTCCGCCCGAGCAAAAGAAGAATGTTACAAGGCTTGAATATGTAAGTATCTGCCTTGCGCGTGTCGGCGGTATGTTCGGCACAACGCTTACCGGCACACTTGCCGCCGCATTCCTCTATGAGCTTTATTTCGGGCCCGTAGGTGTCGGCAGCGATGAAATCGCCAGAATTTCCGCCAAGCAGACTACAATTACCACCATACTCGGCATACTTATGCCGCTTATTGCCGGCGTTGTGGTGCAAAAGTGGAAAAGCCGTTGGGGCAGATACCGTCAGTGGTACATAATCTGCCTTATTCCCATATTCATACTCACCGTTTCGTTCTACTATGTGCCTAAGGGCTGGACTATTGAGCAGATGACCTGGCTGCGCTACGGAATCGCCGCCATGCAAACGGTCTTCAATGCCTTTAATAACCTCGGTCAGAATGTGGCACAGGTCATCTCCCCCAATATTAAGGAGAAAAAGACGGTCGCTACCGTATGGCAGCTTTCATACTACCTCGGCTACGGCGGTGCATATATTGCAACATTCGTTTACGGACTGTTCAGCGATGACAAAAACGCAATGTATATGCGCCTTGCAATAGTTGCCGCCTTCGTTACCATGGTCGGCAATCTTATGGTAGGTCTTTTCTGCAAGGAGCGTATAGAACTCCCCAAAAAGCAGAAGATTTCGATTTCAAAAGCTCTTTTCTCACTTTTCAAATACCGCAATTACCGTGCCTACTGGTATATGCAGTGGGTCAACGTGCTTGCAAACCTCGGTAAATTCTCAACACTGCTTGCGGCTATCACCGTAGGCTCATCAAAGAACCTTCTGCTCACCATACCCACGGCTGCAGGCACGGTCGTAGGCAATGTTATATGCGCTAAGCTTTCGCAGAAGCACGAGCCCACAAAGCTCCTCAAATTCTGTGGTGTTTACTCCATGGCGGCTGCCGCACTTGTGTTCGGGACCTGCTTTATTGAAGCCAAAATGGGTATTTATTTCTTCAGCGGCTGGAACAGTGCATTCTTCTACACCTTCTACTTCCTGTTCGGTATAGGCGTAGGTATTCAGGAGCTTTCCACAAGCCACTTCGCAGTTGAGTATTTAGATTACCTCGAATGGCAGACCGGCGAAAGACTTGAAGCGATTCAGGGCGTTATTCCCGGCTGGATAAACTCCGCATTCAGCTATGTAAAAGAGCTGCTTATCCCGTTCGTTCTTGCGTGGATAGGTTACAAAGCCTCCTCAGACGGCGACCTTGTCAAGACAATGCAGGCAGAGCCGACTTACCTCGACACTTGCCTTTGGCTGCTTGCACTGCTTGTATTCACATACGCGCTCAGCAACTTCTTCAAAGCGATCATCCTTAAATTCCTTTACAATGTAGAGGGCGAAACCAAAAAGCAGATGTATGTTGACCTTGAAAAAATGCGCGCCGAACGCCATGCCGAAAACCTCATGGTAGAGCAGGAGGCAGCGGAAAAGGCAGGTAATACACAATGAGTAAAGAATTCAAATTCTTACTGCTTACAGACCCGCACTTCTACAAAAATTCACTCGGCGCATACGGCAAATGCTATGACGACAGAATGCGCTACGAGCAAAAGGGCTTTGCGGAAACCGAAGCAATAAACCGTGCGGTTATCGAGTACCTTAAGGGTTACACCGAAACCGATGTTATTCTTATAGCCGGCGACCTCAGCTTTAACGGCGAAAAGGAAAGCAACCGCGAATATTCAAAGCTGCTGCACGAATTAAAGGACAGCGGCAAGAAGATTTATGTTGTTACCGCAGGCCACGATATGAACGAAAAGCCGAACGCCTACCGCGGCGATGAAATAGTACCTGTTGAGGGCACAAAATTCAGTGAGCTGCTCGGCTTTTACGGCGATTTCGGCTACGATACGGCTATTGCATTCAATAAAGAGCATCTTTCCTATGTTGCGCAGCTTGCAGACGGCATACGTCTTTTGGTGCTTTGCAACGATATTGAAGGCAAGCACAACGTTGCATACGATGACGAATTCCGTGCCTGGATAAAAGAACAGCTCGACAAAGCCAAAGCCGATAATCAAATGATTTTCGCAATGGAGCATTACCCCGTTCTGCCCGGTCAGCCCATACTTTCGCTTATAGGCGATGCAAGGCAGAAAGAGGCACAGAAGCTTGTTGACCTGCTTGCAGACAACGGCTGCCACCTTATATTCACGGGCCATATGCACAACCAGAGCATAAATATCGTTACCACCGAAAAAGGCAATAAATTTTATGATGTATGCACCGGCTCGCTTATCGGCTGCCCCGCATATATGCGCCTTTGCACGATCAAAGACGAAAGCACGGTTGACATAAAGAGCATACCCATTCCCCATTATGATTACGACACAAAGGGAAAAACCTGCGAACAGCATTTGCAGGATATTTTCGACGGAATGATAATAAACCTGCTTACCGATATGCGCGACGACCCCGAAAGACCGATGCGCAAGGTCGGTCTCAAAAAGACCGATACGAACATCAAGCTCATTCGCAAGGCCGGCAAATTCCTTTGCGAAAAAACAGTCGGTCAGACCGCAAAGCTTTTCCTTGTAAAAGCAGAGCCCGAGGTCAGGGATATGAAGCTTATTGACCTGCTCGCATCAATAGTTCGTTACGCATTCTGCGGCGACCAGCCTTACACCGAGGATCACCCCGCAGGCAAAACCTTCTTAAAGGTCGTAAGAAGGTTCAAGCCCGTGCTTAATATCGTCAACAAAAAAGTTCACGATGCGCAGGGCGCAAGCATCGATATTTACGATATGATCAAAAACACCATAGGCAACTACGGCATATCGGACTACGATGCGACCTTAACACTTAAACAATAAAAATACGGCATCACGCGATGCCGTATTTTTATTGTTTATTTTATCCTTTTTGCCTGCACAATATACAGAACAAACAGCACCGCCGCAAATACCGCACCCGCCGGGTACGCTATTGCCGCCCGGAGCTTAAAACCCTCATCCGCCATAAGTATATATGTTAGGCTGACTGCCGACATAAACGATGCAGGCACCGCGGTGAGCAGTGAGCCGATTTTATTTTTGCCTGTCTTTACAAGGTAAGCGGTTGCGACCCACAAGGCAATCATTGCAAGTGTCTGGTTACTCCACGAAAAGTAACGCCACAGCACATTAAAATCAAGCTGTGTAAGCAGCGCGCCCACACCGAGCAGCGGTATTGTGATTATAAGTCTGTTCTTTATTTTCTTCTGCTCAAGTCCCGTCCATTCCGCGAGTATAAGCCGCGCGCCGCGGAATGCGGTATCGCCCGAGGTCACGGGGCAGGCAACCACGCCTATAACCGCAAGAATGCCGCCGACAGTACCCATAACCTTAAATGAAATATCATACACCACGCCGGACTGACCGAGCTCGCTCAAAGCCGCGCTCAATCCGCCGGTGTTCTCATAAAATGCGACACCTGCCGCCGCCCACACAAGCGCTATGACCGACTCCGTAAGCATTGCACCGTAAAACACTTTTTTGCCGTCTTTTTCGGTTTTTATGCACTTTGCTATCATCGGTGACTGCGTTGCGTGGAAACCGGAAATCGCACCGCACGCAACAGTAACGAACATATACGGCCATACGGGGTCGCCGTCCGGATGAAGATTTTTAAGTGTGACTTCGGGAATTGTATAATCGCCCGAAAACGCTATGCCGCATATAATGCCTGCCGCCATTATGAGAAGCACCGCACCGAAGACGGGATAGAGCTTGCCTATGAGTTTATCAATCGGCAGAAGCGTTGCAAGCATATAGTATATGAGAATTACAACTATCCAGAATGTGTTATTAAGTTTTTCGGGTGTAAGCTTTGCAAGCAGCGCCGCGGGGCTTGTGATAAACACCGTACCCACAAGCACAAGCAGCACTACCGAAAAAATGCGCATTCCCCACCTTGCGCCTTTGCCGAGATATTTGCCCGAAAGCTCCGCCACAGAAGCGCCGCCGCTGCGGCAGGACATCATACCCGTCATATAATCGTGCACCGCGCCGCCGAATATTGAGCCTAAAACTATCCACAAAAACACCACGGGACCGAACTGCGCACCCATAAGTGCGCCGAATATGGGGCCCGTGCCCGCAATATTCAAAAGCTGAATAAGAAACGCCTTGGGGGTTTTTATCGGTATGCAGTCAACGCCGTCGTTTATTGCCACGGCAGGCGTTTCTCTGTTATCGGGAGCAAACACCTTTTCGGTAACGCGCCCGTATAAAAACCAGCCGAGCAGCAGCGCCGCAAATGAAACAATTAATGAAATCATGGTCATTACCTCTTTTACCGCACTATGTTAACACAGTCTATGCAAAAAATAAAGGTTTTTTTATATTATATTGATTTTACTTGCACAAATGTTATACTTATATAAAAACAACACGGAGGCACGCTATGCTTACACAAAGGCTCGGAAGCCGCACACAAAAGGATTCAAAATTCATTGATTCCCTTATTACCGAAATAAAAAAGCACCCCGGCTGCTGCGACGAGGTGTGGTTTGCCACGGATTACGGCTTTCCGCCGCTCCCGAAGCACGAAAAAAGTGCCGCCGTATTGCGCGAAAGTGCCGAAAATTTCCGCGCCGCAGGCGTGCGCGTTTCATTGCAATTAAGTAATTCCATAGGTCACGGGCAGTATATGCGCTCGCAGGACTGCACGGGACTTGTTTATGAAAATTCACCCGTCGGCAAAATGACAGATGCCGACGGCACTGTTGCAGACTACTGCTTCTGCTGGAATGACGAGTATTTCCGCAATTACACATACACCGCGCTGCGTTATTATTTGAGGGCGGTCAAGCCGCACACCGTCTGGGTGGATGACGACTTGCGCGCCACAAATCACGACCCGGTTTCGCACGGCTGCTTTTGCGACGGCTGCATTGAAAAATTCAACCGCCGCTACGGCACATCATTTGACCGCGAGGGGCTTGTGAAAGCAATTCACGCCGATATTGAAACGCGCAAAAAGCACATTGAATTTCTGCGCGACACACTTGCCGATTTTACATACGGACTCGGCAAGGTCATTCACGAGGAGCTGCCGGAATGCAATATGGGCTTGCAGGGCTGCGCAAACGGCGGTTACACGGGCTACGGCTACGAGCACATTTTTGATGCGATGAAAGAAGCAACGGGCTTGAATCCCTGCTCGCGTCCGGGCGGCGGTGCATACAGCGATAATTCGCCGAAGGATTTTATAAATAAATCGATTTTCCTTGCTTATCAGAATCTTATGCTGCCGCCTTATGTTGCCGACAGACGCCCCGAAATAGAGAATCTGCCCGATGTTGTTTACGGCAAAAGCATAGCGGGCACCTGCTTTGAAACGACCTGCTACCTTGCAAACGGCAACACGGCTATGAGCTATGCCCTGCTTATGAACGATTACGAGCCTATGAGCTGGCACGGCGAAATGCTCGGCGCATTTTCGGCGCAAAGAAAATACTGGGAAAAGCTTTCGCACATTTCAAAACACGGCACACGCGAGGGGCTTACGCCGTTTTTCCCGAAGACCGCATATCTTGCCGAAAGCAAAGAATGTTTCGACTATTCAAAGGAAAATATATTTTTCACCGAAGGCTTGAATTATTGCGGCATACCCGTTGCGTTTACCGACAGAAAAGCCGCCGTTTATGCGGTAGACGGCAGAACTGCCGAAAGATTAAGCGAAAGCGAAATCGACTTTCTGCTCGCCGAAAATGTGATTTGCGACGGCGAGGCTTTGAATGTACTGCACAGGCGCGGCTGCATAAAAAATATGAATGCAGACCGGGTAAGCGTGCAGGAGCGCCGCGAGATTTTCGCCGCGCACCCCGTCAACGCAGGCTTTGAAAATCGCACCTGGGGCGGTCAGATATGGCGGCAGTACGATTGGGAAATAACCGGCAAACCCGACGAAATTATTTCAGAATATTACACCGAAAGCGGCGGCAGCTTCCGAAAGCTCGGCACCGCTTCCGCGGTATTCACAACCGAAAAAGGCGCAAAATGGGCGGTATTCGGCTTTGATTTGTGGGAAAGAACAAAAAGCACCGAAAAGCGCAATCAGCTGCTTAACACCTGCAAATATCTGTGCGGCAAGGGCTTTTCGGCTGAACTCGAAACACCGCTGCAAGCGGTTATTATGCCCACAGTCGACGAAAACGGCAAATGTATTGCCGTAAGCATTATAAACTGCACGGTCGCAAAAAGCGGCGCTCTTAAAGTAAAAATAAGAGAGCCGCGGGGCGAAAAATTCACTTTTATGAGTTTGACCTCGCCGGAAATACCGCTTGATTACGAAATGACCGCAGACGGCGAGTACCTTCTCACCTTGCCGGATATTGACGGCTGGTCGGTGGGAACGGTGTTTGTTAATGAATAACGCATAATGAATGATGAATTATCAAGCGCCGGATTATAATTGAATATACACCACAAAGCCCACCGCTCGAAAATGAACGGTGGGCTTTGCTGAGAGAGAAAATGAAATCTTTTTTAAGCGCCGAGTGCCCTGTTGACAACATTCTGGTAAGATGCTGCATCAATTTCGGTATCGGCTGAATTGTTTGCGGCGTATGCCTGCGCATCGGAAAGTGTGGCGTGACCGTTTGCCGCGCGCTCTGCGAGTATGGCATCAAGCACATCGCTCACACCGTCACCGTCGAGGTCGCCGTTGACGATTACGGTATATTCGCCGCTGAACGTATTGTTTTCAAAAACGGTTACGGTTGAGCCGGTGCCGAATGTTTCGCGGTTACCGTTAACAACGCTCGCCTGCGGAATTGCAACAACATTTTTCGGCACGCCGATAAGGACGGACATATCCGCTGCCATGGTGAATTGTGTGAAAATAAGTTTATGAGTGTAATCTATTATCGAATTTTTTGTTTCGGCTATATCCATAAGCACAAAGTCAATATTGTTATCTACGGCATACTGATGTGCGTAACTGTCGCGGAAGCAGTATATTGCAAAGTCCGCGGCACAACCGTAAAACGCATAGGTGCCGATTGTTGTCACACTCGCCGGAAGAACGGCTTTTTTGAGCGATGAGCAGTTCATAAATGTAAGACTGCCGATTTCCGTAATGCCGTCTTCAAATCTGACCTCGGTTAATTTTGCATTGGCTTTCAATGCACTTGTGGCGGTTGAAACGACCTTTTTGCCGCCGAGCTCTGCCGGAACAGTCAGCGAAGAAAGCTCGCCGGTGTAACCCGTAATTTTGCAGCTTTGGGCATCAATGACGGTGGATGTAAAGTTACATTCGGGGCAGATTTCCGAATAAACGCCGGCAACTGTTTTGGTTTCGGGGCAGCGGGTGCACTTGTATAATTCATTGTGCGGATGCTTCTCGTTCTTTTCGGCAAGCACAAAATTGTGACCGAGCGCGGTAATTGAAACGGTATCAATTTTTTCGGTACAACGCTTACAGTAAAGTGCCTTTGAGCCGTTCTCCGTGCAGGTTGCAGCCTTTTCCACTATCCACTCGCCCGAATCATCATGACCGAGTGCCGGGATTTCGCGTGTACCGACCAAATCGGAGCAGTCAAGGCAATATTCATCCTCGGCGCCCGGTTTGGTGCAGGTCGGTTTAAGCTCGGTAATGAATATTGTGTTTTTATGCCCGGTCGCCTTTATCGTTTCCGTGTATGTATCTCCGCAGACACAGGTAAATGTTTTCACGCCGTCCTCGGTACAGGTGGCTCCCTTTGTGACGGCTTCAGCGTAGTTGTGGGTATGTGTTGATTCCCACTTTGCAGTGAATGTTACAAGACCGTCGGTTGAACGGAGGTTTCTGAAATCATTGCCGTTATTACCGGGAATTGAGAAAGAATCTGTACTGAATTTAACGCTTTTAGAATTTACTTTGTCCCAATAATAATGATTACAATTATCCATTCCGGTTATTTCCCAACCGACAAATGTATAACCCTCTTTCGTGGGTTCTTCTACAGTAAATGAGTCGATGTTGCTACCATTATAAAAACCATCGTAACACGTAATCATAGGATTTATCTGTTGGGTTATATTTGCTCCTGTGTTTTGAATCCATTCATACATTCCGCCCGGTTCGTGTTCAAACGAGCCGCCGTCGAGGTTATATTGTATTCTGTATGTGTTTGCTTTCCAAATAGCATAGAGTGTTACGGCAGCATTTGAGGTGTATGAGCCGCCGGGCTGATATGCTGCGCTTGCTGCATTTGCAGAGGTTGCCCAACCTTGGAAGGTATATCCCTCGCGCGTGGGTTTTGCCGAACTTAAAGTCAAAGCCGCATCTTTTGTTTTTGTCTGTGCCGAGGGTGCACCGCTGCCGCCGTTGGCGTTATATGAAATATTGTAAAAATATGTTTCGGTTTCCACATTAGTGCAGCGCGAACAGGTTCTTCTTCTGACACCTGCAGCAACATCGTTCACCCAAGCACCGTAGGAATGACCGAGCGCGGCAATACTGCCCGTTTCGACCGTGCCGCAGACAGAGCATTTTCTTGTCTGTGTACCTGTCGCGGTGCAGGTGGGATCCTTTGTTTTTGTCCACCCTCCAAATGAGTGTTGAGTAGAAACCTTATATCTGTATACTGTTCTTGTTTGTACCTCCCGGTTATCGTTGCCGCTTACAGCGGTTGTTGACCAACCGGACCAATCGCCCCATTTATAATGAGTGTACTGATATTTCTTTTCAACCGTCCTGTAAATGGTTGCCGTGCCACCCTGATACGGCAAAAGATTTGCGCGCGGAGTTGTATACGAATTCACTTTACTGTCGTTATTACTGATATAATATATTTCTCCGAGCTGTGAATCTTTTGAACCTATTGTTACGGTTTTCCCTGCAGTTACATATTTATAATTTTGATATGGTGATGCTTCTGCCACGCCCGTACCAACTGAAGCAGAATATATTTTCACATAATCTTTATATGTGTCATTTGATTTAATACACCAAAAAGAATTCTGCGATGAACTATACCAAAAATAAGAATAATACGCAGTTTTAGATTCTACACTTCTATCATAATAATATTCGCCGGATACACCTGATGGTGTAGAGGGAGCTGTCGGCTGCCAAGCACCGTTTGTAGTCCCGATAAGAGTCGGTGATGATTGTGCTAAAGTATATCCGCTTTCGGAAGATGAACCGCTTTTTTTGATTATTTTATCCCTGTACCTATATTGGGTCGCTGTTTCATATTCGCCGCTTGACGGTTTTGTTGTTGACCAGTCAGACCACACAATGCAGCCTTTCCATACAGCATAAAGAGTTACATTAGCGTTGTTTGAATATGTTGCACCGGGCTGATAATTTGCACTCGTTGCACTTGCAGATGTAGCCCACCCCTGAAAAGCATAGCCCGTGCGAGTGGGTGTTGTAGTGCTCAAAGTGAGATTTGTACCATAAGTTTTAGTCTGATTTCCGGGTGCACCACTGCCACCGTTAGCGTTGTATGCAACGGTGTAGGTATTTATTTTCCATACAGCATAAAGGGTAACGGCTGCGTTTGCCGAATAAGTACCGCCGGGCTGATACGCTGCACTTGTTGCACCTGCAGAGGTTGCCCAACCAAGGAATGTATAACCGTCACGCGTCGGCTTTGTTGAACTCAACGTGAGATTGGTGCCGTGAGTTTTAGTCTGATTACCGGGCGCACCGCTGCCACCGTTAGCATTGTAAGAAATGGTGTAGGTTGTAGGTGTACTGCTGAAATTCTTACATCCCGTAACGCAAACAGTGCCACCGAAAGCACTCGTAAATTCACTGTATGAAATATTAGATTTATAGGTTACTTTACAATTGCCATCATTTATTCTAGTGCCATTACATTGAATGTATGACAAACCGGATGAATTGTATGAATACAAAACAACAGAGTGACCGTCGTTACTCCTGAGCACGTCGCCTACACGCGCATCAACGGATTTAAGATTGTTGTAATTCAAACTAATGTCTCCGCCCTTTTTGACAGCAACAACATAATCACCCGGCTGCGAAGCATACAAATACCATTGCGCGTAAGTTGCAAAGCCTGCACAGGACCAACCAACGGATGTAATATATCCCCCACCGGGGCAATAATGTTTCGGCATATTTTCCGGATGATCTTGCGGTGTCATAAGCGGAAACCACGAAGCATTATATACATTGGTATTTTTGCAATTACTGCAATCATTTTGCGGCGGATGCCCAGCCTCACCCGGTGCAGCACGACAATATGTTTGATTAACGGTAAAATATTTATTTTCAAGTTTACTGCGAAGAGTTGCAAACTTTGCTTGAAGTTCAGCTTCAGTTATTGCGGGCGGATCCGATGCCAAAGTTGTTATTCCTGTAAATGGAATTATAGATACTGTTAACATCACCGCCAAAATGAGCGATAGCACTCTTTTTTTCATAAAAACACCCCTTTTGAATACTTTTTGTTAAATCTATCATAATATTTGTAACTTGTCAAGTTATATTTGTTATTTAGCAAGTTATAGCGCATACTCGTTTTTCATTATATAATTTTATCGGTGATGATATGGATAACAGACATTCTGACGAATATAAACATCTCGGATTGAACATTGCATACTACCGTAAAGCAAACGGCTTATCACAGGAAAAGCTTGCGGAGCTTGTAAATATAAGCAGAACGCATATGAGCAGAATTGAAACGGCAGAATGTTCTGTTTCGCTGGATGTAATATTTGAAATATGCAAAGCCTTGAAAATCGCACCGTTAAAGCTTTTTGATTTCAGAGAATAAGCGTTTATAAAAAAGAATTATTCGATTAGAGGGCGGTTTATGATCGTTTTTGATAAGCTTTGGGTCACGCTCAAAGAGAAAAACATTTCACAATACAAGCTTATAAAGGATTACGGAATAAGCACCGGACAGCTTGACAGACTCAGAAAAAACGGAAATGTGAACACTTTTACACTTAACGAGCTGTGCGAAATACTTGATTGCAGACTTGAAGATATAGCCGAATATAAAAACTGACCGCTCCCGAAAATCGGAAGCGGAATTTTTATACCCGAAATCGGTTATATATTAATTGGAATGCAGTTACTCGAAACTGCGTTATTTGCCTTTTGCCCTGCGGGCAAACCGGGAGGCACGGGGTGCCTCCCGTACCGATTGTTCTTTCTTTTCGCTGTCAAAACCGAATGGAAATTCCCGTTCGTTCTTTTTTTCGCCGCGGAAATTCGGGGGAAAATTGTACGGGCCGCACCCCGTGCCGCCCGGGTCAATCGCGGTGTGGCACCTTGCGTGCCCGAGCGATTGACAGATGAAAACAACATAAAATGCAAAAACCGCGCTGATTACACGAAATCAACGCGGGTTGCCTTTTGCCCTGCGGGCAAACGGGCGGCACGGGGTGCCGCGCCCTACAAATTGATTGGATTGTAATTTTGCCCTTCGCGTGCATTCTCGCGCGTTCGCGCTTCAAACACCGCGGCGGTCAAATGGGGCAAGGGTGCCTTTCCTACAATATTACTCCGAATAAACGCGACAAAAGAGGTCGGAACTTCGAGCATTTCGCTCTTGATTCCGACCTCTTAATTCTTAATTATAATCCGGCGTTTGCGCCCGAAACTGAAAACTTCTATAATCCGGCGCTTGCGCCCCGAAATTATTCATTATTTATTATGCACTTTTAATTAATTATATTCCCGAGTCAGACCAGAACAGGTGGTCTTTTATGAGCACCGCTCTGCACGGCGCGGCTTCAACGCCTGAAATTTTCAGCGGCTGCGCCATAAGGAAATATCTGCCCGGGGCAACATTTTCAAGGTCAAGCCCCTCAAGAATCGGTATGTTTTCGGAAAGCAGGGCGCGGTGAATGACCGCGTTCGTGCCGTGTATGCCGATTGTGGCGGAATCCGTGCCTATGAGCTTTATGCCGTAATCGCTCACGCAGTATGCGCTGCTTTCCATAAGGTACGAAAGCCCGTGCCCCTTTATGAGCAGGCGCTCGCAATTCTGCGGAAAGTGCTCCTCGGCATACTGCCCGGTTATGGGTCCGGGCGGCGCCTCAACCACACAGCACTCGCCTATGAATAAATCAAGCGGCATAGCGCTTATATCCGCACCGCCGTTTATGAAATGCAGCGGTGCATCAACGTGCGTAGCGGTGTGCAGGCAGGTATAAAGCGCGGTAAGGTTGCAATGGTCGCCGCGGCGCATATCCTGCGCAGCTTCTGTTCTGCATTCAGGATCGCCCGGGTAAACGGGAGTTTTCAGAATATCCTTTGAAATATCAATTATTTCCACACGCTCACACCCTTTCGGTTATCTGTGCTTAAACATTAAACAGCTTGTTTATATCCGTCTGTGTCATTCCCTCAAAATCGGCGGCTGCAATACCGGCGAATGCATCCTGCACCGCCGTGTCGGAAAAATCGTCGCAGAATGTATCGAGCGAAAGCTCCTTTTCCTCGGAATTTTCCATATTTTTGAGCTTAACAATACCGCTTTCAAGCTCACTGTCGCCTATTACAACGGTATATGTCGCGCCGATTTTATTTGCATATTTCATCTGCGCTTTTATTGACCTGCCGACTGTATCAATGCTCACGCAGTAACCCTCTGCGCGAATTTCCGAAGAAAGCTCAAGCGCTTTGAGCATCGCCGCATCACCGGCGGTAACAATGGCAAGGTCGCATTTCGGAGCTTCGGGGAAAGCAACGCCCGTTTCCTCCATAAGTATGAGCAGGCGTTCAAGTCCTATTGCGAAGCCGCAGGCGGGCATCGCGGCGCCGCCGAGCTCCTCAACAAGTCCGTCGTATCTGCCGCCGCCGCCTATTACAAGCCCTGCGGTCTTTTCATTTACGGAAACGAACTCGAACACGGTGCGGGTGTAATAGTCAAGTCCGCGCACTATCTGCGGGTTGACCTTGTACTCTATTCCGAGTGCCTCGAGGTATTTTTTAAGCTGCTCAAAATGCTCGCGGCAGTCATCGCAGATATAGTCAAGCACCACGGGTGCATCCTTTGCTATTTCGGAGCACACGGGGCTTTTGCAGTCGAGTATTCTCATGGGGTTGCGGTCGAGCCTTGAAAGGCAGGTTTCGCAAAGCTCATCTTTTTTATTGGCAAAATACTCTTTAAGGGCGGCGGAATACCTTGCACGGCACTCCGGGCAGCCTATTGAATTTATTTCAAGCACATAATCCGAAATGCCGAGGTAGTTGAAATAACTGTTTGCAAGAGCAATTATTTCGGCATCCTGCAAAGCGGAAGCCGAGCCGAAGCACTCCACGCCGAACTGATGAAATTCCCTGAGCCTGCCCGCCTGAGGTTTTTCGTAACGGTAGCAGGATGTGAGGTAGCATATTTTCTGCGGAAGCGGCTCGTTGAAAAGGCCGTGCTCCAGGAATGCACGCACTGCGCCTGCGGTACCCTCGGGTCTGAGTGTTATTGAGCGGTCGCCCTTATCGTTGAATGTGTACATCTCTTTCTGCACAACATCGCTCGTTTCGCCTACCGAACGGTCAAAAAGCTCTGTGTATTCAAAAACGGGCGTGCGCATCTCGTGAAAGCCGTATGTGCCGGCAACCGAAAGTGCCGCCTGCTCAACATACTGCAGCTTGTGGCTTTCGGTCGGTAATGTATCTTTTGTTCCTTTAATTGCTTTTACACTTATAGCCATAATAGCCTCCTACATAACAGAAAAACGGGTGCGAGCTTCCCGCACCCGACTTAAAATATGATCAGTTCTTCGGGTTCACAATATCGCGCCAGTCAAGGTCGCCGCGTTCAAGGCTGTGAATAAGCGCCTCGGCGGTGGCAATATTCGTGGCAACGGGGATATTGTGCACATCGCAAAGCCTTAACAGATTCGTTTCGTTGGGCTCGCCCGGCTTCGGGTCAAGCGGATCGCGGAAAAGAAGAAGCAGGTCGATTTCATCGCAGGCGATGCGGGAGCCGATTTGCTGGTCGCCGCCCTGCGAGCCGCTTAAATATTTATCTATTTCAAGACCGGTCGCTTCGGAAACGAGCTTGCCGGTGGTGCCCGTTGCACAAATGCTGTGCTTGCTTAAAATGCCGCAGTATGCTATGCAGAACTGAGTCATAAGCTCTTTTTTGGAATCGTGTGCTATCAACGCAATATTCACAAATAACGCCCCCTCAGGAATAATATTGCTATTTTAGCAGAATTGCCGCAATTTTTCAACACCGAATTATGAATTCAGCATTGCGAAATTCTTTTTGTTGGAATTGTAAAGGTTTTTGTAAACCTCAAAGTATTTGTCGTAAACCTTTTTCGCTTCAAGGTTAGGCTTAAAGGTCTTGCTTACCGGTATAAGCTTAACGGCTTCGTCAATGGATGCACACTCGCCGCTGCCTACCGCAACAAGCACCGCCGCGCCCATAGCACCGACATTCTGCGGGCTTTCGACCGTTTCGACCACCTTGCCCGTAACATCGGCAAGAATCCGGCAGGTAACATCCGAAAGTGCGCCGCCGCCTACGAACCTTACGCGGTCATTCGATTTGACCTTTTTATCTTCGGTTTCAAGGAACCAGCGCATATGGTAGCAAACACCCTCGATTACGGAGCGGATAAGCTCGCTTTTGCCGGTTTCAAGGCTTATGTTGAAGAACATACCGTGAGCATTGGGGTCTTCAAACGGGCAGCGGTTGCCGTGAAGCCACGGGGTGAAAATAACGCCGCCGCTGCCTGCGGGAACCTTGTCGATCACCTCGCTCATATAGTCATAAAGGCTCGTGTATTTTTCTTCGTATGTATCGGTGATATGCTTCTTTTCGATATAGATGCCGATTTCATCAAGTGCAAGGTGATCCTTTACCCATTCAAGGCACTTGCCCGCCGTTTCAAGCTCGGCAAAGTAATTGTATCTGTCGGGCTCTGCGCCTACAACTGCCGCTATCATGGCGGAAGCATCGACAACGCTCTTGCCCACTACGGTGGAAACCCAGCCGGAAGTACCGTTGTAAATATGTGTGTCGCCGAGCTTTACGGAGCCTGCGCCCACGCCGATAAGCGAGGCATCTCCTCCGCCGCCGTAAACGGCTATGCCGGGAACAAGTCCGAGCTCCTGCGCGGGTATTTCTTTAAGCTCGCCGATTTTGGCATCGGAGCGTTTTATATCGGGCAGATGCGCCGGATTAACACCGAGCATCTTGCACATTTCGGGGCTGAATACTTTTTTCTTGATATCGTACAGCTCGGTGGCGAATGCGGAATCGTGAGTCATGCAGAATTCGCCCGTCATACGCGCGATGAAATACTCCTTAACATCAAGCCACTTGTGAACTCTTTTGAAATTTTCGGGCTCGTGAGCCTCTACCCATTTATATTTCCACACGGGATCCTTGACCGAAGCCGCAACGGCACCGGTGATCATAAGCGATTTCAGAAGCTTGGGAACATTGGCACCCGCGATCTGCGGGCCGTATGCGATACCCTTTTTAAGCTCTTCGCGCGCACGCTGATCCATATAACTCATGGCGCGGCGAACGTGCTTTGCATCTTTATCGACAAGCACAACGCCCTGCATCTGCGAGCAGAACGAAATGCCGACGATGTTGTGCGGATCTATGCCGGAGGAAAGCACCTTGCGCGTTGTGTCGCACATTGCCTGCCACCATTCATCGGGATCCTGCTCGGCACCGCCGTCGGGAAAAACATAGAGCTTATACCCTGCCGAAGCCGCAGCAACCATTTTTATTGTTTCGCCCAGTTGAAAAATACAGGTCTTAACGCCCGTGGTGCCGATATCGTAACTTAATGCAAATTTTTCTGCCATAAACTCATCCCCCCATACTTTCATTATATTATGCAACATTTTCTGTGAATAATCAATGGGGTTTGAGTAAAAAAATGAGATATTTTTATGAAAAATGCGCTTTTTGCCGCAATGCAAAAAAATATTGAAAAAAATCGAAAAAAAGTGTTGACATTTGAATTTTCCGTGCTATAATAAATGAGCATTCAGACGGAGGACACAGTAAATTCTCCGCAGTTGGTGTTGATGGCGTTGAGGGTCCACCCGTTCCCATCCCGAACACGGTAGTTAAGCTCAACCGCGCCGACAATACTCGGAGGGCAGCCTCCCGGGAAGATAGGGCGATGCCAACATAAGCAAGCAACCACTCAATAGAGTGGTTGCTTTTTTCTTATCTCATCACACAAACTGTGAAATGGTATTCACAAGCTCATTGATATTTATGGGCTTTGAAATATGCGCATCCATTCCGGCTTCAAGTGCCTTTTTCTTATCCTCATCAAAGGCAAACCAACCGTAAAAAACAGCCGCCGAAAGACTCGGCGGCGAAAAAATATCATTTAATAAGCGTTATCTGAGCAAACAGGCTTGCAAGCGTATTTGCAACAGTGGACATCGTTTTAATGAAAATATCAAGCGCAACGCCCACAACATCCTTACGGGTATCGCCTACGGTATCGCCCGTAACAGCCGCTTTGTGCGCGGCACTGCCTTTGCCGTGGCCTTCAAGGAAACCGCCCTCGATATATTTCTTTGCGTTATCAAACGCGCCGCCGGAGTTGCCCATAAACAATGCTCGCGGAATGGCAACGATCGTAGCACCCACAAGGATACCGCCCACAAATTCAACACCGAAAATGAAGCCTCCCACAACGGGAATAAGAAGTGCAAGCACAGACGGCACAAGCATCTTTTTAAGTGCCTGCTTAGCAGCCATTTCTATGCAGCGGTTGTAATCGGGTTTTACCTTACCCTCAATAACACCGGGCACCGAAAGCTGGCGGTCGCCTTCATCTGCCATAAGGCGCGCGGATTCGATTGTATTGTCGGTAAGAAGCGCCGAGAAATACTCTATAAGCGCACCGCCGACTATGCCGCCCGCAACAACAATAAACGAGGCAAAGTTGAGAACAGGCTCATGACCTATTGCAGTATAGTTACCGACATACGCAATAATGAGTGAAACCGTGGCAAATGCCGCAGAGCCTATGGCAAAGCCCTTGCCTATGGCGGCGGTGGTGTTGCCTACGGAGTCAAGCTTATCGGTAATAACGCGCACATTTGCATCCAGGTGGCACGATTCCGCAAGACCGCCGGCATTGTCGGCAATGGGACCGAAAGCGTCGATGGAAACGGTCGCCCCTACGAATGCGAGCATACCGAGTGATGAAAGCGCTATGCCGTACATACCGCATATCTTACCCGAAATGAACAGAGAAATACCTATGAGAAGTATGGGGAAAAGGCACGAGCGCGAGCCTATGGCATCACCCTTGGTGATAACGAACGCCTCGCCCTCCCCGGCAATTTGGGCAAGCTTGCGCGTGGGCTTGTAATCTGTGCTGGTGTAGTATTCGGTAATCATACCGATGGCAACGCCGCTGACTATGCCGAGCACGCTCGAAAGCCACGGCGAAGCCCAGCCGAGCTTGAAATCGTCATAAAGCGGAACATCCTTAAACACGACATAAGATGCGCCGAGACCTATGAGAATTGTAAGACCTGCCGAAATATATGTGGCAAGGTTGAGTTCTTTTGAGGGATTGTCGCCCATCTTTTTAACTGCGGCAAAGCCGAGACCGAGCAGGCAGCCGAGAAGTCCGCCGCCGGCAAGCACTATGGGGAATATGCAGGTGGCATCAAACGTGGCACTGCTTACGGCATCACCCGCAACGGCCGCGCCCTTAAAGAGAGTGACCGCTATCATAATTGCGGCACTCATGGTGGCAACAAAGCTTTCAAGCAGGTCGGAGCAGTTGCCCGCAATATCGTTGACATTGTCGCCTATGAAGTCGGCAACAACATTGGGAACGCGGCTGTCATCCTCGGGCATATCGTGGCGCAGCTTGGCGAGAATATCGGATGAAATATCGGCAGCCTTTGTGTAGTTGCCGCCTGCAACACGGTTAAACATGGCAACAACGGAGCAGCCGAGTGAATATGTGGAAACGCGCATTATGGTGGGGTTGCACGGCATATTCACAAGCAAACCGTGGCCGGTGGCTTCGCTGTCGATACCGCCGGTGATTATAATTATAAGCACGAGACCGAGCATACCGAACGCCTGCACACTCAAACCGCTGATGCTGCCGCCGCAAAGCGCGACTTTTACGGTTTCGCCTATGGAAAGCGACTCACGCGCCTTGTTGGCGGTGCGCACATTTGCATAAGTGGCACTGCGCATACCGAGCACGCAAACCGAACTGCTCATAAGCGCGCCTATAATGAATGTAATGCCGCTTGTGGCTTCAATGAAAAGCGAAAACACAAGAGCAACGGCGGCAACCACTATTGCTATGGTTTTGTATTCAGTCTTCATAAAAGTCGAAGCGCCGCTGCGGATAATACCCGCCATTTCGACCATCTCATCCGTGCCCTCTTTCATGGCACGGATCTTGAAGAAATTGAATACAACATACGCAATGGCAAGCACCGCCACACACAGAACAATGTACGAGAACATTTCCATTCAACCCATCTCCCTTTCGGAGTACCGCAATACGCGATACACACTATTTTAATTATACCCCGATTTCTCCATTATTCAATATTCATTGTTGTTAAAAAATGCCATATTTATTTGTGGCATTTTACAAATTGTCAATTAAATTGTAGAAAACTTTTATTCATTCTATTGCAATTCAATAAAAATTACGCAGCAACGGCGTTAAAACCGTGCTGCGTAAAACGACATATTATAATTCAGCAATTCGGACACAGAAGACGGAATTACCGAACGACGGCGTATATGGATACGCCGAGTGAGGTAAAACGGCTTATGTGTTCGAATTTATCTTTTAACGCGGGCGTTGCCGTTCCAGATACTCCATACCTGTTCCTCATCGGCAGGCTGCGCATAGTCGGTAAGGAATGTGGTGGCAAGTGCACCGGAAGCCCAGCCGAACTGAATCTGCTTTTCGGCTGACCAGCCCTTGAGAACGGCGTAGAGAAGACCGCCCACAAAGCCGTCGCCGCCGCCGATTCTGTCAAGCACGGTGATTTCGCGCGGCTCAACGACCTGCCACTCATCGCCCGCAAGCATAATGGCACCCCAGAGGTGGCAATTTACGCTCTTGACCTGACGAAGCGTGGTTGCGAATACCGATGTATCGGGAAATTCCTTTTTAACGCGTGTAATCATTTCTTTGAACGAGTCGATTTTTGAAGCGAGATCTTTGCCGCCCGCTTCGGGACCCTTTATGCCGAGCGCAAGCTGGAAATCCTCCTCGTTGCCGACGAGAATATCCGCAACAGATGCGATTTCGGTGAATATCTCACGAAGCTCCTGCTCCCTGCCCTCCCAGAAAGTTGCGCGGTAGTTGAGGTCGAAAGAAATAACCGTGCCGTACTTTTTGGCGGCTCTTGCAAGCTCAAGGCAGAAAATGCTCGTTTCGTGCGAAAGTGCGCAGACAAGTCCGCTCATGTGCAGAATCTGCACGCCCTCTGTGCCGAAAATACGGTCAAGGTCAAAATCATTTATATTGAGTGTTCTGCCGACTTCGCCCGCTCTGTCATTGTGAACGCGCGGGCCTCTTGAGCCGTAGCCGGAATCGGCAATATTGAACTGATGGCGGTAGCCCCACGGTCCGCCCTGCGGTACATCCTTGCCCTCAAATTCCATATTTCTTGAACGCAGGTCGGATTTTATGAACTGCGCTATGGGGCTACCCTCAACGAATGTGGTGAGCACCTTTACGGGCAGACCGAGGTATGACGAAATGCTTGCAACATTTGTTTCGGCAGAGGTCGCCTGCATAAAGAACATATTTGAAGCCGCTACGGGCTGACCGCTCTGCGGGCAGATGCGAACACCCATACTTGTGGGCACTACAAGTGCGTATTTGCAATTTTCTTTTAACTGTTTCATATCAATACTCCTTATGCATTATACTGTGTAGCCGCGGTGTCGCCGCCCTCGCCCGTCCAGTTGGTGTGGAAGAATTTGCCGCGCTCGCAGTCAACTCTTTCGTATGTGTGTGCGCCGAAATAGTCGCGCTGTGCCTGCAGAAGATTTGCGGGAAGTCTGTCGCAGCGGTAGCCGTCAAAATATGAAAGTGCGCTTGTCATAGCGGGTGCGGGAATGCCGCAGCTTATAGCCGCCGCGCAAACTCTGCGCCAGCCTGCCGATGCTTTCTGCACCTTCTCGGCAAAGAACGGGTCAAGCAGCAGGTTTGAAAGCTCGGGGTTCTTGTCGAAAGCTTCCTTTATTTTGCCGAGGAACACGCTTCTTATAATGCAGCCGCCGCGCCACATAAGCGCGATTCCGCCGTAGTTGAGATTCCAGCCGTAAGTTTTTGCGGCGGTGCGCATAAGCGTGTAGCCCTGTGCATAGGAAACGATTTTTGAAGCATAAAGAGCGTCTTTAAGGTCATTTATAAACTGTTTCTTGTCGCCCGTAAATTCGCCTGCCGGAGTACCGAGCACTTTCGAGGCATTTACGCGTTCCTCTTTCATGGCGGAAAGGCATCTTGCGAACACGGCTTCGCCTATAAGTGTAAGCGGAACACCCTCATCGAGAGCGGCAATGCCCGTCCATTTGCCCGTACCCTTCTGACCTGCGGTATCAAGTATTTTTTCAACTATCGGCTTGCCGTCGGTATCCTTATAGGCAAGAATATCTCGGGTGATTTCAATAAGGTAACTGTCGAGCTCGCCCTCGTTCCACTCTGCGAACACCTCGTGCATTTCGTCGTGATTAAGACCTGCAACGGATTTCATAAGGTGGTACGCCTCGCAGATAAGCTGCATATCGCCGTACTCGATACCGTTATGCACCATTTTCACAAAATGGCCCGCACCGTTTTCGCCGACCCAGTCGCAGCAGGGAGTGCCGCCCTCGACCTTGGCGCAGATAGCCTGCAATATCGGCTTAACGCTTTCCCACGCCTTGGGTGAGCCGCCGGGCATCATAGAGGGACCGTGCAGAGCGCCCTCCTCGCCGCCGGAAACGCCCGTGCCGATATAAAGCTTGCCCTTGCTTTCGACATAAGCTGTTCTTCTTGCGGTATCGGGGAAATGCGAGTTGCCGCCGTCAATGATTATATCACCGTCATCAAGCAGAGGAAGAAGCTGTTCGATCATATCGTCAACAGCGGAGCCCGCTTTTATCATCATCATTACCTTGCGCGGCTTTTCGAGTGAAGCAACAAGCTCTTCAAGTGAATGTGTGCCCACTATGTTTTTGCCTGCGGCTCTGCCGGCAATGAATTTATCGACCTTTTCGGTAGTGCGGTTATAAACGGAAACGGTAAAGCCCTTGCTTTCCATATTTATAACAAGGTTTTCGCCCATAACGGCAAGTCCGATAAGACCTATATCTGATTTTTTCATATATATTACCTCCGAATAATATTCAATTACACATCCCACAGACCGAGTGCGGGGTTGCTTATATAGTAAATTTCTTCACCGTTAACGGTGTTGAAGCCGTCTTTAAGAACTGCCGGGTCATAAACCGCCGCGACCTCGTCATAAGGCTTCCATCCGAAGTTCACGCCCTCGACTTCTTCTTTTGTAACGAGCTTTGTGCAGTAGGTTATGTTAAATCTGCCGTCGGACGAGCCGTGAATCAGGTGCGCCGCAACGGAAAGATTATCTTTCAGCTCCTGCTCGGTTTCAACAAGCTCGAGAACCTTTTCCCTGCCGACATAACCGTATTTTCTTATAAGGCGGTCATTCTCTTCGTCCTCGCCGAATTTTTTAACGCCGGGCGCGAGCACTATCAGCTCGCCGCCGTCCGCTATGGCAAGGCGCGTTCTGTAAACGGCTTTGTTGCCGAGCCACGTGCTCTTGAATTCGCGTGCGTCAAGATTTACAACGACCTTTTCAAGCTGCTTGCCCGTGTAAATAAGATTTGTTTGCCGGCTCCTTTTAACCGCCATTTCAAAAAGCTCGCGCTTTCTGCCGATATAAACATCGTGAATAAGTGTTTCATCGCCCTTGTTGGTGGTAACGGTGAGCACATACATAAGCGGAATGTCGTTTATAAAATTCTCCTCAGCGTAGTCAAACACCTTTCTTACGGGCGAAAAATCCCTGCCCATAATGCGTTCAAGCCCGTAAAATGCACCGAGCATATGCGAGGAATTTATCATACTGCTGCCGCCGCAGCCGACAAATATGTTTTTTGAGTAGTTCGCCATACCCACGACCTCGTGCGGCACGACCTGTCCTATTGAAATAATAAGGTCATAGGATTTATCGGTAAGGCGCTTATTGACCTCAACATCAATTTTTTCGTTCACAAGTCCCTCGGAAACACCGCTGACAAAATCAGCCGGCACCTCACCGAGCTTCACAACATCGGTCTTCCAGTTGTGGACTATCATTTTTTCGAACGGAACATCTTCAGAAAAAAACGCGAGCCACTCCTGCTTTGTCATCGGCTCGTGTGTGCCGAGCGCGGGCATAATGTCGATTTCGCATTTATCTTTAAGAAGATTATAGTACATCCGCGTGATTTTACCCGCGCCGGAATACATCCTTGTATAGTCCGGAGGCAAAATCAGAATTTTATTGAGCTTTTTACCCTCAACCGACTTTTTCACAAGCTCGAAAAGTTCGGCATCGGATATCACTCCGCTGCTTTCAATATACAAAAGCATCACCCGTTTCAAGTTATTTTCTTACAAAGTAATTCTATTGCAAACCGATGTAAAAGTCAATTCATAATGTTCATTTTACCTTGTTACATTCCAAAATTATTCAAATGAATTGTTGAAATACTCTTTGCAGTGTGCTAATATTAAAACCGTAATTACATTATAAGGGGTGCTGTATTTGAAAAAGTTTATGGATAAGGATTTTCTGCTTTCCACGGAAACGGCAAAAAAGCTTTATGCCGCCTGTGAAAATGAGCCGATTTTTGACTGGCACTGTCACCTTTCACCCAAAGAAATTTACGAAAATAAAGAGCCTGAGGATATCGCTTACCTCTGGCTTGCAGGCGACCACTACAAATGGCGTGCCGAAAGAAGCTGCGGCGTAAGTGAAAAATATATTACCGGTGACGCAACACCTTACGAAAAATTCAAGGCGTGGGCGGAGGTTATGCCGAACCTTATCGGCAACCCCCTTTACCATTGGACTCACCTTGAACTGCAGCGTTATTTCGGTATTTACGAGCCGCTTTCACCCACGACTTGCGACAAAATATGGAACGAAGCAAACGCCAAAATCAAGGCAGGCGGCTTCAAACCGCGCGAGATAATCGAAAAGAGCAATGTTAAGTTCGTATGCACCACCGATGATGCCGCCGACACGCTTGAATACCACAAGCTAATTGCCGCCGACGAAAGCTTCAAATGCAAGGTGCTGCCTGCATTCCGTCCCGACAAAGCGCTCGCGATCGAGGCCGATGCCTACCTCCCGTGGCTCGCTTCACTCGAAAAGGTGTGCGGCACAAAAATCGCAAGCTTCACCGAGCTTAAAAGTGCTATGCTTTCGCGCATAAATTTCTTTGCCGAAATGGGCTGCAGAGCCGCCGACCACGGCATTATGTCAGTGCCGTATGCGCGCGCCGATGAAAACGGACTTAACGCAATATTCGCAAAACGCCTCAACGGCGAAGCTCTTACCGAAACGGAAGCGGATGCTTACAAAACAGAGCTTTTACTGTTCCTTGCAAACGAATATGCGGAGCGCGGCTGGGGTATGGAAATTCACATAGGCCCCATGCGCAACAACAATACACCTATGTTCCGCAAGCTCGGTCCCGATGCAGGTTACGATTCAATCTGCGACCGCGGTATCGCCGAAAATCTTTCAAGGCTGCTTGATGCAATGCTCACCGACTACAAGCTGCCGAAGGTAGTGCTTTTCTGCCTCAACCCCAAGGATAATTACGTGCTCGGCACAATGCTCGGCAACTTCCAGAGCGATGAAGCCGAATCGAAAATCCAGTTCGGCTCCGCCTGGTGGTTCAATGACAATTACGACGGAATGAGAACACAGATGCAGACTCTTATGAATCTCGGTGCAATTTCAAAATTCGTGGGTATGATAACGGATTCAAGAAGCTTTCTTTCATACACGCGCCACGAGTATTTCCGCAGAATTCTGTGTGAGCTTTTAGGCGACCTTGTTGAAGAGGGCAAATACCCCGATGATATTGAGTTCCTTTCCAAAGTTGTCAAGGATATTTCGTTCAACAATGCCGTTAAATATTTCGGTGTATAAAATAAGAACAGAGAGGTAAATATGATGAAAAAGTGCTTGTGCATAATACTTTCAATAGTAATGCTTGCAGGTATGCTGTCGGTTGCCGCTTCGGCACAGGGCACGGATTACGATGTTTCGTTCGCGGTTGCTTCGGACCTTCACTTCTGCCTGCCCGAGGAAAGCCTTGAATGGTATTCCGAGGACCCGGTTTTCGGCTATGCGAACAGACGCGCCGCCATGGAAAACGAAAGCGGACTTATTATCGACGAATTTCTCAGGCAGTGCGCCGAGGCAGACGATGTTGAATTCGTTCTTATTTCCGGCGATATAGTAAACGACGGCAGAACCGTGCTTGATCAGCACGAGATCATGGCGCAGAAGCTTGCCGATTTTGAGGATGAAACAGGCAAGCAGGTCTATGTTATAGACGGCAACCACGATATGGGCATATACGGCGAGGGCACCTGCGTTTTCGGCGTTGAACAGTGGAAGCAGATGTATGCACGCTTCGGCTATGACGAGGCACTCACCGTGCGCGATGACGACTGCTCATATACCGCCGACCTCGGTGAAAAATACCGTCTTATCGCACTCGACAGCTGCAACCAGAAGGAATCTACCGAAGACGGTATGACACTTGATAAAATCAACTGGGTGCTCGATCAGGCAAAGCTCGCAAAGCAGGCGGGCAGGCAGCCCGTACTTATGATGCACCACAATCTGCTTGACCATCTTCCCTTCCAGAGAATTTTATCAAGAAATTTCATAGTTAAATTCCATTATTCGACCGCAGAGCTTTTTGCGGATGCAGGCATTAAGCTTGTATTCACGGGCCACGAGCACTGCTCGGATGCCACATCGTTCACAAGCGGCTACGGCAACACCATTTACGATTTCGCCACAACCTCGCTCACAATGTACCCACTGCAGTACCGCGTGTTTAATATGAATGATGATGAAATTAAGTACGAAGCACGCACCGTCGATAAAATTGACACCGCGGCACTCAAGGCACTTGTGCCCGATTATACCGATGAACAGCTCGCCGCCATGGATGCAGGACTTAACGATTTTGCCAAGGAATACCTGAAAAACGGCGTTGAATACAGACTTGAACTGTCAATGTCGGAAGAAAAGCTCGGCGTTTCGCCCGACAGTATTTTCTACAATCTTGTTATGACGGCTGTGGGCGGTCTGCTTGATATATGCAATATGCCCATCAACGGCGAGGGCGGCTCACGCGAGCTTGCCGCACAGTACGGCATTGAAATCCCCGAGTGCGATTACAAGGACGGCTGGGACCTTGCCACGGAGCTTGTAGCCGCGCACTACGGCGGCAGCGAAGCATTTATGCTTGACAGCACCGAAATAAAAACACTGTTAAGACTTGTGGTACTCATTCTCAGAACTGACTTTGCCGCTATTGCAGACAATACTCTGCTTGCCGCAGGCAATGCAATGTTTGAACATTTCGGTCTTGCCCCCGTCGCCGACAAAATCACCCGTATGGCTTGCGAGGAATTCGGCGCAATAAACAATGCCGATTACTTCATCCTTTCGGTCATTTCGCCGCTGCTTGTAAGCTTTGCGTGCGATGACGAAGTGGATGACAACAACGGCGTTTTAGAGGGCTACGGCGCGGTCGAAATCGAGGAAACGCCCGATTACGGCTACCCTGAAAGCATAAACAGCTTTATAGCTCTAATCGAAAAGATTCTTCACTACATTTCAAGAATATTTGATGCGTTTGATGCACTTATGAAATAAACTGCAAAGCAAACAACATCCGCCCCGCATTCAGCGAGGCGGATGTTGTTATATTTGGACTCTTGTAACGCACGAAATACAATATTTTGTATTGCTATTTGTTATACAATGGTGTATAATATGCTTGAATGGAGATGATATTATGGCATCCAAAACAGCAAACGTGCTCGCAAGGGTTGAACCGGATGTTAAAGCTCAAGCTGAAAATATTCTTGAAACACTCGGTGTTCCGACATCCGTGCTCATAAATATGCTGTATAAACAAATCATTTTAACAAAAAGCATACCCTTTTCCCTGTCGGTTCCGTATATGCCTGCGGCAAGGGATGATATGGATTCCGATGCTTTTGATAAAATGATGAAACAGGGTTTGTCTGAAGCAAAGGCAAAATCCGGTAAACCTGCCGCAGAGGTATTTAATAATTTAATGCAGGAAATATGATATGGCGAAAAAATATAAAACAATAATTACTCCGCAGGCGCAGCAGCAGTTAATGGCGATAAAAGATTACATCCTTTTTGAACTCAAATCTCCCGCCGCGGCAAAAAATACACTTTCCGCATTAAAAACCGCAATTGAATCACTCAACCGTATGCCTGACCGTATTCCGCTTACAGATGAAAAAAAGTGGCGCGAAAAAGGCGTACATAAAATGCCGGTGAAAAATTTTCTTATATATTTTACCGTTAATGAGGAAAACTGCACGGTATATGTTATTGCGGTTGTATATGCTCGCAGAGATCAGAAAACAGCTCTGACAGAAACAGTTTAATAAAAAGCAACGCGGTTCGCACTGAACCGCGTTTACTTATATCTGAAAACCGAAAGCTTTTTATTTTCCCGCAAGAATCACATCAAGGTTTGAGTAGTTGTTGTATTCCTCCAGCACTTTGACCGCATCAAGGTACGGCTTTGCGGCGCGGTTGAAGAACGCCTGCTTATCCATTTCCTTTTTGGAGTTTTTGCGTGCTTCTGCGCGTTTTTCTTTAACGGCGGTGATTTCTTTTTCTATGCTCTTGGCAAGGCTCTTGTCGCTCTCGCGTTTTTTCGCATAGAGGGCGGTAAGCTGAGCATCGCATTCATCCTCGTCATCAAAGTAACCCTCAAGCACGGCAATATCGGGCTGAACAAACTCCGCAGCGCCGCTGAAATACTTGCGGCACGCCTTGCAGGCACTCTTTTTGTTTCTTGCGATTTCAAGCGCGAATTTTCTTTCGAGCTTTTCGTCGGCAGTACTGTGGGGCATAGACTTTGCCGCAGCAAGCTCTTTATTGATTTGCGCGATATCGCCGTTCTTAATACCGTCAAGTCCGGCATCCGCGATTTTGCGCTCGGCTTCCACCTTCATAATATACGGCTTTGTGGAATACTTGTTAAGCTCATCGCACACGAATTTTGCGATTTCGATTTCCTCATTATGCGCCACGGCATCTTTGTATGCTTTTTTTGCTTGCTTGCGGGCATCCTTATCCCTTACCGAACGGTAGGATTTTTTATCGGCGCCAATGTGCTCTTTGCCGAAAAACTCGCGCGCGGTTTCGATAATGCCTTTTACTTCTTCTCGCGCTTCATCCTTTAATGCGCCGTTGGTATAGTCCTCGCTCATCGCTCTTATTTTGAGCACGCGCACTACCGATTTCTGTTTAAGCTCGTTGAAATCGTACCAGAAATACGGAATAACATTCAGCAGCGCACCGAATGCGGAGAATATTATGAGAATATGCAGCAGGCTCAGAAGAATATTCGGGTCATACAGAGCGTTGTACGCATTTTCAAACGGATTCTGACCGTTTGCCGCCTGCTCGGTGAGAATTTCACCGACCGTTCTGTCGCCTATAAGTCTTGACAGAATATCGGGGTTCGAGGTGACCTCAAGAGCCTTTTCCCTTGTAAGTCCGCTTTTTTCATAAACCATGGGAAGAACGGAGGATGTTGCAAGGGTTATAACAGTACCTATCGTACCGACTGCGGAGAACATACCGTCAATACGCTCGCCGGTTATGTACTGCTGGTAGTCGCGAATATCCGCCTGAATCGAGGGGCTGAGTATAAGCGCGAACGAGCCCATAAATGCGTTGAGGTACAGGCAGCCGAGCACGAGCCATATTGTGAGCCCGCTTATTGACTGTGTTACGGGCAGCATAAGCAGTATGAACAGAATATTGAAAAGGTTCGTTACGACAAGGACTCTCTTTTTGCCCCATTTGCGAATAAGGAACGGCGCGAGTATCATACCCCAGAGCGAGGCGTTGCCGTATATGGTAACGATTATTCCGTAAACATTGCCGTTGCACGAGCCGCCGTAGTTATAGAGCCAATACATAATATTTGAATACGAGCTTTCAAGGAAGCCTATCCAGCCTGCAAGGGAAATGATCCAGAAATATTTGTTTTTGGCAACTGCGCGCAGTGCATCGGTGAATTTGATTTGAATTATATGCGTTCTCGCCTGAACGATTTTTTCCTCGGTGTGCTTATAAACGACAATGCAGAGCAGTATGCCGAACACCGTAAGTATGGGGTAAAGCAAGCGGTAAACTCTTATATCGGTCGAGTTAGTATGGAACACATTCTGTGCGATAATGGGTGTAAACAGGTTCACAAGCGTGGGTGCAAGTGAATAAACTATGCTCTTTATAGATGAAACATCGGCGCGCTCCTGCGAATCGGGCGATATAACGTGAATAAGGTTTTCGTAAGCATCGTTGAAGAAATAATAGAAGAAGTGCAGCAGCAGGTTGAGCAGCAGGATTATTGCGCATTTAACAACATACGCCCTGCTTTCGCCGAACCATGTACCCTCGCCGAACAGTGCACCGAATTTATCGTACGGGAACCACACCATAGCGGTGCAGATTATGGCAGTGGGCACTGCCATGGTTGCGATATACGGTCTGTATTTGCCGGCTTTATTGCGCGTATTGTCTATAATATTTGCACGAATGCCCGTAAGCGGAATATTCGCAAGCACCGCTATGATATACATAACATACATATCGGTGGGGTCAACGCCCAGCGTGCTTGAAAGCAGCGTGTTGCCCATGGCAAGCAGGCACGCCGTGCCGAGCGTTATAATGCAGTATGCGCCTATGCCGCCGCCTGCGTACGCCGCTATTTCTTTAAATGTCATATAGCGGCCGGGCATCGGCTTTTTCCAGTAAAGCTTCACCTTGGAAATTCCGTCGATGATTTTGGCTTTTATATCCATAGTCTTCCTCCGATTCAAGAATGTAAATTTATTTTATCACATTTGCAGCACAGATTATTGCACAAACCTTTTACTTAATTTTTGTAAAATTTATATAAAAAGCAGAATTTTCAGCTTAAGTTCAACTTTTAGTTGCCAACAGTTTGTACGAGTGATAATATGTATTGGTAAAAAAATCAAAATTCGTGAGGTATCGTTATGGTAAAAGTTCTTAAATTCGGTGGCAGTTCACTTGCCGATGCCGACCAATTCAGAAAAGTAGCCGCTATAATCAAAGCCGAGCCCGAGCGCAGGTATGTTGTTGCCTCTGCCCCCGGCAAGCGCTTTTCGGATGATATTAAAGTTACCGATATGCTTTACGACTGCTACACGCTCGTAAAGCAGAATATGCCCATAGATGACGCATTCTCAAAAATCGAAGAACGCTACAACGGCATTATAAAAGATTTGGGCATCAGCTTCTGGCTTCAGCCGGAATTTGACAGAATCAAAAACGCAATCGTTCACCACGCCGGCCGCGACTATATCGCAAGCCGCGGCGAATATCTCAACTCAATGATTCTTGCAAACTACATCGGTTACGATTTCATTGATGCGGAATTCGGCATTTTCTTCAACGACAACGGCACGCTTGACACCGAAAAAACGAACGAGGAGCTTGCCGCACTTATGGCAAAGCACGAGCGCGCGGTAATCCCCGGCTTTTACGGCGTTATGCCCAACGGCACAATAAAGACCTTCTCACGCGGCGGCTCAGATATTACCGGCTCCATAGTAGCCCGCGCAATCAAGGCGGATATTTACGAAAACTGGACCGATGTAAGCGGTATGCTTATGGCTGACCCGCGCTGCGTTGAAAATCCGCAGGTCATTCCGCTTATCACCTACCGTGAGCTTCGCGAGCTTTCATATATGGGCGCCACCGTTCTGCACGAGGATGCCGTGTTCCCCGTAAGGCAGGCAGGCATCCCCATAAATATAAGGAACACCAACAAGTCCGAGGATGCAGGCACCATGATAGTTGAAAAAGCGCCGACCGATAAGGTCGACACCGTTATCACCGGCATCGCAGGCAAAAAGGGCTTCTCGGTCATCGCCATTGAAAAGGATATGATGAACTCCGAGGTCGGTTTCGGCAGACGCGTGCTTGAGGTACTTGAAAATAACGGACTTTGCTTTGAGCATCTGCCCTCGGGTATAGACACAATGTCTGTTGTGGTAAATGACAATGACCTTATGCCGAAAAAGGATGCAATTCTCAATGAACTGCAGCGTGTCACCAAGGCTGATTCCATAAACCTTTACGGCGGTATCGCACTTGTGGCGGTAGTCGGCAGAGGTATGGCAGGCTCAAAAGGCACCGCAGGCAGGATTTTCAAAGCCATTGCCGACAACGGCATAAATATAAGAATGATAGACCAGGGCTCAAGCGAGCTCAATATCATCGTCGGCGTGGATGCCGATGATTACATCAACACCCTTGATGCTATCTATCACGAATTTGTGAAATAAACCCGATTACGGCGCACCTTTGTAATTTTACACAAAGGTGCGTTTTTTTATTTGTGCAAGACTATACTATATATAAGTTAAAAAACAGTTTACAAACGCGAAACACTTGTGCTATACTGTATGCGTATATATGTACCTTTCAGAAAGGATGGTATTTTTATGTCAAACACCAAAAAAGTTCTTGCAGTAGTGCTTGCGGTCATTATGGCTGTCAGCTGCTTCGCACTTTCCGCTTCTGCGGTCAAGGCGTCGTACATCCCCTCCATAGTTGTACCCGGCGTTTTCCAGAGCGAGGTTTTCTGCTACGATGAAAACGGCAACATCGAGTGCAATTCCGACGGCGAGCCGCTTGAAAAGCCCTTCTTCCTGCCCTCCACAATGGATATTGTCGGCAAGGCGATTACCGAGGCTCTTTCCCCGCTTGCGCTTTTACTCGCAAACCAGGAGGATAAAGACGAGCAGGCTGCCAACGCGGTTGCAAATGTGCTTGCCGATGTTCTTATGGATAAGCAGCAGCTTGATTCAGAGGGCCACTTCGTAAACGACATCAGAGCCACCAAGTACGATGTCAGCTACGCCGAGCTTTCCGAGCACGACCGTGAGTACATTATGAATGAGCTCCCCCTGCAGAAATTTGTTGATATTGCAGGCGAAGAAAATCTTTTCGTATTCTCTTATGCTTCATTCGGCAATATGCATGACACCGCTTATGAGCTCTATGAGTTCATCGCTCATGTTAAAGAGATCACCGGCGCACCCAAGGTAAACATTGTTCCCATCAGCCAGGGCGGTTCGGTCGCAGTTGCTCTTTTACAGATTTATGCCGACGAAGGCAGATCCGTTGCAGAAGATATCCACAAGATCCTCTACATAGTTCCCGCACTTGACGGTGCTATGGTACTCGGCGAAGTTTACGAGTTCGGTCTTATTGACGATGATGAGGAGCTTTACAAAAAGATGCTCCCCGCGCTTATGGGCAGCGATGAATGGTCGGCATACCTCATCAACCTTGTTCTTCGCATCTTCCCCAATGCAGACCTCAACAACATTCTCGACAAGGCTGTTGATGTTCTCATTTCCAAGTACATCGGCTACTCGACCCTTATGTGGGGCCTTGTTCCGAGCGGCAACTATATAAATGAAAACGGCGGCGCCCGCGAGAAATACCTTATGGGCGAAGAATTCGATGCTATCCGCGAGCAGACCGACTGGTTCTATGATGCTCAGATTCACAGATTTGACAATATTCAGAAAGCTATCGACGACGGCGTTCAGGTTTTCGATATTGTTGACTACAATGTAAATATGTATGAAATCGTTGATTCGTGGGACGATGTTAATGCCGACGGCATTATCCACACCGATTCCGAATCAATGGGCGCTTACTCAAAGGGCGTTAACATTGAGCTTCCCGCAGATTATGTTTGCAAAAACAACCACTGCACCTGCGGCAACCCCGCTTCGCACGCAGACCCCAACAACATTGTTGATGCCTGCGCAGGTCTTCTTCCCGAGCAGACCTTCTACTTCTTCAACCAGAACCACGAAAAGACCGCAAGCAACAACATCATAATGTTCCTTGCTGCCGACATACTCACCGATGACGATTTCACAAGCGTTCATTCATATCCCGACAAATATCCGCAGTTCAATGTAGAGCGCAACTCCAAGGGCTTTATGAGAGATATCGCCAAGATGAAAGCGTATGACACCTCCGACCTTTCTCCCGAGCTTCAGAAAGAGCTTGCCGATGCTATTGATGCCGCAGATGCCGCGATCAACAACACCAATATGGCTCCCGAAGATTTCGAGAAGGCAAAGCAGGATTTCAACCTTGCTTGCGCAAAGGTTATGAACGGCGGCAAAGTTCCCGAGGTCAAGGCTGACAGCAGCTTTGATTTCAACAACATACTTGTTAAGATATTCAAGTTCATCAGCGACCTGTTCTATTGGCTCTTCAGAGGCGACAGCATAGGTGAAATAATCGGCTGGGAATACCTTGAGTTCTAAGATACACTAAAACAAAGCGAGCTGTAAAACAATGTTTTACAGCTCGTTGTTTTTTAATGATGAATCAGAGAAAAACGGCTTCTGCGCCTACCATCAAGATTCGGATGCAGAAGACGGAATTACCGAGCGACCGCGTATGCAGATACGCCGAGTGAGGTAAAACGGCTTCTGCGCCGAATTATTTACCCAATAATTTATTCATAAGTCCCGGGTCATCAGTAATCAGCCCGTCAACGCCGCGCTTTATAAGGCGTTTCGCCACACGCTCGCTGTCAATGGTCCAGGGGTTTACCTGTATTCCCGCTTTGTGCGCGGCTTCTATATAATGCCTTGTGCAGTATATGTAATGCGGGTGAAGCGCATCGCAGTTTATCTCGCGGCAGAATTTTACGGGATTAAGTGAAATTTTGTAGGCAAGCTTTCTTTCGGGGCTGTATAAAATGCCCGTCTTGCAGCGCGGCTCTATTTTTTTGCAAGCCACAAGCAGTGCGGGGTCAAAGCTCGAAACAAGCAGCTTGTCAATCATACCGAATTCATTTACAGCTTTCAGCATTTTTTCCGCTATCTCGGTACCGGCTTTTCCGGGCACCTCGCTTTTCAGCTCAATATCAAGCACCTTCATTTTGTCGCCCATTCTTGCGCTCACTTCAAGAAATTCGTCAAGAGTGGGTATTTTTGTACCCTCGAACTCGGCGCCGCGGTATTTGCCGAAATCAAACTGCCGTAATTCCTCAAAGGTCATATTTTTAATATAGCCTTTACCGTCTGAAGTCGCATCAATATTAAAATTGTGACAGACAACGGGAACGCCGTCTTTCGTAAGGTGAATATCGGTTTCAAACCCATCGCAGCCGATTTCAATTGATTTTTCAAACGCAACTATGGTATTCTGCGGAGCGACCTTGTTTGCACCGCGATGCGATATTACATTTATATCCATTCCAACACACCTCAGCCGTTAAATTTCAAAGGGGCTGTAAAAAACAATGTTCATTACATCCCCCGATAAATCACTTTTTGAACTTTTTATAATGCCTTATGCCGAATGCCGCCGCAGTGCCGAATGCCGCCGCACTGACCGCAATAACTGCCGCTTTGGTTTTGACCATATCATCGGCATCCCACATATAAGCGACCTCGTTGAAGAACCCGCCGCCGCAAATTTCATCGTATGAAAAGACCTCGGTTTCGTAAGTGCCGGTAGCCTCGTCAATAACGAATACCCTAACGCCTTTTTTTCTGTCGCCGTAGCAGCGGAACGAGGCGCACGGAGTCTGAATAAAATCTATGCCTTTATACGGCGCCTCAAAGCTGTTTACATGGTCGTGACCGAAAATCATCGCCTTGACATCGCCGCCCTCAAGCATAGCATCGAACTCGCCGTTATCTTCATCGCAGATGCTCGGGTACTCGCCTATTTCGCCGCGAATATTCTTGCCGGGTTTAAGCCTGAAAAACTTGCCGTCGCGTCCGGGAGCCGCGCCCTCTTTCCATATAGGGCACTCCTCAATAAGCTCCAGCTCCTCTTTAACGGGAATATGCTGAAACAAAAATGACGGAACGGGCTTGCCGCCGTTTGCTGCTTTAAGCTCGGTGCTTTTCTGCTTATACCAGTCCACCGCGCCCTTTGTAACGGCGCAATGACACTCTTTGGTTTCCTTATCCTGCCAGGCGGAGTCGAACATCCAGAGGTTGAATGCGACCTTACTGCCGTCGCTTGACATAATCGGGATATTGTAAGTAGCGCAATCGTAACAGTCGCCGCTGTCATAAGGGATATTGCTGCTGTATTTTTTGAAAATATCCGCCTGCTCCTGCTTGGTGATATTGTTCATATCATCGTGATTGCCGAAAATCATGGCAAAGGGTATTTTGCGTTTTTCTATCGGCGCGCAGAGCTTATCTATCGCCTTTTCCATAATGGCGCGCTCGCCCTGCACATCGGTAACGACCTTGCGCGAGCCGAAGCGTGCATCGCAAAGGTGGTTGCCGAGTATATTATCACCGGTAAGTGCAATAAAATCGGGTTTTATCATATCGTATGCAGTGTTGAGCATACGAATCATAGTGGGTCTTACCCAGTGCAGATCCTGCGCATCGGACACCTGCATAATGACGAACTTGCCGTCTCTGAATTTTAATTCCATATCTCTCTCCACACATTATAACGGTAAAAATGATTTTGCAACCGCAAAGTAAACAAGCAGCGAAACCGCATCGACTATTGTTGTAATAAACGGGCTTGCCATTACAGCAGGGTCGAATTTGAGTTTTTTTGCGATTATGGGCAGCGTGCAGCCTATGAACTTTGCGCACACCACAGTAACCGCAAGTGTTGCCGCCACCACAAGCGCAACGGTGGTATTCACACCGTCCGATTTCATAATCATACCGTCAATAAGCATAACCTTTGCGAAAGCCGCCACCGCAAGCGATGCGCCGCAAAGAATTGAAACGCGAAATTCTTTCCACATAACCTTTAATATATCGCCAACGGTTATATCGCCTACGGAAAGTCCGCGTATGATGGTAACGGATGCCTGACTGCCGGAATTACCGCCCGTATCCATAAGCATGGGGATAAATGCGGTAAGTATAACGAGCTTTGAAAGCGCATCTTCAAATGAAGATATGATTATACCCGTAAATGTAGCGGAAATCATCAGTAAAAGAAGCCACGGAATACGGCTGCCCCAAATGCTCCACACGGAAGTTTTAAGGTAGGGCTTGTCGTTAGGCGTGATAGCCGCCATTTTCTGGAAGTCTTCCTCGGCTTCCTCCTGAATAACGTCGATAGCATCGTCAACGGTAACGATACCGACCATACAGTTTTCGTTATCTACGACGGGTAATGCGAGAAAATCGTATTTATTAAAGAGCTGCGCAACCTCTTCCTTATCGGCGTGAGTTTTAACGCTTATAAGGTTTTCCTCCATAACCTCGCTCACGAGCTTGTCGTCATCCTCGGTAAGCAGATCCTTAGCCGTGATTATGCCGAGCAGCTTATGCTTTTCAACAACATAGCAGCTGTTGACGGTTTCGGAGTGAACGCCCTTTGACTTAATGCTCTGTATTGCTGCACCAATCGTCATATTCGGAGTAAGCGAAACATACTCCAGCGTCATAATGCTGCCGGCGCTGTCCTCGGGGTAATTGAGCACGGCATTTATGGAGTTGCGCTTGCTGCCTGCGGCGGCGAGCATACGCTCCACAACATTTGCAGGCATTTCCTCGATAATGTCGACCGTATCGTCTATGAACATATCGTCCATAATATTCTTCAGTTCATTATCGGTAAAAGCTTCAAGGAGCACCTGCTCCTCCTCGGCTTCAAGGTAGGTGAACACCATTGCGGCGTTCTCCTTGGGAATAAGTCTGAAAAGAAGCACAAGCTCGCGCTCACCGAATTCGGGAAGCAGCGCCGCAGTATCGACGGGGTTCATCGTGTCGAAAATGCTTTTAATAGCCTTGTACTGCTTTTCGGATAAAAGTCTTTCAAAAACTTCTTTGGTCACTGTCCATACCTCCTTTTTTGATAGCCGCAAAATGCGGCTCCTTGCGGGGGCGAATGCCCCACCGCGGCAAATGCCGACGGAACGCAGAGTAGGTACGGGTATTAAGAAAACAAAAAACCGAGCACACCGGGCACGAAACCGCACCCGCTTGCTCGCGGAAAACACATAACTGCCGATAAAAGCAGGCCTTCATCGGTTTATATGCGCAACATAAACCGGAATAACAAAAATCATTCCGTCACGCAAAAATATGTGTGAACAGACCTACGTTCCGGAGGCTGTTCTGTTCCGCTGATATTCGGATAATTGCTACTTCGCCCGTGCTCGCTGCTACTGCCGGATTCCATCTGTCTGTCACACTCCTTATATTAGTATTGGCATTTCAAACGAAAATACCTGTATAGTTATAATATACCTCAAATTGCAATTTGTCAATAATCCGAGTGAACTATTGCACTGAAAAAACAACGCGGTTTGTAAAAGCTGCGTTGTTTGCCTTTTGCCCGCTGCGGTGTTTGAAGCGCGAATGCGCGAGAATGCACGCGAAGGGCAAAATTACAATCCAATCATTTTGTAGGGCGCGGCACCCCGTGTCCGCCCGTTTTGCCCGCAGGGCAAAAGGCAACCCGCATTGATTTCGTGTAATCAGCGCGATTTTTATAATATATGTTGTTTTCATCCGTCAATCGCTCGGGCACACACGGTGCCGCTGCGCGATTGACCCGGGCGCCCCGGGTGCGGCGCCCCTGCCGATTGTTCTTATTTTCGCATTGAAAAACCGAAAACTCTCAATTCTCTGCCGTGAGTATTTTTTCTGCTTTGAGTATCACCGTCTGCG